>NZ_JBIWGA010000009.1:0-372495 GCF_044763345.1 Streptomyces sp. NPDC096132
TCCACCCCGAAGGGCTTCATCGTTCGACTTGCATGTGTTAAGCACGCCGCCAGCGTTCGTCCTGAGCCAGGATCAAACTCTCCGTGAATGTTTACCGGTAATCCGGTGCAACACCACGAGAGCGGAACCAGGAGGAGGAATAGTCCTCCTGGCTCACAGCGTCCTCGCTGTGTTTTTTCAAAGGAACCTCATCCTCGGCTATCACTGCCGGGGACGGGGTATCAACATATCTGGCGTTGATTTTTGGCACGCTGTTGAGTTCTCAAGGAACGGACGCTTCCTTTGTACTCACCCGAGAGACTCTCTCAGGCTTTCCTCCGGGCGCTTCCCTTCGGTGTTTCCAACACTATCAGGGTTTTTCCGTCCTCCTGACCACCGTCCTGCAGGCATGCAGAAGATGATCCAAAGTTAGGATCTGACCGAGTTGGATGCTGCTCGCCAAGCGCGCTTGATCGCGTCGCTCACCCCAAGCAGGAGTACGACTGTACACGGGGCCGCAGAGCGGGCGCAAATCCATTAGGCTTGTGGTCTAGACCACGGATCGGACTCTCGTGCGGAACCGGTACTTCATCTGACATACCCTGCTGCACAGTGCGCCGTCCTGGACAGGCAGTAACGGCCCATGTACATCTCCACCCCTGGGAGGCTTCCCATGACCACCGTGACGTCCCCTCTTGTAGGACGCGCCATCGGACTGGCCTCGGTGCCGGATCCGGTCTTCTCCGGGGCCATGGTCGGCCCGGGTACGGCGATCGACCCGGTGCGCGAACCTTCCGAGGCGGTGGCGCCCGTGGACGGAGTCATCGTCTCCCTCCACCCGCACGCCTTCGTCGTCGTGGACGCCGAGGGACATGGAGTGCTCACCCATCTCGGCATCGACACCGTGCAGCTCAACGGCGAGGGCTTCGAGCTCCTCGTGAACAAGGGCGACACCGTGACCCGCGGGCAGGGCATCGTGCGCTGGAACCCGGCGGCGGTCGAAGAGGCCGGCAAGTCTCCCGTGTGCCCTGTCGTGGCACTGGAGGCCACGGCCGACGCCCTCGGTGATCTTCGTGAAGACGGCGACGTGAAGGCCGGCGACGTTCTCTTTTCCTGGCAGTGATGCCAACGCCGTCGCGCTGAAGGGCGCGACGGCATGCAGGACAACCATCGCGGCGGCGGGACCCGCCGCACTTAACGGAGACGGGTGAGATGGAGACAACGCTGCGAGGCGTCGGCGTGAGTCACGGTGTGGCGATCGGCGAGGTTCGGCACATGGGAACGGCGGTGCTCGAGCCGCCTGCCAAGCAGATACCTGCGGAGGAGGCGGAGCGCGAACAGGGGCGCGCACGCAAGGCCGTGGAGGCCGTCGCGGCCGATCTGATGGCGCGCGGCAATCTGGCGGGTGGCGAAGCCCAGGCGGTGCTCGAGGCACAGGCCATGATGGCCCAGGACCCCGAGCTGATGGCGGACGTGGACCGGCGTATCGCCGTCGGCAGCACGGCCGAGCGTGCGGTCTACGACGCCTTCGCGTCCTACCGCGAGCTGCTGGCGGGAGCCGGCGAGTACCTCGCGGGGCGCGTGGCCGACCTCGACGACGTGCGGAATCGTATCGTCGCCCGTCTGCTGGGCGTCCCGATGCCGGGTGTCCCGGACAGCGACGAGCCGTACGTGTTGGTGGCGCGGGATCTGGCGCCGGCCGACACGGCGCTGCTGGACCCGACGCTCGTGCTCGGTTTCGTGACCGAGGAGGGCGGACCGACGAGCCACAGCGCGATTCTGGCGCGTGCGCTCGGCGTGCCGGCGGTCGTGGCGCTGCCGGGTGCCGGTGAGCTGGCCGAGGGCACGATGATCGCGGTCGACGGCAGCACGGGCGACATCTTCGTGAACCCGAGCGACGAGAAGAAGGCGCAGCTCGAGGCCGCTGCCGCGGAGCGCAAGGCGGCGCTGGCCGCTTCGACGGGGCCGGGTGCCACTGCCGACGGTCACAAGGTGCCGCTGCTGGCGAACGTCGGTGGGCCGGCTGACGTTCCCGCCGCCGTGGAGGCGGGTGCTGAGGGTGTCGGTCTCTTCCGCACCGAGTTCCTTTTCCTCGACGACAGCAAGAGCGCGCCGTCCGAGGAGAAGCAGGTCGAGGCCTATCGGCAGGTGCTCGAGGCCTTCCCCGAGGGGCGCGTCGTCGTGCGAGTCCTGGACGCGGGCGCGGACAAGCCGCTGGACTTCCTGACTCCGGCCGATGAGCCGAACCCGGCGCTGGGCGTGCGGGGTCTGCGCACCCTGCTCGACCACCCGGATGTCCTGCGCACCCAGCTGACGGCGCTGGCGAAGGCGGCCGAGGGTCTGCCGGTCTACCTCGAGGTGATGGCCCCGATGGTGGCTGACCGCGCCGACGCGAAGGCGTTCGCGGACGCGTGCCGCGAGGCGGGGCTGCGGGCGAAGTTCGGCGCCATGGTGGAGATCCCGTCGGCCGCGCTGCGGGCGCGCTCGATTCTTCAGGAGGTCGAGTTCCTGTCGCTGGGGACGAACGACCTCGCGCAGTACACGTTCGCCGCGGACCGGCAGGTGGGTGCGGTGTCCCGACTGCAGGATCCGTGGCAGCCCGCGCTGCTCGACCTGGTCGCGCTGTCGGCCGAGGCGGCCAAGGCCGAGGGCAAGAGCTGTGGCGTGTGTGGCGAGGCGGCGTCCGACCCGCTGCTCGCCTGTGTGCTGACCGGTCTGGGTGTCACCTCCCTTTCCATGGGTGCGGCGTCGATTCCTTATGTGCGGGCGACGCTGGCGAAGTACACGCTGGCGCAGTGCGAGCGTGCCGCGGCGGCCGCGCGTGCGACGGACAGCGCCGAGGAGGCGCGCAGTGCGGCGCAGGCCGTGTTGTCCGGCGAGTAGGTGCCGAGTGGGTGGTCGGTCCGGAACCGACTGCCTGTGAGCAGGGGCGCTCCGCCTCCGGGTGGAGCGCCCCTCTTCGTGGGGTGTCGCGGGCTTGCTCAGTGGTGGTGGTCGGGCAGCGGGCCCTCCTCTCCGAGGTCCGGTGGGACGCAGTAGTCGACGCCGGACTCGGGTGAGATGAGTTCGCCCGATTCGGCGTCGGTGCAGTAGGCGTCGAAGACCTCGCCGGCGGTCAGGGGTTCGAGGCCGTCGCCGCGCATCCGCCAGCCGTAGACCTGGTCGGGGGTGCCGGGGGCGCTGGTACGCATGACCAGGCCGCCGGGCCCTTGGGTGGCGAGGCCGAGGGCGAGGACGGTGGTGAACTCCAGGGCTTCGGCCTCGTCGAGGTGGGTGGTGCCGTCGGTCTCTCCGTCTGCGTGGAGGACGGCGACGAGTGTTTCGGGTGTTGCCGTGACGCTGCAGACGAGGTGCCGGTAGCCGGGCGGTGCTGTGTCGAGGATGCGGGTGAGGAGGTCGGACGCGCGTGCGAAGGCCGCGCGGCCGATGTCCTCGCCGCAGGTCGCGCAGGCACCCAGGCGGGACAGGAGTGTGGCCGCGTACTCCCAGGTGGCCTGGCGTACGGCTTCGTCGACGAGGGTGGGGACGAGGTCGGCGAGGGGCTGGCCGTCGTAGGGGATGGTGGGGCCCGTGGTCGCGAGTTGGGCCGTGAAGCGGGTGCGGTTGGCGGGGAGGTCGGGGTCGAGGTTCCTGGCGGTGCAGTATTCGGCGTACTCCTGCGGGTCGAAGAGGGCCACGGTGGTGTGGCTGCCCTGCTGGGCGCGTGTCCTGAGGAGGTCTTCGACCTGGCGGAGGTAGGTGGCGTGGTCGTCGAAGGTGAAGCTGCGGTAGTGCTGCATGGCACGGAAGTCGTGTTCGTCGGTGAGCAGGCCGATGGTGCCGGCGATTTCGCGGCCCAGGACGCGGCGCATGGTCTGGCGGTCGGTGTGTGCCATGTTTCCCCCTGTGAGCACGGTCGATCAATGCTCACTCACAGTAACCGGCGCCACTGACAATGGCCCTCGCGTGAGTCGTTCACGGACCAGGCGATGCTGGATTGCGCAGGTCACGGCGATGACGCCGCCGAAGGCGAGCCAGCCGGCGGGGCCGGTGGCGATGGCTGTGGTGACGGCGAGTGGTCCAATGCTGCGCTGGGCGGACTGGGCGAGGCCGTGGACTCCGAGATAGGCGCCCTGGGAGGTGTCGGCGGCCAGGGCGACGGAGAGTTCCCAGGCGATCGTGGCGTGGAGCATCTCGGCGAGGGTGAAGAGTGCGGCTGCGGCGGTGAGGAACAGGGTGGTGGTGACGGTCCCGCCGGTCGCCGAGGCGGCCATGGCGATGCCGGCCAGGGCGAAGGTCACCGAGAGGGGGATGAGGAGGGCGCGGGCGGCGGCCGTGGTCGCGCCGAAGCGGGCCAGGGGGACCTGGAGGCCCACGACCATCACGTTGTTGAGGACCAGCAGCAGGGGTGCGAGGCCGTGCGGTGCGGTGCCGGTGTGGGCGATCCAGAGGGGCAGGCCGACCTTGAAGACGGCGTCGTCGAGGAAGAGGACGGTGTCGGTGGCCACGTAGGCGAGATAGGTGCGGTCGCGCCAGGGGCCGGTCGGTGCGGCGGTGGGACTGGGCTGCTTGGAGGTGGTCACCGTGCGGGAGGCCGAGCGGGGCTCGTGGCAGCGGAGGGTGAGCAGGGCGCAGGCGACGAAGGAGAGGGCGTCGCCCGCGAGGAGCCATCGGTAGGCGGCGGTGCTGTCGAGTGCGAGGGCTGCCGCGGCGGTGAGGCCGCCGAGGGCCCAGCCGGCGTTGGCGACGGTGCGCTGGACGGCCTGGTAGCGGACGCGGTCGGGGCCGGCGATGCGGGTGGCGTAGAGCTTGGTGAGGACGTTGGCGGCGCGGTCGCCGAGGCTGCCGAGGGAGCAGTAGACCACGAGGAGCCCGTAGTGGTCGGTGGTCAGCAGGGCGAAGGAGGCGACGGCGCGCAGCAGTTGGACGGTGATCAGGACGTGGGTGAGCGGGAAGCGGTCCGCGAGACGCCCGCCGAGGGGTGCGCCCGCGATCCCGGCGGCTCCGGCCACGGCGACGAGGGTGCCGACCTGGCCGATGGAGAGGCCCGAGACGTAGGTGAAGTACAGGACGCTGACTGAGGCCCACAGGCCGCTTCCGACACGGTCGACGAAGGCGATGGTCAGCATTCTTCGTCCGTCGCGTCCTCCGGGTATGCGGTGGGTCCATGTGGCTGCGCGGCGGATCGGATGCACGGGCTCCCCCTTGCCTGAAATTATGTATTGATACATACTTGGCAATGTGGTAACACAATATGGGATCAGTGGTACGACGGCCAAGGGGATTGCCGCGTCCGTCGAACGAGGTGTGTCCGAGGGGGCGTTGGGGCCGGGGGCCGCGCTGCCTCCGGTGCGGCGGCTCGCGGACGAGCTCGGGGTGAGCCCCGGGACGGTCGCGACGGCCTACAAGGAGTTGCGGCGACGCGGCATCGTCGTCACGCGCGGGCGGGGCGGCACAGTGGTGGCGGCGGTTCCGTCCGTGGCGTCACGCAGGCCGCCGAGGGTGCCGGAAGGGCTGCGGGACCTGGCCGGCGGGCATCCCGCCCCGGAGCTGCTGCCCGGGCTGGTGCCGCCCACACGCCTGTCCCCCGGCGCCCGCTCCCATCGCGCGACACCCAGGCTGGAGCGGCTGGAGGAGGCCGTGAGGGACTGGCTGCGTCCTGACGGCGTACCGGTGGAGCAGGTGACGTTCGCGCACGGCGCTCTGGATCTGATCGGGCGGCTGCTGTCCGTGGAGCTTCGGCCCGGAGACGCCGTGGCCATGGAGGATCCCGGGTATCACCATCTGCTGGATCTGGTCACGGCTCTGGGGCTGCGCATCGTTCCCGTGGCCGTCGACGACGAGGGGGTGCGCCCCGAGGCACTTCGGGCAGCCGTACGCGCGGGCGTACGCGCGCTGGTGTGCAGTCCGCGGGCGCAGAACCCCTGTGGGGGCTGTTTTTCCGCGGCGCGCCGGGACGAGCTCGTCGAGGTTCTGCGGGAGGAACCGGATCTGCTGGTCGTCGAGAACGACCATGCCTCCGAGATCGCGCATGCCCCCCTGCTCACCCTGACGTCGGGTGGGCTGTCGCGCTGGGTGCATGTGCGGACGGTGAGCAAGTTCCTCGGGACCGACCTGCGGTGGGCGGCCGCGGCCTGCGATGCGACCACCCTGGCCCGGCACGACGGGCGGCTGCTGCTGACGTCCGGCTGGGTCAGCCATCTCCTGCAGGAGACGGTGTACGGGCTGTTGACCGACGACGGCACGCGCGCGTTGGTGACACGCGCGCGCGAGATGTACGCCCGGCGCCGGGGTGCGCTTCTCCGGGAGCTGGCGGCCCGTGGCATCGCGGCGCACGGCGCGAGCGGGATGAACGTGTGGGTGCCGGTACGGGACGAGTCGGCCGTGGTGAACGGGCTGCGGTCGTACGGCTGGTGGGTGGCGGCGGGAGCCCGGTTCCGACTGGCGTCCGAGCCGGGGGTACGCATCACCGTCGCCGAGCTCCAGCCGGCCGACTCGACACGGCTGGCCTCGGACTTCGCCGCGGTCCTGGGCGAGTCCGAGGCCACCTACGGCGGCTGAGCGGCTCCCTGGAGGCCTCAGCCCTCTTGCGACGGCTGAGGCCATCTTGCGTGCGCGTCAGGCTTTCCGGTGTGCGCTTCAGGCCCTCTTGCGCGCGAGTTCCTCGTAGAAGTGCAGCAGTTCGAGGTTGTCGATGGAGCCCGGGTTGACCGCCTTCTCCAGCGGGGTGCCCTGGAGGAGGCGCTTGACGGGGACCTCGATGCGTTTTCCGGTGAGGGTGTGCGGGACTCCGGGCACCTGGATGACCTCGTCGGGGACATGGCGCGGCGAGAGCTGTTCGCGGATGGCCCGCTTGATCCGGTCGAGAAGGGCGTCGTCGAGGACGGTTCCGGGGGCGAGGTGCACGAAGAGGGGCATCCAGTAGCCGCCGTCGGGCTGCTCGATGCCGATGACCAGGGATTCCTTGATCTCGGGGAGCCGCTCGACGACCTCGTAGATGTCGGCGGAGCCCATGCGTACGCCCTGGCGGTTGAGCGTGGAGTCGGAGCGACCGTGGATGACGACGGAGCCGCGTGAGGTGACGGTGATCCAGTCGCCGTGGCGCCAGACACCGGGGTACGTGTCGAAGTAGCTGCCCCGGTAGCGGCTGCCGTCGGGGTCGTTCCAGAAGTGGACCGGCATGGACGGCATGGGGTTGGTGACGACGAGCTCGCCGACCTCGTCGATCAGGGGGTGGCCGCTCGGATCCCACGACTGCAGGTCGGTGCCGAGGCCGGGCGCCTGCAGTTCACCGGTGTACACGGGGAGGGTCGGGACGGCTCCGGCGAAGCAGGAGCACACGTCCGTGCCGCCGCTGACGGAGGCGATCCACAGGTCGGCCCCACTGCTTGCGAACTCGTCGTGCAGCCAGCGGAAGCCGTCGGGCGGGAGCGGTGACCCGGTCGTGGCGACGCACTGGACCCTGGACAGGTCGAAGTCGCGGGCCGGGTGCACCTCCGCCTTGCGGCAGGCCATGACGTACGCCGCCGAGGTGCCGTACAAGGTGGCTCCCGTGCGTTCGGCGACGCGCCACTGGGCGCCGGTGTCGGGATAACCCGGGCTGCCGTCGTAGAGGACGATCGTCGTGCCGGTCAGGAGGCCGGAGACGAGGAAGTTCCACATCATCCAGCCGGTCGACGTGTACCAGAAGAAACGATCCTCGGGGCCGAGGTCGCAGTGCAGGCCGAGTTGTTTGAGGTGTTCGACCAGAATGCCGCCCTGGGACTGGACGATGGCCTTGGGCAGGCCGGTCGTGCCGGAGGAGTAGAGCACCCACAGGGGGTGGGCGAACGGGACCTGTTCGAAGACGGGCTCCTCGTTCGACGCGGTGAGCGCCGACCACTCCAGGGCTCCCTCGGGGGCCTCGGTGCCGAGGAGCGGGATGTGGACGACGGCGCGCAGGGTGGGCAGCTCGCGGCGCAGTTCGGCGACGACGTCGCGGCGGTCGTGTTCCTTGCCGCCGTAGCGGTAGCCGTCGACGGTGAAGAGGACGACGGGTTCGACCTGCTGGAAGCGGTCGAGGACGCTGCGGGCACCGAAGTCGGGGGCGCAGGAGGTCCAGACTCCGCCCACGGCGGCGGTGGCGAGGAGCGCGACGACGGCCTGCGGGATGTTCGGGAGGTAGCCGCTGACGCGGTCCCCGGGGCGGACGCCGAGGGCGCGCAGTTCCGCGGCCAGCGCACCGACCTGGCGGCGGAGCTCGGACCAGGTCACCGGGCGCGGTTCATGGGACTCGTCGACATACAGCAGGGCCGGTTCGTCCGGGCGGGTGGCGGCCGCGCGCAGGGCGTGCTCGGCGTAGTTCAGCGTGGCCCCGGGGAACCATTCGGCACCCGGCATGGTGCGGTCGCCCAGCACGCGCGCGTAGGGCGTCGAGAACCGTACGTCGAACCATTCCGTGACGGCTTTCCAGAACGTCTCCAGCTCGTCGACGGACCAGCGGTGCAGGGCCGGATATCCCCTTTCGGCGGGGGCTCCGTGGTGCTCGGCCGCCCAGGTGTGGAACCTGGTGACCTGGGCCTTCGCGATGCGCTGCGGATCTGGCCGCCAGAGCGGCTCGGGGTTCACGGTTGGCATTGGGGCGGCTCCCGGACTGTGGCGCGTCGTGTGCGTCGCCCGCGCACGTGCTGGGGTTGTGCGCGTGACGCGGCTGACAGGGACGATGCCATGTGATCGACTTCTGCACCAGGGTGTGCCCCACACAGTCCGTGTCGTGAAGATGTGGTCCGGGCATGGGTGAACGGCAGTTGAACGACACGCGCGTGTGGAGCGGTCAGTGGCAGGGTGAACAGCATGGACGGTCGTGACCTGGTGCGTTCGATGAAGGCGGTCGGCTCCGCGGGGGCGGGCCGGGGGTTGCGCACCGTGCGGGCCGCCTGGCGCCGTAGGCGCGCCGACGCCACCGGGCTGCCGGCGCGGGGTGCCGAACGTGCGCGGGTGCCGGGGCCGGTGCAGGAGGTGGAGCCGGGGCCCGGTGGTGGCACGCTCCGGTTCAGCCGCTCGGAACTGCGGATCCTCGTGGCCGTGAACGGGGCGGTCTTCTGGGGCTGGGACGGTGCCGAGCCGGAGCCGTCGTACGCGCTGGCCGGCCGCTGCCCGGAGCCCGATCCCCGGGCTGTGCTGGAGCCCGACAAGGACGGCGGCTGGCGGGTCGTGGCCGAGCGGGTGACGGTCGTGGTCTCCCGGCACGGCGCGGTCGACGTGTGCACCCCGGGTGGGGTGACGTTGCGCCGTGATCTGCCGCCGCGCTGGTGGGAGCCGCGGGACGGCGGTCAGGCGCGCTGGATGCAGCGGTCGGAGGTGGCGGCGGACGCGCGCTTCTTCGGGCTCGGCGGACGGGCGTCGGGACCGCGTCTGCGCGGCGGAACGTACCGGCTGTGGAACACGGATCCCGGACAGGCGTTCGGCCGTGAGGACGACCCGCTCTATCTGACGATGCCGGTGCAGTTGGTGGTGTCCGACGCGGCCACGCATCTGGTGTTCCACGACACCTCCTGGGACGGCACGGTGACGCTGCGGGAGGGCGAGGAGGGGGCCGGTTCGGGACACGACCGGCCCGGGTCGTGCGAGCTGCGGATGGACGGCGGCCCGTTGCGCTGCTGGGTCATGGTGGGCACCCCCGCGCGCGTGCTGCTCGCCTGGGCCTCCCTCACCGGGGCGCCGGCGCTGCCGCCCGCGTGGGCGCTCGGGCACCATCACGCGCGCTGGGGCTTCGGCAGCGAGCAGGAGGTGCGCCGGATCGTCGCGGGCTATCACGAGCACGGTCTGCCGCTCGACTCCGTGCATCTGGACATCGATCACTACGACGACCACCAGGTGTTCACCGTCGACCAGGACCGCTTCCCGAAGCTGCCGGTGCTCGCCGAGGAGCTGCGGCGGGACGGCATCCGGCTGGTGTCGATCGTCGACCCGGCGGTCGGGGCCGAGCCGGGCAACGCCGTCTACGACAGCGGGCTCGCGGCCGACGCGTTCGTCAAGGACGCCTCGGGACGGCTCGTCGAGGGCGTGGTCTGGCCGGGTGAGGCGGTCTTCCCGGACTTCACGCACGCGCGTGTGCGGCAGTGGTGGGGAGGTCTGTACGCGGAGCGCCTCGCGCAGGGGTTCTCCGGCTTCTGGCACGACATGAACGAACCGACGTCGTTCACCGCGTTCGGAGAGTCGACGCTGCCCCGGTCGGCCCGTCACGATCTGGAGGGGCGGGGCGGTGATCACCGCGAGGCCCACAACGTCTACGCCCTGTGCATGGCCAGGGCGGCCCACGAGGGGCTGCGGGAGTTGCTTCCCGAGGAGCGGCCGTTCCTGTTCTCCCGCTCCGGCTGGGCGGGCCTGCAGCGCTACGGCGGGACGTGGTCGGGGGACGTCGCCACGGGCTGGCCGGGGTTGCGGGCGTCGCTGTCGCTGGTGATGGGGCTAGGGCTGTGCGGGGTGCCGTACTCGGGGCCGGACGTGGGCGGCTTCGACGGGAGTCCGTCGCCCGAGCTGTATCTGCGGTGGTTCCAGCTGGGCGCGTACCTGCCGCTGTTCCGTACGCACGCGAGCCTGCGGGCGGGTCGCCGCGAGCCGTGGGAGTTCGGTCCGGAAGTGCTGGAGCACGCGCGCGTGGCGCTGGTCGAACGGCGGCGGCTGCTGCCGTACTTCATGACCCTGGCGCATCTGGCCCGGCGTACCGGCGCTCCCTATGTGCGCCCGCTGTGGTGGGGAGCGCCCGAGGACCGGGCTCTGCGGGACTGCGAGGACGCCTTCCTGCTGGGGGACAGCCTTCTGGTGGCACCGGTGTTCGATCCGGGCGTCGAGCGCCGTGCGGTGCAGCTGCCGCGGGGGCTCTGGTACGACACGGCGACGGGGCGGAGGTACCGGGGGCCGGGGCAGGTGCTCGTGGACGCGCCTTTGTCGCGTATTCCGGTGCTCGCGCGCGCGGGTGCCGTCATACCGGTGCGCGGGGACAGCGGTGGGCTGGAGCTGGAGGTGTGGACGCCGGCCCGGGGGCGGACCGGTGGCGGTCTGGTGGTGCGGGACGCGGGCGACGGCTGGGACGAGCCCGAGATCGAACGGTACGTCGCCCGCTGGGAGGGCCGGCAGCTCGTCGTCGAGCGGGAGGGGGAGGACGGCCTGTACGAGCCGTCCCACCCCGTGCGCGTGCGCGGGCTCGGCGAGCGGTAGCTCAGATGTAGCGGCCCTCGAAGAACGCCCGCACGGCGTGGGTGTGCAGCGGGAACGCGAGCTCCTCCGGCCTGCGCAGGAGGTGCCAGCCCTCCGTCTCGTCCGTGGCCGCCGACTCCGGGAGGCGGTCCGCGGGGCGCTCCGGGAGGAGTCCGAACAGCAGCAGGTGGCCGTCGGGAGAGCTCATGGCGTCGACGAGTCGTACGTCGCGGCTCGCGGCGTCGATGCCCGTCTCCTCCTTGAGCTCGCGGACGACGGCCTGCCGCCAGTCCTCGCGGTCGTCGATGTACCCGCCGGGCAGGGCGACGCCTCCGCGCGCGGGGCCGATGGTTCGGGTGATGACGACCAGGCCGGTGCCCTTGTGGTCGTACACGGGCTGGAGGGCGACGGCCACCGGCAGCGGGTTGCGGTAGGCGGTGGTGGCGCAGGCCGGGCAGGTGCGGGGCCAGCCGGTGACGCCCTCCCCGTAGGGCGCTCCGCAGCTCGAACAGTGGGAGTCGCGCGCGGAGTTCGAAATGGAGTGCAGAGATTCGGACACGCGGCGGAGCGTATCCGATCTTGGGGAGGGCGTCGTACGCGAGTGGCTCAGTAGGCTGCGGTGAGGGACTTCGCGGAGACGGGGAAGTCGAAGTAGGTGTCCGGGTAGAGCTCGGGCTTGAAGGTGTAGTGCCACCACTCCTCGGCGAGGTTCACGAACCCGAGCCCTTCCAGGGTGTCCTTCAGGAGCAGCCGGTTGGCGAGCTGCTCGCCCTGGATGCGCGGGTCGAGCGTGTGGCTGAGGGTGTCGAAGCAGTCGTATCCGGTGCCCATGTCGACCGAGTTGTCGGGGAAGCGCTCGGCCCGGGACGCGTAACACGGGACCAGGGTTTCGCCGGGGATGTACGGCCTGGTGGGGTGGGCCGGGAGTTTCACGAGGGTGAGGTCCATGGTCGAGCCGCGGCTGTGGCCGGACTTCGCCGCGATGTAACCGTCCTCGAAGAGGCGGGTCTTGTCGACGTCCGGGTAGAACTCCCCCTTCATCGTCTCGTCGTCGAGATCCTCGGCCCAGCGGACGAAGTGGTCGACGGCACGCTGGGGCCGGTAGCAGTCGTACACCTTGAGCGAGTAGCCCTGGCGGAGCAGTTGGCTCTGTGCGCGGTGGAGGGCTTCGGCCGCCGGGCGGGTGAGGATGCAGATCGGCTGCTGGTAGCCGTCGATGGGCGTTCCGACGAAGTTGTGCGGGGTGAAGTAGCGGATCTCCTGCAGGATCGTCGGGTCCACGGTGCTCAGGGCCACGAAGTCCGCGGGGGCTCGGCCGTCGGTGGACGCACGCGCGGTGGCGGACGCGGCGGTCACGGTCAGTAAGGCGGCGAGGACGGCGACGAGGCCGCGGACTGCGCTGAAGGGGCGTGTCATGTCCTCACCCTGCCCAAGTCCTGGCACGCATGCCAAAATTCTGATTGTCCGTCAGATTGCCTGCGGAGGAGGAACGTTGTCGCGTACACGCACGCCCGTGGTCTCCGGGTGGTTCACCGGGGACGGGGACCGCTTCCGGCTTCTCGGGACACGCTGCTCGGCGTGCCGCTCGGTCTTCTTCCCCCGCGAGGACACGCACTGCCGAAACCCGGCCTGCCGGGGCGGCGATCTGGAGGAGGTGCCGCTCTCGCGGCGAGGGCGCGTCTGGTCGTACACCGACAGCCGCTACCGGCCTCCGTCACCCTATGTGACGAACTCGGAACTTCCGTGGGAGCCGTACGCGTTGATCGCGGTGGAGCTGGAGTCCGAGCGGATCGTGGTGCTGGGGCAGGCGGTTCCCGGGGTCACCGTCGCCGATCTGACGGTGGGCATGGAGGTGGAGGTCGTCCCGGGCGTGCTGAGCGAGGACGCGGAGACGACCTGGACGACCTGGCACTGGCGGCCGACGGGGGTGGCGGGATGACGGCAGAGGTGGCGGTGCTCGGCGCGGGCATGCACCCGTGGGGCAAGTGGGGGCGCGGCTTCGTCGCGTACGGGGTGGCGGCCGCGCGGGCGGCTCTTGCGGACGCCGGGCTGCACTGGCGGGACATCGGCTCGATCGTGGGCGCCGACACGGTGCGTGGCGGCTACCCGGGGTATGTGGCCGGGGCGACGTTCGCGAAGGCCCTGGGCTGGCAGGGCGCCCGGGTCGCGAGTGTGTACGCGGCGTGCGCGTCGGGCGCGCAGGCGATCAATACGGCGCGGGCGCAGATCCTCGCGGGCCTGGCGGACGTGGTGCTCGTGGTGGGGGCCGACGCGGCGCCCAAGGGATTCTTCCGTCCGGCGGGCGGTGATCGGCCGGACGATCCGGACTGGCTGCGGTTCCGGGTGCTCGGCGCCACCAATCCGACGTACTTCGGGCTGTACGCGCGCAGGCGCATGGCGGTGCACGGGGACACGCCGGAGGACTTCGCCCAGGTCAAGGTGAAGAACGCCGCCATGGGGGCGCTGAACCCGTACGCGCGCTACCGCAAGCGGGTCACCGCCGAGGAGGTCGCCGCCTCCGCGGTGGTCGCCGATCCGCTGCGGCTGCTGGACATCTGCGCGACCTCGGACGGCGGGGCCGCCCTGGTGCTGTCGAGCATGGAGTTCGCCCGCCGGCACGGGGCAGTGGATCCGGTGCGGATCAGGGCCGTGTCCACGGTGACGCCTCGCTACCCCAACACCGTGCTGGATCTGCCGGACATCGCCACCGACTCCGCGGTCGCGGTGGAGCCCGACGGTGAGCCGTTCCGTGCGTCGATCGCCCGCGCCGCCTACGAGGAGGCGGCGACCGGCCCCGAGGACCTGTCCCTGGCCGAGGTCTACGACCTGTCCACGGCCCTGGAGCTGCAGTGGTACGAGGATCTCGGGCTCTGCGGCGAGGGCGAGGGCGCCAAGCTGTTGCGGGAGGGCGCCACGGCACCGGGCGGTCGTATACCGGTGAACGCTAGCGGGGGGCTGGCCTCGTTCGGCGAGGCGGTGCCGGCCCAGGCGATCGCCCAGGTCTGCGAGCTGACCTGGCAGTTGCGGGGACAGGCGGGCGATCGTCAGATCGGGGACGCGCGCGTGGGCATCACGGCCAACCAGGGGCTGTTCGGGCACGGATCAGCGGTCATCGCGGTGCGCTGAGGAGAGGGATGAGCAGGGGCCGGGCACGGACTCCGGGCCGGTCGCACACCCTCCGTGACCACTCCGGAATCCTGCGTGAACGTCTTATGAACTGGGCCTGGGCGTGCTTCCGCAGCGCCATCATGCTCCCGTGCGCTCCTGGACGGATACTCTCCGCTTCGCTTTCCAGCCGGTGGTCAACCTGGCCACGGGAGGGGTGGCGGGGCTGGAGATACTCGCCCGCCCGGAGTCCGGCGACATCCTGGCGGAAGCCCGGCGGAATCCCGAACTCGACGCCGGGCTGGCCGTGCTGGCGGTTCGGGCGGCGGCACGCAAGGAGACGCTGCTGCCGCTGCATGTGAACGTGTTCGCGTGCACGCTGGCCGACCTCGGTGGGCTCACACCGCTCCACGACGCCGTGCGCGGGGCGGGGCGGCTGCCCTGGGAGGTGACGCTCGACATCGTTCCCCCGTACGCGCACGTGCCGCAACGCGCGCTGTTGGAGGCCGTGGGGGCGCTGCGGGAGCAGGGTTTCCGGATCAGCGCGGACGGCGTCGGGGACGGGGACATACCGCTGCGGCTGCTGGTCGACCTCGCGCCGGACCTGGTGAAGCTGGACGCGTCCCTGCTGGCGCGGCCGGCGGCCGTGCGGGCGATGCGGACGTGGTGCGACGAGGTGGGAGCGCTGCTGGCCGTGGAGGGGGTGGAGACCGAACTGCAGTGTGCGGCGGCCCTGTCGGCGGGTGCGCAGCTGGCCCAGGGTGTGCTGTTCGCACCGCCGGCCCGGCTGCCCGCAGCCGAGGTGTACGTTCCGCCGCGGGTCCCCGGCGTGGTGTCGGCGCCGCGGTCGGGCCCGTCGGTGCGCGAGTTCGTCCGGCCGGCCGCGCAGATGCCCGTCGGCGCCTCCGCAGGCCAGGTCAGAGCGCTGCTGACCGGGGCGCCGGAGGTGTCCGGGGTGCTGCTCGTCGACCGCGCGGGGGTCCCCGTCCGGTCGGTGCACCGGTCGCGTTTCCTGCTGTCGATGTCGGGGCGCTACGGCCACGCCCTGTACGCGGACCGGCCCGCGACCAGACTCGGTGACCCGCCGCGGACGGTGGGCGTCGACGCGACGGCGTGGGAGGTGCTGGACGTGGTCGCGGTCGGTGACCGGGACCGTACCTCGGACGATGTGGCGGTCGTCGACCACCACGGGCGGTGCGTCGGCGTCGTACGACTGGCCGATCTCGTACGGGCGCTGGCCGAGAGCAGGGTCGAGGAGGCGGTGGGGCTCAATCCGTTGACACGGCTGCCGGGTTCGGACGCGATCACCGCAGAGGTGGACCGGCGTATCGCGGAGGGGCGGGCGTTCGCGCTGAGCTGGCTGGACGTGGACCACTTCAAGCAGGTCAACGACGGCGCGGGCTTCGCGGCGGGCGACGAGCTGATCCGGTCGGTGGGACGGGCGTTGCAGGTCGCGGCGTCCGGAAGCACGCGAGTGGGACACATCGGTGGGGACGACTTCCTGGTGCTGGCGGATCCGGAGAGTCTGGAGCCGGTGGCGTCCTCCGTGCTGGACGCGCCGTGGTCGGCAGGCGGCCGTCCGGTCACGCTGTCGCTGGCCACGGTCCTGTGCCCGCCGGGCAGTGTGGCCGACCACCGGCAGGCTGCCGCGTGTCTGACGCCGCTGAAGCAGGCCGCGAAGTCGTTGCGCGGAGCGAGTTGGGTGTGGGGGCGGGCCGGGTTCTCCGGCCATGAGGTGAGGCGGGGGTCGCCGCCTGTCGCGGCGGAGGCGGTGGGGGCGGAGCCCGGGGCGGGGTGAGCCGGGCCGCGCGGAGGGTTGAGGGGTGCGGCATGGAGGGTTGAGGGGTGCGGCATGAAGGGTTGAGGGGTGCCGCGCCAAGGGTTGTGGTGTGCCGCGCCGAGGGTTGAGGGGGTTTCAGCTGTCCCCAACCATTGCCGTCCGCCTCCTTGACGCTCCCTGGGCGCCGGTGAACACTTCCCGGTGTCAGCCGACATCGCCGTACATTCTCGGCGTATCCAGGCACGCGCCCC
This sequence comes from Streptomyces sp. NPDC096132, assembly GCF_044763345.1. Classification (NCBI taxonomy): domain Bacteria; kingdom Bacillati; phylum Actinomycetota; class Actinomycetes; order Kitasatosporales; family Streptomycetaceae; genus Streptomyces; species Streptomyces sp. NPDC096132. The sequence continues at coordinate 16,273 of NZ_JBIWGA010000009.1, forward strand.
GCGGGCTCCCCCGACCGCGGCCCACTCTCCCACCGGCGATTCGGCTCTGACGGCACGCTCGTCACGGACGCCGGGCGGGGCGCGGGACCTCCCTGCCATGGCCGAAGCAGCCACGCGAACCGCACCCTGCACAGCGCACCGGGGTCGATCGCCCCGGGCCCGGCCCAGGAGTCGCCATGAGCAACGGAGACATATTCGTCGGCGAGGTCATCGGTACCGCGATCCTCATCCTGTTCGGCGCGGGCGTCTGCGCCGCGGTCACTCTCAGATATTCCAAGGCACGGGCGTCGGGGTGGGTGGTGATCGCCTTCGGCTGGGGGTTCGGCGTGCTGGCGGGGGCCTACACTGCCGCGCCGCTGTCGGGCGGACAGCTCAACCCGGCCGTCACCATCGGTATCGCCGTCGACACGGGCAAGTGGGGCAAGGTCTGGGTCTATCTGCTGGGCCAGATGGTCGGCGCGATGCTCGGTGCCGTCCTCGCGTATCTGGTGTACCTCGCGCAGTTCCAGGCGAACGTACAGCAGACGGGCACCACGGAGGGCACGGCGGAGGAGCCGACGCCGACGCTGGGCATCTTCTCCACCATCCCCGAGATCCGGAATCCGGTCGCCAACCTGATCACGGAGATCATCGCGACGATCGCGCTGGTCCTGCCGATCCTCGCCTTCGGGCTGACGAAGGGACTCGGCGAGTCCGGCACCCTGGTGCTGATCGTGTCCCTGCTGGTCGTCGGCATCGGGCTCTCCCTGGGCGGGCCCACCGGCTATGCCATCAACCCCGCGCGTGACCTGGGGCCGCGGATCGTGCACACCTTCCTGCCGATCCCGAACAAGGGCACGTCCGACTGGGGTTACGCCTGGATCCCGGTCGTCGGCCCGCTGGTCGGCGGAGCGCTCGCGGGGCTCATCTACCACGCGGCGTTCTGATCGCGCCCATCCCACGCGGCTTCCGACCGGCCGCGCAGCCTTCCGAACCCAGCCCAAGAGGTAGCCATGACGGACAACGCCGAGAAGTACGTCGCAGCAATCGACCAGGGCACCACCTCCAGCCGCTGCATCATCTTCGACCGGAACGGCGCGATCGTCGCCGTCGACCAGCGGGAACACCGCCAGATCTTCCCCAAGCCCGGATGGGTGGAGCACGACGCCACCGAGATCTGGTCGAAGGTGCAGGCGGTGGTCGCCGGGGCGATCGCCAAGGCCGGGCTGCGGGCCGACCAGATCAGCGCGCTCGGCATCACCAACCAGCGCGAGACGACCGTGCTCTGGGACCGCGCCACGGGCAAGCCCGTGCACAACGCGATCGTGTGGCAGGACACCCGGACCGCCGGGCTCTGCAACGAACTCGGCGGTCCCGACGGACAGGACCGCTTCCGGGAACAGACGGGACTGCCGTTGGCCAGCTACTTCTCGGGTCCCAAGGCGGCCTGGCTGCTGGACAACGTGCCCGGGCTCAGGGACCGCGCCGAGCGGGGCGAGATCGCCTTCGGCACGATCGACTCCTGGCTGATCTGGAACCTCACCGGCGGGACCGACGGCGGCCGGCACGTGACCGACGTGACCAACGCCGGGCGGACCATGCTGATGAATCTCGAGACGCTTCAGTGGGACACCTCCATTCTGTCGGCGATGAACGTGCCGGAGGCCGTGCTGCCGGAGATCAGGTCCTCGGCCGAGGTGTACGGCACCGCCGTGGGACAGCTCGGCGGGGTGCCGGTCGCCTCGGCGCTGGGAGACCAGCAGGCGGCGGTGTTCGGTCAGGCGTGCTACGACGTGGGCACGGCGAAGAACACGTACGGGACGGGCAGTTTCCTGCTGCTCAACACCGGCAACCGGCCGGTGCCGTCGAAGAGCGGTCTGCTGACGACGATGGGCTACAAGATCGGCGGGGAGGCACCGGTCTACTGTCTGGAGGGTTCGATCGCCATAACGGGTGCGCTCGTGCAGTGGTTCCGGGACCAGCTCGGCATCATCCGTACGGCTGACGAGATCGAGCCGCTCGCGGAGAGCGTCGAGGACAACGGCGGCGCGTACATCGTGCCCGCGTTCTCGGGACTGTTCGCGCCGTACTGGCGTTCGGACGCGCGCGGCGTGGTCACCGGGCTCACCCGATACGTCACGAAGGCCCATCTCGCGCGCGCGGTGCTGGAGGCGACGAGCTGGCAGACGCGGGAGGTCGTGGACGCGATGTACCAGGACTCCGGGGTCCAGATCACGACCCTGAAGGTGGACGGCGGCATGACGAAGAACAACCTGCTCATGCAGCACCAGGCGGACGTCCTCGGCGTATCCGTGATCCGGCCCCGTGTCTCGGAGACGACGTGTCTGGGCGCGGCATACGCGGCGGGGCTGGCCACCGGCGTGTGGAACGACCTCGACGAGCTGAAGGCACACTGGCAGAAGGACGCCGAGTGGACTCCGGCGATGGAGGCGTCAGTGAGGGACCGCGAGTACCACAACTGGCGCCGGGCCGTGGAGAAGAGCTTCGGCTGGATGGAGGACGGCGAGGGTTAGGGCCGCGCCCCGGCAGGATCCGGAGGACGGGCCCCAGGGGAGTCACAAGGTCACGGCCCGTACCCCGGTCGGCGGGGGTACGGGCCGTGTGTGGCTCAGGTGGTGACGGTCTGGCGGCGCTCGGCTCCGAAGTCCATCGCGTGCTGGACGACACCGACCAGGACGTCCCGGACCGATAGCCGGTCACGGGCGTCGCACAGGATCACCGGTACGTCGTCGTCGAGGTCGAGGGCCCGGCGCACGTCCCCCTCGGGGTAACGGGCGGCGCCCTCGAAGCAGTTGACGCCGATGAGGAAGGGTATGGAGCGCCGCTCGAAGTAGTCGACGGCGGCGAAGCAGTCCTCCAGGCGGCGCGTGTCGGCGAGCACGACGGCGCCCAGCGCGCCCTCGGAGAGCTCGTCCCACATGAACCAGAACCGCTCCTGGCCGGGCGTCCCGAACAGGTACAGCACCAGGTCCTCGCGCAGGGTGATGCGCCCGAAGTCCATGGCGACGGTGGTCGTGTGCTTGCGCTCGACGCCGGTGAGGTCGTCGACCGGGCGGCCGGCCTCGGTGAGGTACTCCTCCGTGCGCAGCGGCCTGATCTCGCTGACGGCGCCGACGAGGGTGGTCTTGCCCACCCCGAAACCGCCGGCGACCAGGATCTTGAGCGTGACGGGCTCGACCGGGGACTTGCCGCGCTCAGTTCGCCCGAAGATCATCGTTCACTTCTCCTGCTTGATGGCTGGACTGGGGGGTGTTCGGCGGTGGGCCGTAGCCTCCGCCTCCGGGGGTTTCAACGACGAGTACGTCGCCGGGACCGACCTCCACGGAGTCGCTTCCCGCGAGTTCGACGACGGTGCCGTCAGCGCGTTCCACTCGATTGGCACCCAGCGCGCCGGGGGCTCCGCCCGCCATGCCGTACGGGGGGACCCTGCGGTGCTGGGAAAGGGTGGAGACGGTCATGGGCTCGTGGAAGCGAATACGACGGACGGCACCGTCTCCGCCGGGCCATTGTCCGGCGCCGCCGCTGCCGTACCGGACGGCGAACTCGTCCAGTTGTACCGGAAGACGCCACTCCAGGACTTCGGGGTCGGTCAATCGGGAATTCGTCATGTGGGTCTGGACCACACCGGCGCCGGGGAAGCCGTCGCCGGCGCCGGATCCGGACGCGACGGTCTCGTAGTACTGGTGGCGCTCGTTGCCGAAGGTGACGTTGTTCATCGTGCCCGAGCCCTCCGCCTGGACGCCCAGGGCCGCGTACAGCGCTCCGGTGATCGCCTGGGACGTCTCGACGTTGCCGGCGACGACGGCGGCGGGCGGTTCGGGCGCGAGCAGGGAGCCGCGCGGCACGACGATCCTCAGGGGGCGCAGACAGCCGTCGTTGAGGGGGATGTCGTCGGCGACGAGGGTGCGGAAGACGTACAGGACGGCCGCGTTGACGACCGAGTACGGGGCGTTGAAGTTGGTGGTCAGCTGCGGTGACGTGCCGGTGAAGTCGACGGTCGCGGAGCGGTTTTCGCGGTCCACGCGTACGTGTACGCGGATGACGGCACCGGAGTCGGTCTCGTAGCCGTACTCGCCGTCGTCGAGGGCGTCGATGACGCGCCGCACCGCTTCCTCTGCGTTGTCCTGGACGTGTCGCATGTACGCCTGGACGACGTCGAGCCCGAAGTTCCCGATCATGCGGGCCACTTCGTCGACGCCCTTCTGGTTGGCGGCGATCTGGGCGCGCAGGTCGGCCAGGTTGGTCCTGGGGTTGCGGGAGGGGTAGGGCGCCTCGGTGAGCAGGCGGAGGGTCTCCCCCTCGCGGAAGCGTCCGTTCTCGGCGAGCAGCCAGTTGTCGAAGAGGACGCCTTCCTCCTCGATGGTGCGGCTGTCGGCGGGCATGGAGCCCGGGGCGATGCCGCCGATCTCGGCGTGATGGCCTCGGGAGGCCACGTAGAAGAGGATCTCGCCGTCACTCCCGCCGTCACTCTCACCGTCTCTCCCGCCGTCACTCTCCGTGTCGTCGTCCCGTCGGGTGTCGAAGACTGGAGTGATCACGGTGACGTCGGGCAGATGGGTGCCGCCGTGGTACGGGTCGTTGACCGCGTAGGTGTCTCCGGGCCGCATCCCGGCGCCGCGTCGGCGGATGACCTCCTTCACGCTGGTGCCCATCGAGCCCAGGTGGACGGGGATGTGGGGGGCGTTGGCCACCAGGTTTCCGTCCGGATCGAAGAGGGCGCAGGAGAAATCGAGGCGTTCCTTGATGTTGACGGACTGGGCCGTGGACTCCAGGCGGGCGCCCATCTGTTCGGCGATGGACATGAACAGGTTGTTGAAGACCTCGAGGAGGACCGGATCGACTTCCGTGGCGAGATCGGAACTCTGCGTAATCGCCGTGCGTTCCATGACCAGATGCCCGTCGTCGGTCGTCGCGGCCTCCCAGCCGCTGTCGACCACGGTTGTGGCACTGGCCTCGGTGATGATCGCGGGGCCGGTGACGGACTCGCCGGGAGGGAGGTCCTCGCGGCGGTGCAGAGGTACGTCGCGCCAGGCGCCGCCGGTGTGGAGGCGGACGGTCTCGGGCGCGGCGGCGCGGCCCTCGTACGGGGCGAGGGCGGACAGATCGGGGGGTTGGGTGATGCCGGTGGCTTCCACGGAGAGCGCTTCGACGACGATCGGGCGGTCGAGCGTGAAGGAGTACGTGGCGCGATGACGTTCTTCGAAAGCCCGCCTCATCGCGGCAGGCTCGGTGAGTTCGACGGTGAGGGTGGTGTCGGTGCCGTCGTAGCGCAGCTGCGCGCGGCGGGTGATGCGGACGCGGTCGTCGGGGACGTCCTCGGCGCGGAGTTCGGCGCGGGCCGCCGACTCCAGGTCGTCGGCGGTCTTGAGGATGCCGGGCAGGGCGGCGGTTTCCAGGGGTGCCTCGACGGACTGTTCCCGCATGGCCGTGGTGTCGGCGAGGCCGATGCCGAGCGCGGACAGCACACCCGCCATGGGCGGCACGAGGACCGTACGGATGCCGAGCGAGTCGGCGACCATGCACGCGTGCTGGCCTCCGGCGCCGCCGAAGGTGGTGAGGGCGTAGCGGGTGACGTCGTGCCCCTTCTGGACGGAGATCCGCTTCACCGCGTTGGCGATGTTGGCCACGGCGATCTGCAGAAAGCCCTCGGCGACCTGTTCGGGGGTGCGGTCGTCTCCCGTCCGCTCGCGGATCCCGCGCGCGAGGGCGCTGAAGCGGTCGCGGACGAGGGCGGCGTCCAGGGGCTGGTCGCCTTCGGGGCCGAACACCTCGGGAAAGTGGGCGGGTTGGATGCGTCCGAGCATCACGTTGGCGTCGGTCACGGCGAGCGGTCCGCCGGCGCGGTAGCAGGCCGGCCCCGGGTCCGCACCGGCCGAGTCCGGCCCTACGCGGTAGCGGGAGCCGTCGAACCGCAGGACGGAGCCGCCTCCCGCGGCGACGGTGTGGATGTCCAGCATGGGCGCGCGCAGCCGGACGCCCGCGATCTGCGTGGTGAAGACGCGTTCGTACTCCCCCGCGAAGTGGGAGACGTCGGTGGAGGTGCCGCCCATGTCGAAGCCGATGACACGGTCGAAGCCGGCGAGCTGGGACATGCGGGCCATGCCGACGATGCCGCCCGCGGGCCCGGACAGGATGGCGTCCTTGCCGCGGAACTGGTTCGCCTCGGCGAGGCCGCCGTTGGACTGCATGAACATCAGCCGTACGCCGTGCAGTTCGTCGGCGACATGGCGGACGTAGCGGCGCAGCACGGGCGACAGGTAGGCGTCGACGACGGCGGTGTCCCCGCGCGGGACGAGTTTCATGAGGGGGCTGACCTCGCTGGACAGCGAGATCTGCGGGAAGCCGATCCGGGCGGCCAGCTGTCCGACGGCCTCCTCGTGCGCCGGGTGGAGATGGCTGTGCATGCAGACGACGGCGACGGCCCGGATCCCGTCGTCGTAGGCCTCCCGGAGGGGGGCGGCGAGGGCGTCCAGGTCGGGGGCGCGCAGGGCGGTGCCGTCGGCGGCGATGCGCTCGTCGACCTCCACGACCCGTTCGTACAGCAGTTCGGGGAGCTCGATCCGGCGGGCGAAGATGCGCGGGCGGTTCTGGTAGGCGATCCGCAGGGCGTCGCGGAAGCCCCGGGTGATGACGAGCAGGGTGCGTTCGCCCGTGCGTTCCAGCAGGGCGTTGGTGGCGACCGTGGTGCCCATGCGGACGGCCTCGACAGGGTCGCGCGAGTCCGCCAGCAGGGCGCGGACACCGGCGACGGCCGCGTCGGCGTACCGCGCCGGGTTGTCCGACAGCAGTTTGTGCGTCAGCAGCCGGCCGTCCGGACGGCGCGCGACGATGTCGGTGAAGGTTCCGCCCCGGTCCACCCAGAACTGCCAGCCGGTCACGTCCTCACCTCGCTTCCGCGCTGCTCACAGCGCCCGGAGGCCGTTGATCACATCGCGCAGAATACTCTCGTCGACCAGTTCGGCCGGGGGTACGGGCCGGTTCACATGGACGAATTCCGCGTCCACGAGGTCTCCGACGAGGACCCGTACCACGCCGATGGGCAGGTCGAGCTCGGCGGAGAGCTCGGCGACCGACTGCGGCGCCTCCCGGCACAGGTCCACGATGTCCACGTGCTCCGGGGAGAGCGAGTGGTCCCCTTCGGGATCGTCCGCGTGTGGCTCGGCGACGACCACCGCGATCAGGTCGAGGCGGTGCTGGACCGCACTGGTGGTGCGGCCGCGCGTCATGGCGTACGGACGGACGACCGGTCCGGCCTCGTCGTCGAACCAGTGGCTGCTTCCCTGACCGTCTGTGCTCATGCCATCCCACTACCCGCCCGAGGGCAGATCGGTGCGCGGCGCGGTGCCCAGATGTACGCCGACCCTCTTGACGAGGAGGGTCATCTCGTACGCCACCTGCCCCACGTCCGAGTCGGCGTCCGAGAGGACGGCGAGGCAGCTGCCGTCACCGGCGGCCGTGACGAACAGGAAGGCGTCGTCGAGTTCGACGACGGTCTGGCGGACGCTGCCCGCCTCGAAGTGCCGGCCCACGCCCTTGGCGAGGCTGTGGAATCCCGAGGCGACGGCGGCCAGGTGCTCGCTGTCCTCCCTGGTCAGGTCCCTGGAGGCCCCTGTCGCCAGACCGTCGCCCGAGAGCACGACGGCCTTGCGGATGCTGGCGACTCGGTCGACGAGTTCGTCGAGGAGCCAGTTCAGCTCGCCGTTGTTACTGTGGCCGGTCGCCTGCGGTGCGGTCATCGACCGTCCCCCTTTGTCGTTCGTTGTGGTGCTGTGCCGCTGTGGGTCTCGTCGCCCGCGGCGTTCTCCGCGCGACCGCGCTGCCAGCCGCGCTGGAGCGAGGCCATACGGCTGCGTACCTCGTCGGCGTCCCGGTCCTCGAGGCCGGAGCGGTTCTCCGTGCGCGGTGCCGGGCCCTGCCTCAGTTGCGGAGCCAGATTCGCCTGCCGTACGCGCCGGGGCAGGGCTCCCGGCGCGGAGGCGGTGTCATGAGGCCCGCCACCGAGGCCGCGGTCCTGCGACCCGCCACCCAGGGCCCAGGGCTGCGACCCAGTACCGGGAGTCCCGTGCTGGAGTCCGCCACCGAGGGTCCCGTGCTGCGGTCCGCCGGCAGGCGTCCCGTGCTGCGGTCCGCTTCCGAGGGTGTGCTCCGCGAGGCCGCCGGTTCCGCCCGCGCGCGGGTCGGGCGGCGTGTCCCTGCGGGTGACCGTGGGGTCCTGGTCGTCGGCGGCGGCCGTGGCCTGGCGGGTGCGTTGTGGGAGGGCGGGCTGCTGCGACGGGTCGTCGGTGCCGTGTCCGGGGCGGCCCGGCAGTGCCGGGAACTCGGTCGCGCCGATGCCCCGCGGGATCTGCGCTCCGCTGCCGCGGCGGCGCGAGGGCAGGGGTGCCGGTCCGTCGGCGTCCGTTCCACGCGGTCCGGGGCGCGGCGAGGCCTCGTCGTCCGTCTCCGGGCGCCGGGGACGCTGGTCGGTGACCGGGCGGCCGTGCGAGCTGACCAGCTTGGGCGTGCGGCGGCTGGGCAGGGGCAGAAGAGCGGCCGGGTCATCGGTGGTGCCGTCCGGCTCGCCGCCGCCGTCCGGGAACCTGCGGTGCTGCTCGACGGGCGCGACGGACGGGTTGTCCTCGGGGTGGGTGAGCGAGCGGCGCGGGCGGAAGAGGCCGCCGCGCTCGTCGTCCTCCTCGTCCAGGCCGGCCGGGAAGTCGCCGAGGGCGTCCAGGTCGACGGGGGCCTCCAGCTCGACCGGGCCGTCCAGCACGGACGCGGGCATCCCCGGGAGCTGCACCGAGGAGGACAGCGCGGGCCTGCGGCTCTCGCCCGCCTCGGCCGCCTTCGGGGCGCGGGGACGGTCGAGGCGGAAGCCGATGCCGTTGGTGTCGGGGACGTCGTCGGTCAGCAGGGCGTCGGGGATGAAGACGACGGCGGTCGTCCCGCCGTAGGGGGAGGGCTGCAGGGAGACCCGGACGTTCTGGCGCTGGGCGAGGCGGCTGACCACGAACAGTCCGAGGCGGTCGGTGTCGGACAGCTCGAACTCCGGGGTCTCCGCGAGCCGGAGGTTGGCCTCCAGGAGTGCTTCGGGCGCCATGCCGAGGCCCCGGTCGTGGATCTCCAGGGTGAACCCGTTGGCGACCCGCTCGCCCAGGACGTGGACGGCGGTGTGCGGCGGGGAGAACACCGTGGCGTTCTCCAGGAGTTCGGCCACCAGGTGGGTGAGGTCGGCGACGGCGGGGCCGGTGACGGCGAGGCGCGGCAGACGGCGGACCTCGATGCGTTCGTAGTCCTCGACCTCGGCGACGGCGGCGCGCACGATGTCCATGAGCTGGACGGGTTTGCGCCACTGCCGGGAGGGGGCGGCGCCGGAGAGGATCACCAGGCCCTCGGCGTGCCGGCGCATACGGGTGGTGAGGTGGTCGAGCCGGAAGAGGTCGGCGAGTTCCTCGGTGTCCTCGGTGCGGCGCTCCATGGTGTCGAGCAGGGTGAGCTGCTTGTGCAGCAGGACCTGGCTGCGGCGGGCGAGGTTGACGAAGACCTCGGAGACACCGGCGCGCAGTTCGGCCTGTTTCACGGCGGCCTCGACCGCGGCGCGCTGGAGGGTGTTGAGGGCCTGGCCGACCTCGCCCATCTCGTTCTTGTCGTACTCCAGGCGCGGCACCTCGGTCTCCACGTCGACCTGTTCACCCGCGGAGAGGCGGCGCATCACGCTGGGCAGCCGCACACCGGACGCCTCGTGGGCGTCCAGTCGCAGCTGGCGCAGGTCGCGGATGAGGCCGCGGCCGATGCGCACGGACAGGACGAGGGAGAGGATCAGGGCGACCAGGCCGAGCACACCGGCGACGACGGCCTTGACGATGACCTCGATGGCCACCGGCCGGACGCGGTCCTGGTAACGGTCGTTGGCCTGTTCGTCCAGGGTGCCGAGTTCGTCGAGGACGTTTCCGGCCGCGGTGTCCCAGTTGCGCGCGGTGACACCGCGGGGCATGCCGCCGGGCGTGGTGGCGATGACGGCCTGCTCGGCCGTGCGCAGCGGGGCGGTCGTCGCGTTCTTCCAGAAGCTCTCGTAGCGTTCGCGCTCGGCGGTGGGCAGCTGGGCGAGGCTGATGTCGTAGACCACTTCGCGCTGGGCCTCGAGGTCGGAGACGTCACGGATCTCCTCGCGGCTGAGCCGTCCGACGACCAGGGCGGAGCCGAGCAGGGCGTCCTCCTGGGAGAGCAGTTCACGGGCACGCGCGACGCTGACGAGGGCCCGGTACTGCTTGTCCATCTCCACGCTGTCGACCACGTCCAGCTTGGCCAGCAGGGTGTAACAGGGGTCGATGAGCTGGTTGTAGAGGTCCAGGGCCTGGGCCCGGGTGACGGTGCCCTCCTCGACGCTGCGGCGCAGGGAGTCGACGCCGTCGAAGGCGTCGAGCACCGCGGTCAGACCGTCGCCGTCGTCCTGGTCCAGGACGTCGCGGACGCCGGAGTCCTGGGCGTTCCGCCGGATCTCGGCGAGCGCCTCGTCCGTGGCGGTCCGGGTGCGGCGCAGCGCGGAGAGCGCGTCGGAGGCACGGGGGTCGGCGAGGTAGACGAGGGTCTGCCGGCGCTCCTGCTGGACGACACGGACCGTGTCCTCGATGGGGTAGCCGACCTTCTCCACGACGGCGGACACCGTGAACAGCCGATTCGCCTCACGGCCCGTCAGTACCGTGGCGAAGCCCCAGATCGCGATCAGGGACACCAGCGGCACGAGAAGCAGCGCCACGATCTTCCGGCGGATCGACTTCCCGCGAAAGCGCATGGCCTCCCCCAGCTCGAACCCCCAGCGACAGGGGGTACGCATGTGCGTCAACAAACGGCGCGAGCCTACTACCGACGCACAGTTAACTCGAAGACCTGTCCGGAAGCCGAACTTCCGCTCCGCGGTGGGAACATGCGGAGGTGTCAGGGCAATACAGGCGATTGCCGCCCCGAAACCGGCCTCGACGACAAGACCGGATCCGATCGGCACCGTAAGCGACTTGGCCAGAATTTTTCGCAACTTGGGAATCTTCGCGGCTTCTCGACCGTCCTACTCTTTGGGAATTGGGGGCGGAATCGGCCACAGGAGCCGCAGTCCGCACCTCGGCGGCGTAAAACAGAGCAAGCCGGGCAGCCACTGGGGAGCCGGGTCTTCGACCCGGAGGTGAGCGGTCTGCCGGCGGTGGGGAGTGACACGTTGATGGGCACGGCGGAGCGGCGCGAAGCGCCCGAAGAGGGCGCGACGAGGCGGGGAACGGCGCTGCGGGGCCCCGAGACACCGGATCGCGGTCTCCCGGTGGACGAGCGGGGCGCTGACCCGCGGGACGGCGCCGACGGCGCTATCACGTCACCTCAAGAACGAGCGGCATACCGGCCGTTGTGGGTCGAGGAGCCCGCGCGGCGGCGCCGGCTGCCCGACCCGGTGCGTACGTCGGCCGTGCGTGCGGTCCTCATCATCGCGGTGACGCTGATTCAGGCGATGGTGGCGTTCCTGTCCACTCTCGCCGAGTCGTGGCTGGCCTTTCCGATGGTGATCAGCAGTGTGGTCAGCACCGTCGTGGCCACATGGTCGGTGCTGGACGTCTGGGTGACCCGACAGGTGTGGAACCAGCGCAACGGCGTGGTGTCGACGCCCAGCAGCACCGCCCGCTCGCTGCGCCGTGAGCGCCGCCGGATGCGGCGGCAGGCCCGGGCGGCGGAGCGGGCGCAGGAGCGGATACGCCGTCAGGGCGGCGCCGGGCAGCTGTCCCACTCCTGAGGGCCCGTCCGGCGCGCCCGGGCATCCGTCCGGCGCGCCGGGTCGACCTCTACGGGGTGCTGGGGGCCGGGCGCTTGAACATCCGGGTGGCGGTGATCTCGCTGTGCACCGCCCCGCCCGCCTGGGGCGCCTGGGGCAGTCCCGGGCGGAGATGCTCCTCGACGCTGATGTATTTCAGGCCGGCCCTGAGGTCGGCGTCGTTGCGCAGCCGGATGACGAGCGGGAACTCCGCCAGCGCTGTCGTGTCGAACAGGCCGGTGGTGTACAGCAGCTGGACGCCGAGAGCGTCGGAAACGGCCCGCTGGAGCTCCAGCAGATAGGTCGCGTTGGCGCGGCCGATGGGGTTGTCGAGGAACAGCGTGCCGGCGTGCCGGTGCTTGTCCCGGCCGCGGTCGTTCGAGCGCAGCGCCGCCATCGTGCAGTACAGGGCGATGGCGGCGGTGAGCAGCTGGCCGCCGGAGAACACATCGCCCATCTGACCGACAGGCACCCGCTCGGCGCGCAGCACGGCGTCCGGCTTGAGGATCTCGACGGCGACGCCCTTGGGCTGCAGCGCGGCGCCGACACCGCGCAGCAGGAGCGACATGCCGTCGCGCCGCAGGTCGGAGTTCTTCTTCACGGCCGCCCGGGTCGCCTCGTCGATGACCTCGCCGAGCCGATCGGTGAGCGTGGCCTGGTCGGGTTCCTCGAAGCGGATGCGCAGAAACTCCTGGCCGGACCATTCGCCGAGCCCCTCGGGCAGACGGGACAGCCGCTGGGCCGAACGGAGCGTCGCGAGCGCGGACTCGACGAGTCCCCGCAGCCGGTCGACGATCGAGTCCCGGTTGCGCTCCAGCTGCTCCAACTCGTCCGTGAGCACCCGCAGTCGGGGCGCGAAGGCGTCCGCCCACTTCTGGGCGTGCTCGGGCAGCGCGGAGGCGGGCAGCTCGCGGATCTGCTGGCGGGCGGGCGTACGGACCTGCTCGTAGCGCGTGGAGTTGGCGTGCCGGACGAGCACGTCACTGGCCTCGCGTACGGCGGACTCGGCGGCGGAGAGGTCGGCGGCGCAGCCGCGCAGCGAGCGACGGGCCTCGGCGGCCGACTGGCGGGCCTCCTCCAGGTTCCCGGGGTAGGGCTCCGGTGCCTCCTGCTCGTCCTCGGGGGTGTGCTCGCGCAGCAGGTCGCGGAGCATCGCGGCGATCTCGTCGAAGCCGCCGGCCGCGTCCTCGGCGGCCCGGTGCGCGTCGAGCAGTTCGGCGTGCGCCTCGCGGGCCTGGGCCAGGGCCTCTGTGCGGGAGGCGAGTTCAGCCGTCGCCGTGCGCAGCAGGGCCTGGGCGTGCTCGGCGTCGCGCGGCTGGAGCTCCTCGGGCAGCTCGGTGTGGGCCTCGCCGTCCTCGGGCGCGTGCCGCTCGGCCTCGCCGCGCAGTCGCCCGAGCTGCTCGCTCGCGGTGGACATACGGGTCTCCAGGAGCTGTACGAGCTCCTCGGCCCGGGCGGCCGCGGCCTGCCGGGAGGGCCCGTCGGAGCCGTCGGGCGACTGCAGCAGCTGCTCCGCGCGCGTGCGGACCTTGTTGCTCAGCCGGTCCAGTTCGGCACGGGCGGCACTCTCGTCGCTCTCCGCGCGCGCCTGCTCGGCCCGTAGGTCGGCTCCGACGCCGACCTTCTCGTAGACCTGGGAGGCGGCCCGGTAGGCCTCGCGGAGGGCGGGGAGCGACGACTTGGGCGCGTCCGTGTCGTCCTCAGGTACGTCGTCGGGGGCGCCGGCGATCTCGGAGCGCTCGGCGCGCAGCGCACGGGCGGTGCGGCGGGCGTCGTCGGCGGCGCGCTGGGCGCCGCGGCGGTCCTCGTCGGCGGCGCGGGCGCGCTCCAGGCAGGCCTGGGCGCGGGCCTCGGACTCGGTGGCCTCGTCGGCGAGCTCCCGCAGCTTGACCTGCCAGCCCGCCCGCTCGCGCAGCCGGAAGGCGAGCCCGGCCAGGGCGTCGGCGGCACGCCGGGCCTTCTGGGCGGTCTCCTGCTTCTCGTCGCGGACCTGCGCGGCCTCGGCGGCGGCCTCGTCCGCCTCGGCGCGTACGGTCCGTGCCTCGGCGAGCTCGGCCTCGGCCTCCTCGGCGAAGGCGCGGGCGTCCCCGGCGGCCTGGGCGAGTTCGCCGAGCCGCCCCGCTGGACAGCCGGTGCGCCAGGAGGCGAGCCGGGCCGCCAGCTCCCGGTCCTTGCCGAGCCGTGCGGCGAGCCGGCGGATGTCCTCGTCCCGCTCGGTGGCCCGCGCGCGCAGCGCCTGCCGTTCCTCGTCGGCGGCGTGTTCGTCGTGCATGGCCGGGTTCGGCGGTACGAGGAAGACGTCCCCGCTGGTGGAGTCCGCGCCCGGGGTTGGTGCGAGCAGGGCGGCGGCCGTGCCGACAGCGACGGCCGAGCGCGGCAGCAGCGCGGCGTCGCTGAGGGCGTCACGGGCGCGTGCGTGCGAGTCGGGATCGGTGATGATCACGCCGTCGACCAGCTCGGGGCGGGCGGCGAGCACGCGCGCGTGGTCGGCGGGGTCGACGGCCTGGGCGAGGTAGCGCCAGCCGGGCAGGGCGGGGATGCCGTGTTCGCCGAGGAACTCGACGGTGGCCAGTACGTCCGGGCCGGGCGGCAGCAGCCCGCCGTCGCCGAGCGCGCCGAGGATGCGTGAGTCGTCGGCGGCGGCGGTGCGCAGGTCGAACAGCTGCCGTTCGGCGGAGGAGACGGCCTCGTCGAGCAGTTCGCGCAGTTCGTCGGCGCAGCGGTCGAGGTCCTCGGGGGTCAGGGAGGGACCGTCGGCCGTGTCGCCGTCCTGCCGGGGCTGCGGGATCGGTCCGCGTGGGGCGCCGCCGGTCAGGCCGAGCAGTTCGGTGAGCCGCTCCTCGCCGGCCAGGGCCTCGGCGAGCCGGTGCTCGGCCTCGTACGACCGCCTCGCGGCCGTCGCCGCGTCCGCTGCCCGGGCGGCGGTCAGCTCGGCGCGGGACTCGGCGGAGGCGGCCTCGCGGGCGTGCTCGGTGGCCCTGCGGGAGGCCTCTCTGGCGGTGTCCCAGGCGGCCACGGCCGTCTTCTCGGCGTCGCTCGCGGCGAGGGCCGCGCGCGCGGGGTCGGCGTCGGGCGCGCTGTCGTCCAGCCAGCCCGCGCGGACGGCCTCGGCGGTCTCCTGCTCGACCTCGGCGAGCCGCTGCCGCAGATGGCCGATCTCGCTGCGGGCGCGCTGCGCCTCGGTCGCGGCGGAGGTGGAGTCCCGGTAGGCGCTCTCGCCAACCTCCTGGAGGGCGGCCGAGCGCTCCTCCTCCTCGTTGGCGAGGGCCTCGGCGCTCTCGGCGGCGGCGTGCAGGGCGCGTACGAGATCGACGGCGGCCTTGGCGCGGGCGGCGAGGGCCGGGGCGGCGTCGCGTTCGGCCTCCTGGATCGCGGCGGACACGCGCGCGGCCCGGTCGGAGGCGGCGCGGTGGCGCAGTACGGCCTCGGCGGCCTGCCAGGCGGAGTGCAGGGTGCGCGCGTCGGCGAGCTCCCGCTTCTGCGCGGCCGCGGACTTCTCGGCGGCGGCGAGCGCCAACGAGGCATGCCGGAAGGCGAGTTCGGCGGCGATCAGCGCGCTGCGCTCACGCCCGCCCTCGGAGTGGGTGACGGTGTAGGCGGCGGCGGTGACCCGCTGGGCGAGGTCGGCGGCCCTTACCCGCTCCTGGACGCCCCGCGCGGACAGCCGGCGCGCCAGCGCGCGTGTACGCCGCTCGGCGCCGGTGTGGATGTCACGCGCGCGTGAGCGCGCCTCGGCGGCCTCCACGATCCGCCCGAGGAGGTCCACCGATCCGGCGGTGAAGTCCCGTTCGGCGATCAGTTCGGCGCGTCGGCCGAGCTTGTTGCCGAAGCCGCCGACGAGGTCGGCGAGCCCGTCGGTGTCGCGGGTGTCCGTCACCGCGCGCAGCAGCAGGTCGGTGAAGTCGGAGTCCTTCTTGACCGCGAAGAGGCCGGCGGCCTCGCCCTCGTCGGCGTTCATCTCCCTCTGGTAACGGAAGAGTTCGGGGTCGAGGCCGAGTTCGGTGAGGTGCTCGACCCACCGGTCGTGGATCTCCTCCCAGTGCACCTCCAGGTGCGGATACGCCTTCCCCGCCTCGGTGATGGCGTCCCGGAAACCCTTCATGGTGCGCCGCCGCCCCTGTGCCCCGGAGGCGCCCTCGACGGGCGGCCGTACGGCGGTGGACTCGGCGACGGGGAGGTTGTCCAGGCTGAGCCCGGGTCCGGGGCGGAAGGAGTACCAGGCCTCCGCGAACTTCCGCGGGTCGTTGGAGACCTGCCGTCCGCGCCACTCGCTCACCTTGCCGACGACGACGCACTCGCCGGTCAGGACGTGCTGCCACTCCAACGCGACGTGTCCGCAGTCGTCGGCGAGCAGGAACTTGCGCAGCACGCCGGAGCTGGCGCCGCCGAGGGTGTTGCGGTGGCCCGGCAGCATCACCGAGAAGATCAGCTTGAGCAGGACGGACTTGCCGCCGCCGTTCTCCAGGAAGAGCACGCCGGCGGGCGCGGGCCGGCGCGGCGGGCCGACGGGCTCCTCCTCGAAGAACTCCGCCTGCATGGGGGCGGGGTCGGGCACGACGTCACCGACGCCCCGCAGGTCAAGCACGGTGTCGGCGTAGCGCGCACCGGCGGGCCCGATGGAGTAGAGGCGGACCCGGGACAGCTCGTACATGGCGGACTCTCGTAAGTCTTCGGCAGATCGGGGGGGGTGGGGAGCCAGGAGGCTCTAGGAGTGGAACGGCAGCCCGGCGTCGGCCACCAGTTCCAGGTCGTCGGTCTCCTCGGCGGGCAGCAGCGTCGGTGTGCCGTCGGTGACCGGGACGACGCCCAGTTCCAGCAGCTCGGCGAGGGCGGCGCTGCCGGCCATGTCGCGGACCTGGAGCTGGTAGCGGGCCGTCGTGCGGTACGTACCGCCGTTGTCGTCGCCGGTGCGCTGGAGGAAGCCGGAGTCGGTGAGGAAGGCGACGGCCTTGCCGACGATGCCGGTGGTCGAACCGGCGAGTCTGCGGGCGTCCTTGGTGGCACCCGCGGCGCTGCGTCTGGCCCAGATCCGCCAGGCGGCCTCCAGCCCGGGCGCGTCGGTGGCGGGGTCGGTGTTCTCGCCCTGTTCCTCTGCGCGCTCCTCCAGCCGACGGCAGGCCTGGCGCACGAAGGAGTCCACTCCGTGGACGCTGACCCGCCCGATGTATCCGTCGTCGGCGAGGTCCTCGGGGCGCGGGAACGCCATCGCGGCGACCGCGAGATGGGCGAGGCCGTGCAGGAAACGGTCCCCGCCGTCGGCGGACGTGCGACGCGCGTAGTCCCCCATCCGCACCGCGAACACCGAGTCCTCGGCGGCGGTCACGGCCATCCCTGCGCGCGGGGAGACCTCCAGCACGACCAGGCCGAGCCCGGCGGCGACGGCGTCGGCGAGCCGGGCGAACGCGGGGTCCTCCCGGTGGCGCCGCAGCAGATCGGCGTACTCCTGGTCGCGCGCGGGCTGCAGTTTGGGCTGCAGACCGAAGGCGACGAGCCGCGCCGCGTCAGCGGCGTCGGCGGGGGTGACGGCGGCGCTCACCGCCGGGGCGGGGGCCTCCGTGTCGCTCCACTCGACGTGCTCGGTCACGGTTTCGGCTCCTTGGTGTTCTGGTACTCGTTCCTTGCGGTCCCGGCCCGGCTCATGCGGCCTCCGTGCGGTCCGCCGCCATCCCCGCGGCGTCCAGCAGGGCGGTGCCGACTATCAGGTCGGCGCCGCCGAACTCGGGGTCGTCCAGCTCTGTCCCGTCGTCCACGGCGAACAGCAGCTTCTCCTCGCCCTGCCGGTAGGCCGTGCCCACGGCCGGGCTGGCGGCATGCACCGCCAGCAGCGCCACCAGGTACGGCAGTTCGAGGTCACCGGTGCGCCGCGCCTCCGCCAGGAGGCCCGACAGCCGCCGTGGCGCGTCCGCCGGCAGGTCGAGCAGCTCCTTGGCGACCGCCAGCTGTTCCTCGCTGAAGCGGCTGTCGTCCGGGGTGGCGATGAGGTCGGGCTCCGGCATCTCCGCCCCCAGGTGCTCCCGCTCCACCGGCGGTGTCAGCAGCAGGTCGACCAGATCGGTGACCCGCACGGACACCGGCGTCCGGAACCCGGTCCCGCTCGCGAAGAACGCGCCGGTGACCCTGGCCGCCTGCTCCAGCGGCAACGGGAGCACGGGCGCGACGAGATGGCCGTAGAGGTCTATACCCGACGACGTCATGGGCGTGGCGAAGGCCTGCCGGTCCTGTTCCGCGCGGAACAGCGGGCCGGCCTCCAGCAGGCGGGACTGGAGCTGTGTGTGCCTCCGGATGCAGTCCTTCACGATGTCGACGAGTTCGGCGGCCCGCCGCTTGTTCTCGGCGTCCTCGATCTCGTCACGGGCCCTGCGGATGTTGGTGAGGATCGCGTTCTCGTGGCGGTAGCGGTCGGCGACGTGGTCGAGGGCCTCGGCGATCATGTCGGGGACGGCGTTGAGCCAGTCCACCGCGCGGACGTTGCGCCGGGTGGCGTCCAGGGCCCTGCGGAGGGTCTCCGAGTACTGCACGGTGCGGTAGCGGGCCTGTTCGGCGGCGAGTTGGGCGTCGGCGAGGCGGCCGCGGCGGATGAGGACCTCCAGCTTGACCTCGGCCGCGATCTGCGCGCTGGTGACGTCGGTGTCGAGGGCTCCGACGAGGACGTTGACCGCCTCGTCCGTGGTCCGGAGGTAGACCGCGCCGCCGTAGCCGGGGACCTCCTCGATCAGCTTGAAGTCGTAATCGCGGCGCACATAGGTGCCGTCCGCCGCGAAGGTGCCGTACACGGCGCGGAAGCCGCGGTCGACGCTGCCGACGTTGATCAGGTTCTCCAGGACCCAGCGCGCCACGCGCTCGTGCTCGGCGACGGGCCGCTGGGGGGCCTGTGCGGCGATGCGCGGGAGGAGGCGGGCCACGATCTGGTCGTGGTCGGCGCCGGTGTCGAAGTCCATGTTCAGCGTGACGAGGTCGATGGCGGCGAGGGCGATCTCCGCCATGCCGTAGACCGAGTACTCACCGGCGAGGTTGGCCTTGCGCGCGTCGAGGTCGTGGATGGGCGCGGTGCAGGCGAGCGCGCGCAGCCGCCGCGCCAGCCCCTCGTCGGCGGCCGGGCCCGGAGCGGGGCGCGGCCCCGCGCTGAGCTGGGGCGGAACACGGTCCGTCGATGCAGGCGAAGTCACGGTGCACAGAGTAGGTCCTCGGTCTGACAACGACCCAAACGACCGCAGATGCGACCGCCGTCACAAGGCCACCGGACGGCCTCAGTCGTCACCCCCGCCGACGGCCCCTTCTCCCACCCGCCGCCGGTACACCTCGACGACCCGTTCCAGCGAGTCCCGCAGGTAGACCTCCAGGAGCTTCTCCGCCCCGACCCGGTCGCCGGCCTCCAGGGCCTGGAGGATCTGGCGGTTGCGTGTGAGGTACGGCTCGTGCAGCCGTCGTGGGTCGTCGACGACGTGGAAGGCGAGGCGCAGTTCGGCGAAGACGCTGCGCATCAGTTCGTCGGTGCGGGCGCTGCCGGCCAGGGCGACCAGTTCGCCATGGAAGTGGATGTTGGCGGTACCCACCGATTTCCAGTCATTCTCGACGGCGGCCACCTGGCCCTCGGTGACGGCCCCCCGGAGGGCTTGCAGGGCGTACGGCGGCTCGCCCAGCCCGCGTACGACGGCGCACTCGACGAGCGCGCGCGTGCGGTAGATGTCCTCGACGTCCTCGACGGTCAGGACCCGGACGAACACGCCCCGGTTCAGTTCGTGGACGAGCAGGCGCTCGTGGGTGAGCAGCCGGAACGCCTCGCGGAGCGTGTTGCGGGAGACCCCGAGCGCCCCGCCGATGCTGTCCTCCGACAGGCGCGTCCCCGGGGGGAAGAAGCCGTCGGCGATACGGCTCCTGAGGATGTCCGAAACCCGTTCGGCCGTGCTGGTGCGCCCCAGGAGGGCACGGTCGTCGGCCAGTCCCGCCAGCTGCTCTGCCATGCCCGGAATTCAACCGCAGAAGACAAGAACGAAACAACAGGGGTATTGAAGGATCGTTCAACGATCCTCTACCTTCCTGTCTCACGGCGCCGCCCCGTCCCCACCGAGGCACCGCCCGCTCCCGCACGGCACGGCTCAGTCCCAGCACCCTCCGTCATCCCTCTGCGAGGTGCCCCATGAGCACGACCCCTCCACCGCAGACCCCGACCACCGCCACGCGCCCCGCCACGGCCGGCCCCACCCCCGACGACGGGGCGTTCGCCTGGCTGCGCGCTCTCGGCCCGCGCGGGCGGCGCGCCTTCGCCGGCGCGTTCGGCGGCTACGCCCTCGACTCCTACGACTACTTCACGCTGCCCCTGAGCATGGTCGCGCTGACGGCGTACTTCGGCCTGGACAACGGCCAGACCGGACTGTTCACCACCGTCACCCTCGTCGTGTCCGCGATCGGCGGCGCCGTCGCGGGCGTGGTGGCCGACCGGATCGGCCGGGTCAGGGCCCTGATGATCACGGTGATCACGTACGCCGTCTTCACCGTGGCCTGCGGCTTCGCGCCCAACTACGAGACATTGCTGGTCTTCCGGGCCCTGCAGGGGCTCGGCTTCGGCGGCGAGTGGGCCGTCGGCGCGATCCTGGTCGCCGAGTACGCGAGCGCCAGGCACCGGGGCCGCACCCTGGGCGCGATCCAGAGTTCCTGGGCCGTCGGCTGGGGTCTCGCGGCGATCGTCTACACACTGGTCTTCACGTACGTCGACGAGGACACGGCCTGGCGTGTCATGTTCTGGACCGGCGCCCTGCCCGCCGTACTGGTCGTCTGGATGCGACGCCGGGTCAAGGACGCACCGCAGGCCGCGGCCGCGCGTGAGCAGAGCGCCGGGAAGGGGTCGTTCCCGGCCATCTTCCAGGGCCGGCTGCTGCGTACGACGCTCTTCGCCGGACTCCTGTCCACCGGCGTCCAGGGCGGCTACTACACCCTGGCGACCTGGGTTCCGACGTATCTGAAGTCGGAGCGCGGTCTGTCGGTGGTCGGCACAGGCGGCTATCTGTCCTTCCTGATCTCGGGCGCCTTCCTCGGCTACCTGACCGGCGGGTACCTCACCGACCGGCTGGGCCGGCGCCGCAACATCTGGCTCTTCGCCCTGCTGTCGGCGGTCTGCGTCCTGGCGTACGCGAACATCCCCGACGGCGCCAACACCCTGCTCCTCGTCCTCGGATTCCCGCTCGGGTTCTGCATGTCGGCGATCTTCAGCGGCTTCGGGTCCTTCCTGAGCGAGCTGTACCCGACGGCCGTGCGCGGCACCGGACAGGGCTTCACGTACAACACCGGCCGCGCCGTCGGCGCCGTCTTCCCCACCACGGTCGGCTACCTGGCCGACAGCTGGGGTGTGGGCGGTGCGCTGGTCTTCGGCGCGCTCGGCTACGGGATCGCCGCCCTGGCGCTGCTGGGGCTGCCGGAGACGCGCGGGAAGGAACTGGAGTGAACCGTCCGATCCTCACCGAGGACCGCCCTTCGGCAGCCGCACCCGCTGCCCCCACCTCCTCGGCCGTCACCGAGGACCGCCCCCTGACCCTCGTCGACGAGCACGCGCACGCGTGGAGCCCCGAAGCCGCCCGGGCCCGCTTCCGGGAGGGCCTCGCGGGCCCCACGGCCGGGGTCGCGGCGGGCCACACCCAGGTCAACCTGATCTCCGTACCCGCGGACTGGGCGTACGACATGCTGCTGTTCTGCCAGCGCAACCCGAAGCCGTGTCCGGTCCTCGACGTCACGGACGCCGGTTCCTGGTCGACCGTCCTGGCCGACGGCGCCGATCTGCGCACCGATCTGCCGCGCTACCGGGTGTGGGAGAACGGTGAGCTGGTGGACGAGCCGACGGACGTGCGCGCGTACTGGCGCGAGGACCTGGTGTCGTTCCTGATCGGGTGCAGCTTCACCTTCGAGTGGGCGCTGGCCGGTTCGGGCGTCCCGATCCGCCACCTCGAACAGGGGCGCAACGTGCCGATGTACGTGACGAACCGTCAGTGCCGGCCCGCGGGGCGGCTGCACGGCCCGATGGTGGTGTCGATGCGTCCGGTGCCGCCGAGGCACCTGGCGGCCGCCATCCGGGAGAGCAGTCTGCTGCCGGCGGTGCACGGCAGCCCCGTACACTGCGGCGATCCGTCGGGACTGGGCATCGACGACCTCGGCCGGCCCGACTTCGGCGACCCGGTGGACGCCGAGCCGGACGACATCCCCGTGTTCTGGGCCTGCGGTGTGACCCCGCAGGCCGCGGTGATGGCCTCGCGCCCGCCGTTCGCCCTCACCCACGCCCCGGGACAGATGTTCCTCACCGACGCCCGCGACGAGCAGTACCGCGTGGCCTGAGCGGCACCACACGAAGAAAACCCGGACACGGAGAAAACCCGGAAGGAACCACGAAGGAACCATGATCGCGATCGATCTGAACGCTGACCTCGGAGAGGGCTTCGGCCGCTGGGAGCTCACCGACGACGAGCAGTTGCTGACCGTCGTGACGAGCGCCAACGTGGCCTGCGGTTTCCACGCCGGGGACGCGGCCACCATGCGGCGGGTGTGCGAGCTGGCGGCCGAGCGGGGCGTGACGATCGGCGCACAGGTCTCCTACCGGGACCTGGCGGGGTTCGGGCGGCGCGCCATGGACGTGCCGCCCGCCGAACTGGCCGCCGAGGTGGCGTACCAGATCGGCGCCCTGGAGGTCTTCGCCCGGGCGGCGGGCGCGCGCGTGGCGTACGTCAAGCCGCACGGCGCGCTCTACAACCGGGTCGTGCACGACGAGGAGCAGGCCGCCGCGGTGGTGGACGGCGTGCTCCTCGCCGACGGCGCGCTGCCCGTGCTCGGGCTGCCCGGCTCGAGGCTGCTGGACGCGGCCCGGAAGGCGGGTCTGCCGGCCGTCACGGAGGCGTTCGCGGACCGCGCGTACACCGAGCAGGGCACGCTCGTGCCGCGCGGCCGGAGCGGGGCCGTGGTCACCGATCCGGTCACCGTCGTCGAGCGGTCGGTGAGCCTGGCCCGTTCCGGCACGGTCGCCTCCGAAGCGGGGTCGATCATCGAGGTACGCGCGCGTTCCCTGTGCCTGCACGGCGACACGCCCGGCGCGGTGGAGCTGGCGCGCCAGGTACGGCGCCGGCTGGAGGAGTCCGGCGTGCGGGTGGAGGCCTTCGCATGAGCATGCGGGTCCTGCCCGTGGGCGACGACGCCCTGCTCGTCGAGGTCGCCTCGGGCGCCGAAGCCCAGGCACTGCACGCCGAACTGCTGCGCCGTCGCGCGGCCGGGCTGCCGACCGCCCGCGAGATCGTCCCGGCGGCTCGCACGGTGCTCCTGGACGGTGTCGACGATCCGGTCCGTTTGACTTCCGAACTCACCTACGCCGACATCCCGCCCACTCCCCCGCGGGCGCGCGAGGTGATCGAACTGCCGGTGCGCTACGACGGCCCCGACCTCGCCGACGTCGCCGCCCACTGGGGCGTCTCCGAGCGGGAGGTGGCCCGTATCCACGCGGACACCGAGTTCCGGGTCGCCTTCTGCGGCTTCGCGCCCGGCTTCGGCTACCTCACGGGTCTCCCCGCGCGCTACGACGTCCCGCGCCGGGCCACGCCACGCACGGCGGTGCCGGCCGGCTCGGTCGCGCTGGCGGGGCCGTACACGGGGGTGTACCCGCGCTCGTCACCGGGCGGCTGGCAGCTGATCGGCAGCACGGACGTGGTGCTGTGGGACCACGCGCGTGTGCCGGCCGCGCTGCTGTCGCCGGGCACGCGTGTGCGTTTCGTCGCGGCGGAACCGGTGGGTGCCGGGTGACCGACCGCGCTCTCTCCGTCGTCCGCGCGGGGGCACTCACCACGGTGCAGGACCAGGGGCGTCCCGGGCACGCCCACCTCGGTGTCCCCCGCTCCGGCGCGCTGGACGCGCCGGCGGCGGCCCTCGTCAACCGGCTCGTCGGCAACCCGCCCGGCGCGGCGGTCCTGGAGACCACCGTCAACGGCTGCGCCGT
Source organism: Streptomyces sp. NPDC096132 (assembly GCF_044763345.1). Classification (NCBI taxonomy): domain Bacteria; kingdom Bacillati; phylum Actinomycetota; class Actinomycetes; order Kitasatosporales; family Streptomycetaceae; genus Streptomyces; species Streptomyces sp. NPDC096132. Next base: position 40,002 of record NZ_JBIWGA010000009.1, read on the forward strand.
GCGGCCCCGTTGCACGGTCACCGTGGCGGTCGCGGGCGCGCCCTGCCCGGTGACGGTGGACGGACGACCGGCCGCTTGGGGCGCGCCCGTGCGGGTGCCGGCCGGGGCGGTCCTCGACGTCGGATCCGCCGTCTCGGGGCTGCGCGGCTACCTGGCGGTGTCGGGCGGTATCGCCGTCGAACCGGTCCTCGGCAGCCGCTCCACCGACCTGCTCTCGGGCCTCGGCCCCGAGCCCCTCACGAACGGCGCGGTCCTGCCCCTGGGGCCCGAGCCCGCCCCGCACGCACGCGTGGACGTCGCCCCGCAGGCCGCTCCCCCGGCCGAACTCGTCCTCCGGGTCACGCTCGGCCCGCGCGACGAGTGGTTCACACCGGAGGCCGTCCGCGCCTTCACCACACGCGCGTACAGCGTGTCCCCGGCGAGCAACCGCATCGGACTGCGCACCGAGGGCCCCGCCCTGGAGCGCTCGCTCACCGGCGAACTGGCCAGCGAGGGCATGGTCCTGGGCGCCGTGCAGGTGCCCCCCGACGGCCGGCCGGTGGTCTTCCTGGCCGACCATCCGACCACCGGGGGCTACCCGGTGATCGGGGTCGTCCGCACGGCCGACCTCCCCGCCGCCGCCCAGGCGGTACCGGGCACACCGGTCCGTTTCGTGGCGGTACGGCGTCGCCGAGGGCGGTGACGCCCCGGGGGCGAGGCGCCGCCCGCCACCCGGAGGGTGTTCTAGGCGGCGTCCGGCTGTGGTTCCGCCCCCGACAGCGCGGCCAGTGCCGCGGAGACCGCCGCCGACGCGCGCAGGTCGAGCCGGGCGCTCGTGCCGCGCGCGCGGTGGCGCATCTCGTCGGCGGCCAGCGTGAGCAGCTGGGGCAGCAGGTCGGTGCAGCGCCGTGCCACCCAGCCGGTGCCCGCGGTGGCCAGCCACCACAGGCTCGCGGAGGTCGTCGGGGCCGGGAACTCCGGCTCCGGCGAAGGCGCGGGTCCGGTGGCGAGGCCCGCCTCCGCGAGCAGCGCGTGGAAGCGCACGGCCAGCTGCCGGTGCCCCCGCTCACCCGGGTGCAGCCGGTCCGCGCTCCACATCGCGCGGTCCGTCAGCCAGGCGCCCTCGGCCGCGTGCAGATGGACGGCTCCGTACCGGTCGGACAGCGCGTGGACGACGGCGTTGACCGCGCGCTGCCGCCGGGCCAGCGGACGGGCCAGGGCTCCGGGCAGGCCGAGCATCGCGCCCGGGTCGGGCAGACACGCGGTGAGCAGGACCGCGCCCTGTTCGGCGAAGGCGGCGTACACCGTGTCGAGCCGGGTGGCGACGGCGTGGATGTCGAAGGTGCAGCGCAGCGCGTCGTTCACGCCCACGACGACGGAGACGACGTCCGGCCGCACGGCCAGCCCGGCCGGGAGCTGCCGCTCCAGCACGTCCCGCGTCTGGGCCCCGCTGACCGCGAGCTTGGTGAACTCCACGGGCACTGCGGCCCGCTCGGCCCCCGCGGCCCCCGCGACCTCCGCGACCTCCGCCGACTCACCGTCCCCCGGCTCGGCGAGCCCGTCGGCGAGCAGCGCGGCCCAGCCGCGCCATCCGTCCCCCGCCGGGTCGCCCACTCCCTCCGTCAGGGAGTCACCGAGCGCGACGAAACGGACCGGTCTCATCCGATCCCTCCGGTCACGACAGGACGTACCCGTGCCGTCGCATCGTGCGCCGCGAGAAACGCGTCCACCGACGTCCCCCACCCGAAGCACTCCGCACGCGCGCGTGCCTCTGCCCGGCGCTCCGCCCGGGAGCGCTCCAGAAGGGACTCGACCGCGTCCGCGAAAGCCGCCCCCTGGTCGGCCGCGACGGCCCCCGCCGCCCCGATCACCTCGGGCAGGGCCGACGACGCGCTCACCACCACCGGCGTACCGCAGGCCATCGCCTCCAGCGCGGCCAGCCCGAACGTCTCCGCGGGTCCCGGTGCCAGGCACACGTCGGCGGAGGCCTGCAGCGCGCCGAGAGCATCCCGGTCGGAGACGTGCCCCAGGAAGGTCACCGGCAGCCCCCGGTCCCGGGTCCGCTGCTCCAGCCTCGGCCGCAGCGGCCCGTCCCCGGCGATCACCAGCACCGCCCGCACACCCCGCGCCACCAGCGCCTCCAGGGCGTCCAGCGCCGTACCGGGCCGCTTCTCCACGGACAGCCGGGTGCAGGTGACCAGCAGGACCTCGTCCTCGCGCGCGTACCGGGCCCGCAGCCCCGCGTCGTACAGCGCGGGATGCCGTTCGACGAGGTCGACGCCGAGCGGGGCGCGCACCACGTTCCGTGCCCCGATCCGTACGAACTCCCGCTCGGCGAACTCGGTGGTGCACACCACGCGCGCGTACGTGTGCGCCGTACGGATGTTGAGCGCGTCGGCGGTCCGCCGGGCGGCCGCCTCGGGCACGCCCCAGGTGCGCAGTACGCCGTCGGCGGTCTCGTGGGAGACCATCACGGCGGGGACGCGGGCGCGCCGCGCCCACTTGCCGGTCCACCGCAGCGTCGTACGGTCGGAGACCTCCAGCCGGTCGGGCGCGAGGTCCTCGAGGAGGCGGGCGACGCGCCGCTTGTCGGTGAGGACGCGGTAGCCGCCGGTGCCGGGCAGCAGCGGCCCTGGCAGGGTGATGACCCGCCCCTGGTCGGTATCGCGGTCGCTCGTCCGCTCGCCCGGCACGATCAGGACGGGCTCGTGGCCCGACTCGCGGTAGCCCTTGCCGAGCTCGCGCAACGCGGTGCGCAGCCCGCCCGAGGCGGGGGCGACGAAGTTCGCCAGACGCACGATCCTCAGCGGCCCCGAGCCCGGCCTCGCCGCCGACCTCGCCCCCGGACTTGTCGGCCCGGTCATGCCGCCACCACCGGCCGACGCGCGGCGAGCACGTCCCCGTAGTGGCCGATGAGTTGGTCGCCGACGGCGGCCCAGGTGCGCCCCTCGACCGTGGCGCGCCCGGCGTCGCCGTACGCGGTCCGCAGGGCGGGATCGGTGGCCAGGGCCGCCACCGCCTCCCGTACGGCGGCCGTGTCGCGCGGCGGGAACAGCAGGCCGGTGCGCCCGTGGGCGACCAGGTCCAGCGGGCCGCCCGCGGCCGGCGCGACGACCGGGACGCCGCTGGCCATGGCCTCCTGCACGGTCTGGCAGAAGGTCTCGAAGGGGCCCGTGTGGACGAAGACGTCCAGGGAGGCGAAGATCCGCGCCAGGTCGTCGCCGGTGCGGCGACCGAGGAAGACCGCGCCGGGCAGGGCCTCGTCGAGGTGGGCGCGGCTGGGCCCGTCGCCCACGACCACGACCCGCACGCCCTCCAGGCCGCACACCTCGGACAGCAGTTCGACCTGCTTCTCGGGGGCGAGCCGGCCGACGTAGCCGACGATCAGTTCGCCGTTGGGGGCGAGTTCGCGGCGCAGGGCCTCGTCGCGGTGCTCGGGGCGGAAGCGCACGGTGTCCACGCCGCGCTGCCACAGCTTGACCCGGGGTATGCCGTGCGTCTCCAGGTCGTGCAGGGCGGCGCTGGAGGGGGCCAGGGTGAGGTCGGCGGCGGCGTGGACGGAGCGGATGCGCCGCCAGGCGGTGGCCTCGCCGACGCCCATGTAGGTGCGGGCGTAGCCGGCCAGGTCGGTCTGGTAGACGGCGACGGCGGGGATGCCGAGCTTCGCGGCGGCCGCCATGCCGCGGACGCCGAGGACGAAGGGGCTGGCCAGGTGGACCAGGTCGGCACGGTGCTCGGCGATGGCCGCGGCGACGCGTCGGCTGGGGAGGGCGACGCGAACCTGGGGGTAGCCCGGCAGCGGGAGGGAGGGGACACGGACGACGGGGCACGGCGCCGAGGCGTCGGGCCCGGTACCGGCCGCGGTGGCCGGTGCGACGACGAGCGGGGAGTGACCGCGATCTACGAGGTGCCGGGCGGTCTGGAGCGCGCAGTGGGCCACGCCGTTCACGTCGGGGGGAAAGGATTCGGTCACGATGACGACACGCATACCGGTGTTGTCGCCGCCTTGGACGTGGCCGCGTCAACGTGGATCTTTCCGGCCGACAAACGTCCCATGAGCGTTGCGCTGCGCGCGCCGGCGCATCCCGCGGGGCCCGCGCCGCCGACACCCGAGCAGGTCAGACGGTGTCCACACCCGCCTGACCCGTGGGTCATCCCGTGTTCACCGAGCGGGCGCACGTCGGCCACGGCGGCGGCGTCGGGCCGCTGCTGCGGCTACATCGCGGACGCCGCGTCCGGTCCGATCCGGCTGCGTACGGCTGTCTGGACCTCCGCCTCCTCGGCCGGGTCGGCGGCGAGCCGGCGCAGGCGTTCCACGACCCTGGCGTCGCCGGTCTCGGCGTGCCGGGCGGCGATCTCGCGGGTGGCCTCCTCGCAGTCCCACAGGCACTCGACGGCGAAGCCGGTGGCGAAGGAGGGATCGGTGGCGGCGAGGGCCCGGGCGCAGCGCCCGCGCAGATGGGAGGAGGCCGTCTCGCGGTAGATGTGGCGCAGTACGGGGGCGGCGCAGACGATGCCGAGGCGTCCGGCGCCGTCGACGAGGGTCCACAGGGTCGGTGCGTCGCAGCCCTCGCCGCGTACGGCCTCGCGCAGGGCGCCGAGGACGAGATCGCTGTCCCGGGTGGCGCCCCGGCAGGCGAGCATCCGGCCCGCGGCGGCGCCGAGGGCGTCGGGCCGGTGGGCCCAGCCGCGGGCCCGGTCGACGGCCGCGATGCTGCGCATCCGTTCGAAGGCGTCCACGGCGGCCTCCACGACGCCCGTGGAGCCGGTGGCCACGGCCTGCTCGATCAGCAGCAGGGCGTCGGGATCGTTGCAGTCGGCGAGATAGCGCAGGGCGGTGCACCGGGCGCCCTCGGTGCCGTCCTTGGCGGCCTGCACGATCTCGGGCCGGTCCTCGGGGCCGGCCACGGCCGTGAGACAGCGGGCCGCGGGGACATGGAGCGCCGCGCCGCGTTCCACACCCTGTTGGGCCCACTCGAACACGGCCCGCACGCTCCAGCCGGGGCGTGGCCCGGTGGGGCTCATCTGGCGTTGCCAGCGGTCGAAACAGCCGGCTTCCTGGGCGGCACGCACGCGTGTGGAGACGTACTCACGGGGATCCTCGGCCCATAGCCGCCAGGGCCGTGGCTCGAAGGCGTCGCGTACGGCGGCGGCCAGTTCGGCCTCGCCCTCGGCGTCCGTGGCGAACCGCGCGAGCACGGGCGTGGCCAGGGCGCGCAGCCCGGCGTCGTCGTCGCGCAGGGCGAGCTCGTCCAGGGCCCAGGCCCAGTTGGCGCCCGAGGCGGCGTACCTGCGCAGCAGTTCGAGGGCGTCCAGCCTGCCGTAGGAGGCGAGGTGCCCCAGGACGGCCAGGGCGAGGCCCGTGCGTGACTCCTCGGTGTCGAAGGCGTCCTCGACGTCGAAGAGATGTGCCTCGATCTCGTCCAGCTCGCCGTTGAGGTCGAGGAAGAGTCGGGCGTAGTACAGGGAGCGGTTCTCCACCTGCCAGTCGTGGCGGGGATCGCGCAGCACACAGTGGTTCAGTGCCGCGAGCGCTTCGGCGCGCGGGGCGGTGAGCGCGTGGAGCGTGCCGTCGCCGCGACCCCTCTGCAGGAGGCCGAGCAGCGTACCGCTGGGCGCTATGACCGGATCGAACATGGGAAACAGCCTCACATCAAGCGTCGACGCAACCGGGGACGTGCACTACCTGGCCGCGTGACAACACGTCGGGGCGCCCGCCGTTTCCTGCTTGCTGTAGACCATCTTCCTCTGCCTCTCGTCGGTGGCCCATGCGGACCGCATCACGGCCCGCGCGGTGCGGCAACACCTGCCCAGCCATCGCGTCCGTGAATCACGTCGTCATGATGACCCGGCTGTTCTACCTGCCGCGACCGAAATTTCCGGCGGCCCCGTACCGCCTCCCCCGTGGTCGTTGATTTACCTGGTCAGGAACTTCGTATTACCTGTTCGGAAGCCATCGGCTCAGTGCGCGCCGAAGAGCTCGAGGAGCTCGGCCCTGGCGAACATCCGGGCCGTGTCGACGGCCGAGGGGGTGCCCGCGGACGGGTCGGCGCCCGCCTCCAGAAGGACCTTGATCACGTCCGTCTCACCCTTGAACGCGGCCCCGGCGAGCGGGGTCTGACCCCGGTCGTTGATCCGGTCGGCCTCGGCGCCGCGGGCCAGCAGGGCCCGGACCGCGTCGGCGTGGCCGTGGTAGGCGGCGAGCATCACCAGAGAGTCGCCGCGGTCGTTGGTGAGGTTGGCCGGAACGCCCGCGTCGACGTACGCCACGAGTTCCTCGGTCCGCCCCTGCCGGGCCAGATCGAAGATCTTGGTCGCCAGCTCCACGACCTCGGGGTCGGGGGCTTCAGTCATCGGCCTGGACCGCCTCTCGCTCACAACGCACTACAACCGTTCAGGTGAATCGCCAGCGTACTGGCTCGTCGCGCACATGGCCGGTCCCGTCCGAGGCAAAGATCACGAGGAGACCCGTTCGCCGCAATTCTCCTGCTCAGGAGGGCCAGCGGACCTTCCTCCATCCGGGGGAAATCAGCCGAATTCCACCCAGTTGCACCTTTTATCGTATGGATACATCCTGTGATCCTGGAAGTACTCATGGTGACTGTCCCCACGAACCAGGAGATCCCCAATGATCCTGTCCATGTCAGGTGTCGTTCTGCTCGGCATCATCGTCTTCCTGTTCTTCCGCAAGGACGGGCTGAAGGCGTCGCACGCCTGCGTCTCGGCCCTGTTCGGCTTCTACCTGGCGAGCACGGCCATCGCCCCGAGCATCAAGGCGGGCGGCGAGAGCCTGGCCGGCCTGCTCGGCGGCATCAAGTTCTGACGCCGCCCGTCCCGTCCGCACGCACCTCCAGGAGACAGCAGTGGCCCGGCGCCCCCTCCCCCGCATCCTGAGCACAGGCAGCGCGCAGATCGCCCGGAGCCGGGAGCTGGCCCGGACGGCGGCCGACAGCGCCACCGACGTCCTCCATCCGCTGATCACGATCACCCGCGGTCTGCGCCGGCTGGCCTCGGCCGGACGGCGCAGGTGGGCCGAGACCCCCAAGGACAAGCGCGGGCCGCTGCTGTTCCTGGTGGCCTCGGTGATCCTGGTCGTGGTCCTCGTGCCGTACGGCCCGCTGCTCGCCGTCATCACGCTGATGGCGGCGGCAGCCTGGCAGGGCCGGGACCGCACCCCACCGGCTCCCGACGGCCCCGACGAGTCGCAGACCGAGCGGCTCCAGTCGCTGTACGAGGCCCTGGTGCCGTACTTCTCGACGGCCGATGATCCTTCTCCCCTCTACGCCCACGGCGGCGAGTGGGAGAAGGCCTTCCCGGCGTACGAGTTCGACGGCTCGGGCCGCATCACCCACCTCGTGATCCGCTACCCGGCCTACTTCCCGGACGGCGACGCCGAGCCCCGTACGCGGATCGAACTGCTGCTCACCGCCAAGTCGGGCCGCGGCCGCGAGTACCTCTTCACCTGGGACGAGGAGGGCAACGAGCTGACGGTCGGCGTCCTCGCCCCGCTCCCCACCGACATCGCCGCCCAGCGCTTCGTGACCGCGCCCGGCGAGACCGTCCTGGGCTTCACCGACCCCACCCGCGTCCAGCGCACGCTCCCCCTCACCCACGGCGAGGAACAGCGGGACGTCCCGCCGATCGTCTGGCGCACCGGCGTCCGCTCCACCGAGCCGCATCTCCTGGTGGTCGGCCAGCCCGGCAGCGGCACCTCGACCCTGCTGCGCTCCATCGCGCTCCAGGCCCTCCAGTACGGCGACGTCCTCGTCGTCGAGGGCGGCGGCACCGGCGAGTACGCCTGCCTCACCGGCCGGGACGGCGTCCTGGGCGTGGAGGTGGGGCTGGCCGGGGCGCTGACCGGTCTGGAGTGGGCGGCACAGGAGACCGAGCGTCGGCTGATCGCGGCGAACCAGGCCCGTCAGGCGGGGCAGACACCGCCGGACGACACCAAGCGTCCGCTGTGGATCCTCCTCGACCGCCCCACCGCCTTCACCCCGCTCGCGGAGGCGGACGGCCGCAAGGACCCGCAGTCCTTCCTCCAGGTTCCGCTGCGGCACGGCCGGGCGGCCGCGGTGACGGTGGTCGTGGCCGAACAGTTCGACAGCCTGGACCTGCTGAGCGACGCCGTGCTGCAGCACACGCGTGCGCGTGTCGTGCTCGGGCCGGCGTCGGCCGGGCGGCTGGCCTCCGTCCTGGGTGCTCCCCCGCACACCACGCCTGTGGAGCAGGTCCCGCCGGGGCGCGGGTACGCCCGGCTGGGGGCGGGGCCGGTGCACCGGCTTCAGGTGCCGGCCACTCCGGATCCGTACGACGACGCGACGAGTGACTCGCAGCGGCAGGCGGTGCTGGAGCTGTTGCCGCCGCGGAGTACTCCGGCGGACGAGGAGGCGGTGCCGGTGGAGGCTTTGGTGGCCGAGGCGTAAGCAAGTGGACCTCGTCGGTGCGGGCGGTTTCGCTTGCCCGCGCTGGCGGGGTGCCGCTGCGCCCACCCTCCCCCACTCTCGGCTTCGCTCGAGCGGGGGACCCCCATCGCCCCAGCGGCACGACTGCCCGCAGCTACGTACAAGGGGCACCTCCTACGCGACGAACGTACGCGGGCCCTCCGCCCCCACCGTCCCCCCGCTCTCCACGATCCGGGCCGCGGCCGCCAACCGCATCGCCGCCTCCTCCGCCACCGCGCCCCCCACCGTGAACGGCAGCCGTACATAGCCCTCGAAGGCGCCGTCGACTCCGAAGCGCGGTCCCGAGGGCACCCGCAGCCCGACCCGCTCCCCCGCCTCGGCGAGCCGCGAGCCGGAGAGTCCCCCGGCCCGGACCCACAGCGTCAGTCCGCCCTTCGGTACGGCGAACTCCCAGTCGGGCAACTGCCGCCGTACCGCGGCGACCAGCGCGTCCCGGTTCTCCCGGGCCTGCCCGCGCCGCAGCTCGACGGCCTGCTCCCAGCCCCCGGTGCTGAACAGCCAGTTCACCGCGAGCTGCTCCAGCACGGGTGTGCCCAGGTCGGCGTAGGCGCGGGCCGCGACCAGGCTGCGGATGACGTCCGGGGCCGCCCGCACCCAGCCGATGCGCATCCCCGCCCAGAACGCCTTGCTCGCCGAACCGACCGTGATCACCGTCGACCCGGCGGGGTCGAACCCGCACACGGGCCGCGGCATCTCGACGTCGTCGTCGAGCCACAGCTCGGTCATCGTCTCGTCGGCCACCAGCACGGTCCCGGCGGACCGGGCGGCCTCCACGAGTCGACGCCGCTGGTCCTCGTCGGCCAGCGCGCCGGTCGGATTGTGGAAGTCGGCGACGACGTACGCGATCCGGGGCGCGGCCTCGCGCAGCACCTGGCGCCAGCGGTCCATGTCCCAGCCGGAGAGTCCCTCGGCCATGGCGACGGGCACCAGCCGGGCGCCCGCCTCCCGCATGAGCTGCAGGATGTTGGCGTAGGAGGGCGACTCGACGGCGATGCGCTCGCCGCGTCCGCCGAAGAGATGACAGATCGCGTCGATGGCGCCCATGGCACCGGTCGTCACCATGATCTGCTCGGGCATCGTCGGGATCCCGCGCGCGGTGTACCGCTCGGCGATCATCGAGCGCAGCGCGGGCAGGCCCGCCGGGTAGTCGCCGTGGGTGTGGGCGTACGGAGGCAGTTCCTCCAGTGCGCCCTGGACGGCGCGGGTGAGCCACGGTTCGGGTGCCGGGAGGGCCGCGCAGCCCAGGTCGATCATCGAGCCGAGGGCCTCCGGCGGCAGAGGTTCCAGGCCGCGCGCGGGCAGCGGGTTGCCCGCCGGGACGGCCGTCCAGCTGCCGGCGCCGCGCCGGGACTCCAGGAAGCCCTCCGCGCGCAGCGCCTCGTAGGCGGCGGCGACGGTGGTACGGCTCACGGAGAGGGCCAGGGCCAGTTCGCGTTCGGCGGGCAGCCGGGCGGCCACCGGGACCCGGCCCTCCAGGACCAGCAGCCGGATGCCGTCGGCGAGCGCCCGATAGGCGGGCGGGCGGCGCGTGCCCGGGCCCGCCGGACGGTCCTGCTGGGACTTGAGCAGCCGTCCAAGCTGGGCGGCCCCCACCGCGGAGGTCCACTGCGCCATCGTTACCAGTCCACCTTCCCCGAATTGGCCATGGATGAGGATTCCATCCACGCCACAGAGTGGCACGGGTCAGGCCACTACCACCACAGGGGGCACCTCTTGCCGACCAGGGGACATCTCACACGCCGGCTGATCCAGCTCTACGTCGGACTCGCGCTCTACGGCGCCAGCGCGGCTCTGTTCGTCCAGGCGGGCCTGGGCCTGGAACCCTGGGGCGTGCTCCACCAGGGCCTGGCCGAGCTCACCGGGCTGACGATCGGCGTGGTGTCGATCGTCGTGGGCGCGGCGGTGCTGCTGCTGTGGATCCCGCTGCGCCAGCGTCCCGGCCTCGGCACCGTCTCCAACGTCTTCGTCGTCGGCATCGCGATGGACGGCACCATCGCCCTGGTCCCCGAGGCCCACGCACTGGCCGTGCGCGTTCCCCTTCTGGTGGCCGGCATCGTGCTCAACGGCGTGGCGACCGGCCTGTACATCGCCGCCGACTTCGGCCCCGGCCCGCGTGACGGACTGATGACCGGGCTGCACCGGCGCACCGGCCGCTCGATCCGCCTGATGCGGACGGCGATCGAGGTGGCGGTCGTCGTGACCGGTTTCACCCTCGGCGGCACGATCGGCGTCGGCACCCTGCTGTACGCGGTGTCCATCGGCCCACTCGCCCAGATCTTCCTGCGGGTGTTCGCCGTTCCGAAGGCATCCGACGGCAGCACGGTCGTTGCCACGGGGACACCCCCTGGGGCGATACTGCGCAGGTGACCACCCTCATACGCCACCCCTACCTCGACCACCCGGGGCCCATCCCGTTCGCGCACCGCGGCGGGGCCGCGGACGGTCTGGAGAACACCGTGGCGCAGTTCCGGCGCGCGGTGGAGACGGGTTACCGCTACATCGAGACCGATGTGCACGCCACCCGGGACGGCAAGCTCGTCGCCTTCCACGACTCGACGCTGGACCGGGTGACCGACGGCGCCGGCCGTATCGCCGACCTGCCGTGGGCGGACGTACGGTACGCGCGCGTGGCGGGCAAGGAGCCGGTGCCGCTCTTCGAGGAACTCCTGGAGACCTTCCCCGACGTGCGCTGGAACGTCGACCTCAAGGCCGAACCCGCCCTGCACCCCCTGCTCAACCTCATCGCGCGCACGGGCGCCTGGGACCGGGTCTGCGTCGGCTCGTTCTCCGAGGCCCGGGTGGTGCGCGCCCAGCGGCTGGCCGGGCCGCGCCTGGCGACCTCGTACGGCACCCGGGGTGTGCTCAACCTGCGGCTGTGCTCCTGGGGGGTGCCCGCGGCCCTGCGCCGGTCGGCGGTGGCGGCCCAGGTGCCCGAGACCCAGTCGGGCATCCAGGTCGTGGACCCTCGTTTCGTACGGACCGCCCACGCGCGCGGGCTGCACGTACACGTGTGGACGATCAACGATCGTGATCGGATGCACAGGCTCCTGGACCTGGGAGTGGATGGCATCATGACCGATCACATCGACACGTTGCGCAAGGTCATGGAGGAGCGGGGCGTCTGGGCCTGAGCCGCCGCACACCACCGTCGAAGCCTTCGCACCAGCGGGAAGCGAGGGCACGGGTGGGCACCGACACCGTGCGGACGGCGGCGTCCGAAGAGGCCGCCGGGCGGCGGCGCGAGCAGCGCGGCTGGTACTTCTACGACTGGGCCTGCTCCGTCTACTCGACGAGCGTGCTCACCGTGTTCCTCGGTCCGTATCTGACCTCGGTCGCCAAGGAGGCGGCGGACGCCGAGGGATACGTCCATCCCCTCGGCATCCCGGTCCGCGCGGGCTCCTTCTTCGCGTACTCCGTCTCGCTGTCGGTGATCGTGGCCGTCCTGGTGATGCCCCTGGTGGGCGCTGCCGCCGACCGCAGCGGACGCAAGAAGCCGCTGCTGGGCGCCGCCGCCTATCTGGGTGCCGCGGCCACCACCGGCATGTTCTTCCTCGGCGGCGACCGCTATCTGCTCGGCGGCGTGCTGCTGATCGTGGCGAACGCGGCGCAGTCGGTCGCGATGATGCTCTACAACTCCTATCTGCCGCAGATCGCCCCGCCCGAGGAACGCGACGCGGTCTCCTCGCGCGGCTGGGCCTTCGGCTACGCGGCGGGCTCGCTGGTGCTGGTCGCGAATCTGGTCCTCTATCTCGCCCACGACTCCTTCGGCGTCTCGGAGTCGACGGCCGTGCGGATCTGTCTGGCCTCGGCGGGGCTGTGGTGGGGCGGCTTCACGATCATCCCGCTGCTGAGGCTGCGCGACCGCGGCCGCGACGAGCCGGCCGTCGCCCGCGAGGCGACGGCCCCCGGGCTGCGCCAGCTCGTGGCGACGGTCCGCGACATGCGCCGTCACCCGCTCACCCTCGCCTTCCTCCTCGCCTACCTCGTCTACAACGACGGCATCCAGACCGTGATCTCCCAGGCCTCGGTCTACGGCTCCGAGGAGCTCGGCCTCAGCCAGTCCACGCTCATCGGCGCCGTCCTGCTGGTGCAGGTGCTGGCCGTCGCGGGCGCCCTGGGAATGGGGCGGCTGGCCCGGACGTACGGCGCCAAGCGCACGATCCTCGGCTCGCTGATCGCGTGGACGCTCACCCTGGGCGCCGGGTACTTCCTGCCGGCCGGGGCTCCCGTGGGCTTCTTCCTGCTGGCCGCCGCGATCGGACTGGTCCTCGGCGGCAGCCAGGCCCTGTCCCGCTCCCTGTTCTCCCACCTGGTTCCGCCCGGCAAGGAGGCCGAGTACTTCTCCGCTTACGAGATGAGCGACCGCGGGATGAGCTGGCTGGGGCCGCTGCTGTTCGGGGTGACGTACCAGCTGACCGGGAGTTATCGGGACGCGATCATCTCCCTCGTGGCCTTCTTCGTCATCGGATTCGCGCTGCTCGCGAGGGTTCCGGTGCGGCGCGCGATCGGTGCGGCCGGGAATCCGGTCCCCGAGAAGATTTAGCGCTCAAGGCGAAAGGGCGGTAGTGTACGCGTTTGGCCTGCCAGGCGTACCGTTACTGCGCGTCAAAGATGCCGAAACGCTGGGTGACATCTCCTTGCAGATGTGACAAACCGGGCGCCGGTGGGTACTGCACTGGTTGACAAGGCTGCGGCTACGACGGCGACGCATGACCCGGAACGGGACTCGGAACGGGAATCTTTACCGCCGACCGGACGTTGACCGGATGACGACGACAGCGACACCTGTCCTGTGGGCGACAAGCCCGGGAGGCACGATTCATGAGTGAGCGAGCTCTTCGCGGCACGCGCCTCGTGGTGACCAGCTACGAGACGGACCGCGGCATCGACCTGGCCCCGCGCCAGGCCGTGGAGTACGCATGCGAGAAGGGGCACCGCTTCGAGATGCCCTTCTCGGTCGAGGCGGAGATCCCGCCGGAGTGGGAGTGCAAGGTCTGCGGAGCCACTGCACTCCTTGTGGACGGCGATGGCCCTGAAGAGAAGAAGGCCAAGCCCGCGCGTACGCATTGGGACATGCTGATGGAGCGGCGGACCCGCGAGGAACTCGAAGAGGTCCTCGAGGAGCGGCTGGCCGTTCTGCGGTCGGGGGCGATGAACCTGGCGGTGCATCCCCGCGACAGCCGCAAGTCCGCGTAGCCCTGCGGGGCTGGGGCCGGCCTGTTAGCGCACGCCAATGACCGCGGGCGCCGTACGTGAGGTTTGCGTACGGCGCCCGCGGTCATTGGCGTGACTGGCTGTGGGTGGTGTCCGGGGAGACGCCGGACGGGCTGGGGTGCCCGACCGGCGCTGAGAGGTTACCGCTCGTCCCTGATGACCTCGCCCGGCACCACCTTGCCGTCCGGGCGGTGGATGCGGGCCTGCTGGAAGGCGTCACCGAGGGTGCCCGGGGTGGCCTGGCGGAGCTTGCGCTCGAACGTGCGCTCGGCGTAGCCGCTCAGGGCCTTCTGGACCGGCGGGATCAGCAGGAGCAGGCCCACCGCGTCCGAGACCAGGCCGGGGATCATCAGCAGCAGACCGCCGAGCATCATCAGGCCGTTGCCGGAGCCCTTCGAGGGCGAGCCGCCCCGCTGGAGTGCCTCGTTCAGGTTCTGGAAGGCGCGGCGTCCCGCGCGCTTGATGACCACGGAGCCGAGGACGAGCCCGGCGGCGAGGAGCAGGAAGACCACGAGGCCGTTCGTCGCGCCCGCGACGGCGGTCAGCAGCCAGATCTCCAGCACCAGCCACGCGGCGAGCCCCAGCGGCAGGAACGTCCGCAGGCGGGAGCGCTTGGACCGGGCGGGGGCGGGGCCGGAGACGGGGTAGGAGGGGATGGGTGCGCCAGTCGTCATGCTCCCAGTGTGCCTGGACCCGGCTCAGAGCGGCATAAGGGGACGATCAGCCGTCGCTGTGCGGCTTCGCGGGGGTCCGCGGACGCTCGGGCTGTTCCACGGTCCGGCCCGTGATCTTGCCCACGCGCTCCCCCACGCCCCACGCGGTGACCCGCCACAGCGCCTCGACGAGGATGTCGCGGCTCATCTTGGAGTCGCCGTGTTCCCGCTCGACGAAGGTGATGGGGACCTCGACGACGTGGAAGCCGGCCTTGACGGCGCGGCGGGCGAGGTCGACCTGGAAGCAGTAGCCCTGGGAGGCGACCTCGTCGAGGCCGAGGCCTTCGAGGGTCTCCCGGCGGAAGGCGCGGTAGCCGCCGGTGATGTCGCGCAGGGGCAGGTCGAGGGCGAGGCGGGAGTAGAGGCTGCCGCCGCGGGAGATGGCCTCGCGGGACTTGGGCCAGTTCACGACCCGGCCGCCCGGCACCCAGCGGGAGCCCAGGACCAGGTCGGCGCCCTTGAGCGCGGTGAGCAGCCGGGGCAGTTCCTCGGGCTGGTGGGAGCCGTCGGCGTCCATCTCGACGAGGACGCCGTAGCCGTGCTCCAGGCCCCAGCGGAAGCCCGCGAGGTAGGCGGCGCCGAGGCCCTCCTTGCCCTTGCGGTGCAGGACCTGGACCTGGTCGTCGTCGGCTGCCAGCTCGTCGGCGAGCTTGCCGGTGCCGTCGGGGCTGTTGTCGTCGGCCACGAGGACGTGGGCCTCGGGGACGGCCTTGCGCACCCGGCCGACGATGCTCTTGATGTTCTCCGCCTCGTTGTAGGTCGGGATGATCACCAAGGCCGTGCCCAGCGGACCGAACTGCCTCCCCCGGTCCTGTGCCGCGAGGGTCCCGTCGCCGTCGTTCACTGCTGCCCCTTCGTGTCCGTACGCAGGCCACCACCATAGTGGTCACCGCCTGCGATGACGTGACAGGACGTTCGAATCGTGGTGTCGATTCCACATGAGCGGGGTAAGAACTAGCTTTTGGCCTTGTATGTACGTACGTACCCCGCCCGGGTGGGCCGAAGCGTGCTGCGGATGGGGGCCCGGCGCCCTTCGGGCCGACCTGGGGCCCGCTGGCTGCGGGTCGACCGAAAGCCGTTGTCTACTGAGCGCCCGGGCCCCACCCGGGTCACACCTCCCCGGCCGGACGGAACGTTCCCTCGGTGCGGCGCGGGCGCTGAGCCTGGCTGCCAGTGGCGGTGCCCCGGTGCGGCACACCGTCCCTGACCCAGCGGCGCCGCCGCGAGTGCGCGGACGTTCTGCGGCGGGGCGTCCGGTGGTGGACCCGGCCGAACCTACCGGCCCCCCGCCATCGGCTGTCAACAGCCGTTCGACCTGCGGGTTTTCCGCCAATGCCCTGGTCAGCGGGGAGGCGGTACCGGCCGCACCTCGGCGTGCGGACGGGTGATCTTCCCCGCACCGGTCCCGCCGATCACTCGCCCGGCCGTACGAACACCGTCCGTCCGCCGACCACCGTGCGCAGGCATACGGGCAGGTCGGCTCCGGGGGTGAGGTCGGGCAGGCCGGGGGTGCCGGAGCGGGGATCGGTGGACCAGCGGGCGACCCGGTCGTCGGGGGCCTGGACGATCAGTTCGTCGGCGCGCCAGACCGCGTAGTCGGCGGGTGCGCCCGGTACGAGGACGCCCGCGTCGTCACGGCCGATCGCCCGCCAGCCGCCGCGGGTGTGGGCGGTGAAGGCGGCGCGGACGGAGACGCGGTGCTCGGGGGTGTGATGGAAGGCGGCGGCGCGGACCGTGCCCCAGGGGTCGAGGGGGGTGACCGGGCTGTCGGAGCCGAAGGCGAGCGGGACGCCGGCCCGCAGCAGGGCCGCGAAGGGGTTCAGGGTGCGGGCCCGTTCGGCGCCCAGGCGCTGGGCGTACATGCCGTCCTCGCCGCCCCACACGGCGTCGAAGGCGGGCTGCACGGAGGCGGTCAGGCCC
Source organism: Streptomyces sp. NPDC096132 (assembly GCF_044763345.1). Lineage (NCBI taxonomy): Bacteria > Bacillati > Actinomycetota > Actinomycetes > Kitasatosporales > Streptomycetaceae > Streptomyces > Streptomyces sp. NPDC096132. The sequence continues at coordinate 56,290 of NZ_JBIWGA010000009.1, forward strand.
AGTTCGGCGAAGGCCGCGACGGTCTCGGGCGTCAGCATCTCGGCGTGCTCGACACGGTGGCGGGCGGCGCGGACGCGGGCCTGGCCGACCTTCTCCGCCGCCGCCCGCACACCGTCCACGACGGCGGTCACGGCGGCGTCGCCGATCGCGTGGAAGCCCGCCTGGAGGCCCGCCTCGGTGCAGGCGGTCACATGCGCGGCGACGTCGGCGGCGGTCAGGTAGGCGGTGCCGGTGTGGGCCGCGTCGGTGTAGGGGGCGTGCAGGCAGGCGGTGTGGGAGCCGAGGGCGCCGTCGACGAACAGGTCCCCGGCGGCGCCGAGCGCGCCCAGCTCCCGGGCCTTCTCCACGTCGCGCTCGGCCCAGTAGCCGACGACCCTCGGGCCCGTCTCCCCGGCGGCGAGCCGCAGGAGGTCCGTGAAGTCGTCCTCGGAGGAGATCTCGGGGCCGGCGCACTCGTGGACGGAGCCGATGCCGAGCGAGGCGGCGTGCGCGAGGGCGGCCCGCTGGGCCTCGGCGCGCTGGGCGGGCGTCACGGCTGCGAACGCCGCCGCGCGGACGGCGTGGTGGGCGTCGCGGGTGAGCGGCTCGCCGTCCAGGTAGCCGGGCTCGGTGCGCGCCCGGGGTGCCAGTTCCAGCAGGGCGGTGGTGACGACGGCCGAGTGGACGTCGATCCGGCTGAGATAGAGCGGTCGGCCGCCGGTGGCCTCGTCCAGTTCGTCCCGCCGGGGAGGCCGCCCCTCGGGCCAGCGGGAGGCGTCCCAGCCGTGCCCGAGCAGCACCTTGTCCTGGGGGCGGGCGGCGGCGAAGTCCCGTACGAGGTCCAGGGCCGCCGTCAGGGAGGGTGCGGCCGACAGGTCGAGGCCGGTCAGGGCGAGGCCCGTGGACGTGGTGTGCACATGGGCGTCGGTGAAGGCGGGGGTGACGAGGGCGCCGTCCAGGTCGAGCACCTCGTCGACGCCGTCCGCGAAGGCGTCGGCCGCGCCCTCCGAGCCGACCCAGGCGACCTGGCCGCGCTCGACGACCATCGCGGTCGCGAACGGGTCTGCGGGGCTGTGGACCTCTCCACGGCGGAGCAGGACGGACTTCGGCTCGGGCGTGCGTTCACTCATGACCGACAGTTTCTCGCGCCGCGGCACCGGAACCGCACCTGGGGCGGGTCGACGGGGCGCCCGGCCCGATCCGGGGCCGGGCCACCAACGCGGGCACGGGTGCCGGCACCGGCATCCTAGATACGCGGCGGCCGCGCCTCGTACGGCGTCGACAGGACGACCGTCGTCCGGGTCGAGACTCCCGCGAGGGCCCGCAGCCGTCCCAGCAGTTCCTCGAGCTCGTGCGGGGTCGCCACCCGCACCTTGAGGATGTAGTTCTCGTCACCGGCGACGCTGTGGCAGGCCTCGATCTCGGGCACGCCGGCCAGCCGGTCGGCGATGTCGTCGGGGGCGCTCGGGTCGAACGGTTTCACCGAGATGAAGGCGGTCAGGGGCAGCCCGACGGCCTCGGGGTCGACGACGGCCGCGTAGCCCCGGATGACGCCGCGCTGTTCCAGTCGGCGCACCCGCTGGTGCACGGCCGACGTGGACAGGCCCGTGGCCTTGCCCAGGTCGGTGTAACTCATCCGCCCGTCCTTGACGAGCAGCTGCACGATTTGCCGGTCCAGCTCCTCCATGGCGCAAGAACCTACAGTGCGTGTGATCTCCGCGTATACCGATGCAGCCCAGGTCATAACCGGTTTGTGATCTGGCCGGGCGGTGTCTGTGAGCCGACTGAGAGCCGGAGCCGCCTGCGCGGGGCACCTGCGATTGGCATGTGACGAAGACCACAGCCTCCGTCAAGGCTTCGTGATGGTCCCGTGATTACAGACCGGACGGTCTGGGAAGTGCTTGCTGTGGTCGAGGCCGCAGTGCCTAACGGCCCAGCCCGAGGGGGAGAATCCCATGCAGAGTCTTAAGCGCCCTGGTCGCACCGCGCCCAAGCGGCTCCAGTCGGTCGTCGACCCCGAGCCGGAGGGCGTCGAACCCGACGACCTCGAGGCCGCCGACGAGCTCGACGCGTACGACACCTTCGAGATGTACCGGGTGATCTGCCCGGACTGCGCTCAGCCCATCGCGCTGCTGGCGGACGAGGAGATCCTGCCGGAGCACGCGCTGTGCGCCTCGCCGTGGAACCCGTTCGGGCTCACGGTCTGCGCCGGCACCGGACGTACGGCGTCCGAGGCCCGGCCGGCCGACGAGTCCGGCACCCCCCAGGAGCAGGACACCGCGCTCCTGCTGACGCTTCCTCAGGGGCTCGACTGGCGTATGCAGCCCTTCTCGCACGTCGGTGGCCCGGGCTCGCGCCCGATGCGCGTACCGGCGATGCGGCGCCAGGCCGCCTGAGCCGCGTCGCTCGGTCCGCGGAGCTCATTTCCAGTAGCTGCCCTGCACCATGGCTCGCAGGCTGCCGTGGTGCAGGATCAGTGTGTCCGGATCCGCCGGGACGGCCACCTCGCCGAAGTACGCCTGACGGTAGGCGATCCGCAGCATGACGATCGCGTGCCGGAGCGCGGCGTACAGGGTGTGGAAGTCCATGTCCCGTGGTGTGTGCCCGGTGAGTTCCGCGTAGCGCGCCTCCACCCGGTCGCGGCGCAGGAAGTCCGGCAGCCCGCGCTGTCCGGAGGCGACCGTCAGGTCGTGGAAGAAGCGGTGCAGGTAGATCGTCCAGCCGAGGTCGACCTCGCGCGGGGCGAGGGCCGCCATCTCCCAGTCGAGCACCGCCGCGGGTGCGAAGCCGTCGTAGACGACGTTGCCGATGCGGGCGTCGCCCCAGCTGAGGACCGGTGTGCCCGGGTCGTCCGGCCACAGCTCCGCCAGCCGGTCGAAGGCGGCCTCGATCAGCGGTGAGGGGGCGAGACCGGCGACCACCCAGTCGTAGTAGGCGCGTTGGGCCGTGACATGGCGGCGCAGTGCGTCGCCGTCGCCGGGGAGCGCGAGGAACTCGGCCTGCGGGACGGGCACTTGATCGTGCAGCCGGGCCAGCAGGCGGATGGTCGCGGCCTCCAGGCGCTCACGCTCGGCGTCGCTCGCGGAGTGCAGCCAGTTCCCCTCGTAGGTGTAGGGCATCACGTCGGGCGGGACGCGTCCCTCGACGCGTTCCATGACGAAGAACGGCGCGCCGAGCGGGCCCGGGTCCTCCTCCAGCCACAGCACGCGCGGCACGGGCACGTCCGTGTGCTCGGCCACCAGCCGCATCGTGCGGTACTGGCGGACCATGTCGTACACGGGGAAGACCGTGTACGCCGCCGGATCCGCCGCGAGTCTCAACGCGCAGGCCCGTACGGGGGGTTCGGGGTGTTCGAGCTCGAAGAGCAACGTCTCGCTGGACAGGCCGTTGGAGGCGGGGACGGTCACGCCTCTCGCCCGGGCGCCCGGCAGCCGGGTGCTGAGCCAGGCGGTCAGCAGGCCGGCCAGTTCCTCGGGGTTCCGGGTGGTGGTGCGGGGACGCGGTGCCGTGGTCATGTGCTCAACCCCCTTGTGGAGCGACCGAGTCGAAGCCGGTGAAGCCGCTCGGATCGTGCCGACCGAAGGATCCGTGCTCGAAGATGCCGTACCCGGTCTGGCCGTCCAGGCGGAAACGGGCCGCGTGGTCCGTAACGCCGTAGGCGGCGCGGGGGTGAGGGGTCGTCAGGTCGTAGGTGCGGCGGTCGGTCCAGTGCGGGCCGCGCCAGGTGCCGTGCTGCCAGTCCTCGGCCGGTGGATAGCCGGCGCCGATCGCGAGCGGGGAGGAGGTGAGGATCTCCGCCTCCAGCTCCAGGGGCTTGCGGACGTCCCCCAGGTGGACGAGGGCGCGCTCGGGATGGCGGGTGCCGGGGCGGTAGCCGATCTCGGCCTGGGGCCAGCCGAGTTGGCGGTCGCGGCGGCCCGGCCGGACCAGCGTCGCCTCGTTCAGGGAGCGGTGACCGTCGGCGTCCTCCTGGGTGATGACCATCAGGAAGCGGTCGTCGAAGCGGACCGGGCACCAGATCCAGTGGAAGCCCTCGGTCGGATGGTCCTGCGCCAGTCGCCCGCCCTCCTCCCCGGGCACCGGGCGCACACCCCAGCTGCGGTCCCGGGTGCCGGTCCAGGCGCCCGCCGTCAGCCGGATCTCCTCGCCGCCGGCGCGCAGCCACCCCACGCAGCGGCCGGCCTGCACGAACCGCTTCCCCTCCAGGGTGAGGCGCCCGCCGCGCCGCTGCTGGTGGTGCGGCTCCCACAGGGCCGGGAAGTCCGCCGACCACTGGATCTCGTACGACAGCCCGTCGGGGTCGGCCGGGTCCGCCGCGCAGCTGAGCACGAAGTCCCGCAGTGGGCGTTCGACCCGGATGCGCAGCGGGCCGACCTCGAGGCGCATCCGGTCCTCGCCGAGGGCGTCGGAGGCGCGGACGGCGTGCAGGGTGTTCCCGAGGCGGAGGGTGGCGTAGGCGTCGATCACCCCCAGGTTGGGGTAGACCCCGAGTCCGGCGATCAGCAGGGCGCGGCCCCGGTGGTCGAGAACGTGGAAGATGCAGCGGTCGTAGGCGTTGCGGTCCCCGGTCGCGACGTGCTTCATCGACAGGGGCACCTGGTGGACGGGGTATTCGTCGAGCGGCACGGGGCGGTCGTCGACCACGGTCACTCCTCCCTGCGGGCAAGGGATTTGACGGTACGTCAGCAAAGGCGTGGCGACCAGATGCGGTACCGGCGAAAGCCGGGGCGGGCACCCGTCGAACCCACGCTCGGCCGGATGAGCCGTGACCTGGCGTCACGCCCCCGCGTTGCCCCTGTATGACCCCCGCTTACACCGCGGCACGCGGACGTCATCGCCAGCTCGTCGCCCCCGCACCCGCGGAACCCGGAGGTGCGGGCCGCCGACACGCAGAATCGGTTCCCCGGACTGCTCCGGCTCCGCCGCCCCCACCGGATCCGCCCATCTACCGCGAGCTGATCCGCGCCTGGGCCGACCACGGCCGCACCCTGCCGGGGCGGCACGATCCCGAGTGGGTGCGGCTGGCGGCGCCGCAGGTGCGGCCGGGGCAGTTCAGCGAGTCTCCGGACCCAGCAGATGACGGGCGATGACCATCCGCTGGACCTGGTTCGTGCCCTCGACGATCTGCAGGGCCTTGGCCTCGCGCAGATAGCGCTCGACGGGGAAGTCGGCGGTGTAGCCGTATCCGCCGAGCACCTGGACGGCGTCGGTGGTGACCTGCATCGCGGCGTCGGTGCAGTGGAGTTTCGCCATCGCCGCCTGCCGGGCGAAGGGCCGGCCGGCGTCCCGCAGCCGCGCCGCCGCCAGATACAGGGCGCGGCCCGACTCGACCCGGGTCGCCATGTCGGCGAGCAGGAAGCGCAGCCCCTGGAAGTCGGCGAGGGGCCGCCCGAACTGCCGGCGCTGGTGAGCGTGGGCGACAGCCTCGTCCAGCGCCGCCTGGGCGAGGCCGACCGCGCAGGCCGCGATGCCGAGCCGCCCGGAGTCCAGCGCGGCCAGGGCGATCGCGAAGCCCTGCCCCTCGTCGCCGAGCCGACGGGAGTCGGGGATCCGTACGCCGTCGAAGTGGATCTGCGCGGTGGGTGAGCCCTTGAGCCCCATCTTCCTCTCCGGCGGCGCGGCGGTGAGGCCGTCGGCGTCACCGGGCACCAGGAACGCGGTGATCCCGCGCGCCCCCTCGCCGCCGGTGCGCGCCATGACGGTGTAGAAGTCGGCGATCCCGCCGTGGGTGATCCAGGCCTTGGTGCCGCTGATCACCCACTTCTCCCCGTCCCGTACGGCCCGGGTCCGCAGCGCGGCCGCGTCCGAGCCGGAGGACGGTTCGGACAGGCAGTACGCGCCGAGCAGCCCGCCGCCGAGCATGCCCGGCAGACGCGCGGCCCGCTGTTCGTCGGTGCCGTGGGTGGCGAGGGCGTAGGTGGCCAGGGTGTGGACGCTGACACCGAGCCCGACCGTGAGCCGGGACGCGGCGAGTTCCTCCAGGACCTGGAGGTAGACCTCGTACGGCTGGTCGCCGCCGCCGTACCCGGAGTCGTACGGCAGACCGAGCAGTCCCGACACGGACAGAAGGGTGAACAGCTCGCGCGGGAAGTGTCCCGCGTCCTCCTCCTCGGCGGCTGTCGGGGCGATCTCGCGCCGGGCGATGTCACGGACGAGGGTGAGGAGTTCCCGGGCCTCCTCCGTGGGCAGGGCGCGGTCCACCGGTGCCGGCGCGCGCTCGGGCATGGTGGCGCCTCCTTACAGGCCGACCAGCGGCTTCGCGCTGTGAGTATGCCCGCGGGGCGCCCTCCCCGCACGGCCGAGCGACCGCAGGATTGGTCCAAACCATTGACCGAAGTGGTCTAGTCCTCCTACCGTTTCGGTCCAACGCCTCCCCGCGTTCATGCCAATCGGCGTGCGATCCCCTCCCTGTCCCTGCGAGGAGACACCCGATGCACACCCCGCTCCACCCCCGCACCCGGTCCCGGACGCTCCTGTCCGCGGGCTGTTGCGCCGCCCTCGGCGCCGCCCTGCTCGCCGGCGCGGGCACCGCCACCGCCGACGCGTCCGGCCCCGCCGAGGCGCACCCCGGCTCGAAGGTCGTGGGCTACTTCACCGACTGGGGCATCTACGGCCGCCAGTACTACGTCAAGAACATCGAGACCTCCGGCTCCGCCGACAAACTCACCCACATCAACTACGCCTTCGGCAACGTCACCGACGGCAAGTGCGCCCTCGGCGACTCCTGGGCGGACACCGACGTGCCCTTCACGGCCGAGCAGTCCGTGGACGGCGTCGCCGACACCGCGGACCAGCCGCTCAGCGGCAACTTCAACCAGCTGCGCAAGCTGAAGAAGCTCCACCCGAACCTCAAGGTCATCTGGTCGTTCGGCGGCTGGAGCTGGTCCGGCGGCTTCGGCGAGGCGGCCAAGGACCCGGCGGCCTTCGCCCAGTCCTGCTACGACCTGGTCGAGAACTCCAAGTGGGCGGACGTCTTCGACGGCATCGACATCGACTGGGAGTACCCCAACGCCTGCGGCCTGACCTGCGACACCAGCGGCCGCGAGGCGTTCCGGGACGTCATGAAGGCCCTGCGCGAGAAGTTCGGCAAGCGCGAGCTGGTCACGGCGGCGATCACGGCCGACGCCACCAGCGGCGGCAAGATCGACGCGGCCGACTACGCGGGCGCGGCGAAGTACGTCGACTGGTACAACCCGATGACGTACGACTACTTCGGCGCCTGGGCGGCCACCGGCCCCACGGCACCGCACTCGCCCCTGCACTCCTACCCCGGCATTCCGCAGCAGGGCTACGACACCGCCTCGACGATCGCCAAGCTCAAGAGCCTGGGCATCCCGTCCCGCAAGCTGCTGCTCGGCATCGGCTTCTACGGGCGCGGCTGGACCGGTGTCACCCAGGCGAAGCCGGGCGGCACGGCCACCGGGCCCGCGGCGGGGACGTGGGAGGACGGCAACGAGGACTACAAGGTCCTCAAGACCAAGTGCCCGGCGACCGGCACGGTCGGCGGCACCGCGTACGCCAAGTGCGGCAACGACTGGTGGAGTTACGACACCCCGAAGACCATCAAGGGGAAGATGAAGTACAAGGACGCCCAGCACCTGGGCGGCACGTTCTTCTGGGAGCTGAGCGGGGACACGGCCAACGGCGAGCTGATCAACGCGATCCACTGATCCGGGCCCGCTGGGCACTTGGGGCGGAGGACCACGAGCCTCCGCCCCTTGTGCGTGCTCAGTCCCTGCGGGCCGGCTTGGGCGCCGGGAAGGAGGGGTCGACCTCCTCGATGGCGCGCAGGGTGCCGCCCAGGGTCTTCACCAGCAGGTCGCACATGACCTCACGGGAGAGCTGGGGCCGGTCGATCCAGTCGAGGGTGGCCCCCTCGACACTGCACACCCAGGAGAGCAGGGCCATACGGGGCAGCGGCGGGATGTCGCTGTCGCCGTAGGCGCCCTCGGCTATGGTCGCGACGATCGCCGCGCGCACCCCGTCCCGGATGGCGTGCACCTCGGTGTCGAAGCCGACACCACCGCTGACGATCGTGCGGTACGCGGCCTGGTTGTGCTCGGCGTAGCGCAGATAACCGTCGATCGTGCGCTGCACCCGGTCCACCTGGGGCAGTTCGAGTCCGCTCGCCGCGAAGGAGACCAGGTCGGCGACGGAGTCCTGGACGATGGCCAGGTAGTAACCGCGCTTCGACTGGAAGTAGTAGTAGATCAGCCCCTTGGCGACGTGCGCCTGCCGGGCGATGTCGTCCATCGAGAGCGCGTCGTAGGACGTGTCGGCGAACAACTTGCGCCCGATGGTGATGAGTTCGGCGCGGCGCGCCAGTGAGCGCTCGGTTCCCCGCGCCCGGGGACGGGCGGCGTCGCGCTGTTGGCTGATATTCAATTTCGACCTGTCTCCAACGGTCGGCGGGACGACGTCAGTATGTCAGGTCGAACCGTGGGTCAGGTCACACCGGTAACCGGGTGCCGCAGAGGTCAGAGCAGCCCCAGCTGCGTCACGAGCATCGCGACGACGGCGACGAGGACCCAGCCCATGACGTGCTCGGCGATCTTCGGGCCGTCGTCCCTCGGGCCGCCGGTGCGGGCGCGGGAGGCGGTGGCTGCGTGTGCGGTCATGCTGTCCACTTTGCCACCCATCAGGGCTTTTACGGCCGAGAGCTTGCTCACACGGCCAGGCCACCGCGCTCACACGGGCACACCCACCGCCTTCAGCGCCGCGCACTGGAGCGCGCTCGGACGCGCCGGGAAGTACAGGTAGCACACGCCCCCGGTGCCGGAGACGACCTTGCCCTCGGCGTTGTGGCGCTTGGTCCTGAGCCAGACGTTCTCGAACTGCCGCCGCCGGTACACGCGCCGCACCGAGGCGTCGTCCGCCGCGTTCGGATCGTTGGCGATCACATCCCCCTCGGCCGTGAAGCCGATCACGGTCATCAGATGCCCGGCGGTGCCGTACCCCGCCCCGGTGAGCTCCTCCTTGAGGAAAGACTGGGACGTCATGGCCGGGATGCCGGCCGCGATCAGCGTCTCCAGGTCGGTGAGGGAGGCGAGCCGGGTGATCACGCCCTGGAGGTCCTTGAAGGTGGCGGCGTAGGCGGCGTTGAACGGCCAGTTGCCGCAGCCGCGGTACTGGTGGTCGTACGTGGACCGGGCCGCGTGGCACACCTGCGGGTCCGCGTAGGACGGATCGACCCACTTCAGCTGCCCGGCGGTCAGCCGGCCGCCCCAGTACTCGATGATCATCTGCGAGGAGGTGGGACTGCACCAGGCCTCGCCGCCGTTGTCGTACTCCGGGTACTGGCCCTTGTGGATCTCCTGCGAGTAGCGCGGCACCACCAGCTCGCGCGCGACGCCCGGCACCGAGGCCGGGACGGTGAAGCGGTCCGGGACGGCGGAGCCCATCACGCCCAGCCGCCACACGGTCGGGGTGAGTGTCGTCCCGGGACGGCGGTACAGGGTCAGCCGGACCCGGTACGAGGCGAGGCGCAGGCCCGTGGAGGCGTCACCGAGGGAGAGGGTGTCGGTCCACACGGTGCTTCTGCCGTCGGTCTGACCGTCGACCGAGGTCCGCCTGATGTCCTGGTCGCCGGAGGCCCAGCGGCCCATCACGTACCAGGGGGTGTCCGTGCCGTCGGAGTACGTGGCCTTCAGCTCGACCTGGAGCCAGGTGCCGGCCGGGGTGCTCGCGTTCCAGGAGGCGATCGCCTCGGTGGCGGGGACGGCGAGCCGGTGGACGGGGGACGTCCAGGTCGCGTACTCCCAGCCGGCGGTGGTCCTGGTGTGCGGGTCGGCGTAGTCGACGGTCCCGAGGGACGCGCTCAGGGCCAGGCCCGGCCGGGCGCCCGCGACGGCACGGGTGCCCCGGGCGGTGCCCGAGCCCCAGTCGGCGTACGTGAACCAGGCGCGGTGGTCGACGGGCCGGGACGGGACGGACTCGGCGTCCGGGGTCTCGGCGGGGTCCGCGGAGGCGGTGGCCGCCGCGCCCGCGCCTGTCGCCACCGCGGCGGCGACCACCGCGGCGAGGACCGCTCTACGGGAGGGCTGTTCGACTCCACGGGAGGACTGCTCGGCGCTGCTCATGGGTGGAAGGACCCCCAGGGTGTCCGGTGCACGACTGTGCGCCCACTATGGACGCAGGCCGCCCCGCTCACCAGCACCTTCACCCCCACGGGGCCCGCCGTGTCGCACCAGGTGCCGCACTAGACTTTCGCGCCGCACGCCGTGGCTCTTTCGCGCCGCACCCGCTGTGCCCCCTTCCGCCCCGTCCGGAACCCGCCCCCTAGGACCCGTCATCCACCAGCTCGCCTCCCGGCTCCGCCGCCTCCCCCCGTCCTGCGGCCCGGTCCGCCTGATCGGGGTCGACGGCCACGCGGGCTCCGGGAAGTCCACGTTCGCGGGCCGGCTGGCCGAGGCGCTGGGCGGTGCGCCGGTGCTGCACCTCGACGACATCGCCAGCCACGAGGAACTGTTCACCTGGACCGAGCGACTCCTGACCGAGGTGATCGAGCCGTTCCGCCACGGCGAGACCGCCCACTACGCCCCCTACGACTGGACCGAGCGCCGCTTCGGCCCGCCCCGGCCGCTGCCCCCCGCCCCCGTCGTCCTGATCGAGGGGGTCGGCGCGGGCCGCCGGGCCCTGCGGCCGCACCTGGCCTGTCTGCTGTGGCTGGAGACACCGCGCGAGGAGGCCTGGGCGCGCGGCCGGTCGCGGGACGGGGAGGAACAGCGCGCGTTCTGGGACGGCTGGGTCCGGGCGGAGGCGCGGCACTTCGCGGAGGACCCGTCGAGACCCCATGCCGCGTTGCTGGTACGGCAGTTGACCGAGGGGTACGAGGTACTGCCGGGGCCGCTGGGAACCCCCGGCGGACACCCGGGTGTCACCCACCGTGAGGGACCACCCGCGATGTGGTGAACCTGTGAAGGCTCCCACGCTCGAAGTTCGCCAAGTGCCCCAACTTCGCTTGACCGACGGCCCGGACAGGACTTACGTTCTGAATGTGCGGCAATCGCAGCCGCCCTCAGTCGCGAAGCCCCCGGTTGTTCCCCCGTGATCGGGGGCTTCGTTCTGCCCTCAGCCCGCCTCTCGCTCCACTTTCCGGACGCTCCATGGCGTGGCGCGCTCACCGAGGGTCACCGTCGCGGGATGCGCCCCGTCGGCTCCCACCTCGCCAAACGGCCTGTGCGGCACCCTTCGGCGGGCACTGCTCCCGCAGGTACGATGCCCTCGGTGCGACCTACGGACAGCTGCTTCGCGCACCTTGCAACTCCGGTCCGCGGCACAGCGGTTCGACCAAGGCAGCCGACGGGCACGAGCCCGGTGGCAAACCGACGGGGGCACGGTTTGTGGGGGACGTGATGGACTTCGGCACGCAGGGCCCGGAGGCCCCGGCCGACCTCGCCTGGCTACGAGGCGTGGACGCCTACACCATGGGCGCGTATCCGCAGGCGGAGGAGGAGTTCCGCACCGCGGTACGGATCGACCCCGGGATGGCCGACGGCTGGCTCGGGCTGCACGCGCTGCGCGTGGACACGACGACCGCGCTGCTGCGGATGTTCCGGCACCGGGACCGCTTCGGCGAACAGCGCGCCCGGCACCGTCGTGCGCTCAACTCCTGGTACTGGCTGGGCTGGTGGGTGCAGCCGGTGCTCGAGAGCCCGCGCGATCTGCTGCTCGCGCACGCCTCGCACTGGCTGGACGGCCGGCACGTCCCCGAGCTGGACCGGGCACTCGCCGGGCTCCCGCCCGTCGACACCGACCACCAGGTCCGCTTCCTGCACGCCTGCCGCGCCTACCTGGTCAAGGACTGGGAACAGCTCGTCCGGCACACCGACCCCCTGCTGGACGACCCGCTCCTCGGTATCGAGGCCGGGCTCTTCGGCGGAATGGCCAGGGTCAGGCTGGAGATGTACGGCCAGGCCGAACCACTGCTGTCCGCCGCCCTGATGCGCTGTCGCAGCGAGCAGCCGCAGCGCAAGGAGCTGCGCTACTGGCTGGCCCGGGCCCACGAGGGCACCGGCCGCTCGGCCGCCGCGCTCCCCCTGTACCGGGCGGTGCACCGGGTCGACCCCGCCTTCATGGACACCTCCGCCCGGCTCGCCGCGATCGCCGAGGGCGACGGCTACGACGATCCCGCCGACTTCGCGGCGATCACACTCAGCGGGGTCGGGCAGGACGTGGGGGACGGGCCGGACGCCCTCGATCCGCTGTTCGGCACGGAGGGCCGGGACCTCAAGCTCACCGAGCCCGCCGACCTGCCGCCGGTCGGCCCCCTGCCGTCGGTCGCGGACCCCGCCGTACGGGCGAAGTCGGTCGTGCCGTCCCCGCTGCCCGCCGGGCCCACCGACCCCGTCTTACTCGAGGAGGCGCTCGCCGAGCTGGAGCGCATGGTGGGTCTGGAACCGGTGAAACGCCAGGTCAAGGCTCTGTCGGCACAGCTCAACATGGCCCGGCTGCGGGCCGGGCAGGGCCTTCCGGTCCAGCCGCCCAAACGGCACTTCGTCTTCTCCGGGCCGTCCGGCACCGGCAAGACCACCGTGGCCCGCATCCTCGGCCGCGTCTTCTACGCCCTCGGTCTGCTCGGCGGCGACCATCTGGTGGAGGCCCAGCGGGCCGACCTCGTCGGCGAGTACCTCGGCCAGACGGCGGTCAAGGCCAACGAACTGATCGACTCCGCCCTCGGCGGCGTCCTCTTCGTGGACGAGGCGTACTCGCTCTCCAACTCGGGGTACGGCAAGGGCGACGCGTACGGGGACGAGGCGTTGCAGGTGCTGCTGAAGCGGGCCGAGGACAACCGGGACCACCTGGTGGTGATCCTGGCCGGCTACCCGGAGGGCATGGACCGGCTGCTCGCCGCGAACCCCGGGCTGTCCTCCCGTTTCACGACCCGTGTCGACTTTCCCTCCTACCGCCCTCTCGAACTCACCTCCATCGGCGAGGTGCTCGCGGCGGAGAACGGTGACGTGTGGGACGAGGAGGCGCTGGACGAGCTGCGCTCCATCGCCGGGCATGTCGTCGACCAGGGGTGGATCGACGAGTTGGGCAACGGGCGGTTCCTGCGGACGCTGTACGAGAAGAGCTGTGCGTACCGGGATCTGCGGTTGTCCACCTATCCCGGGGCACTGACTCGTGACGACTTGTCGACACTGCGGTTGCCGGATCTGATGCAGGCGTACGGCGAGGTGCTGTCGGGGCGGGGGCCGCAGGATCCGTCGGCGATGTGAGGTGCCCGGGGTGGGTCGCGCGGCCCGGCGCTGACGGGGTGCCGCTGCGCCCACCCTCCCCCATCGCCCCAGCGGCACGACTGCCCGCAGCTACGTGCGCGTGACTGCAGCCCCCTAGGGGCGCGGGGAACTGCGCGACCAGCCACGACGCAGCCGCAGCCGAACGACAGCCCCCACCGCCCCTACGACGCCATCGCCTCCTCCGGCTCGCCGCTTGCTCTTGGTTCCGTCAGTCTGACCTCTGGTACCTCGCGGTGGGCCGGGTCGGTGACCTCGCCGACCAGGAGTTCCAGTACGTCCTCCAGGGCGACCAGGCCCAGGACCCGGCCGGAGGCGTCCGCGACCTGGGCCAGGTGGGTGGCCGCACGGCGCATCACCGTCAGGGCGTCGTCCAGGGGCAGGTCGGAGCGGAGGGTCGTCATCGGGTGCCAGACCTGCTGGGGCACCGCACGCTGGGAGTCCTCGACGTCGAGGACGTCCTTCACATGGAGGTAGCCCATGTACGCGCCGGTCTCCGCGGCGACGGGGAAGCGGGAGTAGCCGGTGCGGGCGGTGAGTTCGACGATCTCGCCGGGGGTGACCGACGGGCTGACCGTGACCAGCGACTCGCGCTTCAGCAGGACGTCCGTCACGGGGCGGGAGCCCAGTTCCAGCGCGTCCTCCAGACGCTCCTGCTCCTCGGGGTCGAGGAGACCCGCCTGGCCGGAGTCCTCCAGCAGCCGGTTGAGCTGCTCGCTGGTGACGACGGCCTCGACCTCGTCCTTGGGCTCGACCCGGAAGAGCCGCAGGATGCCCTGGGCGCAGGCGCCGAGGGCGACGGTGATCGGCCGGCACAGCCGGGCGAAGGCGACGAGGCCCGGGCTGAGCCACAGTGCGGCCTTCTCCGGCGCGGCCATGGCGAGGTTCTTCGGGACCATCTCGCCGATGACGAGGTGGAAGAAGACCACGGCGGCCAGGGCGATGACATAGCCCAGGGGGTGGATCATGCCGTGCGGGAGGTGGATCCACTCGAAGAGCGGTTCCAGCAGCTTGGCGACGGTCGGTTCGGCGACCGCGCCCAGGGTGAGGGAGCAGACGGTGATGCCGAACTGGGCGGCGGCCATCATCTGCGGCAGGCGCTCCAGGCCGTAGAGGACCTGGCGGGCCCGGGCGGTGCCCAGGGGCTCGATCTGGCTGCGGCGGACGGAGACGAGGGCGAACTCGGCGCCCACGAAGAAGCCGTTGGTCAGCACGAGCAGGGCGGCGAAGACGAGTTGGAGGACGTTCACCGGGAGACCTCCACGACCTGGCCGGTGCGGACCAGCCGGACCCGCTCGGCCCGGTAGTGGCCGACCCGGCGCACGGTCAGCCGCCAGCCGGGCAGTTCCGCCCGGTCGCCGACGGCCGGGATCCGGCCGAGCAGGTCGGCGACGAGGCCGGCCACGGTCTCGTACGGCCCCTCGGGCACCTCGAGGCCTATCCGCTGGAGGGTGTCGACCCGGCAGCTGCCGTCGACGTCCCAGGCGGGTTTGCCCTCTTCGGGCGGGGCGGCGGCCAGTTCGGGGCTGTCGTGCCCGTCGTGCTCGTCGCGGACCTCGCCGACGATCTCCTCGACGATGTCCTCCAGGGTGACCACGCCGGCCGTGCCGCCGTACTCGTCGACGACGACGGCGATGGGCTGCTCGCTCCGCAGCCGGGCCAGCAGCGGCTGGACGGGCAGGGTTTCGGGGACCAGCAGAGCCGGGCGGGCGATCCGGGAGACCGGGGTGCGCAGGCGGTCGTGGACGGAGACGGCCAGGGCGTCCTTGAGGTGGGCCATGCCGACGATCTCGTCGATCTTCTCGCGGTAGACGGGGAAGCGGGACAGCCCGGTGGCCCGGGTCAGATTGACCACGTCCTCGGCGGTGGCCGAGGACTGCAGGGCGCTGACCTTCACGCGCGGCGTCATGACGTGCTGCGCGGTCAGCTCGGCCAGGGACAGGGTCCGTACGAACAGGTCGGCCGTGTCCTGTTCGAGGGCGCCCGCCTGGGCCGAGTGGCGGGCGAGGGAGACGAGTTCGCCCGGGGTGCGGGCGGAGGCCAGCTCCTCGGTGGGCTCGACGCCCAGGGCGCGCACCAGCCGGTTGGCGACCGTGTTGAGGCCCGCGATCACCGGCCGGAAGAGGCGGGAGAAGGCGTGCTGCGGGCCCGCGACGAACCGCGCGACCTGCAGGGGCTTGGACACCGCCCAGTTCTTGGGCACGAGTTCGCCGACCACCATCTGGACGGCGGACGCCAGCAGCATGCCGACGACCACGGCGACACCGGAGACGGCGCCCTCGGGGATGCCGATCGCGGTGAAGGGGCCGTGCAGCAGCTCCGCGAGCGCCGGTTCGGCGAGCATGCCGACGACGAGCGAGGTGATGGTGATGCCGAGCTGGGTGCCGGAGAGCTGGAAGGACAGCTCCTTGAGCGACTCCACGACCGTACGGGCTCGCTTGTCGCCCTCGGCGGCGGCCTTCTCCGCGTCCGGGCGTTCGACCGTGACGAGGCCGAACTCGGCGGCGACGAAGAAGCCGTTGGCGAGGATGAGCAGGAACGCGGCTGCCAGGAGCAGCAGGGGGATGGTCATGATGCCGCCGCCTCCGAAGCATGTCGGATGGGGGCGGCGCAGGTACTACAGGACGAACCGTCCATCGCCGGAGAGGGTCACTCCTCGGGTAGCAGGAACCCCTGTGCGCCCGGCAGGGCACAACAGGGGCGGAGGCACAAGGGGAACGCCTCCGTCACCAGATTAATCAAGACAGGGGCTCCAGCGGCAGGGTGGACCGCCCCGAGTCAGCCCTGATCTTGCCCTGTGGACGTCTCGGGGTCCCGGACGGAACGCGCCTCGACGAGCCCGCGCAGCGCCCGCGCGTCCGCGATGGCCTGCTGCTTGTCGATGCCGGGCTGGATGCCGAGCGCGGGCAGGCTGGTGCCGTCGGTGAGGTTGAGGAACACCCAGGGGTCGCCCGGACGGAGGTTCACCTGGATGATCTCGGCCCAGTCCAGCCGCCGCATGCTCGCGATGTTCACCACGGTGACACCGGAGTCGTCGGCGGAGACCCGCACCCGGGCGAGCCGGGCCAGCACCCCGAAGATGAGGGCGCCGGTCAGGACGAAGCTGAGCCGCTCCCCCGGACCGAGCTTCTCCAGCAGCATCGCAATGCCGGAGATGACGAGGAAGATCGTCACTCCGGCCGTGAGCAGCACCACACGGGTGCGGCCCGGCCGGAAGGTGACGGGCAGGGTGGGCAGATCGCTGCCCGGAAGATCGGACATGTTCCCGGTGGAGGTCAGAGGCGGCAGGCGTGGATGGCTGTGGTCAGGATGGCGCGGGCGCCGATGTCGTAGAGGTCGTCCATGATCCGCTGGGCCTCCTTGGCGGGGACCATGGCGCGGACGGCGACCCAGCCCTCGTTGTGCAGCGGGGAGACGGTCGGCGACTCCAGGCCCGGGGTCAGCGCGACGGCCTTCTCCAGCTGCTCGACACGGCAGTCGTAGTCCATCATCACGTAGGTCCGGGCGACCAGGACGCCCTGGAGGCGGCGCAGGAACTGCTGGACCTTGGACTCGGCGTTGTCGTCGGACTCCGCGCCGGTGCGGCGGATCACGATGGCCTCGGACTTCATGATGGGCTCGCCGAAGACCTCCAGGCCCGCGTTGCGCAGGGAGGTACCGGTCTCGACGACGTCGGCGATGACCTCGGCGACGCCCAGCTCGATCGCGGTCTCGACGGCGCCGTCGAGGTGGACGACGGAGGCGTCGATGCCGTTGTCGGCGAGGTGCTTGGCGACGATGCCCTCGTAGGAGGTGGCGACCGTCTTGCCCTTGAGGTCCTCCACGCCGTTCGCCTCGCCCGGCTTGGAGGCGAAGCGGAAGGTGGAGCGGGCGAAGCCGAGCGGCAGGATCTCCTCGGCGTTGGCGCCGGAGTCGATGAGCAGGTCGCGGCCGGTGATGCCGATGTCGAGGCGGCCGGAGGAGACGTAGATCGCGATGTCGCGGGGGCGGAGGTAGAAGAACTCCACCTCGTTGACCGGGTCGACGATCCGCAGCTCCTTGGACTCGCGGCGCTGCTGGTAGCCGGCCTCATGCAGCATCTCCGCCGCAGGGCCTGACAGGGAACCCTTGTTGGGGACGGCGATGCGCAGCATGAGGTCGGCTTCCTTTGCGTGAAAAGTGCGATGTATCGGAAAAGGGTTTACAGGTGGGCGTAGACGTCGTCCAGCGAGATCCCGCGGGCGACCATCATCACCTGGACGTGGTAGAGCAGCTGCGAGATCTCCTCGGCGGCCGCTTCCTTGCCCTCGTACTCGGCGGCCATCCAGACCTCGGCGGCCTCTTCGACGACCTTCTTGCCGATGGCATGGACGCCCTTCCCGACCAGTTCGGCGGTGCGGGAGGTGGCGGGGTCGCCGGTGGCGGCCTTCTGCTGGAGCTCGGCGAAGAGCTCCTCGAACGTCTTCTTGGACATGGTGCTGCCCACCCTAGCCCTTTTGCCGGTGGGCCTATCGCCAGGGTTCAGATACTGAGCGGAGGGTGGCCGCGGTCGCCACCGCCGCCGTCACCGCCTCGTGTCCCTTGTCCTCGTTCGAGCCCTCGATACCGGCCCGGTCCAGGGCCTGCTCCTCGGTGTCGCAGGTGAGGACGCCGAAGCCGACGGGGACGCCGGTCTCGACCGACACCTGGGTCAGGCCCTGGGTGACGCCCTGGCACACGTACTCGAAGTGGGGGGTGCCGCCGCGGATGACGACGCCGAGGGCGACGATCGCGTCGTAGCCGCGGCCCGCGAGGACCTTGGCGACGACCGGGAGCTCCCAGCTGCCGGGGACCCTGAGCAGGGTCGGCTCGTCGATGCCCAGGTCGTGCAGGGCGCGCAGCGCGCCGTCGACCAGACCGTCCATCACCTTCTCGTGCCACTGTGCCGCGATGACGGCGACCCGCAGGTCACCCACATTGCGTACGGACAGTTCCGGTGCGCCCTTGCCGCTCACGTCTCTCCTAGAGGTGCTCTTGTTACTGGTTGCCGCAGGGGGACACGGGGGCCGTGTCCAGCCAGGGCAGGTCGTGTCCCATCCGGTCCCGCTTGGTGCGCAGGTAGCGGATGTTGTGCTCGCCCGCCTGGACGGGCATCGGTTCGCGCTCGGTGACCTCGATGCCGTGCCGGACGAGCGCGTCGGTCTTCTCGGGGTTGTTGGTCATCAGCCGGACGCTGCGCACGCCCAGGTCGGCGAGGATCTGCGCGCCGGCGCCGTAGTCGCGGGCGTCGGCGGGCAGGCCGAGTTCCAGGTTGGCGTCGAGGGTGTCGTGGCCCTGCTCCTGGAGCTCGTACGCGCGCAGCTTGGACAGCAGGCCGATCCCCCGGCCCTCGTGTCCGCGCAGGTAGACGACCACGCCCCGGCCCTCGCTCTGGATGCGTTCCAGCGACGCGTCGAGCTGGGGGCCGCAGTCGCAGCGCAGGGAGGCGAAGACGTCGCCGGTGAGGCATTCGGAGTGGACGCGGACCAGGACGTCCTTGCCGTCGCCGATCTCGCCGTGGACGAGGGCGACATGCTCGACGCCGTCGACGGTGGAGCGGTAGCCGTACGCGGTGAAGGTGCCGTGGACGGTGGGCAGCCGGGTCTCCGCCTCGCGGCGGACCGTCGGCTCGGCGCTGCGGCGGTAGGCGATCAGGTCCTCGATGGAGATGATCGTCAGGCCGTGCTTGCGGGCGAACGGGATCAGTTCGGGCAGGCGGAGCATCCGGCCGTCCTCGCCGGCGATCTCGACGATGGCGCCGGCCGGCCGCAGTCCCGCGAGGCGGGCGAGGTCGACGGCGGCCTCGGTGTGGCCGTTGCGGGTCAGGACCCCGCCCGCCTTGGCGCGGAGGGGGAAGATGTGGCCGGGACGGACGAAGTCCGTCGGCTCCGCGTCGCCGCTCGCCAGCAACCGGAGGGTGGTGGCGCGGTCGGAGGCGGAGATGCCGGTGGTGACGCCGTGGGCCGCGGAGGCGTCGACGGAGACCGTGAAGGCGGTCTTCATCGACTCGGTGTTGTCGTCGACCATCTGCGGAAGCTTCAGCCGGTCCAGCTCGTCGCTCTCCATGGGAGCGCAGATCAAACCGCGGCACTCGCTCATCATGAAGGCGACGATCTCGGGGGTGACCTTCTCGGCGGCGATGACGAGGTCGCCCTCGTTCTCGCGGTCCTCGTCGTCGACGACCACGATCGGGCGGCCGGCCGCGATGTCGGCGATGGCCTGCTCGACGGGGTCGAGCGTGAGGTCTTCCAGGCCGTCGGTGCTGTAGAGGATCGGTGCCGTGCTCATGCCGGCGCTCCTTCCAGAGCGGGCTGCGGGCCCCTGCGGGAGCGCAGCCACCAGTCGCGCATGCCCCACAGGACGAGCGCGCCGTAGATGACGTAGACGAAGCCGGAGAAGGCGTAGCCGTTGGCGAAGTTGAGGGGGACGCCCACGAGGTCGACGAGGAGCCAGGCGATCCAGAACTCGACCATGCCGCGCGCCTGGGCGTACATGGCGACGATGGTGCCGACGAAGATGTAGGCGTCCGGCCAGGGGTCCCAGGACAGACTCGGGTACGCCTTGAAGAGCAGGGCGACCGCGACGGTGCCGGCGGCGGCCGCCCCGACCATCACCGCGCGCTCGGTCCAGGTGGCGAACCGCGGGGCGATGTGTCCGTCACCGGCCTCGCCCTTCTTGCGGTTCCACTGCCACCAGCCGAACAGGGCGACGACCATGACGATCGCCTGCTTGCCCGCGCTGCCGGTCAGATGGCCGAAGAAGGCGCCGAAGAGGATGAGGCCTGCCAGGAACTGGACGGGCCAGCTCCAGACGGAGCGCCGCCAGCCGAGGGCGAGGGCGGCCAGACCGGTGATGTTGCCGATCATGTCCGTCCACAGGATGGGCTTGCCGAAGGCGGTGAACGCCACGGAGGTCAGCCAGTTCACTTGCCCGCTCCCTGCGCGCTCGCGAGCAGGCGCTCGACGTACTTGGCGACGATGTCGACCTCGAGGTTGACCGGGTCGCCGGGCTGCTTGAGGCCGAGCGTGGTCAGGTCGAGGGTGGTGGGGATGAGGCTGACGGTGAAGTAGTCGGGGCCGGCCTCGACGACGGTGAGGCTGATGCCGTCGACCGTGATGGAGCCCTTCTCGACGACGTACCGGGCGAGTTCGGCGGGGAGGGAGACCTTGACGATCTCCCAGTTCTCGGAGGGCTTGCGCTCCAGGACCTGGCCGGTGCCGTCGACATGGCCCTGCACGATGTGCCCGCCGAGGCGTGCGCCGACCGCGGTGGGGCGTTCGAGGTTGACGCGGGAGCCGACGGTGAGGGTGCGGAGGCTGGAGCGGACGAGGGTCTCCGCCATGACGTCGGCGGTGAACTCGTCGCCCTCGTGCTCCACGACGGTGAGACAGACTCCGTTCACGGCGATGGAGTCGCCGTGCTTCGCTCCGTCGGTGACGACGGGGCCGCGCAGCCGGAAGCGGGCGGCGTCGCCGAGGTCCTCGACGGCGGTGACCTCACCCAGCTCTTCGACGATTCCGGTGAACACTTCCCGGGTCCTCCTGCCTCATTCGGGCACGGACTCCGGGGCCTGTCGATGACGACAGCAGACACGAGCGGGGACACCGGGGGCGACGCCGACAGACTCGTCCATCCGGACGAGTACACATACGGCGGCGCGCACGAATGCCCGCCCGCCGCGCACTGCCTCCCATCCGGACTTTAACCGTCGGTCCAGGAATTTCACCTGGTCAACCGGTCACTGGAAGTGACCGGGTCGCGGACTGTAACCGCCGGTTCGGACTTTCACCGACCCCGGAGTGCGCTGCTTTAGGTACAGGGCCAGTGTGCCACGCCGGATCGTCGTCCATACGGGCGAAGTGTGTGGGGTGGCTCACAGAGCGTGTCGCTGGACTTGTCGGACACCCCCAGGGCGCCCCAACTCGCCGCATCCGGGGCACGCCTGACGGTTGGTCCAGACCTATTGACGCACTGGTCTAGTCCTCTTAGGGTCGACGGGTACGGTCCGGCGGCGGTGACGACGGCCCTTGCCCGTCGCCGGGCCTCCCCATCCCCGGTTCACCGCACGGACGTGCGGGCCGTACTCGATCCGGACAAGCTGGAGTTCGTACTCGGCTGGCGATGGGCGCTCCACCCGGGAGCGTCCGGTGTCCGAAGGGGCTGAACGGCATGACCACGATCCTGGTGACCGGCGGCACCGGCACCCTCGGCCGGCTCGTCACCGCGCGGCTGCGGGCGGACGGCCACGAGGTGCGGGTACTGAGCCGGCACAGCCGGCCGTACGCCGTCGACCTGCGCAAGGGCGGGCCGGAACTGGACACGGCCCTGGCCGGCGTGGACACGGTCGTGCACTGCGCGAGCACTCCGCGCGGGGGCGACGAGCAGGCGGCGGCGCACCTGATCGGGGCGGCCCGGACGGCGGGCGTACGGCACCTCGTCCACATCTCGATCGTCGGAGTGGACCGGGTGCCGTTCGGCTACTACGAGGCGAAGCTGGCCGTGGAGAAGCTGGTGGAGGAGTCGGGCCTCGGCTGGACCGTGCTGCGCGCGACCCAGTTCCACGACCTGCTACTTCAGGTGTTCGAGGGGCTGGCCAAGGTGCCGGTGATGTTCCTGCCGGCCGGGGTGAGCGACCAGCCGGTGGAGGTGGCCGAGGTCGCCGGGCGGCTCGCGGAGCTGGCAAAGGGCGCGCCGGCGGGGCACGTCGAGGACATGGCGGGGCCCGAGGTCCGTACGTTCGAGTCGCTGGCCCACGCGTATCTGAAGGCGAGCGGCAAGCGGCGCAGAGTGGTGCACGTGCCGCTCTGGGGCGCGGCCTATCGCGCGTTCCGGGAGGGCGGTCACCTGGCACCGGAGCGGGCGGTGGGCAAGGGGACGTTCGAGGAGTACCTGACGCGCAGGTCCCTTCCCCGGAACTAGGGCGCCCCGAACAGGTCCTCCTGCGCGGACTCGCGGGCCGTGAGCAGGGCTCCGCGCAGGACCGCGCCGCCGCCCAGGGCACTCGGCCGTACCTCGGTGGGCAGCGGTGCCATCCGTCTCAGACGCGCCGCCACCCGGTCGGCGAGCTCCCGCCCCCCGGCGTGCCCGACCTCGCCCCCGAGGACCACACACCCGGGGTCGAGCACGGCGACGACCGAGGCGACACCGATGGCGACACGATCGGCGAGGGCGTCGAGGAAAGCACCGGCGGCGGAGGGCACGGCATCTCGTCCCGGCGCCGCTTCACGCACCGGTACGCCTTCCGGGAGCGGTAGTCCTTCCGGGAGCCGCCGCTCCCTCGCCTCCGGCACCGGCACTCCCTCCGGCAGCCGCCTCTCCCCCGGCGCCGCTCCGCTGCCCCGCACCCTCCGCGCCGCCTCCCGGACCACCGCCGCCCCCGCCGGTTCGTCGCCCTCCGGGGGTGCGGTCAGGCCGTGTCCGGCGGCCAGCGCGACGATCGCCGCCGAGCCGGCCAGGGAGTGGAAGCCTCCCTCGCAGTCCGTGGCCGAGGGGAGGCCGGTCGTGCCCGGTACCGGCAGGAAGCCGATCTCGCCCGTGCCGCCGGAGGCGCCGCGGCGCAGGGTGCCGTCGAGGACGACGGCGGCGCCGGTGCCATGGCCGAGCCAGAGCAGGACGAAGGTGTCGCGGTCCCGGGCGCCGCCCTCACGCTGTTCGGCCAGCGCCGCGAGGTTGGTCTCGTTCTCGACGTTCACGCGCGCGTGCGGGAACCGTTCCTGGAGGGCGGCCACCAGACGGCGGTGCCACTCGGGCAGGCCGGTGGAGTTGCGCAGTTCACCGCCGGCCGGGTCGATCAGCCCGGGCGCGCCGATGCCCACGGTGTGCAGCCGGTCGGCGCCGGCCTCCTTCACGGCCCGCTCGACCAGGGTCACCGCCTGCTCCACGGCGGGGCCGGTGCCGGTGTCGCCGCCGATCGGCACGGACGCCTCCGTCAGCACCCGGCCCACCAGGTCGCACACGCGCACGGCGACCCCCTCGGTGCGCACGTCCAGCGCCGCCAGGTGGGCGCGGTCGGCGACGAGGCCGTACAGCCTGGCGTTCGGTCCGCGCCGCTGCTCCCCCGCCTCTCCCACGACCTCGATCAGACCGGCGGCGGTGAGGCGTTCGACGAGGTCGGCGACCGTCGGCCGGGACAGACCGGTGAGCTGCTTCAACCGCCCGGCCGTCAACGGGCCTTCGTCCTGCAGCAGCCGCAGGGCGAGCCGGTCGTTGATGGCCCGGGCGGTGCTCGGGGATGCGGGCATGCGGGGATCCTCCCACGGGCCGGTGAGCGAAAGTCCGAGAGCGCTCTCTTTTTATCAGGCAGGGTTCCTGATAGTTTACGACGGCATCATGGCCGGGCGGTATGGAGCCGAGAGGGACGGAAGAATGAGCGAAGTGGTCCACGCACCGTCGGAGGTACGACGCGCCCGGTACGCCGTGGCGGCGGTGTTCACCGTGCACGGCGCGGTCACCGGCTCCTTCGCCACCCGCGTGCCGTGGATCCAGGACCACGCCGGCGTGAGCGCGGGACAGCTCGGCTTCGCCCTCGCCTTCACGGCCTTCGGCGCCTCGTGCTCGATGCCGCTGGCCGGCCGGATCAGCCATCGTTACGGCAGCCGTACGGCCCTGCGCGCCCTGCTCGCGATGTGGACGCTGTCCCTGACCCTGCCCGCCCTCGCGCCGAACCTCCTCACCCTGTGCCTGGCGATGTTCACGTACGGGGCGACCTCCGGCATGGCCGATGTGGCGATGAACGCGCTCGGTGTGGAGGTGGAGCGGCTGCTGGGCAAGTCGATCATGTCCGGGCTGCACGGCATGTGGAGCGCGGGCGCGCTGATCGGCTCGGCGGGCGGCACACTGGCCGCGCATCTCGGCGCGGACGCGCGCGTGCACCACACACTGGCGGCGGCCGTCCTCACCGCGCTGGGCCTGCTGGCCTGTCACTGGGTGCTGGACCTCAGGCCCACCGAGGACGAGGAGCCGCCCCCGAGGTTCGCGCTGCCGCCGCGCTCCGCGCTGCTGATCGGCGCGGTCGGGTTCTGCGCGGTGTTCGCGGAGGGCGCGAGCCTGGACTGGTCGGCGGTCTATCTGCGCGACCAGCTGGAGACGTCGGCCGGCCTCGCGGCGGCCTGCACGACCGGCTTCATGTTCACCATGGCGGCGGCCCGGATCGTGGGCGACGCGATGGTGAACCGGTTCGGCGCGGTGCGGACCGTCCGGGCGGGCGGCGTCCTTTCCGTGCTGGGCGGGCTGCTGATCGTGCTCGCCGGGCATCCGGCCGTCGCGATGACCGGGTTCGGGCTGCTGGGCCTCGGGATCGCCGTCGTCGTACCGCTCTGCTTCGCCGCGGCCGGGCACAGCGGGCCGAACCCCAGCCAGGCCATCGCGGGCGTCGCGACGATCACCTACACGTCCGGTCTGATCGCCCCGAGCCTGATCGGCGGAGTGGCCCAGGCGACCAGCCTCGTGGTGTCCTTCGGCGTGGTGACGGTGCTGGCCTGCGGACTCGTGGTGTTCGCGGGCGTGCTGCGGACCGGCGGGCGCCGGAGCGCGGAGGTCAGTCCGCGGGCCGCAGCAGTGCCCGACCCGCGGACCTGAAGCCCTCGCTCCACGGCGTGGGGCGCAGGGTGGACGCGTCCAGCCGGACGAGGACCCGGGTGCCGCGCGCGTACGTGGTGCCCCCGTCCGCGGAACAGAACCGGAAGCCGTACGTCAGCCCCGTGGTGCCGAGCCGCTCCAGCCAGAGGTGGACGGCGTACGTGCCGGTGCGGGTGACCGGCGCCTCGTAGCCGATCAGCAGTTCCTTGACCACGTTGCAGGCGTCCCCGGCGCGGGCCCAGTCGCCGTCGAAGCGGACCCCCTGCCCCTCCCAGAACTCGGTCCACGCGCGCTCGACCAGCAGCGGGTAGCGGGCGTTGTGCAGCATGCCGAGCGCGTCCAGGTCGTCGAAGTGGACGGTGACGGGGATCAGCCGGCCGTACGACAGGGCGGGGGCGATCGGGGCTTCGGCGGTCACGGGCGGGGCTCCTGTGGGTGTATGGGGCAACGACACCATCGTACGGGCTCCCTAAGCGGTCGCTCACCTTCCGTTCGCAGGTGAGAATGGTCCGGACATCCGCACCGCACGAGCGAAAGCGAAACCGCACCATGGATCTTGGCGTCCGCTGGAAACTGCACGGCGACGGACGCACCCCGGCGCCCGGCGCGGTGGTCCGCCCCGACGAGCGGCTGTCCTGGCCCCGTACGGCCGGCCTCGGCGCCCAGCACGTGGTGGCGATGTTCGGGGCGTCCTTCGTCGCCCCCGTCCTGATGGGCCTGGATCCCAACCTCGCCATCATGATGTCCGGCATCTCGACCGTGATCTTCCTGCTCGCCACCCGCGGCCGGGTGCCCAGCTACCTCGGCTGCTCGCTGTCCTTCGTGGGCGTGGCCGCGGTCATCCGGGCCCAGGGCGGCACCAGCGCCACCGTCACCGGCGCGGTCCTGGTCGTCGGCATCGCGCTGTTCCTGGTCGGCGTGGCCGTGCAGCGGTTCGGGGCGCGGATCATCCACGCGACCATGCCGCCCGTCGTGACCGGCGCGGTCGTGATGCTGATCGGCTTCAACCTCGCCCCGGTGACCGCCTCCACCTACTGGCCGCAGGACCAGTGGACGGCCCTGCTCGTCATGCTGTTCACCGGTCTGGCGGTGGTCTGTCTGCGCGGTTTCTGGTCCCGGATCGCGATCTTCCTGGGGCTGGTCTTCGGCTACGGCATCTCCTGGGCGTTCGACCGGATCTTCGGCCGGATCCACTCGGCCGACGGCAGCGGGCAGGTCACCGACCACTGGCGGCTCGACCTCTCCGGCGTGGGCCGGGCCGACTGGATCGGACTGCCCGACTTCCACGGCCCGTCCTTCGAGTGGTCGGCGATCCTCGTCGCGCTGCCCGTCGTCATCGCGCTGGTCGCGGAGAACGCCGGACACGTCAAGGCGGTCGGCGAGATGACCGGAGACCGGCTCGACGACAAGCTGGGCACGGCGATCGCGGCCGACGGCATCGGCTCGGTCCTGTCCACCGCGGTGGGCGGCCCGCCCAACACCACCTACTCCGAGAACATCGGCGTCATGGCCGCGACCCGCGTCTACTCGACGGCCGCCTACTGGGCCGCCGCCGGCTTCGCGCTGCTGTTCGGCCTGTGCCCCAAGTTCGGCGCGATCGTCGCCGCGATCCCGGGCGGGGTCCTCGGCGGCATCACCGTCATCCTCTACGGCATGATCGGCCTGCTCGGCGCCCAGATCTGGCTCAACGCGGGCGTCGACCTGCGCAACCCGCTGAACCTGGTCCCGGCGGCGGCCGGCATCATCATCGGCGTCGGCGACGTGACGATGAAGTTCACCGACACCTTCTCGCTGAGCGGCATCGCCCTGGGCACGCTGGTCGTCATCACCGGCTACCACGCCCTGCGCGCCTTCGCCCCGGCCCACCTCAAGACCCAGGAACCGCTCCTGGACGAGGGCACAAGTTCCTACGACGAGGCCAGTTCGTAGGCGGATCCCCTACGACGAGGCCAGTTCGTAGGCGTACGACGGGCTGAACTCGCCCGCCGCGCCCCGGCAGCCGTCGGACTCCCCCGGCAGCTTCACCCACAGGTAGGCGTCGATGCGCGCCTCACCGGTGTCGAAGGTCGGGGCGCGGCCGACGCTCCGCCCGGCCGGGTCGCACCACTCGCCGTCGCCGGGAGCCCCGTTGCCGTTGCGGCTGGTGTCGATGACCGCGCCGAGGCCCGCCGGGCCGCCGAGGGCGTCCAGGACGCGCCGGTCGTAGGCGACCTCGTCGGCCGTGGTGTGGAAGTTGGAGACGTTGCTGAAGACGCCGTCGCCGGACGCGGCGCCCGCCCGCCTCAGGAGCGCGGCCTGCTTCTCCGGGGTGTTCCAGGCGGAGTGACCGGCGTCGTAGTAGACGCGCGCCCTGGGGTTCGCGGCCTTCAGGACGCGTCCGGCGCGGGCCAGCGAGGCGAACCGGTCGGCCCGCCCGCCCTCGGAGAGACAGTCGGTCTGGGCGATCGAGTCCGGCTCCAGGACGACGACGACCTCGCCGGAACCGAGGCCGGCGGCGAACCGGTCGATCCAGCCGTCGTAGGCGTCGAAGTCGGGCGCCCCGCCCTCGGAGGCGCCGCCGCAGTCGCGGTCCGGGATCGCGTACGCCACGAGGACGGGCACCCGGTCCTGAGCGGCGGCACCCGAGGTGACCGCGCGGACCCGCGAGGTGATCGTGCCGGGCGCGTACTCGGTGAACCACACGGCGGCCGGCCGGCTCGCGATACGGGACTCGATGACGGGGCGGCGCGGGTCGCCGGGGTGGGCGCGGACCCAGTCGAGGACCTGGGAATCGGGGTGGCGGTAGAGGCGCGGGGACGCGGCGGGGGCGGCCTGCGACTCCGTCGGGGTGGGGGTGGGGGATGGCGTGGCGCTCGGCGTCGCCCGGGCGACCGACGGTGACGGTGACGGCGCCGTGGACACGGCCGTCGCGCTCACCTGTGCCCCGGCCCGCGGATCCCGCCCGCCCTCTCCGTCGCCGAGGCCGAGGACCGTCGCCGTCCCGACCGCGGCCACGACCGAGGCGGCCGCGACCATGACACCGCGCCGGGTGACCCGCCGCTCACGCACCCCTGGCACCGTCCTGCACCGTCCTGTCCCCTTCCGCGCGACGGACGCGTTCCCCCGTTCCGGGGAAGCGTCCGGCTCGCCGACACGCGGGCCAGCCTAGGGCTGCGACTCTTCCCCCATGCCGCAATGCGAACAGTTCACCCCTACCGTAGACACACTCCTCGCGCCTTCCGTGGACACGGTCCTCGCCTCGCCCGTGGACACGGTTCTCGCCCCGGCCGTCGACGCGACCGTGCACGAGGTGCTCGCCCGGATGCGTGCCCTCGACGCGGCCCTGCCGCCGCAGGACGGGCTCGCGGTCTTCAATCGGGTCTACCTCGCCGTGACGCAGGAGGTCGACCGGCGGATCGACACCGGCGGGTTCACCGACGCGGGGGCCGCGCGCACGCTGGACGTACGGTTCGCGGAGCGCTATCTGACCGCCGTGGACGCGGTACTGGCCGACCGGCGCCCGCCGGCCTGCTGGCGGCCGTTGTTCCAGATGCGCCGCCATCCCGGCGTACGGCCGCTGCAGTTCGCGCTCGCGGGCATCAACGCGCACATCGGGCACGACCTGGCGCTCGCCGTCGTGGACGCCTGTCGTAGCCTCGGCTGCGAACCGGCCGACCTGGAGGACGAGTACGACCGGGTGGGCGACCTGCTCGTCGCGCTGGAGGAACGCATCCGCGAGGAGCTGATGCCGGGCCCCGACCTCCTCCAGATCGCCGATCCGCTCACCCATCTGCTCGGCTCGTGGAGCCTGGAGCGGGCCCGGGACGCCACCTGGACGGCGGCCCGGGCGCTGTGGGCACTGCGCTCGCTGCCGGACGTGGCCGAGGAGTTCACCGAACGCCTCGACACGGCGGTCGGCTTCGCGGGCCGCATGCTGCTCACTCCCCTGTGAGCCCGGTCGGTCAGTCCTCGGGCAGTTCGACCGGCGCGATCTCGTCGTACACGTCGCCCGGCCCCGGGTTGGTCGCGTCCGTCGCGCCGCCGAGGTGGTGCATGACGCCCCAGACCGCGTTCAGCGCGGTCTGCACGGCGCCCTCGGCCCAGCCGGCCGTCCAGGAGATGTCGTCGCCGGCGAGGAAGATGCCCCGCTTGTCGGCGGGCAGCCGGTCCTGCATGAAGTGGGTGAACAGGCGCCGCTGGTAGCGGTAGTGGCCCGGCAGGTTCGCCTTGAACGCGCCCATGAAGTAGGGCTCGTTCTCCCAGGAGACGGTCACCGGGTTGCCGATGATGTGCTTCCGGATGTCGACCTTCGGATAGATCTCGCCGAGCGACTTCAGCATGACCTCCATCCGCTCGTTCGCGGACAGCGGCAGCCACTTCAGGCTGTCGTCGCACCAGGTGTAGGACAGGCAGATGACGGCGGGCTTGTCCGGGCCGTCGTCGAGGAGGTAGGTGCCGCGGGTCATCCGGTCGGTGAGCGTCATCGACATGACGTCCCGGCCGGTCGGGTTTCCCCTGTCGTCGACGGCCTTGTCCAGCCAGAACGGGCGGTCGACCGGGACGAAGAGCTTCGAGCTCTCCATGTAGTGGGTGCGCTCGATCGCCGTCCAGTGGTCGATCGGGAACAGCGAGTCGTCGCAGGCGATCTTCGACAGCAGCATCCAGGACTGGGCGGTGAAGATCGCCGCCCGGTAGGTGCGGATGTCGCCGTGCGCGTCCGTCACCGTGATCCGGTTGCCGGAGGTGCGGTGCAGCCGGGTCACGGCCGGGCGGGGTTCGCCGTTCTCGTGCAGGCTCGCCAGCGAGGTGCCCTGCGCCCAGTGGACGATCTTCTGGGGCTCGCGCTCCCAGAGCCGGAGCGGGAGCTGCTGGCTGCCGCCGACGATGCCCCGGTGGTGGTCGTCGGCCTCGGTGTAGACGACGCGCAGGATCTCCAGGATGGAGTTCGGGAAGTCGGTGTCCCAGCCGCCCGTGCCGAAGCCGACCTGGCCGAAGATCTCGCGGTGCCGGAAGGACCTGAAGGCCTCGGAGTCGCAGAGGAAGCCGTAGAAGGTCTGGTTGTCGAGCTTCTCGACGAGCCTGGCCCAGATCTCGCGGATGCGCGGCACGTCGCGCTCGCGCATCGCCCGGTTCATGTCGGAGAAGTCGGCGCCGTCCTCGAGGCACTTGTTCCAGGCGGTGGCGACATCGCGGTAGACCTGCGGGAGGTCGTCGATCGTCTCGGCGTAGTGCGACTCGCCCTTGAGGTCGACGACCGTCGAAGGGGTCGTCTCGGCCAGCGGGTTGGGGAAGGGCCGGGTCTCCAGGCCCACCAGGTCGATGTAGTGCTGGAGGGCCGTGGAGGAGGGCGGGAAGCGCATCGCGCCCATCTCGGCGGTGAGTCCCTCGGTGGTGGGGCCGTCGAAGCCGACGGTCCGCAGTCGGCCGCCGATCCGGTCCGCCTCGTACACGACCGGCTTGAGGCCCATCTTCATCAGCTCGTACGCGGCGACGATGCCCGACAGTCCGCCGCCGATGACGGCGACCTCGCTGCCGTGCTCGGTCGCGGGGATCTGGCCGAGCCCTGCCGGGTGGGCGAGGAAGTCGTCGTACGCGTACGGGAAGTCCGGGCCGAACATGGTGATCGGCGGCTGCTGCTCGTCTGCGTGCTCGACGGCGTTGGGCACCGTGGACGTCATGGGGTGAATTCCTTGCTGATTTCAGTATTCGTCGGTATCAGTCAGGCGCTGTGACTACTGTTGTGGCTGCCGGTCGGCGAAAGCCAAGCCGTCCGGCTGTTCAGTCCCTGCGGCGGCAGGCGAAACACGTTGCCCTTCGGGGCTGGGTCGCCGGGAGTGGCTCGGAGACCGAAAACCTCACGTGGAGCCGGTGTAAGACCCGGAGCTTGTCCGGGCTGTCGGCGGTGAAGCGTGAACCGTAATATCTGTCCAACGGGCAGAGCACGGACCATCCGGACGGAAACGTTCGGATTGCTGAGAGTCGTCGAGGCTCTGAGTAACGGTACGGACTCCTTGCGCAGGATCAGGGAGACCCGGGGCTGCGGACGATGGCCCCGTAGAGGCCGGGGTGGCGGTCCTTCAAGTACGGGTTCGCCTCGCGGGAAGCGGCGAGGAAGACTGGGTCGACATCGGCCACCGCCAACTCCTCGCCGCGTCCGGCCCGGGCGCGGGCGACCCCGTCGGGACCGGCGAGGGCGGAGAGCCCGACGAACTCGAACTCGCCCTCCTGGCCGACCCGGTTGACGTAGGCGACGTACAGCTGGTTCTCGAAGGCGCGCACCGGGATCATCGACTCGGCGACGAACTGGAAGGGGTGCATCTGCGCGGTCGGGACGAGCAGGAGGTCCGTGCCGGCCAGGGCGTGGGCGCGGACGTTCTCCGGGAACTCGACGTCGTAGCAGATCATGAGGCCGACGGTGAGCCCGCCCAGCTCGGCCTGGACCACCGGCTGCTCCCCCGGCGTGAAGTGGTCGCGCTCGAAGCAGCCGAAGAGGTGGGTCTTGCGGTAGTTCGCCAGGCGGGTGCCGTCGGCGGAGATCAGCTGCGCGGAGTTGTACACCGTGTCGCCGGACCGCTCCGGGTAGCCGTAGGCGATCGCGAGCCCGTGCCGGCCGGCCAGCTCGGCGATCGCGTCGGCCGACTCGCCGTCGGCGGGCTCGGCGAGGCGGGCGATGTCGTCGCCGATCGCGTACCCGGTGAGGAACATCTCCGGCGCGACGAGCAGCCCGGCGCCCGCGGCGGCGGCCCGGCCCGCGGCCTCGTCGAGGACCTTGAGGTTCTCGACGACCGAGCCGGGGCGGCCGGAGCTCTGGAGCAGGGCTGTGCGCATGCGTGATCCTCACCGGGCGAAAGGGTGGTTGTGGGGGCCATGTAGACGGTACGGGCGGCGGGCTCGGGCGGACAAGAAGGAGCCGTTGCGCGCCGGTGAGCCGATCGTTGCGCGGATCGGCTCACCGGCGGCGATTCGTTGCGTGCGGTCAGCCGCGTCTTCCTGGGCCGGTGGCAGCGCGGGCTCAGTCCCGTCTCGTCCGGCCCAGCGCCCATGCCGTGACCAGGTACGGCACGGAGAGGATCACGAAGACCGTGCTGTGGGCCGCCCTCGTGCCGAGCAGCGCGTACACGCCGAACGTGAGGACCGTGAGCAGCTCGCTGCCCAGGCTCGCCACCGAGGTGAGGGTGGCCCGCCGGGACTCCTCGATCCGGTGCTGGAGGCGGACGTCGGCGAGCACCTCCGCCAGCTGGAACCCGCCGAAGGCGAGGCCCACCAGGGCGATGCCGGCCGGGGTCCGGGTGGCGGCGCCCAGGGCCAGGGCGAGCGCGGAGCCCGCGAGCAGCCAAGCCAGGCCGGTGCTGCCGAGGCGTTCGGCCGGTCCGGTCAGCAGACTCGCCACCGTGACGAGGGTCCAGACGAGCAGGATCAGATAGGGCACCGTCGTCTCCGCCACGCCCGTGTCCCGCGCCAGCAGAGGCGTGTACTCGTCGAGCGCGCCCCACACCGCGGCGACGGCCGGGATCAGCAGCAGGGCACCGCGTACGGAGGGGTTCCCGCGGGCGTCGGCGAGACCCGCGCGCAGGGTCGTCCCCCAGCCGTCACCGCCGTGCTCCGGCCGACTCCGGTGCTCCGGCAGCCGGGTCGCCGCCGCGGCGGCCAGCAGACAGGCGAGGACACTGCCCGCGCCCACGAGCGGGTAACCACCGAGCGCGAACACCGGCCCGGCGAGGCCGATCGCCGCCATCGTGGCCACCAGCCGCGCCGCCCGTACCCGTCCCATCACGCGCGCGTACCGGTCGGCGGCCCCGAGCCGGTCCAGTTCGTCGTACGCCAGCGCCTCCAGGGAGCCGGAACAGAGCGCTCCGCCGACGCCCCACAGGACGAAGCCGAGCGCGAAGGCCCAGTACGCCGGCACGATCACCCACAGGGCGAAGCCGACGGCGTTGAACAGCGGACCGGCCCACAGCAGCAACCGTCGGGAGACGGCGTCGGCCAGCGCCCCGGAGGGGACCTCCAGCACGACGGCCGTGACCGACCACAGGGCGAACAGGGAGGAGATCTGCCAGAGCGACATGCCGGTGTCGGCGAAGAGCAGCGCGTACACCGGGTAGAGCAGGACGAAGTCGTCGAGGAACGCGTAGCCGTACAGCGTGCTCGTCAGCCGTCGGACGCCGGTCGCGGGCACGCGTGCAGGTGAGAGTGTCATGAGGCCTTCCCGGAAGGGCGGTTCGGACGTCGTCGAAGCGGCGTCCGAGGCGGCCCTCGGGAGGCACGGCTGGTGGATCAATGTCGCCAGGTCATGACACCGATGCTAGACAGTCCCGGTCCCGTCGCCCAGCGAAAATGTCGTGATCACCGCCGCGTGGTCGGACGGCCAGTCGTTGTCCTGGACGTCCGGCCAGGTCCGGGGCGTGCCGCTGACGTACGTCCGGGAGTCGAGCACCCGCAGATCGCCGCGGTGCAGCACGAAGTCGATCCGGTCCCGGGGCTCCGGGCGGCCGCTGCCGTCCTCGTGCTCGGTGTGCACCGGCGACCAGGTGTGTCCGGGATCCCGTACGGGGTCGGGGTGGGCCTCGCGGTAGGAGTCGGCGAAGCCCGCCTTCTCGGCGGCCTTCGTCACCGGCCACTCGACGTCGGGCCAGTCCAGGTGGGAGGGGCTGTTGAAGTCGCCGACGAGGACGGCCGGCGCCGCGCCGCCGATCCGGCGCAGGATGTCCCGCATCTGGGCGAGCCGCACCTCCTCTTGGGCGATCAGCTCAGGGGCCGGCAGTCCGTCGAAGGCGGACTCGTAGGGGCCGTACGGCGTGTAGTCGAGGTGGGCCGTCCAGATGTCGACCTCTCGGCCGCCGACGTCGACACGGACGCCCGCCGCGCCGTACATGCCGACGTCCGGGTCGCCGAGGGTGGCGGTGATCGGGTGGCGGCTGAGGACGCCGAGGTTGTCCCCGGCCCGGTGGTGGTACCAGCCGAGCGCCTCGGCGAGTTCCTCGGCGGCGGTGCCGTACGTCTCCTGCAGACCGACCACGTCCACCTCGGTCTCGGTGATGGCCTTGAGCTGCTTGGCCCGGTGGTCGTGGACCTTGGTGCCGCCGTACCAGAGGTTCCAGGTCATGACCCGCAGCCGGAGGGGCGGCAGGGAGCGCAGTTTCTCCGGTGTCACGCCTTCCAGGCTGGTCAGGACGGTACGGCCGGGCGCGGGTCCGATCGGTGCGAGCGAGGGCACCGCGAGGACGGCGCAGCCCGCCGCCTCGGCGGAGGCGACACCGGTCTCGGTGTCCTCGACGGCCACGCAGGCCGACGGGTGCACGCCGAGGGCGCGGCAGGCGGCGAGGTAGGGGTCGGGGGCGGGCTTGGTGCGGGTGGTGTCGTCGGCGGTGACGGAGATCGCGAAGCGGTGCGCGCCGAGCGCGGCGAGGACGGTGTCGGCGACGGCCCGGGGGGACGCGGTGACCAGGGCCGTGGGCACGCCGTCACGGGCGAGGGCGTCCAGCAGGGCGAGCGCGCCGGGGCGGGGCACGATGCCGGCGCGCACACGGTCGGCGAACTCTCGGTGGAGGGCGTCGGCGAGGTCCGCGGCCGGCCGGCCCATGGCCGTGGCCAGCCAGTCGGCGGTGTGCTCGACCGGCCGGCCGAGCACCTCCGGCTGGTCCGCCTCGGTCAGGGCCCGGCCGGCCACCCGCTCCACCGCCTCCCACCACAGCCGCTCGGTGTCGACGAGCGTGCCGTCCATGTCGAACAGGACGGCCTGGAGCGGGAGTCGAGTCACGATCGTCTCTTTCCGTGGGGGAGTCCGGTGGGGGATTTCCGTGGGGGGCCGGTGGGGGATTTCCGTGGGGGGTCAGGGGGTACGTTCGGCGACCAGCACCGGCCGCTCGGGCAGCGACACGGTGACGGCGGTCCCGGCGCCGATGCCGGTGGCGTCGTGGGCGGGCAGGTCGGCCTTCACCTCGGTGCCGTCGGCGAGCCGGACGGTGACGCGGACGGCGGCGCCCAGGAAGGAGGTGGCGACCACGTGTGCGTCCCCGCCGTCCTCGGACCGGACGCCGACCGCCTCGGGCCGTACCAGCACGTCCACGTCGGTCACCGACGGCACCTGCCCGTCGACGGGCAGGCGCTGCCCGAGGACCTCGACCACGCCCCGGTCGAGCCGCCCCGGTATACGGCTCATCGTGCCGACGAACTCGGCGACGAAGGCGGTGGCGGGCCGGCCGTACAACTCGGAGGGCCGGGCGCACTGTTCGAGCCGTCCGGCGTGCATCACGGCGACCCGGTCCGCCATGGACAGGGCCTCCTCCTGGTCGTGGGTGACGAAGAGGGTGGTGATGCCGAGGTCCTGCTGGAGCCGGCGGATCTCCTCGCGCAGGGTGAGCCGCACCTTGGCGTCGAGCGCGGACAGGGGTTCGTCGAGCAGCAGGACCCGGGGGCGCAGGGCAAGGGCGCGGGCCAGGGCGACGCGCTGCTGCTGGCCGCCGGAGAGCTGGTGCGGGAAGCGTCCGCCCTTGTCGGCGAGACCGACGAGGTCCAGCAACTCGGCGGCCCGCGCCCGCCGTTCGGTCGTACGGACCTTGCGCATCCGCAGCCCGAAGGCCACGTTGTCGAGCGCGTCGAGGTGCGGGAAGAGGCTGTACGACTGGAAGACCATCCCGGCGTCGCGGCGGTGCGCCGGGACCCGGGTGACGTCCTCGCCGTCGACCAGCACCTCGCCGGAATCGGGGTGTTCGAACCCGGCGAGCATGCGCAGCGCGGTGGTCTTGCCGCAGCCGGAGGGGCCGAGCAGGGCGAGGAGTTCGCCGGGCCGTACGGTCAGGTCGAGTCCGTCAAGGGCGACGGTCGGCCCGAACTCCCGGCGCAGGCCGCGGAATTCGACCGTCGCGGCCTTCTCGATCGTGGTCACGGTCATGGTTCATCCCCGGGAGGTAGTACGGGTACGGCCGCCGACACCGGCGAGCGCGAGGAGCAGGACCCACGTCACGAGCAGGCTCAGTACGGACACGGCGACGGACAGCTGGGCCTGCGATCCGCTGACGTTCACGATCCACACGGCGAAGGGCTGGAAGCCCAGCAGCTGCGCCACCGTGAACTCACCGAGCACCAGGGCCAGCGTGAGGAAGGACGCGTTGAGCAGCGCGCCGCGCAGATTGGGCAGGACGGCCCGGAGCAGCGCCTGCGGCCAGCCGGCGCCGCAGCTGCGGGCGGCCTCGACGAGGGTGCGGACGTCGACGGCGCGCAGGCCGGCGTCCAGCGCCCGGTACACGAACGGCAGCGCCATCACGACGTACGCGAGGACCAGGACGAAGGGGAAGTCCGGGTTCTGGATCGCCACGAAGGTCTGGAACAGCGGTGTCCGGGAGAGGTGGTCGGGCCCCCACTTCAGGACCGTCCCGATGCCGGCGACGAACGCGATCGGCGGTACGACCAGCGGCAGTGAGCACACCACCTCGACGACTGGCCGCAGCCGGGGCGCGCCCAGCCGCAGCGCGA
Source organism: Streptomyces sp. NPDC096132 (assembly GCF_044763345.1). NCBI lineage: Bacteria > Bacillati > Actinomycetota > Actinomycetes > Kitasatosporales > Streptomycetaceae > Streptomyces > Streptomyces sp. NPDC096132. Next base: position 92,532 of record NZ_JBIWGA010000009.1, read on the forward strand.
CCATGGCGGGCACCATCAGCAGCAGCACGAGGGCGATGGTGGCGGCGGCCAGCTCCAGCGAGAGCAGCAGGCTGGAGGTGAAGCCGTCGGTGGAGAAGATCTGCGTGTAGGCGTCGAAGGTGATCCCCTGGCCGGGCACGTCGACCGTGAAGACGACGGACGCGGCCAGCGGGACCAGGAAGTACAGTCCGGCGAGGCCGAGGACGCCCCACCGCCACAGGGTCAGGCGAGCCATCGCGCGCTCCTCCGTTGCAGGGGCAGGTACACCGCCATGACCAGGCCCGCGACCAGGACCATGTCGAGGCTGAGGGCGAGTGCCACGTTCTCCTGGCCGACCAGCACGTTGCCGGAGATGGCGTCGGCGATCTGCAGGGTGACCAGGGGGATGGAGCTGCCGACCATGGCGGCGGCGGTGGCGTACGCGGCGAAGGCGCTGCCGAAGAGCAGGACGAACCCGCCGAGGAGCGTCGGCAGCAGGACGGGCAGGGCCACGTGCCGCCAGTACTGCACGGGCGTCGCCCCGTTGTTCTGCGCGGCCTCGCGCCACTGGGTGCGCAGGCCCTCCAGGGCCGGGGTGATGGTGAGGACCATCAACGGGATCAGGAAGTACAGGTAGACGATGACCAGGCCCCAGAAGCTGTAGAGGTCCCAGCCCTTGTCGGTGAGGCCGAGATGCCGGGTGAGCACTCCGGCGTTGCCGAGCGTGGCGACGAAGGCGAAGGCCAGCGGGACCCCGCCGAAGTTGGCGAGGACCCCGGAGGCGGTGAGCACCGCCTCCCGCAGGGCCCGGAACCGGGAGGTCACGACGGCCTGGGCCAGCGGCAGCCCGAGGACGGTGCCGAGGGCCGCGGACACGGCCGACAGCTTCACGCTGCCGAGCAGGGCGGTCAGATACGCGCCCTGCAGCGAGGCCGTCAGGTTGCCGGCCGTGTACGACGTGGCGCCGGTGGCCGGGTCCTTGGCGGTGAACGCGCCGTCGAGCATGGCCAGGGCGGGCAGCCCGAAGGCGAGCGCGGTGAAGGCGAGCAGCGGGGCGACGGCGAGCCAGCCGAGGGACCGGCGCCGCCGCTTCACCGGAGCGGCGGTCGCCATGTCGACCCGTACGGCGGTGGAGGTCATCCGGAGATGGCCTTCGCCCAGCCCTGCCCGAGGACCGTCTTGGCCTTGCTCTGCTGGTCCTCGGTCGGGAAGGCGGGCGTCCCGGAGACCTCGGGCAGCTTGGCGGCGGCGGTCTTGTCGAGGGTGCCGGCCTTCTCCATGGCGGTCATCAGGGCCGGGCGGGCGTATCCCGCGAGCCACAGGTTCTGGCCCTCGGCGCTGTAGAGGTACTCCTGCCACAGGCGGGCGGCCGCCGGGTGCGGGGCGTCCTTGTTGATCGCCTGGGAGTAGTACTGGGAGAACTTGCCGTCGCTCGGGACCGCGACCTTCCAGTCGACGCCCTTGGACTTGAACTCGTCGGCGTATCCGGCGTTGAGGTAGTCCCAGTCGATGCTGATCGGCGTCTCGCCCTTCTCGACGGTGGCCGGGGTCGACTCGACGGGCGTGTAGTTGCCGTTCTTCTTCAGCTTGGCGAAGAAGTCGAGACCGGGCTGGATGTCGTCGAAGGAGCCGCCGCTCGCGAGGGAGGCCGCCCAGACGCCGCCGAAGGCGGAGCCGGACTTGGTGGGGTTGCCGTTGAGGGCGACCTGGCCCTTGTACTGCGGCTTGAGGAGGTCCGCGAAGGTCGTCGGACAGGTGGTGACGCGCTTGGCGTCGCAGCCGATGGAGATGTAGCCGCCGTAGTCGTTGTACCAGCGGGCCTGGGAGTCCTTCTGGCCCTCGGGGATGTCGGCGTAGGAGGCCACCTTGTACGGCGCGAGCAGCCCCTGCTGGGCGGCGCTCAGCGCGAAGGAGCTGCCGAGGTCGAGGACGTCGGGTGCGCGCTTCTGGCCCTTGCGCGAGGTCACGGCGTTGATCTCGTCCTGGCTGGAGCCGTCCGGGTTCTCGACCTCGACCTTGATGCCGTACTTCTTCTCGAAGCCGTCGATGAGGGCGCCGTAGTTGGCCCAGTCGCGGGGCAGCGCGATGGCGTTGAGCGTGCCCTCCTTCTTCGCGGCCTTCACCAGGGCGTCGAGGCCCCCGAAGTCCGCGGCGGAGGTGGCGGTGGCGGCGTTCTTGCCGTCGGAGGTGGTGGCGGCGTTGTCGGGAGCGGCACCGCACGCACTCAGGGCGAGGGCGGCGACGACGCCGAGGGCGGCGGTTCTCGGCAGGGACACGGTCACGGCTACTCCAGGGGACGCGTGGTGCGGGAGATCGAGGCTCATCAGGACTCAGGGCCAACTTGTCTGAACAAGTTGGCCTTAGTACGCACGCCGCTGGTGTCCCCTTCGTAAACTCTGGCGAAACCCTGATCCCCTATTTCACACACAATTCCGGGTGGAGACCGGTGCCGACGGATCTCGATTAGGCTGGCATAGCTGTACACAGCAGCCGAGTCGAAGGGGGATCATGGCGGCCCGACACGAGGAGATCGCCGACGAACTGCGCCGGGCGATCGACCACGAGGAGTACACGGTGGGCGCACTGCTGCCCGCCGAGACGGACCTCGCCGCCCGGTACGGCGTCTCGCGCGGCACGGTCCGCCAGGCGGTCGCGGCGCTGACCGCGGAGGGCCTCATCGGCTCACGCCAGGGCGCCCGCCGGGTGGTGCTGGCAAGCCGCCGCAGCCAGAGCTTCGCCGAGCTGCGCAGCTTCGCCCAGTGGGCGCGGGCGATGGGCCGCGAGGCGACCGGCCAGGTGGTGGCGCAGGAGTACCGTCCGGCGACGCGGGAGGACGCGGTACGCCTCCAACTGCGCGAAGGGACGCCGGTGTTGCACGTCCTGCGGGTCCGCGGGCTGGACGGCGAGCCGGTCCTGCTGGAGCGGACCGTGTACGCCGACTGGATCTCCCCCGCCGTCGAGCCGATCGAACCGGACTGCCCGTCGGTCACCCAGCGCCTGCTGGACGACACCGGTCTGGTCTTCGCCTACGGCGAGCACGTCATCGACGCGGTGGCGGCCGGCGCCCAGGACGCCGAACTCCTCGGCGTCCGCCGCACCAGCCCTCTCCTGCGGGTCCGCCGGGTGACGACCACCCGCGAGGGCCGCCCGGTGGAGTGGTCGGACGACCGCTACCGCTCGGACGCGGTCAGCTTCAGCGTGCACAACTCGATCGACAACAACGCGCTGGCCCGCAAGACGGCCGGCTGAAGGACGCCTTCAGCGGGGTAGAAGGCCCTCATGGACATCGCCGCCCTGCCGTACGTCGACGAACACGCGACGGTCGTCGCGGCGGAGGCCGACGCCGTGTGGCGTGGCATCGGCGACGCCCTGGACCACTCCTTCACACCGGGCTACGCACGGCTGGTGGGCTGCCCCGACCGCACCCCGTCCGGTCCCCGCCCGCCGGCTCGGGGCTCGACTATGCCCGGTTTTCGGGTGGCGGCCGCGGACCAGGGGCGTGAACTGACCCTGGTCGGGCGCCACTACTTCTCGACGTACGCCCTGGTCTTCCGCCTCGACGCCGCCGGTCCGGGCCGCACACGGCTGCGGGCCGAGACCCGGGCCAGGTTCCCCGGCCCGCTCGGCGCCCTCTACCGGTTGCTCGTCATCGGCACGGGCGCGCACGCCGTCCTCACCGGACGCCTGCTGGCGGGGATCCGGCGCCGGGCGGAACAGGTCAGGTAGGCGAGCCCGAGGAGAACCGTCTCAGCAGCGGCGACAGCACCAGCACGGACTTCGTCCGTTCCACGAAGGGCTCGCCCGCGATCCGCTCCAGGACGCGCTCGAAGTGCCGCATGTCGGCGGCGAACACCTGGGCGACCGCGTCCGCCTCCCCGGTGACCGTGGACGCGGCCACGACCTCCTGGTAGCGCTCCAGGCCCCGCTGGATGGTCTCCGGGGAGGTGTTGCGCCGGCAGTAGATCTCGACGAACCCCTCGGTCTCCCAGCCGAGGGCCGCCGGATCCACCCGTACGGTGAAGCCGGTGATGGCTCCGGTGGCCCGCAGCCGGTCCACGCGCCGCTTCACGGCGGGCGCGGACAGGCCGACCAGTTGCCCGATGTCCGCGTAGGAGCGGCGCGCGTCCTCGGCGAGGGCGTGCACGATGCGTTCGTCGAGATCGTTCAGCACGGTGGGTTGATCACTTCTCAAGCGGTGCGGGGGTGGCGAGTCGGGAGCGGCGGTGGCCGTACACGAAGTAGAACACGAGCCCGACGGCCATCCAGACACCGAAGACCACCCAGGTGACGGCCGACAGGCTGCCCATCATCCAGAGGCAGAAGCCGAAGCCCAGGGCCGGCAGCACCGGGGACAGGGGCACCCGGAAGGTGCGGGGCATCTCCGGGCGGCTCCGGCGCAGCACCACGACGGCCACGTTGACCAGCGCGAACGCGAACAGCGTGCCGATGCTGGTGGCGTCGGCCAGCTGGCCCAGCGGGATGGCGGCGGCCAGCACACCGCAGAACAGGGACACGATCAGCGTGTTGGCACGGGGCGTACCGGTCTTCGGGTGGACCTTGGCGAACACCTTGGGCACCAGTCCGTCCCGGGACATGGCGAAGAGGATGCGGGTCTGCCCGTAGAGCACGGTCAGGACGACACTCGCGATGGCGATGACCGCGCAGAAGGCGAGGAGGGTCCCCCAGAAGGTCTGCCCGGTCACCTCGCGCATGATCTGCGCCAGCGCCGCCTCGGAGTCGTCGAAGGACCGCCAGGGCCGGGCACCGACGGCCACGGCCGCGACCAGGACGTACAGCGCGGTGACGATGACGAGCGACAGCATGATGGCCCGCGGCAGATCGCGCTGCGCGTTCTTGGCCTCCTCACCGGCGGTGGAGGCGGCGTCGAAGCCGATGTACGAGAAGAACAGCGTGGCACCGGCCGCGCTGACCCCCGCCATGCCCAGCGGCATGAAGTGCTCGTAGTTGCCCGAGCGGAAGCCCTGGACGCCGATCGCGCAGAACAGCACCAGCGCGGCGATCTTCACGACCACCATGACGGTGTTCGCCCGCGCGGACTCCCGGGCCCCTCCGAGCAGAAAGGCCATGGCCAGCAGGACGACGATCAGCGCGGGCAGATTGAACACGCCCCCGTCCCCGGGCGGCGCCGACAGGGCATCCGGGATGGTGACGCCGATGGTCCCGTCGAGCAGTTCGTTCAGGTACTCGCCCCAGCCGACGGCCACGGCGGCGACCGAGACGCCGTACTCCAGGACCAGACACCAGCCGCAGACCCAGGCGATCAGCTCACCCATCGTTGCGTACGCATACGAGTACGAGGAACCGGCGACCGGGATGGTGCCCGCCAGCTCGGCGTAGGACAGGGCCGAGAAGAGCGCCGTGAGTCCGGCGATCACGAAGGAGAGGGTGACGGCGGGACCGGCCTTGGGGACGGCCTCGCCGAGGACGACGAAGATGCCCGTGCCGAGCGTCGCCCCGATGCTGATCATGGTGAGCTGCCACAGCCCGAGGGACCGCCTCAGCGACCCGCCTTCCCCCTGGCCACCCTCGGCGACCAGCCGCTCCACGGGCTTGCGCCGCATGAGCCGCGCCCCGAACCCCGGCGACGGAGGGACGATCTGACTGCGCTGCTGCGGGGGTGCGCCTTGGTCGAGCACGCGGTGACTCCTTCGTCGCTGTCGGCGGCGCGACGAGGACCCACGCGGGCAGGAACCCACCGAGCGGGGTCCCTGCCACGCCACGTACAGCGCACGACCCTATGAGCAGGGACGTAGCGGTCGTAATGATGCAACCTTGCACGTACACGCAAGATCATTGCGTTCATGGGGCCAGGATGCACATTCATTGCAGGCCGCCTGAACGCGCCCCAAAGGGGCGCGGGGCTGTGCCGATATGCGGCTCCGCCGCGTGGGCGCGACCAGCGACAACGGACCCGCAGCCGCCCGACGGCCTCGTCAAGCACTACCAGCTGGCGTGCAACGGCTTCCCCTCCGCATAACCAGCCGCGCTCTGAATCCCCACGACCGCCTTCTCGGCGAACTCCCCGAGAGAACCTGCACCGGCATAGGTGCAGGAAGACCGCACACCCGCGATGATCGAGTCGATCAGGTCCTCGACGCCCGGCCGGCCCGGGTCGAGGAACATCCGGGAGGTGGAGATCCCCTCCTCGAACAGCGCCTTGCGCGCCCGGTCGTACGCGGACTCCTCCGACGTACGGTTGCGCACGGCACGCGCCGAGGCCATGCCGAAGGACTCCTTGTACGGGCGGCCGTCCGCGTCGTGCTGGAGGTCGCCCGGCGACTCGTAGGTGCCCGCGAACCAGGAGCCGACCATCACGTTGGACGCGCCCGCGGCCAGCGCCATGGCGACGTCACGGGGGTGGCGGACACCGCCGTCGGCCCAGACGTGCTTGCCGTACTTCCTCGCCTCGGCGGCACACTCCAGGACCGCCGAGAACTGGGGCCGGCCGACGCCGGTCATCATGCGGGTGGTGCACATCGCGCCGGGGCCGACGCCGACCTTGATGATGTCGGCGCCCGCGTCGACGAGGTCCTTGACACCCTCCGCGGACACGATGTTGCCGGCGACGATCGGCACCTGCGGGTCGAGCGCCCGCACGGTCCGGATCGCGCTGATCATCGACTCCTGGTGGCCGTGCGCCGTATCGATGACGAGCGTGTCGACGCCCGCGTCGAGCAGCTGCTTGGCCTTGCCCGCGACATCGCCGTTGATCCCCACGGCGGCGGCGACGCGCAGCTTGCCCCGCGCGTCGGTGGCCGGCGTGTACAGCGTGGCGCGCAGGGCGCCCTTGCGGGTCAGGATGCCGGCGAGCTTGCCGTCCTTGTCCACGGCCGGGGCGTACCGGCGGTTGGCCGCGTCGAGGGTGTTGAAGGCCTCGCGCGGGTCGATGTCGGCGTCGAGGAGCAGCAGGTCGCGGGACATGACGACCTCGAGCTGGGTGAAGCGGTCGACACCGCTGAGGTCCTGGTCGGTGACGACACCGACGGGCCGGAAGTCCTCGTCGACGACGACGCCCGCGTTGTGCGCGCGCTTGGGCAGCAGCGCGAGGGCGTCGGCGACGGTCTGGTGCGGGGCGAGCACGATCGGGGTGTCCAGGACCAGGTCGCGGCTCTTGACCCAGCTGATGACATCGGTGACCACGTCGATCGGGATGTCCTGCGGGATCACGACGAGTCCGCCGCGCCGGGCCATGGTCTCGGCCATCCGGCGGCCGGCGACGGCCGTCATGTTGGCGACGACCAGCGGGATCGTGGTGCCCGTGCCGTCCGGGGCGCTGAGGTCCACGGCCTGACGCGATCCGACCGCGCTGCGGCTCGGCACCATGAAGACGTCGTCGTAGGTGAGGTCGTACGCGGGCTGGATGTCGTTGAGGAAACGCACGTGCTGCACATCCCAGTCGTTCAGAGGTGACCCCCTGACAGGTCAGCCAGGGGGAAGAGCACGTACTTCATTCTCCCACGACGACCGTGACGCAAGGCCCGTACAGAACATCCAAGCAGCTCACAGGGCCATTAGGAGGATCCTCCGAGGGCGCTGCCGACCGGCCCTCCGAGAGCGAGCACCACGGACAGCGCCGGCACCTGGTTCACCGCCGACGAGAACACCTCCTGCGCGATCTCCCACTCCTCCGGCCGCGCCTTCGCGTACGGCTGCCAGTTCCGTACGACGACCAGCACCGGCCCCGACTCGGGCCGGTCCGGCAGATCGGTGAGGCTGTCCGCGAGGGCGTCCCAGTTGCGGCCGAACCAGTCGGGCAGCTCCAGGTCCCGGACACAGCGGTCCATCAGCGCCGCCTTGTCCATGACCCCGTCGAGATCCAGCGTGAGCACATGCTCCGTCATCCAGGCACCGTCCTGAGCGAGTCGTGGTGGAGGACACGAAAGGGGCAGCCGCGACGACCGCCCCTTCCCACACTCTGTCAGATCCCGTCCGGGTCGGCCCGGTTGAGGGCCGGCTTCGGTGTCGGGCCGGCCGTCATCAGGTAGTCGGCCGCGGAGGTGTCCGTCACCAGGCTGGTGACGAGCCCCGACCGCAGCACCGCGTCGATCGCGGCCGCCTTGCGCTGCCCGCCCGCGATCGCGACGACCTCGGGGATACGGCGGAGCTGGTCGGCCTTGACCGTGATGCACCGCTCCCCCAGGTCCCGCCCGACCCGGCGGCCCTCGGCGTCGAAGAGGTGCGCGGACATCTCGGCGGCGACACCGAGCGAGGCGTAGTGGCCCCGCTCCTCGTCGCTGAGCATGTCGTGCACCGTCGAGATGCCGGGCTCCCAGGACCCGATGGAGACACAGGCGACCGTGACCTTGTCGAAGTACTCGAAGGCCCGGGCGATCCCGGTCTGGTGGCGCAGCGCGGCCGCGGTGGCCGCGTCCGGCAGCAACATCGGCGCGTAGATGGGGTGCGCGTCGCCGCCGGACACCTGGGCGGCGCGGCGGACGGCCTCGACCGAGCCGCGCTCGGCGGTGCCGGCGTCGTACACGCCCGTCAGCTGCACCACCGTGCACGGCGGCAGCCGGTCCAGCGCCGCCGCCATGTGGATGGTGGAGCGGCCCCAGGCCAGGCCCAGGACGTCCCCCTCGTTCACGAGCTCGCCGAGCAGGTCGGCGGCCACCTCTCCCAGGTTCTCGGGGTCGGGCGAGTCCTCGGCCTCGGCCGGGGACTCGACCACCACGGCGTGCCGTAGGCCGTACCGGGCGCGGAGCGCGTCGGAGCGCTCGGCGTCCAGTTCGGCCGGCACGCGGATCTCGATCCGTACGAGATCCCGTTCGAGGGCGGTCTCCAGGACCCGGGCCACCTTGAAGCGGCTGACGCCGAACTCCTCCGCGATCTGGATCTTGGATTTTCCCTCGAGGTAGAAGCGGCGGGCCATGGCCGCCGCCTGCACCAGCTCTGCGGGTCCCATCCGCATGGCTGACCGGCCCGCCGACATACCCGACACGGCGATCTCCTCACTGCTGTTCACACTCTGGATACGCCGTTCATCCTTGCAGATCCGGCGCACTTGATCAGCCCTGATGAGAGCCGTTCACGTACCTGTGGCCCAGTGGCCGCATGGCCTGCGTATTCAGTGGGCTACGTATACGGTCGGCCCACCGTTCAGCGGGCCGGCCGGTCAGTGGGCGCAAGCCCAGCTCGCCCCGGCGGTCGTCGCCTCCGCCTGGGCGCGCAGGGCGCGGACCGCCTCGGCCGGGTCCTCGGCGCCGTACACCGCGGAACCGGCGACGAACACGTCCGCGCCGGCCTCCGCGCACCGCTCGATCGTCGAGGCCGAGACGCCGCCGTCGACCTGGAGCCACAGCTCGAGGCCGTGCTTGCTGATCAACTCGCGGGTGCGGCGGATCTTCGGGAGCATGATGTCGAGGAACGCCTGGCCTCCGAAGCCCGGCTCGACCGTCATGATCAGCAGCATGTCGAGCTCGGGCAGAAGGTCCTCGTACGGCTCGATGGGCGTCGCGGGCCTGAGCGCCATGGAGGCGCGGGCGCCCTTCGCGCGGATCTCGCGGGCGAGTCGCACCGGCGCGGCGGCCGCCTCGACGTGGAAGGTGACGGACGAGGCACCCGCCTCGACGTACTGCGGGGCCCAGCGATCGGGGGCCTCGATCATCAGATGGCAGTCCAGCGGAGTGTCCGTCGCGCGGGCCAGGGACTCTACGACCGGCACACCGAGCGTGAGGTTCGGGACGAAATGGTTGTCCATGACGTCGACGTGGAGCCAGTCGGCTCCTTCGACCGCCTTCGCCTCGTCCGCGAGGCGGGCGAAGTCGGCGGACAGAATGCTGGGGTTGATCTGCACGGCCATGACCCAAGCCTGCCATGCCCTCCGGGGGTTAGCCGCATCGGTACCGGGGGGATACGGTTCGTCGTGCGGCTGAGGTCGGGATGAACGGGAACCGGGGCATCGCTCACCTCGTGTGTGGGCGGCGTGCCAAGTGGCTGGTGCTGGTGCTGTGGCTGGTGGTGCTGTTCGTGGTGGCGCCCTTCGCCTCGAAGCTCACCGACGCCCAGGACAACGACGCCGCCTCCTGGCTGCCGGGGTCGGCCGAGTCGACCCAGGTGCTGGAGATCTCGAAGGACTTCCGGCCGGAACAGATCCCGGCGGTGGTCGTCTACGCCCGTGACGCCGGCCTGACGGCACAGGACCGGGCGCGGATCACCGCCGACGCCGCTCGGCTCAAGCAGCTCACCGACCACGGCATCCGGGGTGCCGAGACCCGCGGCCCGGTCTACGACCGCCAGGTCGACCCGCGCGCCGCGCAGATCCATGTGCCGATCACCATGGACGAGAAGGGCTGGGACCGGATCGCCCCGGCCGTGGACTCGATCCGGGACGACGTCGGCAGGGGCGGTGCCGGTCTGGCCGTGCACATCACCGGGCCGGGCGGCACCTCCGCCGACTTCTCCAAGGCCTTCGAGGGCATCGACTCGACGCTGCTACTGTCGGCGATGGGCGTCGTCATCGTCATGCTCCTGATCACCTATCGCAGTCCGACCCTGCTGCTGGTCCCGCTGATCGGCGTGGTCGCCGCGCTGTTCACCGCCCAGGCGCTGATCTACTTCCTGGCCGAGCACGCGGGCCTGACGGTGAACGGCCAGAGCGCCGGCATCCTCACCGTCCTCGTCTTCGGCGCGGGCACCGACTACGCCCTGCTGCTCGTGGCCCGCTACCGGGAGGAGCTGCGCCGTCACGAGGACCGGCACGAGGCGATGGCCCTGGCCCTGCACCAGGCGGGCCCGGCCGTGCTGGCCTCGGGCGCCACGGTGGTCCTGAGCATGCTCGTGCTGATGGCCGCCGAGATGAACTCCACCGCCGGTCTGGGCCCGGTGGCGGCCATCGGCGTGGCGGTGGCACTGCTCGCGATGATGACCCTGTTCCCCGCCCTGCTGGTGATCTGCGGCCGCTGGATCTTCTGGCCGGTGATCCCGCGCTTCGGCACGTCCGACCCGACCAGGACCGGCGTCTGGGCCCGCACGGGCCGCGGTATCGCCGAGCGCCCGCGCATGATCTGGGTGGTGACCGCCCTCGTCCTGGCGGTCTGCTCGCTCGGCCTGATCCAGCTGCGCGCCGAGGGCATCAGCAACGCGGACGCGTTCACCGGCAAACCCGACTCGATCACCGGCCAGGAGGTGTCCGAGAAGTACTTCCCGGCGGGCAGCGGCGATCCGCTGGTGATCGTCTCCAACCAGGCGCGGGCCCGGCAGGTGGGCCAGGTGGTGGCCGCCACGGACGGCGTCGTCCCGACGTCCCTCGGTCTCCCGCCGGGCACGAAACCCCTGTACGACGGCAAGGTGCTGTTCGAGGCGACGATGACCGCCCCGGCGGACAGCGAGGCCGCCACGCAGACCGTGGAGCGGGTCCGGGACGCCGTGCACGAGGTGCCCGACGCCGATGCCCGGGTCGGCGGCGGTACCGCGGCCCTGCTGGACATGGACAGGGCGACCACGCACGACAACCTGCTGATCATCCCGCTGGTCCTGGCCGTGGTTCTGCTGATCCTCGGTGCCCTGCTACGCGCCGTCATCGCGCCGCTGCTGCTGGTCGGGACGGTGATCCTGTCCTTCGCGGCGGCCCTGGGCATCAGCGCGCTCGCGTTCCGCCACCTGTTCGACTACGCGGGCGAGTCGACGGACTTCCCGCTGTTCGTCTTCGTGTTCCTGGTGGCCCTCGGCATCGACTACAACATCTTCCTGACCACCCGCATCCGCGAGGAGGCGACCCACCAGGGCACCCGGAAGGGCGTGGTGACGGGCCTGGCCGCGACCGGCTCGGTCATCACCTCGGCCGGTCTGGTGCTCGCGGGCACCTTCGCCGCCCTCGGCACGCTCCCCATGGTCGCCTTCGCCGAGATCGGCTTCGCGGTCGCGCTGGGCGTCCTCCTGGACACGTTCATCGTGCGGTCGGTGCTGGTCACGGCGCTGTTCCTGGACGTGGGCCCGAAGGTGTGGTGGCCGCACCGGCTGGCCACTCAGAACCCGTCGGACCACGCCGACACGGCCGGAGCGCCCGATAACCCCGCTATGGGAAAGATCGGACGAAAATGAAAGCGCCGGGGCCATGTGACGGGTTTCAACCACCCACCGGCGCGCTGGGGGGAACCTCCGCCTGCGGCGGGGCGGCCCCGCTACGGAGGCGCTCGTACACCAGGTCGAATGTGAAGCCGGCGCTGAAGCCCAACGGGATCACAAAGAAGAGCAGCCTGCGTACATCGAGGTGATCCAGCAGCCCCGGAAGCGCGAGCAGCTGGGACGCGACATACAGAAGCACGGAAACGAGACCCGCGCCCAGGCCACGCACGGCCGCGAGGAGCCAGCGGGACTCCACCTCGAACGAATTCCGAATGACCGCACCCGCCATGGCGGCAAGCAACGGCGCGACGACGAGCAGGGACAGGCTGCGGCCATCGGCTTCTCCAGGGCCACCGGCCAGAATCAGCGCGCCGAGCGAGAGCATGAGGAAGAGCACCGCCAGGCCCAGCCCCAAGCCTTCCCGTATCGCCTTGCCGCGCGCCAGGCCGCTCTCCGACTCTTCCGCCTCGATGCGACGCCTCCGCTGGCGCAGGAGACAGGCTGTCAGCCGAGCCGCCGAGGTCTCGGTCCAATCCGAACCCAGAAGGGCCATGTCCTCATCGAGCACGTCGTTTCGCACCTTGTCGAGGTTGGCCCACACCAGGCTGGCGCCGCCGCCGAACACCGCCAGCGGAAGGATCGGAATGCGCTGAGACATCGCGACCACCCCGGCAGCCCGCGTGGACTGTCCGCCCCCGATCAGGATCACGCCATCGCAGGACAGCAGGGTGCGATAGAAGGAGACCTCCCATTCGGTGCTGCTGTCCCGGACGGTCCGCACCTGCACCGCGCTGCCCTCCGGGACCGTGAAGGCGAGATCACGTTGCCTCGGGACGTGCGCGAAGACGACACCGCCCTCGGTGCCGCCTCGCGTATAGCCGTCCACGACATGCGGTTCCGCGTACTTGGGTTTGTTCGAGAACACCGCCAGATCGCAGCCCTCCCCGGCGAGCTCGGCGCCCAGGGCACGGCAGGCGTCGACCACTGTGTCCGTTGCCTTGAGAGGAGGGGTGATGCGACTGTCGGGTTCGACACTGCCGATCACCGCGATGAGCGGTCTGCTGCGCTGCTGCGACGTCATGATTCCGAGAGCCTAGCCATCCGGTGGCTCGTCCACCCCATTTTTCATGATGCCAGGTCAAATCGACTGTTCGCGTTGACCGTTGAAGGATCACTCTGGGACTCTCGACGGACCGGGCGGACAGGCGGGAATGGTCGGCAGTCAATGGTGATGCTCTTCATCAGTCACAGCTCACGAGGAGACGCAAACGCCAATGCCGTACGTCAAGCCGTACAGGCGGCCGCGGAGAAGAGCTGTTGGTCCGTCAAAGTCGATATGGACGCCCTTGAGCCCGGGGACGAATGGCGTTCCGTCATCTACCACTGGGTCGCGGACTGCGACGCCGCGGTGATCCTGCTCAGCGCCGCGGCGATGAAATCCACATGGGTTCGCAGAGAGGTCAACCTGCTTCTGTGGCGTCGCGCCCTCGGGTCGCCGGTGACCATCATCCCCGTTCTGCTGGAAGACATCTCTCCGCCGGAAGTCCGAAGATCCGAGCTGTCGCAACTGTCCAACCTGCAGTGCCTCGTTCAGCGTCCCGGCAAGCGAGGCGGCACCCCCAGGGGAATGGCCGCACAAGTCGTCGGCCGCTTGCCCCGGCTCAACGCGATGGTCAGGGACAGCGCGCATCTGTCCCGCATGAGGGACTGGACCGAAAGCATCATGACCTACCTGAGCCGCGTGCCGGAAAGCCCGCTCCAGTCCGCGGTACGACTGCTCACGGCCGACGACGTCAGGAACTTTCCCTCGGCACACGAAGGCCGTCGGTGTGTCGCCCATCAACTCCTCGGCCACCCGAGCGGAGAACGCGTCCATGACGCACTGACGAGAATCGTCGGGAAGATCGAAAGAGACGACCTCACGCGTCTCGGACGTCTCTTACGACCCGTGTGGATCAACGCGGAGGCGGCCAGGTGGCTGCTCCCGTCCGACGGCCCGGTGGTCATGGCGCTCAACACCTCCCGCCCCGAGACCGCGGAGCAGTACATCGACCGTGCGGCCTGCTGCTCGTACACCCACTGGTACCGGACCGTCAGCCTGCTGGCGGGTGAGGGGCAGCACGAGGAGTTCATGGCCATGTGCGAAGACGCCGTCCGGAGTCTGGCCCACCTCGAGGAGGGCGACCCCATCGAAGACGCGCGGCCGTACTCGAGCGAAGTCCTCTATCTCATCCTCGATCCCCAGGATGTTCCTCTCGAGGACGTGGGCGCACTGGTCGCAGATCTCGGTGACCGGTTTTCCTGGCTGAACATACTCGTACTGACCGGCGCCCCCTCCCGTGACGCCACCTGGGCCGCGGAGCAGGGTCTCGACTGGCTCAAAGTGCTGCAACCGGCGCTGGCGGCGACGGACGAGAACGAGGCACGGCGGGCGGCGCTGGCGATGAGACAACTCATGAAACGGGCCGGCGCGTGAAAGGGAGGTCGCAGTGGTGACCGGACCAACAAAATCGATGCACGGGCCGGACGGGCGTGACGGGAGGGCCTATGTCACATCGGAACCGCTTCTGCTCGCCGCGGAGGTGGCACTCGCGACACGACGCCCGCTGCTCCTGCGCGGGGAGCCCGGCACGGGGAAGTCGTCCTTCGCGGCTTTCATGGCTCGCCAGCTGAACTGGTCCTACTACGAGCACGTGGTGACCTCACGGACCCAGGCCCAGGACCTGTTGTGGACCTTCGACCTCGTCCGTCGGCTCGCGGATGCCCAGGTGGGGCGTCTGAAGGAGCCCAGTGCGTACCTCGAACCAGGAGTGCTGTGGTGGGCCTTCGCACCGCGGTCGGCTGCGGCCCAGGGTGCCGGAAACGTGGTGCCGCGAAGCACCGCGCAGGAGCACTCGGTTCCCGCCGAGCACCCCTCCGCCCCACGCTGCTCGGTCGTGCTCATCGATGAGATCGACAAAGCGGACCCGGATGTTCCCAACAGCCTTCTGGTCCCGCTCGGTTCGCACTCCTTCACGGTGAGCCACACCGGCACCGTCGTACGCGCCGAGGCCGGCGGCGCCTCCCCCACGGCCCAAGGCTCGCCACTGATCATCTTGACGACGAACGAGGAGCGCGAACTCCCCACCGCGTTCCTCCGCCGTTGCGTCGCGGTCGTGCTGCCGGAACCCACGCGCGAACAACTGCTCGCTGTCGCCGGCGCGCATCTAAATGCGTACGAGGGTGGCGCCCGCCCAGCAGACATGAGTCTCGCCGACGAGCTCGCGCACACCGTGATCTCCCTTCGCGAGGAGGCAAAGAGGAATGCGACCCGACCGCCCAGTACGGCCGAGTATCTCGACGCTCTGGACGCCTGCCGGCGCCTCGGCATCACCCCTCGGAGCGAGCAATGGCAATGGCTGAAGGAAATGGCCCTGGTCAAGACCTCCCACCTGGGATGACGCCGGGGTCTGCGCAGGTCTGGCTCGGCGACCTGGTACGAGCCATGGCCGCGAGCGCCGCCGATCGGGCAGCCGCGCGGGACATCGCCGAGCTCATGGGCCTGCTGCGCGTGCCCACCTTGGGCACCGAGGCCATCGAGTACTCGCCCTTCCCGGACGACGAGGACGATCACGACGGCGGGCCGGACACGGAATTCGCCGACTGGCCGACGCTCCCCGGCGCCGATCCGGCCGAGGAGCAGGAGGAGGTGAGCGAGGCGTTCGCGGCAGAGCTCCCCGTCCTCTCCCCCGTGGGCCGTACGACGGTCACCGAGGTCGACTGGGAAGGGGTGCCGTCGCTGGCGGAGGCGACGGCCGGCCAAGCGGCCCCGGCACCGCAGGCTCCACCGCTGCTGCGGCCACGCTCCGCCCGGGCGATCCTGAACAGCGCACTGGCCGTTCCGGACGAGCAGATCGGTCCCGTCGACATCGATACGCTGGTGGACGCGTACGCACAGCACCGGGTGTGGACCCAGCTGCCCCGGCAGCCCCTGCCGACCCTGCGATTCGGGGTACAGGTCCTCGTCGACCTGGGGGACGGGATGCAGCTCTTCGCACGAGACCAGAAACAACTGCTCCGACAGGTGCAGGCCATGGTGGGACGGGAACGCCTCGACATCCTGTACTTCTCCGACTCACCGCTGCGCGGCAGCGGACCGGGGCAACGCCGTTCGTGGGGCCCCTACCGCCCACCGGCCAAGGGGACACGCGTCCTGCTGCTGTCCGATCTGGGCGTGGGCGGGGAACCTCTTCGTCCACGACGCGCGTCCACCGAGGTGTGGCTGCGTCTGGCGCAGGTCGTCAGACGCGCCGGCTGTGGCATGGTGGCGCTGGTTCCGTACCCGAAGCACCGTGTGCCGCGCGTCCTCTCCTCACGGATGCCGGTCATCACCTGGTCCGAACGCACCACCGTCAGCACGGTGAACTCGGCGCTCTCCGCCGGGCGCAGGTCATGACCGGGTTCCTGGACGAGCCGGACCTGCGGCACATACGAGAGTGCGGCCCGCCGTCGCTGCCACGTCCCCTGTACGACTTCGCCGCGGTCCTGAGCGTCGCTCTGCGTATCGAGCCAGAGTTGATCAGGACTGTTCGAAGAGAGCTGTTTCCCCGGTTGGACGTGGACGCCGAAGGCGACTTCTGGTTCAGCGATCTGGTGCTCTCCCGCGGCCCGAAGGGCGTCGTCCTCGACCCGGAAGCGCGCCGGAACCTCCATGGTCATCTGGCCCAGATGGTGGCGACCCAGCCGTCCGCTGATCGTGTTCATGGCGTGTGGGACTGCATCGCGGACGTCCACCGGCGCCTGTCTCCCGCTCTGCGACTGGAGGAGTACATCACCTGGCTGGCGCTGTCGGGACGCGCGCAGGACATCGACGCGGCGCTGGCACCCGCTCTCAAAGCGGTGATCGTGGAGGACCGCGAAGGCGTCGCCAAATGGTTCGCGTCCGCCTGGTACCGGCTGCCCGCGCCCGCGCAACAAACGGCGGCCGCCTGGAAACTGGCTCATGTGTCCCTGCGGCACCAATCGCGCCGCCGGCCTCACTTCGCCTCCACTCCCCCACTCACCGCCACCGACCTGAACGACGTCGTGCATCTGCTCGACGACGCGCACATCAACGTACGCAGAACCGGCGATCTCATCGAACTAGGCAACCTCGGCCCCGGCCGGGGCGCTCGTTCCCTTTCCATTCCCGACACGTACCCGAGGCTCCTCACTCTCGTGGACCCCGCCGCGGTCGAAGAGGAGCACATCTCCGTCGCGCCCGGCGAGGTGGTGAGCCGTCGTGTGGGTCCGCAGCCGGTCCGGCTGCGGACCGCACGAGGCCTGGAGTACGAACTTCCCGCCCCGGACTCCGGGGCCCCGGAACGCAGGGGGCTGTTCATGGCTGTCGTCCCCGACGACCATGAGCGGGACCACCCCGCCGGGTCGGCGGCGGTCCGTCGGCTGACAGGCGTCCTTCGGAAAGCGGGGTACGACACACGCACCACCATGGATCTGTCCGAGGCGGCAGCCCTGGCCGGGGACTTCTCGACGGTCCTGGTACTCGTCAGCGGCCATGCTGTTCGCCGTGCCGAGGACGGATCGCTGTTTCTGACCTCGGACGGCGTAACCGACGGCATCGACACGGGTGCTGCCGTCGAGAACGTCGAGGCCGTCCTCGCCTCCGTTCGCGCGGAGCAGTTCCTGCTCGTCCTGGACCTGTGCGAAGTGCGGGGGCCCGACGGACGGACCACCCTCGCGCCTTCGCCCTCCGAGGAGAGGCACTGGCGCGGCAGGTTCGTCTCCCATGCCCCGCACCGGTCGGGGAGCGATCCATCGCGTCTGGTCGAAACCCTCTGCGACCTGCTCACGCGCGGGCCTGCTCCCGAGGCACGGGACGCATGGCACGCGGACAGGGAATTCATCACCGGTGAGGACCTGTGCACGACAGCCCTCGCGCATGTCCCGCACCATGCCAGCTTTGCGTCACGCGGACAGGCCCGCCCCATGTTCCCGAACCCCGGATACGGGACGGAAGCGGCCGCGGAAACCCACACCCCCTCACCCACGCGTACCGACCCGCCGCGCAGCGAACGACCCGCCGTGACCGACCTGGTGGTGGTGCTGCCGACGTTCATGGGCAGCACCCTGCGTCAGGGGAACAAGACGGTCTGGGGTACGGCCCCGACAGAGATGATGCGCATGGCCCTCCGGGCCCCGGCTCTGTTCCGCACGCTCATGCTCCCTGACGACATCGGCGACGGACCCGCCCCGGACGGCGTCATTCCCGCCGCCCTCATACGCGACGTCGTAACGCTTCCGGGCGTGTCCATCACCTCGGGATACGACAGGCTGTTGTCCTTCCTCCGTCGCCTGGGATGCCGTGACGTCACCGTGGGGACCGGGTCGGCACCCGGCAACCTGCTCCCGCTCCCGTACGACTGGCGGTTGTCCAACCGCCAGGTGGGTGCGTGGCTCGGCACCGTCATCGAACCGGTGCTGGAACGCTGGCGTGCCCAGGGCGGGCCGTACCACGACGCCAAAGTCATCTTCGTCTGCCACGGAACCGGCGGACTGGCCGCCCGCTGGTACACCGCGCATGCCGACGGGGCAGCCATCACGAAATGCCTCATCACCATCGGCACCCCCCTGCGCGGACTGCCCAGAATGGCGCACCAGATGGTTCACGGCAGCGGCATGGTGCGTGCGATGCGGGAAGCGTCCAGCGCGTTCCTTCGCACGCTGCCGGCCGCCTATCAGTTGCTCCCTCAGTACGCCTGCGTGGAGCGAGGAGTAGAGCTCGTCCCGCTCACCGAAGAGCCCCTCCCCCCGCTCCACCCGGCCAAGGTCCGTGACGGAGTGCGTTTCACCACGGAGTTGCTGGAGACCGAACTCGCCCAACCGGACGGACTGTTCGAGCGGTACTCCATCATCGGGACGGGACAGCCGACACCGACGACACTGCGCATCGCCGACGGCGTCGTCACCATGCTCGACACTTACCGGGGAGAGGACTTCTCCGGCGACGCCACCGTCCCCAGGGTGAGCGCGTTCCGACCGGGCGAGGGGCTCCGGTCCGTCCAGACCGTGCAGTCCCGGCACGGTGATCTGCACACCAATTCCCAGGTCCTCTCGGGCCTGGAGATGGCCATCGTCCGCAGCCCCCTAAACAACGTTCGTTAGCGGACGTGCTCGGCACGCCTCAGCCGGTCCGGCGGATGAGCGCCAGGTACATGGCGTCGGTGCCGTGCAGATGCGGCCACAGCTGTACGTCGGGCCCCTCGCCGAGCATCGGCATGCCGGGCAGCATCGCCCGCGCGTCGATGAGCTCGGTCTCCGGGAACTGCTTGAGCACGTCGGAGACGACGGCCCGTGTCTCCGCGAGGTGCGGGGAGCAGGTGGCGTACCCGACGACACCCCCGACCCGGACGGACTCCAGCGCGGTCCGCAGCAGCCCGCGCTGCAACGGCGCGAACCCTTCGAGATCCTCCGGCCGGCGCCGCCAGCGCGCCTCGGGCCGCCGGCGCAGCGCGCCGAGCCCGGTGCAGGGCACGTCCATCAGCACGCGGTCGAAGGAGTCTGGACGCCACGGCGGCCGGGTCCCGTCGGCGGCGATGACCTGGTAGGGCCCGGGATTGCCGTGCAGGGCCTTCGCCACGAGGCCCGCGCGGTGCGGCTGCTTCTCGGAGGCGAGGAGGGTCGCCCCGCGTTCGGCGGCGAGCGCGGCAAGCAGCGCGGCCTTGCCGCCGGGTCCGGCGCACCCGTCGAGCCACTTCTCGTCCCGCCCCTCCAGCGGCACGTTGGCGAGGGCGAGCGCGACGAGCTGGCTCCCCTCGTCCTGCACTCCCGCGCGCCCCTCCCGTACGGCGTCGACGGCCCCGGGCTCCCCGCCCTCGGTGAGCCGCACGGCGTACGGCGACCAGCGCCCGGGCACGGCGGCCTCCTCCCGGAGCAGTTCGTCGGCCGTGGCCCGCCCGGGCCGGGCGACGAGGGTCACCTCGGGCCGCTCGTTGTCGGCCTCGAGCAGTTCCTCGATGCCTGCGCGCCCGCCGCCGAGCGAGTCCCACAGCGCGGAGACCACCCAGCGCGGGTGCGAGTGCACGACGGCGAGATGGTCCTCGGGATCGTCGTCGTAGGGCGGCGCGATCTGCTCCAGCCACCCGTCGAGATCGTGCTGGGCGACCTTCCGCAGCACGGCGTTGACGAACTTCGCCCGCCCGTCCCCGAGCACGACCCGCGCGAGCTCGACGGACGCGGACACCGCGGCGTGGGTCGGAATCCGCGTCCCGAGCAGCTGATGCACGCCGAGGCTGAGCACGTCGAGCACCGGCGGGTCGACCTCCCGCAGCGGCCGGTCGACACAGGCCGCGATGACGGCGTCGTACGTCCCCTGCCGCCGCAGTGTCCCGTAGACCAGCTCGGTGGCGAGCGCCGCGTCCCGTCCGTCGAACTTGTCGGGCCCTTCCTTCTCCCGCGCCTTGCGCAGCAGCGGCGGCAGCACCAGGTTGGCGTACGCGTCCCGCTCGTCCACGGCCCGCAGCGCCTCGAAGGCGAGGATGCGGACAGGATCCTTCTGGGGCCGACGGTAGGGCTTGGCGGGCTTGCGGGGACGGCGGGACTGGTCGCTCACGAAAAAGGTGCTCCGGATTGCAGGATGAAAGACGCGTCCAGCGTACGTCGTGAACGCCGGGCCGGTGCAGGACCGTTACGCCCTGCCCCGCTCACCGCCGCCGTACGCGGAGCCGGTGCAGGACCGTTACGCCCCGACCCGCTCGCCCTCGCCGATACGCACCCCGCGCGCCCAGTCGGCCGCCCGCATCGGCTTCTTGCCCTGGGCCTGCACCCACAGCAGCTCGACGGCGTGCGACCCGGTGCCGACGTGGACGCTGTTCTTGCCGACGGCCAGCGCACCCGGCGCGAGATCGTCGCGTCCCGGGACCGGCTGCACCTGGATGAGCTTGAGCCGCTCGCCGCGGAAGGTGGTCCAGGCGCCGGGGGCCGGGGTGCAGCCTCGCACGACACGGTCGACCCGCAGCGCGGGCGCGGCCCAGTCGACCAGGGCGTCCTCGACGGTGATCTTCGGGGCGAGGGTGATGCCGTCGCCGGGCTGCGGCACGGCCTTCAGGGTGCCGTCCTCGATCCCGTCCATGGTCGCGGCGAGCAGCCCGGCACCGGCGAACGCGAGGCGCGTCAGCAGGTCACCGCTGGTGTCGGTGGGCCGGATCACCTCGGTGACGGTCCCGTAGACCGGACCGGAGTCGAGCCCTTCCTCGATCAGGAACGTGGAGGCCCCGGTGATCTCGTCCCCCGCCATGAGGGCGTGCTGCATGGGCGCGGCGCCGCGCCAGGCGGGCAGCAGCGAGAAGTGCAGGTTGACCCAGCCGTGCGCGGGGATGTCGAGGGCCACCTTGGGCAGCAGGGCCCCGTAGGCGACGACGGGGCAGCAGTCCGGCGCGATCTCCCTGAGCCTCTCCAGGAACTCCGGCTCCCGGGGCCGACCGGGCTTCAGCACCTCGATACCCGCCTCCTCGGCCCGCTGCGCGACCGGAGACGCGACCAGCCTGCGCCCCCGCCCGGCCGGAGCGTCGGGGCGCGTCACCACGGCGGCCACCTCATGCCGCCCGGAGGCGATCAGAGCGTCCAGAGCGGGAACGGCGACCTCGGGGGTACCGGCGAAGACAAGCTTCATGAAGAGACGGGCCTCTCGGACGAACGAACGACGGGCAACGCACAAGTTTATGGGGCGGCGGCACGAGGGAGAGCCCCCGACGTCGCTCGGCCCCCACGGGAAAGGTGCACCTCTCTCCCCACTGGAAACGGGCGGTGCCCGGGTGGGAAAACAGGCCACAAGGGGGCGCCCGCATATGCCCATACGCCCCCACACCGTGACCAGCGGAGCGAACCCGCGTTGGTCAAGAAAGAGTTGACCTTCTCCTCAACGCCGGTTCGAGAGGCTTGTTCATGGCCGACCATGCAACCCACGACGCCCAGGCCCGGGCCAGCCTGCATTTGCTGGTGCGGGACATCGAGCGGGTCCGCCGGCAGGTGGACGCGCTGCGCACCCTCACCGCCCAACTGGGCAACGTCTACCGCCCGCGCCGCTCCGGCCCCTCCACGGGCTTCGTCGTCTACGGACGCGCCCCCGCCCCGACGGTCCGCCTCGCCCAGGAACTCCGGGACAGTGTCGAGACCCTGGTCACCGCGGCGGTGGACTTCGACCGTTCACTCGGCTTCTCGTGGGACGCGGTGGGCTCCGCACTCGGAGTCACCAAGCAGGCGGTCCACCGCCGCTACGGCTCCCGCCGAGCCGCCGCCCAGGCGCCCGCGGAGACCGAACGCACCCCGGAGGCGACCAGCCCCCGCACGGTCAGCGTGAACACGGGCATCCCGACGGTCCCCACCGTCCCCGCCGCCCGCTCCATGCCGACCCAGCCGACGGCGGGCAGCCCGGCCCTGCGCGACGAGGTGAGACCGACCGCGTTCCCCGGCCCCCGCAACGGCTGACACACCCCCCACATCGCCCTCTCGGCCCCTCCCGAGAGGGCTCCCGCACATCCACCCGCGCCCGTGCGCGAGCCACCGGCCCCGCGCACAGGCACACCCTCACCCGATGTCCACCGGATCGATCCGCACCCACACGGCTTCCTCCCCGCCCCGGGCCGTCCGGGCCATCCGAGCCGCCTGCGCCGCCTTCACCGCGGAGGCCAGCGCCGCCCCCCTCCCCGGCGGCACCCGGATCAGCGCCCGCTCCCAGTGCTCACCGGGAGGCGGCGCCCCCGGTCGCCGAGGCCGCCCCGGCGGAGTCACCGGCAGGGGAACCGGCCCCAGCACCTCCGCCTCCCCGGGCAGCTCGACCGCCCCCAGGAACGCGGCCACCGCCTCCCCCGTCCCGGACACGGCCGCCATCCGCGACACCGGCGGAAAGCCCAGCTCGGCCCGCTCGGCGAGCTCCCGCAGCGCATGTCCCACGGGGTCCCACCGCACCAGCGCCTGCACGGGCCGCAAGGTCGGCTCGGCGACCACCACCACGGTCCCGCCGTCCCCCTGCGGCCGCACCAGCGCCGCGGCCGCGATCCAGCGGCGCAGCGCGTCCTCACCGGCCCGCAGATCGGGCCGCCCCAGCATGGCCCACCCGTCGAGCAGCAGCGCCGCCGCGTACCCGCCCTCGGCCACCGGCTCGGCCCCCGGCGTACTCACGACCAGCGCGGGCGCCCCCGGCACCGTGTCCAGCACATGCTCCCGCCCGGACGTCCGCACCGGTACGGCGGGAAACGCCCGCCCCAGCTCCTCGGCGGTCCGCCGCGCCCCCACGACCTGGGCCCGCAGCCGGAACGACCCGCACTCCGGGCAGTGCCACGCGCTCTCCTCACGCCCGCACCACCCGCACCACAGCGCCCCGCCGTCCCGCGCCTCCAACGGCCCGGAGCAGTGCCGGCACCGCGCGGCGGCCCGGCACTGCGCACACGCCATCCGCGGTACGTACCCGCGCCGCGGCACCTGCACGAGCACCGGCCCGTGCCGCAGCCCCTCCCTGGCCGCCCGCCAGGCGAGGGTGGGCAGCCGGGCGGCGCGCGCGGCCTCGTCCCGCGCCAGGTCCTGGTCCCCCACGGTCCGCACCAGCGGCGCGGCCTGCCGCACCTGCTCGCGCGCGCCGACCAGCGGCCGCGCCCACCCGCTCTCGACGAGCTGCGCGCCCTCCACCGTGCAGCTCCAGCCCCCCATCAGGAACCCGCACCGGTCCTGCGCGGCCCGCAGCAGCAGTACCTCGCGCGCATGGGGCTGCGGCGCGTGCTGCTCGCTGTGGCTGTCGTCCCCGTCGTCCCAGAGGGCGACGAGTCCGAGGTCCCGTACGGGAGCGAACATCGCGGCCCGCGTCCCGACGACGGCCCGTACGGACCCGCGCCGCACGGCCAGCCACTCGCGATACCGCTTCTCGGGCCCGGCATCGGCGGTGAGCAGCGCATGCCGCCCCTCCCCCAGCAGAGCCGTCAGTGCCGCGTCGACCCGAGCGGCGGCCCGCCCGTCCGGTACGACGACGAGCGCGCCCCGTCCTGAGGCGAGCGTCGCGGCGACGGCCCGCGCCAGCTCCTCGCTCCACTCGGGCCCGGGCAACGCGTTCCACACGGCGCGCGGCGCGCCCCCCGACGCCAGGGACTCCAGAAAGGCTCCCCCACGCTCGTACCGCACCCAGGACCCGGCCGCCGGTGCCGGTGGTGGGGGCATGGGGGCAGGTGAGGGCCGTTGCTCGGCACGCGCGTTGCGCGGCGGCACGGCCAGTTGCAGCACATCGGCCAGACTCCCGGCGTACCGGTCGGCGACGGCCCGCGCCAGTCCCAGCAGCTCGGGACTCAGCACCGGCTCGGGCGACACGACCTGGGCGAGGGCCGCGAGCGGTCCGGAGTAGTCGGACGAGGCGAGGCGCTCGACGAGGAACCCGTCGATGAGCCCCCCGCCCTCGCGGCGCCCCTCACGCACCCGGCCCCGCCCGGCCCCGAACCTCACACGCACCCGCACTCCCGGCTGCGCGTCGGCGTCCAGGTCGGCGGGCACGGCGTAGTCGAAGTACCGGTCCAGATGCAGCACGCCCTTGTCGACCAGCACGCGCGCGACCGGCAGTTCCCCCGCCAGCGCGGCTCCGCGCCAGGTCCGTGGTTTGGCCCGGGGCACCTTCGCCTGCCGCACGCTCTCCCGGATCAGCGCGAGCTGCTCCGGGGGCGCGCCCTCCCCGCCCCCGCCCCCCTGCCCGTTCTCGCTGCTCACCCCTGCATTCTTACCGAACCCCACTGACAACGACCCCCGCGGAGAAGCAGGAGGCCTGGCGGCCCCCCGCACACAACGACGTCGGCTCCCGAGACCCTCAGGTCCCGGGAGCCGACGTCACACAGATGGTGGACCGAACGGAGTCCTACAGCCCCGCGGCCTTGCGCAGCGCGTCCACGCGGTCCGTCTTCTCCCAGGTGAAGTCGGGCAGCTCGCGGCCGAAGTGGCCGTACGCGGCGGTCTGGGCGTAGATCGGGCGCAGCAGGTCGAGGTCGCGGATGATCGCGGCCGGGCGGAGGTCGAAGACCTCGTCGATGGCCTTCTCGATCTTCTCGGTCTCGACCTTGTTGGTGCCGAAGGTCTCCACGAACAGACCGACCGGCTCGGCCTTGCCGATCGCGTAGGCGACCTGGACCTCGCAGCGCGCGGCGAGACCCGCGGCGACCACGTTCTTCGCGACCCAGCGCATGGCGTACGCGGCCGAACGGTCGACCTTGGACGGGTCCTTGCCGGAGAAGGCGCCGCCGCCGTGCCGGGCGAAGCCGCCGTAGGTGTCGATGATGATCTTGCGGCCGGTGAGGCCGGCGTCACCCATCGGGCCGCCGATCTCGAAGCGGCCGGTCGGGTTGACCAGCAGACGGTAGTTCTCGGTGTCGAGCTTGATGCCGTCGTCCAGGAGCGCCTTCAGCTCCGGCTCCACGACGAACTCGCGGATGTCGGGAGCCAGCAGGGAGTCCAGGTCGATGTCGCTGGCGTGCTGCGAGGAGACGACGACCGTGTCGAGGCGGACGGCCTTGTCGCCGTCGTACTCGATGGTGACCTGGGTCTTGCCGTCGGGGCGCAGGTAGGGGATGGTCCCGTTCTTGCGGACGTCCGACAGGCGCTTGGACAGGCGGTGCGCCAGGAAGATCGGCAGCGGCATCAGGGTCGGCGTCTCGTCGGAGGCGTAGCCGAACATCAGGCCCTGGTCGCCGGCGCCCTGCTTGTCGAGCTCGTCGCCCTTTTCCCTCTGGGAGGCACCCTCGACCCGGGACTCGTACGCCGTGTCGACGCCCTGCGCGATGTCCGGGGACTGCGCGCCGATGGACACCGAGACACCGCAGGAGGCGCCGTCGAAGCCCTTCTTCGAGGAGTCGTAGCCGATCTCGAGGATCTTGTCGCGCACGAGCTGGGGAATCGGCGCGTAGGCCTTGGTGGTGACCTCACCGGCCACGTGCACCAGACCGGTCGTGATCAGGGTCTCGACGGCGACGCGGGACGTCGGGTCCTCGCGCAGCAACGCGTCGAGGATGGTGTCGCTGATCTGGTCAGCGATCTTGTCGGGGTGACCCTCGGTCACGGACTCCGATGTGAACAGGCGACGGGACACAACGCTCCCTGGGGTTGCAGCGGCTGCTGGCTGATCATTGGCGGACACGACGGGAGCTGCGCCCGGCGTCGTCCGGGAACAGTTTATCGGTCGAGCCCGACCACCGGCCCACCTGTCTCGCCTCTCGGGAGCGCTGTGACCTGCGGCACGGGCATTCTGCCGAATGCCGAGCGCCCTTGGCCAGGGTCGCCACGCCCGAATCGAGCGGCGTACGAGGGAACGGCGAGCGCATCAAACAGTCAGCTCAGGCGTGGCGTCACGAGGTCCCACACGATTTCGGCCAGGGCTTCCTTGGGGCCGTGCGGCACCGGGGTCTCGCTGCCGTCGGCGCCCAGGACGACCGCCTCGTTCTCCTCGGAGCCGAAGGTTCGGCGCTCACCCACCTCGTTGACCACCAGCAGATCGCACCCCTTCCGCCGCAGTTTCGTCCGGCCGTTGGCGAGCACGTCGTCGGTCTCGGCGGCGAAGCCGACGACCACCTGTCCGGGGCGGGCGCGGTCGGCGGAGATCTCCGCGAGGATGTCCGGATTCCGTACGAGGACGATCGGGTCGGGTTCCTTCCCGTCCTTCTTCTTGATCTTCCCGGCGGCGTAGGTCTCCGGCCGGAAGTCGGCCACGGCGGCCGCCATCACGACCGCGTCGGCGTCGGCGGCCGCCTTCAGCACCGCCTCGCGCAGCTGCACGGCCGTCCCGACCTGCACGACGTCGACGCCCGCCGGGTCGGGCAGGCCGGTGTTCGCCGCGATCAGCGTGACGCGGGCGCCCCGGGCGGCGGCGGTGCGGGCGAGGGCGTAGCCCTGCTTGCCGGAGGAGCGGTTGCCGAGGAAGCGGACCGGGTCGAGCGGCTCGCGGGTGCCGCCGGCGCTGACCACGACGTGCCGGCCGGTGAGGTCGGGTTCGCGCACCCCCCGGGCCAGGACGCGGCGGCAGACCTCGAAGATCTCGGCGGGGTCGGGCAGCCGTCCCTTGCCGGTGTCGACGCCGGTGAGGCGGCCGACGGCCGGCTCGATCACGACGGCGCCGCGGCGGCGCAGTGTCGCCACGTTCTCCTGGGTGGCCGGGTGCTCCCACATCTCGGTGTGCATCGCGGGGGCGAAGACGACGGGACAGCGGGCCGTGAGCAGGGTGTTGGTGAGGAGGTCGTCGGCGAGGCCGTGGGCGGCCTTGGCGAGCATGTCGGCGGTGGCCGGGGCGACGACCACCAGGTCGGCGTGCTGCCCGATGCGGACGTGCGGGACCTCGTGGACGTCGTCCCAGACCTCGGTGGAGACGGGGTTGCCGGAGAGGGCGGACCAGGTGGCGGCACCGACGAAGTGCAGGGCGGAGGCGGTGGGCACCACGCGCACGTCATGGCCGGACTCGGTCAGTCTCCGCAGCAGCTCGCAGGCCTTGTAGGCGGCGATGCCACCGCTGACCCCCAGCACGACCTTGGGCTTGTCCACCGTCTCTCCCCGGCACTCGGCTCCCGTGCGCCCGGCAGGAGCGCACCCCTCCATCACACACCACAGGCCCGGCAGTCGTACTGCCGGGCCTGTGGAAAACTCAGCTGCGAGCTGAAAGTACTACTACTGCTACGCGGGACCCTCGACGGCCTCGGACGTCAGCAGACCAGCGTTGATCTCGCGCAGGGCGATCGAGAGCGGCTTCTCGTGGACGTGGGTGTCGACGAGCGGACCGACGTACTCGAGGAGGCCCTCGCCGAGCTGCGAGTAGTACGCGTTGATCTGACGGGCCCGCTTGGCCGCGTAGATCACGAGGCTGTACTTCGAGTCGGTGGCCTCGAGGAGCTCGTCGATCGGGGGGTTGATGATGCCCTCGGGCGCGGAGATGGAAGAGGACACGCTCTACCTTCCGATGGATGGGAAAAGAATGATCGTGATCACAGGACCGTGATCACAGGACATCCATCAAGGCTAGCAGCTCACGCGCCACATCCTCGACGGAGGTGTTGACCAGGGTCTCGTCGAACTCCGGCTCGGCCGCGAGTTCGATCTTCGCGGCGTCCAGGCGGCGCTCGATGACCTCGGGCGGCTCGGTGCCCCGCCCGGTGAGTCTGCGCACGAGCTCCTCCCAGGAGGGAGGGGCCAGGAACACCAGCTGGGCCTCCGACATGGACTCGCGGACCTGTCGGGCGCCCTGGAGGTCGATCTCCAGGAGGACGGGTTCACCGGCCTCCAGGCGCTCCAGCACGGCGCCACGCGGCGTGCCGTAGCGGTTGCCCGCGAACTCGGCCCACTCCAGCAGCTCACCGTTGGCGATCAGCTTGTCCATCTCGTCGTCGGTGACGAAGAAGTAGTGGACACCGTCCTGCTCGCCCGGGCGGGGCTTGCGGGTCGTCGCCGACACCGAGAGCCAGACCTCGGGGTGTTCCTTGCGCATATGGGCGACGACCGTGCTCTTGCCGACCCCGGAGGGGCCGGAGAGCACGGTCAGCCGCGGACGTTCACTCATGCAGCGATTATTCCAGCAATCCCGGAGTGCCCGGGACTCCCTTCCCGGCAGTGCCCGGACTCAGGAGCCGGTGCTGCCGAACTCACGCTCCAGGGAGGCGATCTGGTTGGAACCGAGACCCCGCACGCGGCGGCTCTCGGAGATGCCGAGTCGCTCCATGATCTGCTTGGCACGGACCTTGCCCACGCCCGGCAGGGACTCGAGCAGGGCGGAGACCTTCATCTTGCCGATGACGTCGTTCTCCTGACCCTGCTTGATGACCTCATGCAGGGAGGCGCCGGAGTGCTTGAGTCGATTCTTGACCTCGGCCCGCTCCCGGCGAGCCGCGGCGGCCTTTTCGAGCGCGGCTGCGCGCTGTTCGGGGGTAAGGGGCGGAAGAGCCACGCCTACGTCACCTCGGATGTCGAACTGTCGGATACGGACCGGTGAGGAACCTAGTGGCCCCACACCTAGGGAGCTACGAGCAACACGCTCTGCCCGTTCACTCTGCTCGGAGACTAGCGGCCAAGTCCGCCTGAGTCAGCGAGAACAGAGGAAAAGTCCTGGTCAGCCTCTGTCAGGACGGGATATTTCAGACATAGTGCCCTGGATTTGAGGATGTATCCAGCCTCAAATCGGCTACGAAGCACTCATCGGAGGTTTGAAACGCCCTCGGACCGGCCCTCAGGAGGACTCCAGCGTGACGCGGATCTCGTCCGCGAAACGGTCCGAGGCGTCACGCAGCGCGACCACGTCGGGACCGTGGCGCAACACTCCGCGGCTGACGTTCGGCACCACATTGCGCAGCGCGGACCCGAACACCCCGGGAAGATCGGCCGGCGTCGCCCCCTGAGCACCCACACCGGGCGCCAGGAGCGGCCCGTTGATGTCGAGGTCGTACGACGAGAGGTCACCCAGCGTGGCCCCGACGACCGCCCCGAAGGATCCCAGGGGCTCCTCGCCCGCGTTCTCGACGGCCAGATGGGCCAGCATGGTCGCGCCGACGTCACGGCCGTCCGCCCGCACCGCGTGCTGGACCTCGCCGCCCTCGGGGTTGGAGGTCAGCGCCAGCACGAAGAGACCGGCGCCGTTCTCCCGGGCGAGCGCGAGGGCCGGGCTGAGCGAGCCGTACCCGAGGTAGGGCGAGACGGTCAGCGCGTCCGAGAACAGGGGCGCGTCCTTGTGCAGGAAGGACTCGGCGTACGCGGCCATGGTCGAGCCGATGTCGCCGCGCTTGGCGTCCATGACCACCAGGGCTCCGGCGGCCCGTGCCTCCTGGACCGACTTCTCCAGGACGGCGATCCCGCGCGAGCCGAACCGCTCGAAGAACGCGCTCTGCGGCTTCAGTACGGCGACCCGGTCGGCCATCGCCTCGACGACCGTGCGGCTGAACCGCTCCAGACCCGCCACGTCGTCGTTCAGCCCCCATGCGGCGAGCAGGGAGGCGTGCGGGTCGATGCCGACGCACAGCGGGCCGCGCTCGTCCATCGCCCGGCGCAGACGCGCGCCGAAGGGCTCCAGAGTCATGCCGTCTTCCTCACGTCGGCGCCGACCGCGTCGGCGAGAGTGGCGTACGGGCTCGTGCGCAGCCGTGCGGCGAGCCCCTGGTGGAGGGCGCGAGCGTAAAACGGCCCCTCGTAGATGAAGGCGCTGTAGCCCTGCACGAGCGTGGCACCGGCCAGGATGCGCTGCCAGGCGTCCTCGGCGTTCTCGATGCCGCCGACGCCCACCAGGGTGATCCGGTCGCCCACGCGCGCGTAGAGGCGCCGCAGCACCTCCAGCGAGCGCGCCTTGAGCGGCGCCCCGGAGAGGCCGCCGGTCTCCTTCACGAGGGAGGGCTCGGACCTCAGGCCGAGGCCCTCGCGCGCGATGGTGGTGTTCGTGGCGATGATCCCGTCCAGGCCGAGCTCCACGGCGAGGTCGGCGACCGCGTCCACGTCCTCGTCGGCGAGGTCCGGGGCGATCTTCACCAGCAGCGGCACGCGCCGCGAGGTCACGGTACGGTCGGCGGCCTCCCGGACCGCGCTCAGCAGCGGCCGCAGCGCCTCGGTGGCCTGGAGGTTGCGCAGCCCCGGAGTGTTGGGCGACGACACGTTCACGACCAGGTAGTCGGCGTACGGCGCGAGGCGCTCGGTCGACTTCACGTAGTCGGCGGCCGCCTCCTCCTCCGGTACGACCTTGGTCTTGCCGATGTTGACGCCCACCACGGTCCTGAAGACGGGCGTACGGGACGCCAGGCGCGCGGCGACGGCCAGCGAGCCCTCGTTGTTGAATCCCATGCGGTTGATGAGCGCCCGGTCCTTCACGAGCCGGAAGAGGCGCTGCTTGGGGTTGCCCGGCTGGGCCTCCCCGGTGACGGTGCCGATCTCGACGTGGTCGAAGCCCAGCATCGACATGCCGTCGATCGCGACCGCGTTCTTGTCGAAGCCGGCGGCGAGCCCGAACGGGCCGTGCATGCGCAGCCCGAAGGCCTCGGTGCGCAGCTCCTTGTGGCGCGGCGCGAGGGCGGCGGCCACGAAGGTGCGCAGGACGGGGACGCGGACGGCGAGGCGGATCCAGCGGAAGGCCAGGTGGTGGGCCTGCTCGGGGTCCATCCGCTTGAACACGAGATTGAAGAAGATCTTGTACATGGTTCCCTCATGAAGAGCCGCATGAAGAGCCTCGTGAAGAGCCTCGTGAAGAGGGGGACACCGTTTCCGGTGTCCCCCTCAGGGCTGCTAGTCGCGGGCCGCGGTCAGGTGTTCCGCGTGTTCCTGGAGCGAGCGGACGCCCACGTCGCCGTGGTTGAGGGCGTCGATGCCCTGGACGGCGGCGGCGAGTGCCTGGACCGTCGTCAGGCACGGGACGGACCGCGCCACGGCCGCCGTACGGATCTCGTAGCCGTCGAGGCGGCCGCCGGTGCCGTACGGGGTGTTGACGATGAGGTCGACCTCGCCGTCGTGAATGAGCTGGACGATGGTCTTCTCGCCGTTAGGGCCGACGCCCTCGAACTGCTTGCGCACGACCGTGGCCTTGATGCCGTTGCGCTTGAGGACCTCGGCGGTGCCGGAGGTGGCGAGCAGTTCGAAGCCGTGGGCGACCAACTCGCGCGCCGGGAAGATCATCGAGCGCTTGTCGCGGTTGGCGACCGAGATGAACGCGCGGCCCTTGGTGGGCAGCGGGCCGTAGGCGCCCGCCTGCGACTTGGCGTACGCCGTGCCGAAGACGGAGTCGATGCCCATGACCTCGCCGGTGGAGCGCATCTCCGGGCCGAGGACGGTGTCGACGCCGCGGCCGGAGGTGTCGCGGAAGCGGGTCCACGGCATCACGGCCTCCTTGACGGAGATCGGCGCGTCCAGCGGCAGCTCGCCGCCGTCGCCGGTGGCCGGGAGCAGTCCCTCGGCGCGCAGCTCGGCGACGGTCGCGCCCAGCGAGATGCGGGCGGCGGCCTTCGCGAGCGGTACCGCGGTCGCCTTCGAGGTGAAGGGGACCGTGCGGGAGGCGCGCGGGTTGGCCTCCAGGACATAGAGGATGTCCCCGGCCATGGCGAACTGGATGTTGATCAGTCCGCGTACGCCGACCCCTCGGGCGATGGCCTCGGTGGAGGCCCGCAGGCGCTTGATGTCGAAGCCGCCGAGGGTGATCGGGGGCAGGGCGCACGCCGAGTCGCCGGAGTGGATGCCGGCCTCCTCGATGTGCTCCATCACGCCGCCGAGGTACAGCTCCTCGCCGTCGTACAGCGCGTCGACGTCGATCTCGATGGCGTCGTCGAGGAAGCGGTCGACCAGGACGGGCCGGGTGGGGCTGATCTCGGTCGACTCGGCGATGTAGGAGGCGAGGCGGGTCTCGTCGTAGACGATCTCCATGCCGCGGCCGCCCAGGACGTACGAGGGCCGAACGAGGACCGGGTAGCCGATCTCGTCCGCGATGGCCTTGGCCTCGGCGAAGGTGGTGGCGGTGCCGTGCTTGGGGGCGGGGAGACCGGCCTCGGCGAGCACGCGCCCGAAGGCGCCCCGGTCCTCGGCCGCGTGGATGGCCTCCGGCGAGGTGCCGACGATCGGCACGCCGTTGTCCTTCAGGGCCTGCGCGAGGCCCAGCGGGGTCTGGCCGCCGAGCTGGACGACGACACCGGCGATCGGGCCGGCCTGGGCCTCCGCGTGGACGATCTCCAGCACGTCCTCGAGCGTCAGCGGCTCGAAGTACAGACGGTCGGAGGTGTCGTAGTCGGTGGAGACGGTCTCCGGGTTGCAGTTGACCATCACGGTCTCGTACCCGGCGTCGGACAGCGCGAAGGAGGCGTGGACGCAGGAGTAGTCGAACTCGATGCCCTGGCCGATGCGGTTCGGGCCGGACCCCAGGATGATCACGGCGGGCTTCTCGCGCTGCGCGACCTCGCTCTCCTCGTCGTAGGAGGAGTAGAAGTACGGCGTCCTCGCGGCGAACTCGGCGGCGCAGGTGTCGACCGTCTTGTAGACCGGGCGGACCCCGAGCGCGTGCCGGACCTCGCGGACGACGTCCTCGCGCAGGTCGCGGATCTCGCCGATCTGCTGGTCGGAGAAGCCGTGCCGCTTGGCCTCGGCGAGCAGGTCGGCGTCCAGGCGGTCGGCGGCGGCCAGCTCGTCGGCGATCTCCTTGATGAGGAAGAGCTGGTCGACGAACCAGGGGTCGATCTTCGTGTACTCGAAGACCTCCTCGGGCGTGGCGCCCGCGCGGATGGCCTGCATGACCGTGTTGATCCGGCCGTCGGTCGGGCGCACGGCCTCTTCGAGGAGGAGAGCCTTGTCGCCGGGCTCGCCGACGAAGGTGAACTGGCTGCCCTTCTTCTCCAGCGAGCGCAGCGCCTTCTGGAAGGCCTCGGTGAAGTTGCGGCCGATGGCCATGGCCTCGCCGACCGACTTCATGGTGGTCGTGAGGGTGGAGTCGGCGGACGGGAACTTCTCGAAGGCGAACCGCGGGGCCTTCACGACCACGTAGTCGAGCGTGGGCTCGAAGGAGGCCGGGGTCTCCTGCGTGATGTCGTTCGGGATCTCGTCGAGCGTGTAGCCGACGGCGAGCTTGGCGGCGATCTTGGCGATCGGGAAGCCGGTCGCCTTGGAGGCGAGGGCCGAGGAGCGCGACACGCGCGGGTTCATCTCGATGACGATCACGCGACCGTCCTCGGGGTTCACCGCGAACTGGATGTTGCAGCCGCCGGTATCGACGCCGACCTCGCGGATGACCGCGATGCCGATGTCCCGCAGGATCTGGTACTCGCGGTCGGTCAGGGTCATCGCCGGGGCGACGGTGATCGAGTCGCCGGTGTGCACGCCCATGGGGTCGAAGTTCTCGATGGAGCAGACGACCACGACGTTGTCGTGCTTGTCGCGCAT
Organism: Streptomyces sp. NPDC096132; assembly: GCF_044763345.1. NCBI lineage: Bacteria > Bacillati > Actinomycetota > Actinomycetes > Kitasatosporales > Streptomycetaceae > Streptomyces > Streptomyces sp. NPDC096132. The sequence goes on from NZ_JBIWGA010000009.1 coordinate 126,459, forward strand.
CAGCTCCAGCTCGTACTCCTTCCAGCCGAGGATGGACTCCTCCAGGAGCACCTCGGTGGTCGGCGAGAGCGTGAGGCCCTGGCCCGCGATACGGCGCAGCTCCTCCTCGTCGTGGGCGAAGCCGGAGCCGGCGCCGCCCATGGTGAAGGAGGGCCGCACGACGACCGGGTAGCCGCCGAGCGTGTCCACGCCCGCCAGGACCTCGTCCATGGAGTGGCAGATCACGGACCGGGCGGACTCGCCGTGCCCGATCTTGCGGCGGACCTCCTCCACGACCTCCTTGAAGAGGTCGCGGTCCTCGCCCTTGTTGATGGCCTCGACGTTGGCACCGATCAGCTCGACGCCGTACTTCTCCAGGACGCCGTTCTCGGCGAGCGAGATCGCCGTGTTGAGGGCCGTCTGACCGCCCAGGGTGGGCAGGAGCGCGTCGGGGCGCTCCTTGGCGATGATCTTCTCGACGAACTCCGGGGTGATCGGCTCGACGTAGGTGGCGTCGGCGATCTCCGGGTCGGTCATGATCGTCGCCGGGTTGGAGTTGACCAGGATGACGCGCAGGCCTTCGGCGCGCAGGATGCGGCACGCCTGGGTGCCGGAGTAGTCGAACTCGGCGGCCTGGCCGATGACGATCGGGCCGGAGCCGATGACCAGGACGGACTGGATATCGGTGCGCTTAGGCACGCTGGCCCTCCATCAGGGATACGAAGCGGTCGAACAGGTAGGCGGCGTCGTGCGGGCCGGCTGCCGCTTCGGGGTGGTACTGGACGGAGAAGGCCGGCTGGTCGAGCAGCTGCAGCCCCTCCACGACGTCGTCGTTCAGGCAGACGTGGGACACCTCGGCCCGCCCGAACCTCGTGTCGCTGATCTTGTCGAGCGGCGCGTCCACGGCGAAGCCGTGGTTGTGCGCCGTGACCTCGACCTTGCCGGTCGTACGGTCCTGGACCGGCTGGTTGATGCCGCGGTGGCCGTACTTCAGCTTGTAGGTGCCGAAGCCGAGGGCGCGGCCGAGGATCTGGTTGCCGAAGCAGATGCCGAACAGCGGCGTCCTGCGCTCCAGCACGGCGGTCATCAGGGCGACGGGACCGTCGGCGGTGGCCGGGTCACCGGGGCCGTTGGAGAAGAAGACCCCGTCCGGGGCGACCGCGTAGACGTCGTCCGCGGTGGCCGTCGCCGGGAGCACGTGCACCTCGATGCCCCGCTCGGCCATGCGGTGCGGGGTCATGCCCTTGATCCCGAGGTCGATGGCGGCGACGGTGAACCGCTTCTCACCGATCGCCGGGACGACGTAGGCCTCCTGGGTGGCGACCTCCTCGTACAGGCTCGCGCCCTTCATGTGCGGCTGTGCCTGCACGCGCGCGAGGAGCTCGGTCTCCGAGACGATGGCCTCGCCGGAGAAGATGCCGGCCCGCATGGAGCCGCGCTCGCGCAGGTGCCGGGTGAGGGCGCGGGTGTCGATGCCGGAGATCCCGACGATGTTCTGTCGGCCCAGCTCGTCGTCCAGGGAGCGCTTGGCGCGCCAGTTGGACGGCACGCGCGCGGGGTCGCGCACGACGTAGCCGGAGACCCAGATGCGGCTCGACTCGTCGTCCTCGTCGTTCCAGCCGGTGTTGCCGATCTGCGGGGCGGTCGCGACGACGATCTGGCGGTCGTACGACGGGTCGGTCAGGGTCTCCTGGTAGCCGGTCATACCGGTGGAGAACACCGCTTCGCCGAAGGTCTCCCCCACGGCCCCGTAGGCACGGCCGCGGAAGATCCGGCCGTCCTCCAGGACGAGTACGGCGGGAGTCTTCGCAGCTCCCCTGGTGGAGGTCGTCATCGTTCGGCGCCTTCCGTCGTGTTGTTCTTGATCATGGAGTTGATGGCCTCGACCCACTCGGTGTGCTCGGCCGCGTGGTCCGAGCGGAAACCGGAGTCGATCAGCTTGTCGCCGTGCGCCCAGGTCACCACGAGCAGCCCGCCCTCGGTGAGGACCTTGCCGGCGATGCCCTTGCCGAGCAGGGCCTCGCGCAGGGCGCCGGCCGGGACGAAGAAGTCGGTCGCGCCGGGGCGTACGACGTCCAGTCCCGCGTCCGTCAGGGTGAGCTCGACCCGGCTGCGGGTACCCAGGCCGTGCGCCACGATGCGGTCGAGCCACTGCCCGGCGGTGGTGGAGCCGTGGTAGCGGCCGCTCATCGTCAGTCTCGCCGCACCCGGCTCGGAAGGCGCGGTGGGCAGCTCGGGAATGTCGCCCTGGAGCGTGCCGCGCCACTTCCAGCCCTCACGCATCAGCCAGTAGACGAGCGCGACGAAGAGTCCGAGGCCGACCACCCAGCCGATCCGCGCGGCCCAGTCGGTCACTTCAGCCGATTGCTTCCCGGCCGCGAGCAGTAGTGCTGCAGATGTCACGTGAGCTTCCCGTCGACGAGCGTGGCCTTGCCCCGGAGCCACGTGTGCGTCACACGGCCCGGCAGCTCACGCCCCTCGTACGGGGTGTTGCGGCTGCGCGAGGCGAAGCCCGCGGGGTCCACGGACCCACGGTATGCCGTGTCGACGAGCGTGAGGTTGGCGGGCTCACCTGCCGAGACGGGACGTCCGTGGCCCTTCGCCCGGCCGATCTTCGCGGGCTTGAAGGACATGCGGTCGGCGACCTCGGCCCAGTCCAGCAGGCCCGTCTCCACCATCGTCTCCTGGACCACCGACAGCGCCGTCTCCAGGCCGACCATGCCCATGGCGGCCGCGGCCCACTCGCAGTCCTTGTCCTCGTGCGGGTGCGGGGCGTGGTCGGTGGCGACGATGTCGATCGTGCCGTCGGCGAGCGCCTCGCGCAGGGCGCGCACGTCACGCTCGGTGCGCAGCGGCGGGTTGACCTTGTAGACCGGGTTGTACGACCGGACCAGCTCGTCGGTGAGGAGCAGGTGGTGCGGGGTCACCTCGGCGGTGACGTCGATGCCGCGGGACTTGGCCCAGCGGACGATCTCGACCGAGCCGGCGGTGGAGAGGTGGCAGATGTGGACGCGGGAGCCGACGTGCTCGGCGAGCAGGACGTCCCGGGCGATGATCGATTCCTCGGCCACCGCGGGCCAGCCCCCGAGCCCCAGCTCGGCGGAGACGACGCCCTCGTTCATCTGGGCGCCCTCGGTCAGCCGCGGCTCCTGCGCGTGCTGGGCGACGACCCCGCCGAAGGCCTTCACGTACTCCAGGGCGCGCCGCATGATCACCGCGTCGTCGACGCACTTGCCGTCGTCGGAGAAGACGGTGACCCCGGCGGCCGACTCGTGCATGGCGCCGAGCTCGGCGAGCTTCCTGCCCTCCAGGCCGACGGTGACGGCGCCGATGGGCTGTACGTCGCAATAGCCGTGCTCCTGGCCGAGCCGGTAGACCTGCTCGACCACGCCGGCGGTGTCGGCGACCGGGAAGGTGTTGGCCATGGCGAACACGGCCGTGTAGCCGCCGGAGGCCGCCGCGCGCGTGCCCGTCAGGACGGTCTCGGAGTCCTCGCGGCCCGGCTCGCGCAGATGGGTGTGCAGGTCGACCAGGCCCGGCAGCAGCACCTTGCCGGCGGCATCGACGACCTCGGCGCCCTCCGCGCTGAGCCCGGCGCCCACCTCGGCGATCACGGCCCCGTCGATCAGGACGTCCTGCGGCTCGCCGCCGAGCACCTTCGCACCACGGATCAGGATCTTGCTCATCGTTCTTACTTCTCCTCGGTGGTACGGGCGTTGCTGACGGCGGGTTCGTTGCCGCCCAGGAGCAGGTAGAGGACCGCCATCCGGATGGACACGCCGTTGGCGACCTGCTCGACGACGGTGCAGCGGTCGGAGTCGGCGACCTCGGCGGTGATCTCCATGCCGCGGACCATGGGGCCGGGGTGCATCACGATGGCGTGCTCGGGCATCTTCGCCATGCGGTCGCCGTCGAGGCCGTAGCGCCGCGAGTACTCGCGCTCGGTCGGGAAGAACGCGGCGTTCATCCGCTCGCGCTGCACACGCAGCATCATCACCGCGTCGGACTTGGGCAGGGTGCTGTCGAGGTCGTACGACACCTCGCAGGGCCAGTGCTCGACGCCGACCGGCACCAGGGTGGGCGGGGCGACCAGGGTGACCTCGGCGCCGAGGGTGTGCAGCAGGTCGACGTTGGAGCGGGCGACCCGGCTGTGCAGGACGTCACCGACGATGGTGATGCGCTTGCCGGAGAGGTCCTGCCCGATCCCGGCGTCCCGGCCGATCAGCCGGCGGCGCATGGTGAAGGCGTCGAGCAGGGCCTGGGTCGGGTGCTGGTGGGTGCCGTCGCCCGCGTTGACGACGGCCGCGTCGATCCAGCCGGAGGTGGCGAGCCGGTACGGGGCTCCGGAGGCGCCGTGCCGGATGACGACGGCGTCGACGCCCATGGCCTCCAGCGTCTGGGCGGTGTCCTTCAGGGACTCGCCCTTGGACACGCTCGATCCCTTGGCGGAGAAGTTGATGACGTCCGCGGAGAGGCGCTTCTCGGCGGCCTCGAACGAGATACGCGTACGCGTGGAGTCCTCGAAGAAGAGGTTGACGATCGTGCGGCCGCGCAGGGTCGGCAGTTTCTTGATGGGCCGGTCGGCGACCCGGGCCATCTCCTCGGCGGTGTCGAGGATCAGGACGGCGTCGTCGCGGGTGAGGTCGGCGGCCGAGATGAGATGACGCTGCATCTGTCAGGCTCCGTAAGGCAGTTCACGTATAAGGGAGATTCAGGGCAAGCGAGGGCGCGCCGAAGACGGGCGTGCCCTGTCGGCCTGCTACCGGGTCTGCTTCACACCGAGCAGCACGGTGTCCCGACCGTCCTCCTCGGCGAGCTGGACCTTGACCGTCTCCCGCAGCGACGTGGGGAGGTTCTTGCCGACGTAGTCGGCGCGGATGGGCAGTTCACGGTGGCCGCGGTCGACGAGGACCGCGAGCTGGACCGCGCGGGGGCGCCCGATGTCGTTCAGGGCGTCGAGGGCGGCGCGGATGGTGCGGCCGGAGAAGAGCACGTCGTCGACGAGGACGACCAGCTTGCCGTCGAGGCCGTCACCGGGGATCTCGGTGCGGGCCAGCGCACGCGGCGGGTGCATGCGCAGGTCGTCGCGGTACATGGTGATGTCGAGGGAGCCGACCGGGATCTTGCGGTCGGTGATCTGCTCGAGCTTGGCGGCGAGCCGCTGGGCGAGGAAGACGCCCCGGGTCGGAATGCCGAGGAGCACCACGTCGTCGGCGCCCTTGGCGCGCTCGACGATCTCGTGGGCGATGCGGGTCAGTACCCGCGCGATGTCGGGGCCTTCGAGAACGGGCCGCGCATCGGACGCTTGAGTGTCCATACGAAAGGGACCTCCTTCTCCGCCTCACGGGACGGACCTTAAAGGACGTCGGGTTTGCGCCATCCACCGTAGCAGCCCCGGGAGACGACCCTGATCACCCCCTTGGCGTAACCGGTCATCGATACCACGGAAGAGTCGGTGTGGACCATTCGGCTTGACGCAGGAGAATCACGCTGCGTAACCTCACAATGAGTTACCAGCCGCGCGGTATGGAACCAACGCCAGCCGCGTCGACCCAGTGCCGGGGAGCTATATGTCCAGCGAATACGCCAAACAGCTCGGGGCCAAGCTCCGGGCGATCCGCACCCAGCAGGGCCTTTCCCTCCACGGTGTCGAGGAGAAGTCCCAGGGACGCTGGAAGGCGGTCGTGGTCGGTTCCTACGAGCGCGGCGACCGCGCCGTGACCGTCCAGCGCCTCGCCGAGCTGGCGGACTTCTACGGCGTCCCCGTACAGGAGCTGCTGCCGGGCACCACGCCGGGCGGGGCGGCCGAGCCCCCGCCGAAGCTGGTCCTGGACCTGGAGCGACTGGCCCATGTGCCGGTCGAGAAGGCGGGCCCCCTGCAGCGCTACGCGGCGACGATCCAGTCCCAGCGCGGTGACTACAACGGCAAGGTGCTGTCGATCCGCCAGGACGACCTGCGCACGCTCGCCGTCATCTACGACCAGTCGCCGTCGGTCCTCACCGAGCAGCTGATCAGCTGGGGCGTGCTGGACGCGGACGCGCGTCGCGCGGTCTCCCACGAGGAGAGCTGAGCCGCCCAGCGGCTGAGCAGAAACGTACCGTCGGGGTGGCCGGAACCAAGCGGTTCCGGCCACCCCGATCGCGTTCTGGGGGCCTGCGGGCCGCCAGGGGCAGGGATATGCCGGAGGGCCCGCAGCAGTGACGCTGCGGGCCCTTCGGCGTTTGTCGTACCGCTTACGCCTCGTCCCGGCGGAGGGACGGCTTGAGCTCCTTCAGCCGGGCGAGCAGGCCGTTGACGAACGACGGCGAGTCGTCCGTGGAGAACTCCTTCGCCAGCTGCACCATCTCGTCGATGACGACGGCGTCCGGGGTCTCGTCGACCCAGATCAGCTCGTAGGCGCCGAGCCGCAGGAGGTTGCGGTCGACGACCGGCATCCGGTCGAGCGTCCAGCCGACCGAGTACTGGGAGATCAGCTCGTCGATCCGCTTCGTGTGCTGGGCGTAGCCCTCGACCAGCTGCATGGTGAACTCGCTGACCGGCGGCTGCCGGGTGTCGGCCCGGGAGAGCCGGACCCAGTCCGCGAGGACCGTCAGAACGTCGGCTCCACGCTGGTCGCCCTCGAAGAGGATCTGGAAGGCGCGCTTGCGGGCCGTGTTGCGGGCAGCCACGGTTAGCTGTTCACCCGGCCGAGGTAGTCGCTGGTGCGGGTGTCGACCTTGATCTTCTCACCGGTGGTGATGAAGAGCGGCACCTGGATCTCGTGACCGGTCTCCAGCGTGGCGGGCTTGGTGCCGCCGGTGGAGCGGTCGCCCTGGACGCCCGGGTCGGTGTGCTGGATGGTCAGCTCGACGGCGGCCGGCAGCTCGACGAAGAGCACCTCGCCCTCGTGCCGGGCGACGGTCGCCTCGAAGCCCTCGATCAGGAAGTTCGCGGCGTCGCCGACGGTCTTCCGGTCGATGTGCAGCTGGTCGTAGGTCTCCATGTCCATGAAGACGAAGTAGTCGCCGTCCATGTACGAGAACTGCATGTCGCTCTTGTCGACAGTGGCCGTTTCGACCTTGACGCCGGCGTTGAAGGTCTTGTCGACCACCTTGCCGGACAGCACGTTCTTGAGCTTGGTGCGCACGAAGGCCGGGCCCTTGCCGGGCTTGACGTGCTGGAACTCGACGACGGACCAGAGCTGGCCGCCTTCGAGCTTGAGCACCAGGCCGTTCTTGAGGTCGTTCGTGGAAGCCACGGTTCCGGAATCTCCTGGACTGACGTACGACCCCGGGGTCACGCGCCCGCGCTCCTACAGCGCGAGCAGCTCCTTGGTCGTGATGGTGAGTAGCTCGGGTCCGCCGTCCGCCTCGGGGCGTACGACGAGCGTGTCATCGATCCGGACACCGCCCCGGCCCGGGAGGTGGACCCCCGGTTCGACGGTGACCGGCACGCAAGCGTCCAGTTTACCCATGGCCGCGGGAGCCAACTGCGGGTCCTCGTCGATTTCGAGCCCGACCCCGTGCCCCGTGAGCGCCGGAAGCCCCTCGTGATACCCCGCCGAGTCCAGGACCTGGCGTGCCGCACGGTCCACGTCACGGTAGGCGGCACCGGGTGCCAGGGACTCCCGTCCGGCACGCTGGGCGGCGAAGACGAGGTCGTACAGCTCGATCTGCCAGTCCGCGGGGGACGTACCGATGACGAAGGTGCGGCCGATCTCGCAGCGGTAGCCGCGGTAGGCCGCGCCGAGGCAGACGGAGAGGAAGTCCCCCTCCTCGACCCGCCGGTCCGTGGGGCGGTGGCCGCGTCGGCCGGAGTTCGGGCCGGTGGCGACGGAGGTGGGGAACGCGGGACCGTCGGCGCCGTGGTCGACGAGCCGCCGCTCCAGTTCGAGGGCGAGGTGCCGCTCGGTGCGGCCGACGAGGATGGATTCCAGCAGCTCACCGAGGGCCTGGTCGGCGATTTCGGCGCCGATGCGGAGGCAGGAGATCTCCTCCTCGTCCTTCACCACGCGGAGTTGTTCCACCGCGGTGCCGAGGTCGCCGAGGCGAAGTCGCGGTGCGACCGAGCGGAGGGCACGGTGGCGGGCCACCGTGAGGTGATGCTCCTCGACCGCGAGGGAGTCTCCTCCCTGGGCCACGAGGAGGTCGGCCCCGGCGACCGCGGGGTCGCCCCCGGCGTGGGGCAGGGTGTGGACCCGAAGGCTTTCGTCAGGTCGGCCCTCGCCAGGGCGGTCGTCGGAGGGGCCCGTGCAGACGAGGACGTCCTCGTGTCTGCCCAGGAGCAGGGCGGCACCCTGGGGCGCCGCACCCGCGAGGTACCTCACATTCGCGGGGCGGGAGATCAACGCGGCTGTGCTGCCGCTGGAGCTGCAGCGGTCTCTCAGGCGCGCTCGGCGGGTCCCGTACACCTCTGACATGAGTCGAGCGTAGGAGCGGGCGGCGGATTGTGCCGGTTGGGAGGGGCCGAGTGGGGTGGTTCGTCGGGTGAAAAGTCCCCTACCACTTCGGCGGGCTCGCGATCGCCCTCGCCAGTACGTCGTCCAGGACCCTCGCCGTCGTCGGGACGTCCAGCTGGGAGTTGTCGATGATGGGGAGGCCCGAGCCGTACCAGCCGGCCATGCGGCCGTGGATGCGGGCGACCTCCTCGTCGGTGAGGCGGCGGTTGCCGGAGCGTTCGGCGTTGCGTTCCAGGACGACTTCGAGACCGGGCAGGAGGACGACCGGGAGGAGACCGGGGCCGACGTGGCGCTTCCAGCCGCCGAGGCCGACCACCGGGCGGTCGGGGAAGATCGCGTCGTCGAGGATGCACGAGATGCCGTTGGCCAGGAAGTTGCGGGCGGCGAAGCCGCAGGTGCGGCGGGCCAGGCGGTACTGGGCCTCGGAGTGGTCGTTCCAGCCGCGCTGCGGGTCGGCGAAGCCCGAGCGGACCCATTCGCGTACGTCGTCGAGGCTGACGTGGGCCGTGGGGACGCGGCGGTGGTCGGCCCAGAACTTGGCGACGCTGGTCTTGCCGGCGCCGGCGGGGCCGATGAGGAGCACGGCGACGGTGGTGGTCGCGAGGTCCGGGGCGGGCGCGGCGGGCGGGATGCTGGGCATCGCCACGGGGGCGCCGGGCGGCAGTGGGACATGGCCGGTGACATCGGTGCCGGGCTGGGCGGGGGCGTGCTGCGGGGCCGGGGGCGGCGGGACGGGAGGCTGGGGCGCGGGTGGGACCGGGCCGGAGGGGGCGCCGAGGTAGCCCGGTTGATGCCCGGGGGCGCTGCCGGGCTGGTGCGGGCCCGGGTGTTGTGCGGCCGGCGACCAGCCGGCGGCCGGACCGTGCCCCGGCTGGTGGGGCGGCGGCAGCGGAGAACCCACTGCGTGCTGCATCCGGTGCCACTCCGTCTCGTACAGGCAATGGGCGCTGGTGGTCGGGGGTGATCCCCTTCTTTCACCAGTGAACGGTACCGCCCCCGGCCGTCCTTTGGTGAACGGCCGGTGGCGGTACCAAGTGCCCGGTGTGGAAAGCGAATCGGGCGGAAGGGAACGCGACGGACTTACCGGTCCGTCGTGCGGTCCTACTGGCCGACTTCGCCGTACGCGGCGAGCAGCACCGCCGGGTCGGGGCCCTCCAGGACGGTCGGCTTGGCCAGGCCGTCGAGGACGATGAAGCGCAGCAGGTCGCCCCGCGACTTCTTGTCGACCTTCATGGCCTCCAGCAGCTTGGGCCACTGGTCGTGGCGGTAGTACAGCGGGAGCCCGACCGATTCGAGGACGGTGCGGTGGCGGTCGGCCGTCGCGTCGTCGAGGCGGCCCGCGAGACGGCCCAGTTCGGCGGCGAAGTGCATGCCCACCGACACGGCCGCGCCGTGCCGCCACTTGTAGCGCTCGTTCTTCTCGATGGCGTGCGCGAGGGTGTGGCCGTAGTTGAGGATCTCCCGCAGGCCCGACTCCTTCAGGTCCGACGACACGACGTCCGCCTTGACCTTGATGGACCGCTCGATCAGCTCGGCGGTGTGCGGGCCCTGAGGGGTGCGGGCGGCCTCGGGGTCGGCCTCGATGAGGTCGAGGATCGCCGGGTCCGCGATGAAGCCGGCCTTGATGATCTCCGCGAGTCCCGAGACGTAGTCGTTGACGGGGAGCGAGTCCAGGGCCGCCAGGTCGCACAGGACGCCGGCCGGCGGGTGGAAGGCGCCGACGAGGTTCTTGCCCTCGGCCGTGTTGATGCCGGTCTTGCCGCCGACGGCCGCGTCCACCATGGCGAGCACGGTGGTCGGTACGGCGATCCAGCGCACCCCGCGCAGCCAGGTCGCCGCGACGAAGCCGGCGAGGTCGGTGGTCGCGCCGCCGCCGACACCCACGACGACGTCGGTGCGGGTGAACCCGGACTGGCCGAGCGCCTTCCAGCAGTAGGCGGCGACCTCGGCGGTCTTGGCCTCCTCCGCGTTGGGCACCTGGATGGCGACGGCCTCGTAGCCCTGCTCGGCCAGGTCGGCGCGGAGGGCGTCGCCGGTCTCGGCGAGGGCCTCGGGGTGGATCACGGCGACGCGCTTGGCCTTGGTGCCGATCAGTCCGGCGAGTTCACCGAGGAGCCGACGGCCGACCAGGACCTCGTACGGCTCGGAGCCCGCGCTGCCGCCGACCCGGATCCGGGTCACAGACTCGCTGCTCATGCTTCCTTCAACTCCAGTGCGTCCAGGGCGGCTTGGGTGACCTCTTCGGGCGTACGGCCGTCCGTCGCGACCACGGCGGTGGCGACCGCCTCGTACAGGCCGCGGCGGGCCTCCATCAGCTCGCGCCACTGCTTGCGCGGGTTGACCGCGAGCAGCGGGCGGGCCGCGTTGAGGCCGGTGCGCTTGACGGCCTCCTCGACGTCCATCGAGAGGTAGACCACCCGCTGGTCCGCCAGCAGGGCGCGGGTGTCCGCGTCGAGGATCGAGCCGCCGCCGAGCGCCAGGACGCCCTCGTGCCCGGCGAGCGCGCGGTGCACGGCCAGCTTCTCGATCGCGCGGAAGGCCTCCTCGCCCTCGTCGACGAAGATCTCCGCGATGCTGCGGCCCTGCTCGGTGACGATGTCGTCGTCCGTGTCCCGGTAGCCGGCGCCGAGCCGCTCGGCCAGCAGCCGGCCGACGGTGGACTTGCCGACGCCCATCGGGCCGACCAGGACGACCAGGGGCCCGCTCATCGGATGTGGAGGTTGTCGAGGTACGAGCGGACGTTGCGGCGGGTCTCGGTGACGCTGTCGCCGCCGAACTTCTCCGCCACCGCGTCCGCGAGGACGAGGGCCACCATGGCCTCGGCGACGATGCCCGCCGCCGGCACCGCGCACACGTCGGAGCGCTGGTGGTGGGCCTGGGTGGCCTCGCCCGTGGTGACGTCCACGGTCTGCAGGGCCCGCGGCACGGTCGCGATGGGCTTCATCGCGGCGCGGACGCGCAGCAGCTCGCCCGTGGTCAGACCGCCTTCGGTGCCGCCGGAGCGGCCGCTGGCCCGCCGGATGCCGTCGGGGGTGGTGACGATCTCGTCGTGCGCCTTGGAACCCGGCACGCGCGCGAGGTCGAAGCCGTCGCCGACCTCGACGCCCTTGATCGCCTGGATGCCCATGAGGGCGGCGGCGAGCCGGGCGTCCAGCCGGCGGTCCCAGTGCACGTGCGAGCCCAGACCGACCGGGACGTCGTAGGCCAGCACCTCGACCACGCCGCCGAGGGTGTCGCCGTCCTTGTGGGCCTGGTCGATCTCCGCGACCATCGCCTTCGAGGCGTCCGCGTCCAGGCAGCGCACCGGGTCGGCGTCCAGCTTCTCGACGTCGGCGGGGGTCGGGTAGATGCCGTAGGGCGCCTTGGCGCCGGCCAGCTCGACGACGTGCGAGACGATCTCGATGCCGGCCGTCTCCTTGAGGTAGGACCGGGCGACGGCGCCGAGGGCGACACGGGCGGCGGTCTCCCGGGCGGAGGCGCGCTCCAGGATCGGCCGGGCCTCGTCGAAGCCGTACTTCTGCATACCGGCCAGGTCGGCGTGGCCGGGGCGCGGGCGGGTGAGCGGGGCGTTGCGGGCGAGGCCGGCGAGGACCTCCGGGTCGACCGGGTCGGCCGCCATGACCTGCTCCCACTTGGGCCACTCGGTGTTGCCCACCATGACCGCCACCGGGGAGCCGAGCGTGAGTCCGTGGCGGACGCCGCCGAGGAAGGTGATCTCGTCGCGCTCGAACTTCATCCGCGCGCCGCGTCCATAGCCGAGCCGCCGCCGCGCGAGATGGTCGGCCACCATCTCCGTGGTGATCGGCACGCCGGCGGGAAGGCCCTCCAGCGTCGCGACAAGTGCGGGACCGTGGGACTCCCCCGCGGTCAGCCAACGCAGCCTGCTCAACGATGCTCCTCAGTGCTCGCGCCCTGGTACTGCCCTACGCGCGTCCTCGCGTACGTCGTCGGCGTGACCGGGTGCGCGGCTCCGGCCAGCCACCTCGATCCTCCCACGTCCGGGGGCCGCACCGGTGCCGCGGTCCATTGGGCGGACGGGACGCCGGGCTCACCGCGCCGTGTCGAACTCGGCCCGCGGGCGAGCGGGAGTCACCGCTCCCCGGGTGTCCGCCGGGAGGCGAGCGCGTGTTCGCCCGCCTTGCGCATGGCCTCCAGGGGTGCCGGGGCCAGGCCGGTCATCTGCTCAACCTGCAGCACGGCCTGGTGGACGAGCAGGTCGAGGCCGCTGACGACGGCGCCGCCGAACATGGACCAGCGGGCGGCCAGCTCGGTCGGCCAGGGGTCGTAGAGCACGTCGAAGAGGGTGGTGGGCCGCTCCGGCACCGAGGCGGCGAGGGCGTCCGTCGTGCCGGCCGGGGTGGTCGCGACGACCAGCGGGAAGTGCAGGGCGTCGGCTGCCCCGGCCCAGTCGGCGATCCGGACCTCGACGTCCAGACGCTCACCCCACTGCCGCATCTCGGCGGCGCGGGTCTCACTGCGGACGTAGGCCACGATCTCGCCGGTGCAGACCCTGGCCAGGGCGGCCAGCGCCGAGGAGGCGGTGGCTCCGGCGCCGAGGATCGCGGCCGAGTCGACCTGTTCGACGCCGTGCTCGCGCAGGGCGGCGACCATACCGGGGATGTCGGTGTTGTCACCGACGCGACGCCCGTCCTCGGTGAACACCAGGGTGTTGACCGCGTCCACGGAGGCCGCCGTGTCGCTGATCTCGTCGAGCAGCGGGATGACGGCCCGTTTCAGCGGCATGGTCAGCGACAGCCCGGCCCACTCCGCGCCGAGTCCCTCGACGAAGGCGGGCAGGGCCTCCTCGTCGACCTCGAATCGGTCGTACGTCCAGTCGGTGAGTTCCAGCGCCTCGTAGGCGGCGCGGTGCAGCACCGGCGAGAGGGAGTGGGCGATGGGGCTGCCGAGTACGGCGGCCCGGCGGGCGTCAGTTCCCCGTGCTCTCATTGAACTTGTCCTTGAGCCTCTGGAATTCCTCGTGCGTCTTGGCGAATTCGGTCTTGCTCACACCGTCGGTCGCCACGAAGTAGTACCAGCCGTCGTCGGTCGGATTCAGCGTCGCCTTGATGGCGACATCGCCGGGATTTCCGATCGGGCCGGGCGGCAGGCCCTTGTTGGTGTAGGTGTTGTACGGGTCCTTGTTGCTGTTGATCTCCGACTCGCTGATTTCGATATTGCTCTCGCTCTTCAGGTAATTGAAGGTCGAGTCGAACTGCAGGAATCCGTACGTCTCGGGGTTCGCGCGGTCGAGGCGGTTGTAGATCACCTCCGCCATCTTGCGGTAGTCGTCGACGGTCTTCCCCTCGGCCTGGACGAGGCTCGCGACCGTGACGAGCTGCAGCGGGCTGTCGAGTTTCAGCGCCTTGGCCTTGTCCTCAAGGTCGTACGTCGCGTACTGCTTCGCGGCGTTCGACACCATCGCCTTCAGGACCGCCTCGGGCTTCATGCCCTTGGCCGCGGCATAGGTGCCCGGGAAGAGGAATCCTTCGAGCGGGTCCTTGATCTGGCTGTTGTCGTTCGCCCAGCTGGGCAGCCCGAGGGTCTTGTACTGCTTCTCGGCGACCTTCTTGGTCGTTCCGGCGGAAAGGCCGAGTTTCTCGTCGATGACCTTGTAGACCCGCACATTGCGCTGACCGGGCGTGACCATCACATTGGCCTGGCTGTCGCCGTCGAGCATCATCTCGACGGCGCTCTGCGCGGACATCTCCTTCTTCAGAATGTACGCGCCGGCCTGGATCTTGTCCCCGTCGGGATTGTTCGTGGCCGCGGACACGAAGGCGTCGACGCTCTTGACGACGCCGGCCTCCTTCAGCAGACGGCCGATCTGGGCGCCGCCCGCACCCTCGGGAATCTGGACGCTGACGGACTGACCGGTGCCGCTGCCCGAGAAGTCCGGGGCCGCGCCGTAACGATTCTGGTAGAAGTTGTAGCCGAAGTAGCCGACGCCGCCGATACCACCGGCGAACACCAGGACAACGACCAGGCAGGCACAGCCGTTGCGGCCCTTCTTCTTGCCCTTCGGCGTCTTGACGTCCTTGCCGCCGCGGCCCCGACGGCCCCCGCGACCGTCGGGCTCGTCGTCGTCCTCGTCGTCGTCGGCCCCGCCGCCCGCGAAGAAGGCGTGCTCGCCCTGGTCGGGCCCCGGGTCCCAGTCGGGTTTCTCCTCGGCCTCCGGTTCGGGCGGAGGCTCCGGCTCGGCGCGCCGCCGGGCCGGCGGTTCCGGTGGCGGATACGCGTCGGGGGTGCCGTAGAAGTCGGGCTGCTCGGCGCCGTACGCGGCGGCCTGCTGGCCGTACGGATCACCCGGGTCGGCGGCGTACGGGACGTGGGCGTGACTGCCCGTGCCGTCCCAGCCGCCTTCCTGGTACCCCTCGTGATAGGTCTGCTGTCCCTGGGGGACGTACTGCTGCTGGTACTGCTGCGGGTCGTAGGGCTGCTGCGGGTACTGCTGCTGGCCGTACTGGTGCTGGTCGTACTGCTGCGCCTGTCCGTTGCCCCAGTCGCCGTATCCCGGCTGCTGCGGCTGCTGCGGGTAGTGCTGGTGCTGCGGCTGGCCGCCGTAGGCAGGCTGATGGCCCGCGTGGGCCTGCTGCCCGTCCCATCCGCCGTCCCCGTACAACGGGTCCTCCGGATGCCACGGTTCGGAGCCTGGGCCCCGGCCATACTCAGTCATCGCTCCCCTAGAGCCGCGAGGCGGCGATCACGGGGCCTTCGCGGGCCCGTCACCGTTCCGCCTCTCTCTGTGCGGTGGCTGTTCGAACACCGCCGCATCGACGCGGAACGTTACCGTATCGCGATCAGATGACCACTTCGACGCCCTCGCCCGGTGCTTTACCTGACACCCGTTCGGATTCCAGCGCCTGTTGAAGGATGATCACAGCGGCTGCCTGGTCGATCACCGACCGGCCCTTCTTGGACTTCACCCCCGAGGCGCGCAGTCCCTGACTGGCCGTCACGGTCGTCATGCGCTCGTCCACGAGCCGTACGGACACGGGCGCGATGCCCTTCGCGAGCTCCTGCGCGAAGCCGCGAACCTTTACCGCGGCCGGGCCCTCGCCCCCCTTGAGGGAGCGAGGGAGACCGACCACGACCTCGATCGGTTCGTACTCCTCGACCAGTTGCCTCAGCCGCCGGTGAGCTGCCGGGAGGTCCCGGCCGGGGACCGTCTCCACGGGAGTGGCGAGGATCCCGTCGGGGTCGCACGAGGCGACCCCGATCCGGGCGTCCCCGACATCGATCGCGAGTCGACGGCCCCTTCTCATCGCATGGCTCACTTGGCCGTGTCCGCCACGAGCCGCTCGACGGCGTCGACGGCCTCGCCGACGGCGGCCGGGTTCTGGCCGCCGCCCTGGGCGACGTCCGGCTTGCCGCCACCGCCGCCGCCGAGGGTCTTGGCGGCCGTGCGGACCAGGTCGCCGGCCTTGAGGCCGCGCTCACGGGCGGCCTCGTTGGTGGCGATGACCGTGAGCGGCTTGCCGTTGTTCACCGTGAACAGGGCGACCACGGCGGCCCGGCCGCCCTGGATGCGGCCGCGCACGTCGAGGACCAGCTTGCGCAGGTCGTCGGGGGTCGTACCGTCCGGGACCTGGCCGGTGACGACGGCGATGCCGCGGACGTCCTTGGCGGACTCGGCGAGACCGGCGGCGGCCTGGAGCACCTTCTCGGCGCGGAACTTCTCGATCTCCTTCTCGGCGTCCTTCAGCTTGCCGAGCATGGCGGAGACCTTCTCCGGGAGCTCCTCCGCACGGCCCTTGATCAGCTCCTGGAGCTGAGCGACGACCGTGTGCTCACGGGCGAGGAAGTTGTAGGCGTCGACACCGACGAGAGCCTCGATACGACGAACACCCGAGCCGATGGACGACTCGCCGAGCAGCTTCACCAGGCCCAGCTGGGCGGTGTTGTGCACGTGCGTGCCGCCGCACAGCTCCTTGGAGAAGTCGCCGATGGTCACCACGCGCACGCGCTCGCCGTACTTCTCGCCGAACTCGGCGATGGCGCCCTGCTTCTTGGCCTCGTCGATGCCCATGATGTCGGCGCGCACGTCGAGATCGCGGGCGAGCACCTCGTTGATCTTCTGCTCGACGTCGGTCATCACGGCCGTGGGAACGGCGGACGGCGAGCCGAAGTCGAAGCGGAAGCGGCCGGGCTGGTTCTCGGAACCGGCCTGGGCGGCCGTCGGGCCGAGCGCGTCGCGCAGGGCCTGGTGGGTGAGGTGGGTGGCCGAGTGGGCGCGGGCGATGGCCTTGCGCCGGCGGGAGTCGATGGTGGCGTGGACGAGGTCGCCGACGGTCACCTCGCCGACCTGGACGACGCCCTTGTGGACGTAGACGCCCGGGACCGGCTTCTGGGTGTCGCGGATCTCGACGACGGCACCGGAGCCCACCTTGATGCGGCCGGTGTCGCCGATCTGGCCACCGCCCTCGGCGTAGAACGGGGTGCGGTCGAGGACGATCTCGACCTCGTCGCCCTCGCTGGCGGCCGGGGAGGAGACGCCGTCGACGAGGATGCCGACGACGGTGGACTCGCCCTCGGTGTCGCCGTAGCCGATGAACTCGGTCTCGCCGGCCTTGTCGGCGATCTCCCGGTAGGCGCCGGCGCCGGCGTGGCCGGTCTTCTTGGCCTGGGCGTCGGCCTTGGCGCGCTCCCGCTGCTCCTTCATCAGGCGGCGGAAGCCGTCCTCGTCCACGGACAGCCCCTGCTCGGCGGCCATCTCGAGGGTGAGGTCGATCGGGAAGCCCCAGGTGTCGTGGAGCAGGAACGCCTTGTCGCCAGCCAGCACGGTGGAACCGGCGGCCTTGGTCTCGCTGACGGCGCCGTCCAACACGTTCGTGCCGGCGTTGAGGGTCTTGAGGAAGCGGGCCTCCTCGGCGAGGGCGACGTTCTCGATGCGCTCGCGGTCGGTGACCAGCTCCGGGTACTGCTGGCCCATCATCGCGATGACGGTGTCGATGAGGTCCTTGACGACCGGGCCGGTGGCGCCGAGGAGGCGCATGTTGCGGATGGCGCGGCGCATGATGCGGCGCAGCACGTAACCGCGGCCCTCGTTGCCGGGGGTGACGCCGTCGCCGATGAGCATCACCGACGTACGCATGTGGTCGGTGACCACGCGCAGGGAGACGTCCGAGTCGTGGGCGTCGCCGTAGGCCACGCCGGTCAGCTCGGTGGCCTTCTTGATGACGGCCATGGAGGTGTCGATCTCGTACATGTTCTGCACGCCCTGCAGAATCATGGCGAGGCGCTCCAGGCCGAGGCCCGTGTCGATGTTCTTGCTCGGCAGCTCTCCGAGGATCTCGAAGTTGTCCTTGCCGATGCCCTCGCCCCGCTCGTACTGCATGAAGACGAGGTTCCAGATCTCCACGTACCGCTCGTCGTTGACGGCGGGGCCGCCCTCGACGCCGAACTCGGGGCCGCGGTCGTAGTTGATCTCGGAGCAGGGGCCGCAGGGGCCGGGAACGCCCATGGACCAGTAGTTGTCCTTCATGCCGAGGCGCTGGATGCGCTCCTTCGGCACACCGACGACCTCGTGCCAGATGCGCTCGGCCTCGTCGTCGTCCTGGTAGACGGTGATCCAGAGCTTCTCCGGCTCCAGGCCGTAACCACCCTTGTCCTGGGGGCTGGTGAGCAGCTCCCAGGCGTACTTGATGGCGCCTTCCTTGAAGTAGTCGCCGAAGGAGAAGTTGCCGCACATCTGGAAGAACGTGCCGTGGCGGGTGGTCTTGCCGACCTCTTCGATGTCGGGCGTGCGCACGCACTTCTGGACGCTGGTGGCGCGCTGGAAGGGCGGCTTGACCTCACCCAGGAAGTAGGGCTTGAAGGGCACCATGCCGGCCGGGACGAGGAGCAGAGTCGGGTCGTCCGCGATGAGCGACGCCGAAGGGACGACGGTGTGCCCGCGCTCCTCGAAGAAGCTCAGCCAGCGGCGGCGAATCTCGGCCGACTCCATCAGTGGTCCTCATTCCGGTTGTACGAGTACGTCGTGTTCTCGATGTACTTCGGGTTGCTGCGGTTCTCGATGGCGGCGAACCGCCGAGGGGCGGGAAGCTCGGGGTCCTCGCGGATGCCGAGGGCGTCCTCCAGCTCGGCCTCCCGCTGGGCCATGTTGTCGCGGACGTCGAGCGCGAAGCCCACCGCGCGGTCCTTGAGGCGTGCTCCCGTCTCGAGCGCCTTGTTGGCCGCGGTGGCGGCGAGGTTCTCGGGGGTCAGCTGCTTCAGCTTGCGGTTGACCTTGGTGGTGGCCCACACGCCGGCGGCGACACCTGTGGTGAACCAGAACGTACGGCGGAACATGGCTGGCTCTCAGTCCCTCTTTCCACGGGCGTTCCGCTTCTCCCGCCGGGAGACCGTGCGGCCCACGATCACGGTACGCCGGGGCTCCCTGGCGGGCACGTCGTCCTTGCGGCCGCCGAGGGCCCGGCGTACGCCGTAACCGAAGGCGGCGACCTTGACCAGGGGGCCGCCGAAGGTGGAGGCGACGGTCGTCGAGAGCGCGGAGGCGTTCGACGTGACCTCCTGGACGTCGGAGGCGATCGCGTCGACCCGGTCGATCTGGGTCTGCGCGGAGCGCACCGCCGCGGAGGCGTCGGCCAGCAGCGGGACGGCCTGGTCGGTCACGTCCGCGACCAGCTTGGTGGTCGCCCTGAGCGTCTGGGCCAGCCTCGCCAGCGCGACGGCGAGAAAGGAGACCAGGATCGCCCAGAAGACGGCCACCAGAATCCCGGCCACCTCTCCACCGGACACCTGGCACCCTCTCCTTGCAGTGTTGGGATCTAACGCTGAGGCCGAGCCTATCGCGCCGGACACAGCGGTCCGTACCGGATTAGGGGCGGTGGGCGGGCGTCGTGGCCCGGTATGCGAAAGCCCGCCGCCCCGCCCGCCCGGAAAGGGCGGAGGGACGACGGGCTCCGGCGCAGGGGTGCTACGGCCGCTGAAGGATCAACGGGCGTAGTACTCGACGACGAGCTGCTCGTCGCAGATCACCGGGATCTCCTTGCGGTTCGGCTCGCGGTCCAGGCGGAACGCCAGGGCCTTGAGGTTCACCTGGAGGTAGCGCGGGGTCTCACCCTCGGGGGCGAAGCCGCCCTCGCGGGCGATGGAGAAGAGGGTCTTCTCGCGGCTGCGCTCGCGGACCATCACGACGTCGTCGGGACGGACGCGGAACGACGGCTTGTCGACCTTCTGGCCGTTGACCTCGATGTGGCCGTGCACGACCATCTGACGGGCCTGGTAGATCGTGCGGGCGATGCCCGAACGCAGGACCAGGGCGTCGAGACGGCGCTCGAGCTCGATGATCAGGGCCTCACCGGTCTTGCCCTGCACCTTGGAGGCACGCTCGTAGGCGCGGACGAGCTGGCGCTCGGACACGTCGTACTGCGCGCGCAGACGCTGCTTCTCGAGCAGACGGACCTTGTAGTCCGAGTTCTGCTTGCGGCCACGGCCGTGCTCGCCCGGCGGGTAGGGGCGGGCCTCGAAGTACTTGACGGCCTTCGGGGTCAGCGCGATGCCGAGGGCACGCGACTTCTTGACCTTGGGGCGGGACTGGTTCGCCACTTGTCTCTCATTTCCTGGTTTCGGCTTGTCAGAGTTGAGGGAGGTCGCATCCGCAGCCGGGGAATCCCGTCCGGTCCCGCGAGGGACCTTTCAGGCAGCCGCTCCCCTGGTCTGGGCACATACGTGCAGCACGCGAGTGGCCCACCGACCGTCCCTCGACAACAGGGTGGTGGTGGGCTGCCCGCGACACCGATCGACGGTGCGCGACGCTCCTGGAGCCGGTCCGGAGACCGGTTCCGGCTGACTGTCCCGTTCTGACTGCACGGGACGCAGCACTCCGAGCGAGTTTACAGGGTGCTCAGGACCGCTTTCGACCGAGGTGCTTCCTGGTCCACTCCACGGCGTCCGCGTACCGCGCCTCCGAGCCGTGCCGCGTGGGCGTGTAGTACTCGCGGTCCTTGATCGCGTCCGGGGCGTACTGCTGGGGGGCGATGCCCTCCGCCAGGTCGTGCGGGTACACGTACCCCTGTGCGTGCCCCAGTTTGGCGGCGCCCTTGTAGTGCCCGTCGCGCAGATGCGGCGGCACGGGTCCCGCGAGCCCCTTGCGTACGTCGTCCAGGGCGGCGCCGATCGCGGTCGTCGCGGCGTTGGACTTGGGGGCCAGGGCGAGGGCGATGGTGGCGTGGCTGAGGGTGAGGGCGGCCTCGGGGAAGCCGATCATGGCGACGGCCTGGGCGGCGGCCACGGCTATGGGCAGGGCGTTCGGATCGGCGAGGCCGATGTCCTCGCTGGCGGAGATCATCAGTCGGCGGGCGATGAAGCGGGGGTCCTCGCCGGCCTCGATCATGCGGGCCAGGTAGTGCAGGGCGGCGTCGACGTCCGATCCCCTGATGGACTTGATGAGGGCGCTGGCCACGTCGTAGTGCTGGTCGCCGTCACGGTCGTACTTCACCGCCGCCCGGTCGACCGTCTGCTCCAGGGTCTGGAGGCTGATCTCGGTCTCGTCCTGGTCGAGTGCGGCCCCCGCGGCGGCCTCCAGGGCGGTCAGGGCGCGGCGGGCGTCGCCGCCGGCGATGCGCAGGAGGTGGGCCTCGGTGTCCTCGGGGAGGGCGACGGCCCCCTTGAGACCGCGGTCGTCGGCCAGGGCGCGCTGGATGAGGCCGCGCAGGTCGTCGTCGGTGAGGGGCTCCAGGGTGAGGAGCAGGGACCGGGACAGCAGCGGGGAGATCACGGAGAAGTACGGGTTCTCGGTGGTCGCCGCGATCAGGGTCACCCAGCGGTTCTCGACGGCCGGGAGGAGGGAGTCCTGCTGGGCCTTGCTGAAGCGGTGGATCTCGTCGAGGAAGAGGACGGTCTCCTTGCCGTAGCCCCCGGTGGCGCGGCGGGCGCCGTCGATGACCGCGCGGACCTCCTTGACGCCGGCGGTGATCGCGGAGAGCTCGACGAAGCGCTTGTTCGTCGCCTTCGACACGACGTACGCCAGGGTCGTCTTGCCGGTGCCGGGCGGGCCCCAGAGGATCACCGAGGAAGGGCCGGCCGGGCCCTTGGCGCCCTCGCCGACCAGGCGGCGCAGGGGTGAGCCCGGCTTCAGCAGGTGCTGCTGGCCCACGACCTCGTCGAGGGTGCGCGGGCGCATCCGGACCGCCAGGGGACTCCCGGCGGGATCCTTCTCCTGGCGTTCTTCTGCTGCGGCGGTGAACAGGTCGGGCTCCACGCTGAAACCCTAAATCACGCCACCGACAATCCCGGCGGGCCCTTGAAAGGCCGAGGTCAGCTGGTCCAGAACTCCCACCAGCGGGTCAGGATCAGCATGCCGATGATGCCGATGTGCAGCACGGGCACGACCCAGGTGAACTCGCCGAAGAAGCTCTTCAGCCAGCGCGGCGCCGGCAGGAAGTCGTTGCGGATGTTGAACGAGGTCACGTACCAGAACATGGTGATCGTGGCGACCCAGGCCAGCGAGCACCACAGGCACAGCGCGTTGATCCGGTACAGGGACTGGAACTGCAGCCAGGTGCAGAAGGCGACGCCGAAGAGCGTGCCGAAGTTGAAGGTGAGCCAGTACCAGCGCGGGAAGCGGGCGCGGGCCAGCAGGCTCATGCCGACGCAGATGACGATGCCGTAAGCGACCAGGCCGAGCATCGGGTTGGGGAAGCCGAAGGCGGCGGCCTGCTTGGACTCCATCACGCTGCCGCAGGAGACGACGGGGTTGAGGCTGCAGCCGGGCGTGAAGGTCGTGCCGGCGACCTTGGCCTCGAGCAGCTTGAACTTGTCGATCGTGATGACCCACGCGGCGAGCAGACCGGCCGCGCCTGTGATCAGCAGCAGGATCGCGAACGCACGGCTGCCGCCCACCGTCCTGGGCTCGCTCGCGGTGTCGCGCGCGGGCTCGGACTCCGTGGAGACGTCTTTGACTGTCGTCTTGCTCATCACGCCGATTCCGTCGTTTGAGAGTTGGACCATCTACTGGGCAGGGGCCATTGTGCCGCACCGGGCCGGGTATCCACCGTTCGATGGACATAAGGAAGTACGCACGGTCGTCCCGGGACGTTCGGATCCGGCCGAGTCTCGAAGCATGACAACACACGCGAACGAACTCGCGGTGGACGTACGGGGGCTGCGCAAGCAGTACGGGGACGTGACCGCGGTGGACGGCATCGATCTGGGAATCCGCGCGGGCGAGGTGTTCGGGCTGCTCGGACCGAACGGCGCCGGCAAGAGCACCACGGTGGAGATCCTCCAGGGGCACCGCGACCGGGACGCGGGCGAGGTCAGGGTGCTGGGCGCGGACCCGGCGACGGGCACACGCGCGTGGCGCTCACGTGTCGGAATCGTCTGGCAGGACGAATCCGCGCCCGCCGAGTTGACGGTCCGCGAGACCGTGCGGCACTTCGCGCGCTACTACCCGAGGCCGCGCGACCCGGAGCGGGTGATCGGGCTGGTGGGTCTGGAGGCGAAGGCGGACAGCCGGACGAAGACGCTCTCGGGCGGTCAGCGCCGGCGGCTGGACGTCGCGCTGGGCGTGATCGGGGACCCGGACCTGCTGCTCCTCGACGAGCCGACGACCGGCTTCGATCCGGCCGCCCGGCGTCGGTTCTGGGAGCTGATCCGCACCCTCGCGGGCGAGGGCACGACCATCCTCCTCACCACGCACTACCTGGAGGAGGCGGAAGCACTCGCCGACAGGCTGGCGGTCGTGGCCCGGGGCCGGGTGGTCGCCGAGGGCGAGCCGGCCGCGCTGCGGGAGCGGTACGGCACCGGCGCGACGGTCGCCTGGACGGAACCCGACGGCACCGTGCGGACCACGCACACGGACACACCCACGCGCACGATCGCCGAGCTGACGCACCGCTTCGACGGCGAGATCCCGGGGCTGACGGTGACCCGCCCCACGCTGGAGGACGTGTACCTGAGCCTGACCGGACAGGAGGACGCACGATGACCACGACCGTCGCGGCACCGCCCGCGGAAGCCGTTTCCGCGCGCCTGCCCTCCGCCTGGACGCTCGGCCTGCAGCGGGGCGCCCTCGAACTGAGGCAGTTCTTCCGCCAGCGCGAGCAGGTGGTCTTCACCTTCGCCTTCCCGGTCGTCTTCCTCTTCCTTTTCGCGTCGATCTTCAAGGACGACGTCAGCGGGGCGGGCATCACCGCCTCACAGCTGTACGTCCCGGCGATGACGGCCGCCGGCATCATGTCGACGAGCTTCCAGTCCCTCGGCATCTCGATCGCGATCGAGCGGGACGAGAAGGTGCTGCGCCGGCTGCGCGGCACGCCGATGCCGCCGGCCGCGTACTTCCTGGGCAAGATCTGGCTGGTTCTGGTCACGGGCGCGCTGGAGACGGCCGTGCTGCTGCTGGTCGGCACCACGCTGTACGACGTCGACCTGCCGTCGTCGGCGGCCCGCTGGTTCGACCTCGCCTGGATCTTCGTCCTCGGGCTCACCGCGTGTGCGCTGCTCGGCATAGCGATCAGCTCGGTCCCGAAGTCGGGCCGGAGCGCGACCTCCGTCGTCGTCCTGCCCTTCCTGGTCCTGCAGTTCATCTCCGGGGTGTACATCGCCATCGACACAATCCCGGACTGGATGCTGACCGTCGGGGCGCTGTTCCCGCTGAAGTGGATGTGCCAGGGGTTGCGCGGGGTGTTCCTGCCGGAGTCGGCGCAGGTCCTGGAGCAGGCGGGCAGTTGGGAGTTCGGGCGCGTGGCCCTGGTCCTGGGGGCGTGGTGCGTCGGAGGATTGGTGCTGTGTCTGCTGACCTTCCGGTGGAAGAACCGGCGCGACGGATGAGCGGCCGGTCCGAGGCCGGCACGCACATCTGGGACGGTTCCTTCCGCCTCTGGGACGTGTACTTCGCGCTGGTCTGGGTGGCCACCCTGGTGACCGTGCTCGGCACGGCACATCCGGGGTGGCCCGTCCGTGTGGTCGCGGCGGCGCTGCTGGTGCCGTTGGCGCCCTGGTACGTCGTGGTGGGCCGTCCCCTGCTGGTGGGTGAACCGGTGCCGGACGACCCCCGGGCGCTGCGCTATCTCATCGGTGAGATGGCGCTGTTCCTGCCGTCGGCGGTGCTGGTGGGCGAGACGCGGACGATGACGTTCGCCCTGGTCCCGCAGTGCTTCATGACCATGAAGCTGCCCCGGGCCCTGGTCGCGGTGACGGTCATCAACATCGCGCCGGTGGTGGGCTGGGCGCTGCTGTGGTGGCCCAGCGACCAGGACGTCTTCTTCAACGGCCTGTTCGCCCTGGTCACCCTCGTCTTCTCGGCGGCCGTCGGCAGCTGGATCATCCGGATCATCGAACAGAGCGCGGAACGCGCCGACCTGATCGCCGAGTTGGACGCCAGCCGCAGCGAGGTGGCCCGGCTGTCGGCGGCCCATGGCGCGCTCGCGGAGCGGGAGCGGATGGCCCGCGAGATCCACGACACGCTCGCGCAGGGCTTCACCAGCCTGCTGATGCTGACGCAGGCGGTGGAGGCGGAGCTGGAGACGGACGTGGCGCAGGCCCGCGTCCATCTGCGGCTGATGGACGAGACCGCCCGGCAGAACCTGGCCGAGGCCCGTGCCCTGGTCGCGGGCGGTGCCCCCGCCGACCTGGCAGGGACCTCCCTGCCGCACGCCCTGGACCGGCTGGCCGGCCGGCAGGGGGCGACGCTGGAGGTCACCGGGCCGGTGCGCGCGCTGCCCGCCGGGCCGGAGGTGGTGGCTCTGCGCTCCTGCCAGGAGGCTCTGACCAACGCCCGTCGGCACGCGGGGAGTTCGGCGCGGGTCGTGATCTGTGCGACGTACGACGACAAGGGGCTGACGGTGTCGGTGCGGGACGACGGCCGGGGTTTCGATCCGTCCGCCGCCTCGGACGGTTATGGTCTGGCGGGGCTGCGGGCGCGGGCCGCCGAGGTGGGCGGTACGACCCGGGTCCGCAGTGCGCCCGGCGAGGGAACGACGGTGACGGTCCATCTGCCCGTGCCGGCCGAGGTGAGGAGTGAGACCCCGTGATCCGGATCATCCTCGCCGACGACCATCCTGTCGTACGGGAGGGGCTGCGGGCGATGCTGAGCGCCGAGCCGGACCTGGAGGTCGTCGCCGACGCGGAGAGCGGGCCCCGGGCGGAGGCCCTGGCCGCCGAACTGCGCCCCGACATCGTGCTGATGGACCTGCGGATGCCGGGTGGCGGCGGTGTGGAGTCGATCGTGCGGATGACGGAGGCCGGGCTGCCGTGCCGGGTGATCGTCCTGACGACGTACGAGACGGACCGGGACATCCTGCGGGCCGTGGAGGCGGGTGCGGCGGGCTACCTGCTGAAGGATCTGCCCCGGGGCCGGTTGGCGGAGGCCGTACGGGCGGCGGCCCGCGGCGAGACGGTCCTCGCGCCGTCGGTGGCGGCCCGCCTGGTCGACCAGTTACGCACCAAGCCGGAACGCCCGCATCTGTCGGCGCGCGAGACGGCGGTGCTGCGGCTGGTGGCGGAGGGCTGCACCAACGCCGAGATCGGCAGGCGTCTGTTCATCGGGGAGTCGACGGTGAAGACCCATCTCCTGCGCGTCTTCGGCAAGCTGGGCGTCGACGACCGCACCGCAGCCGTCACCAGCGCCATGCGCCACGGACTCCTCGCCCCATAGCCCCATCATCACCTCCCGCACCGAACAGACACCCGAGACCGGCAGGCGCCCCGCGCGGCGGCAGCCGCAAATCGATACAGCATCGGGGAGTCGACGGTGAAGACCCATCTCCTGCGCGCCTTCGGCAAGCTGGGCGTCGACGACCGCACCGCAGCCGTCACCAGCGCCATGCGCCACGGACTCCTCGCCCCATAACGGCGGCCGTCAGGCTCCGGTGCGGCAGGTCTGGGCCGACTCCAGCCACGGTGCCAGGGTCGTCACGAGGGTGACGAGGAGCGCGGTGAGCCAGACCCGGTACAGGTCCTCGGGCCGGGCGCGGCGGCGCGAGACCACCCACACCAGCCACGCGGCCGCCGCCCCGGCCGCCAGCGCCGACGCGATGCACAGGGGCACCGCGTAGTCCGGGAGCGGATGCTCGGGCAGGTGGATGCCGCCGGTGCAGTAGGTGCCGCGGGTCTGCCCGGCCGCCACCAGCAGGACGAGAAAGCTCGCGGGCACCGAAGGTATCCAGGCCGCGGCGCTCAGCAGCTTGTACCAGACCCCCTTCCAGCCCCGCAGGGCGCCCTTCAGGACCGCCCACATCGGCAGGACCGGTACGGCCATGATCACCACCGTCTGCCAGAGGGCGGCGTAGCGGTACTCCCAGCGCATCTGGGGGTTGTCGGCCCAGTAGTAGAGCAGGAAGACCCCGGACAGTGCGGTCACGAAGAGGAGCGCGGCCAGCGCGTGGGCCGGGACACGGGCCCGGGGCGTGCCGGGAAAGGACGCGGGCCACAGGATGTGGCGGGCCTCCGTGCCCGGTCCCGGGCCGACCGCTTCCCGCCAGCGCTCACTGATCACGAGTTTCACAGCGAGGTCCCCCCTTCGACTGCCACCTTTCGGACACCAGGAAGCCTGGCGGGTCGGGGACCGGATCACCTCCGTGGAAACACGTGAATCACCACGTACGCGGGCCCCAGGAGGCCGGGCGCATGAGGAAGGCGCCGGATCGGCCGACCCGGCGCCTTCCTCACTCGGTGAACCCGCGTGCTAGCCGAGCCGGGACTCCAGCTCCGCGACGATCTCGTTCACGCCGATCGCCGTCTGCTCGCCGGACTCCATGTCCTTGAGCTGGACGACGCCCTCGGCGAGGTCGCGTTCGCCGGCCACGATCGCGTAGCGGGCGCCGCTGCGGTTGGCGTTCTTCATCGCGCCCTTCAGCCCCTTCGCGCCGTAGGAGAAGTCGGCCGCGACCCCGAGCTTGCGCAGCTCGGTGATCTTCGCGAACAGCACCCGGCGGGCCTCCTCGCCCAGCGGGACGGCGTAGACGGAGGTCGCGGACGGCAGGTCGAGTTCGACGCCCTCCGCCTCCAGGGCGAGGACCGTGCGGTCGACGCCGAGCGCCCAGCCGACGGACGGCAGCGCGGGGCCGCCGATCATCTCCGACAGGCCGTCGTAGCGGCCGCCGCCACCCACTGCGGACTGGGAGCCCAGACCGTCGTGGACGAACTCGAAGGTCGTACGGGTGTAGTAGTCCAGACCGCGGACCAGCTTCGGGTCGTCCTCGAAGGAGACGCCGGCGGCCGTGATCAGCTCGCGGACCTCCTCGTGGTACGCCTTGCAGGCGTCGCAGAGGTAGTCCCGCAGCAGCGGGGCGTCCCCGAGCTGCTTCTGGACCGACTCGCGCTTGTCGTCCAGGACGCGGAGGGGGTTGATCTCGGAGCGGCGCAGGGTGTCCTCGTCCAGGTCGAGGCCGCGCAGGAAGTCCTGCAGCGCTGCCCGGTAGACCGGACGGCACTCCTTGTCGCCCAGGCTGTTGAGGAGGATGCGGAAGTTCCTGAGGCCCAGCGAGCGGTACGCCTGGTCGGCCAGGATGATCAGCTCGGCGTCGAGCGCCGGGTCCTCCGCGCCGATCGCCTCGGCGCCGACCTGGGAGAAGTGACGGTAGCGGCCCTTCTGGGGACGCTCGTAGCGGTAGTACGAGCCGGAGTACCAGAGCTTGACGGGGAGGTTGCCCGCCTTGTGCAGGTTGGCCTCCAGGGCGGCGCGCAGCACGGAGGCCGTGCCCTCGGGGCGCAGCGCCAGCTTGTCGCCGCCCTTGGTCTCGAAGGCGTACATCTCCTTGGTCACGATGTCGGTGGACTCACCCACACCGCGCGCGAACAGTTCCACGCTCTCGAAGCCGGGCGTCTCGACATAGCCGTAGCCGGAGTTGCGCAGCGGCGCGGCGATCGCCTCACGGACGGCGAGGTACTTGGCGGAGTCGGGCGGCAGAAGGTCGTACGTGCCCTTGGGGGCCTGGAAGGTACTCACGGAAGGTCTCTCGTCACATTCCTCGTCGGGGAGCCTGAGCTGCTCCCTGGCCGCCGGCGGCCACCTGCCGCAGATACGGGTTGGTGGCGCGCTCCTGGCCGATGGTCGTCTGGGGGCCGTGGCCGGACAGCACCACGGTCGAGTCGTCGAGCGGCAGGCACACGCGGGCCAGCGAGTCGAGCATCTCGGCCATGTCACCGCCGGGCAGGTCGGTGCGTCCGATGGAGCCGGCGAACAGCAGATCCCCGGAGAAGAAGACCGAGGGGATCTCGGTCGTCTCGGGCATCCGGAAGGTCACCGACCCCTTGGTATGGCCCGGCGCGTGCGCGACGGAGAACTCCAGACCCGCCAGGCCCAGTTGCACGCCGTCGGTCAGCTCACGAACGTCGTCCGGCTCCCCCACGGTCAGTTCGCCCATCAGCGGCATCCCGATGGAGCGGCCGAGCGCCTTCTCGGGGTCGCTCATCATGTACCGGTCCTCGGGGTGGATCCAGGCCGGTACGTCGTGCGCGCCGCACACGGGGACGACCGAGGCCACATGGTCGAGGTGGCCGTGGGTGAGGACGACGGCGACGGGCTTGAGCCGATGCTTCTTCAGTGCTTCCTCGACTCCGGGGGCCGCCTGGTGGCCCGGGTCGATGATCACGCACTCCTCACCGGCGGCGGGGGCGACGAGATAACAGTTCGTCCCCCAGGCCCCGGCGGGGAACCCGGCAATGAGCACGATCGTCCTTCGTTGTGTCGATACGGGCGGCTTACGAACGGCAACCGCCGCTGTCAGAGACTACCGGCGCTGCCGTTTCCTCAGCGAACCCATATACGGTACGGGGCACACGCACGCGGTCGGATCACAAGACGCACGCGTACCCGTCGACGTACGAGACGCACGAGGAGAGAACCCGGTGGTCACCCAGGAACAGCGCAAGCGTCAGCTCGCCCGGGAGAAGTTCTTGCGGCAGCAGCAGCGCCGCACGGCCGCGCGGCGCAAGGCGCGCGTGCGCAACTCGGTGATCGCGTCGGTCCTCGGCGTGATCCTGGTGGGCAGCCTCACGCTGTACACGACGGGCGTCCTCAAGGACGACAAGGACGACAAGGCGAACGCGAGCTCGGAGGCGAGCCCGGACGCGTCGCCCAGCGCCGTGAAGGACCCGTGCGAGAAGGCCGCCGCCGGCAAGGTCAAGGAGCTGACCTGGAAGAAGGAGCCGGCGATCACCATCGACAAGTCCGCCGACTACACCATGAAGCTGGCGACGACGTGCGGTGACATCGACATAGCGCTCAAGACGGCCGCGGCTCCGCACACGGTCAACTCGTTCGACTTCCTCGCCAACAAGGGCTACTTCGACCACACGAAGTGCCACCGCCTGACCACCAACGGCATCTACGTGCTGCAGTGCGGCGACCCGACGGGCAGCGGCAGCGGCGGGCCCGGCTACACCATTCCGGACGAGAACCTGAAGGACAAGAGCCTCAAGGACAACATCTACCCGGCGGGCACGGTCGCGATGGCCAACACCGGGCAGGCGCACACCGGCGGCAGCCAGTTCTTCCTCGTCTACCAGGACAGTTCGCTCCCGCCCAGCTACACCCCCTTCGGTACGGTGTCGGCCGAGGGCATGAAGGTCCTGAAGAAGATCGCCGCCGCGGGCGAGAACACCGGCGCCGGTGACGGTGCCCCGAACGCGACGGTCGTGATCGACAAGGCGACGGTCACGAAGTCCTGACGACCAGGGGCGCCGAGTGGCGACATCCGGGCGGCCAACAGCGGAATTTCGGTCGCGCTGGATGCGGACAGGCGCCCCGCCGGTCGCCTATGTTGGCCGTGACGAAACTGTGGACGATGCCCAGGGGCGCCGTAGCCCCTCGGAGGCATCATGTGGAGGAGGCGCTGTGAGCAGCGACCCGTGGGGCCGCGTCGACGAGACGGGGACCGTGTACGTGCGTACGGCCGACGGCGAGCAGGTCGTCGGATCCTGGCAGGCCGGCTCCCCCGAGGAGGCGCTGGCCTACTTCGAGCGCAAGTACGAGGGCCTGGTTGTCGAGATCGGCCTCCTCGAGAAGCGAGTGCAGACGACCGACCTGTCGGCCAAGGACGCCCAGGTCGCCATCGACCACATCCGTGAGCAGGTCGACGCACACCACGCGGTCGGCGACCTGGACGCGCTGAAGGGCCGGCTGGACAAGCTGGTGAAGGCGGTCGAGTCGCGCCGCGAGGAGCGCAAGCAGCAGCGGGCCAAGCAGTCCGACGAGGCCCGCAAGGCCAAGGAGGACCTGGTCGTCGAGGCGGAGCAGCTGGCGCAGTCCGACCAGTGGCGGGCGGCCGGTGAGCGGCTGCGGGCGCTGGTGGACACCTGGAAGGGCCTGCCGCGCCTGGACCGCAAGTCCGACGACGAGCTGTGGCACCGGTTCTCGCACGCGCGCTCGGCGTTCTCCAAGCGCCGCAAGGCCCACTTCGCGCAGCTGGACGCGCAGCGCGAGGAGGCCCGCCGGACGAAGGAGCGGCTGGTCGCCGAGGCCGAGGCGCTGTCGGGCTCGACGGACTGGGGTCCGACGGCCGCCCGCTACCGCGAGCTGATGGCCGACTGGAAGGCCGCGGGCCGCGCCCAGCGCGAGCACGAGGACGACCTGTGGAACCGCTTCCGCGGCGCCCAGGACATCTTCTTCGCCGCCCGCAGCTCGGTCTTCGCCGAGCGGGACGCCGAGCAGTCGGAGAACCTGAAGCTGAAGGAGGAGCTGGCCGAGGAGGCCGAGAAGCTCCTGCCGATCGGTGACCTGAAGTCGGCGCGCGCCACGTTCCGCTCGATCAACGAGCGCTGGGAGGCCATCGGCCATGTCCCGCGGGACGCCCGGCCGAAGGTCGAGGGCCGGATGCACACCGTGGAGCGGGCGATCCAGGAGGCCGAGGAGGCCGAGTGGCGCCGTACGAACCCGGAGGCACGCGCGCGTGCCGAGGGTCTGACCGGCCAGCTGCAGGCCGCGGTGGACAAGCTCGGGGCGCAGATCGAGCAGGCCCGTGCCCAGGGCAACTCCGCCCGTGCCGAGAAGCTGGAGCGCGAGCTGGAGGGCCGCCAGGCCCTGCTGGACCAGGCGCTGAAGGGTCTGCAGGAGTTCGGCGGCTGACACCGCCACCGGCATGAGGAAGGCCCCCGTACGCGGTGTACGGGGGCCTTCCTCATGCTCTGCTACGGGCGGCGGGCCGAGGTGACCCGGTAGACGTCGTACACGCCCTCCACGCCCCGTACGGCCTTCAGGACGTGGCCCAGGTGCTTCGGGTCGCCCATCTCGAACGTGAAGCGGGACGTGGCGACCCGGTCGCGGGAGGTCTGGACGGCCGCGGAGAGGATGTTGACGTGCTGGTCGGACAGGACGCGGGTGACGTCCGACAGCAGTCGCGAGCGGTCCAGGGCCTCGACCTGGATGGCGACCAGGAAGACCGAGGACTGGGTGGGTGCCCACTCGACCTCGAGGATGCGCTCCGGCTCACGGGACAGTGACTCCACGTTGACGCAGTCGCTGCGGTGAACCGATACGCCACTACCGCGGGTGACGAAACCGATGATCGGGTCACCGGGGACGGGCGTACAGCAGCGGGCCAGCTTGACCCAGACGTCGTCGACGCCCTTGACCACGACGCCGGGGTCCTGGTTGCTGCGCCGCTTGCGGCCCCGGGTGCGGGACGGCGGGACCGCCTCGTCGATCTCCTCGGTGGCCGCCTCCTCGCCGCCGAGCGCCTGCACCAGCTTCTGCACGACGTTCTGCGCGGCCACATGGCCCTCGCCGATCGCCGCGTACAGCGAGGAGATGTCCGGGTAGCGCATCTCGTGCGCGAGCGTGACGAGGGAGTCGCCGGTGAGGATGCGCTGGATCGGCAGGTTCTGCTTGCGCATCGCCCGCGCGATGGCGTCCTTGCCCTGCTCGATCGCCTCGTCGCGGCGCTCCTTGGAGAACCACGCCCGGATCTTGTTGCGGGCCCGCGGCGACTTGACGAAGCCGAGCCAGTCGCGGGACGGGCCGGCGCCGGTCGCCTTGGAGGTGAAGACCTCGACCAGGTCGCCGTTGTCCAGGGTCGATTCGAGCGGTACGAGCCTGCCGTTGACCCTCGCTCCTATGGTGCGGTGGCCGACCTCGGTGTGGACGGCGTAGGCGAAGTCAACCGGGGTGGCACCGGCCGGGAGCGCTATGACATCGCCCTTGGGGGTGAAGACGAAGACCTCGTTGCGGGAC
Organism: Streptomyces sp. NPDC096132; assembly: GCF_044763345.1. Lineage (NCBI taxonomy): Bacteria > Bacillati > Actinomycetota > Actinomycetes > Kitasatosporales > Streptomycetaceae > Streptomyces > Streptomyces sp. NPDC096132. Next base: position 158,988 of record NZ_JBIWGA010000009.1, read on the forward strand.
AGGTCGAAGCGCAGGGACTCCAGGAACTCGCTGGGGTCCTCGGTCTCCTTCTGCCAGTCGAGCAGCTGGCGCAGCCACGCCATGTCGTTGAGGTGGTCGTCCTTGCCCTTGCCGGCCTTCGGCACGTCGGTGCGGACCTTGGAGGCGCCGGCGACGGCCTCCTGCTTGTACTTCCAGTGCGCGGCGATGCCGTACTCGGCGCGGCGGTGCATGTCGAAGGTGCGGATCTGGAGTTCGACCGGCTTGCCGTTGGGCCCGATGACCGTCGTGTGCAGCGACTGGTACATGTTGAACTTGGGCATCGCGATGTAGTCCTTGAACCGCCCCGGAACCGGGTTCCAGCGGGCGTGGACGGTGCCCAGGGCCGCGTAGCAGTCGCGGACGGTGTCCACCAGGACGCGGATGCCCACCAGGTCGTAGATCTCCGCGAAGTCCCGGCCGCGGACGATCATCTTCTGGTAGACGCTGTAGTAGTGCTTGGGGCGGCCGGTGACGGTCGCCTTGATACGGGCGGCGCGCAGGTCCGACTGGACCTCGTCGGTCACTATGGCCAGATACTCGTCACGCTTCGGAGCCCTTTCGGCCACCAGCCGTACGATCTCGTCGTACATCTTGGGGTAGAGGATCGCGAAGGCGAGGTCCTCCAGCTCCCACTTGATGGTGTTCATGCCGAGGCGGTGGGCGAGCGGCGCGTAGATCTCGAGGGTCTCGCGCGCCTTCTTCTCCTGCTTCTCGCGCTTGAGGTAGCGCATGGTGCGCATGTTGTGCAGGCGGTCGGCGAGCTTGATGACCAGGACGCGCGGGTCCTTGGCCATGGCGACGACCATCTTGCGGACGGTCTCGGCCTGCGCGGCCTCGCCGAACTTCACCTTGTCCAGCTTGGTGACGCCGTCGACGAGCAGCGCGACGACGTCGCCGAAGTCGCGGCGCAGGTCGTCCAGACCGTACTCGGTGTCCTCGACGGTGTCGTGCAGCAGGCCCGCCATCAGCGTGGCCGGGTCCATGCCGAGTTCGGCGAGGATCGTGGTCACCGCGAGGGGGTGGGTGATGTACGGGTCGCCGCTCTTGCGCTTCTGACCGCGGTGCCAGCGCTCGGCGACCTGGTAGGCCTTCTCGATCTGGCGGAGGGTCGCCGTCTCGGTCTTGGGGTCGTTGCTGCGCACTATCCGCAGCAGCGGCTCCAGGACCGGGTTGTACGGGTTGGCGCGCTGGACGCCGAGGCGGGCGAGGCGGGCACGGACGCGGTTGGAGGAGCCGGAACGGGCCGGTGGCTGCGCCGCCGCCGCGCGCTCGGGCGGAGCCGGCTTCGGGCGCGGCTGCTCGGCCGGCTTGTCGACGGGCGCGGAACGGTCGTGCTCGACCGGTCCGTGTGCGTCGGCCGGCGCGGGCTTGGCCGCGGGCGCCGAGGCGGACTCGGGCTTGGCGGCGGTCAGGTGCTGGGCCTCGTCTGGCAAGAGGACTCCTCGTGCGCGATCCGGGTCCCCGGTCAGGCTCCGGAGGACCCATCGTAGCGATCCTGGGCTCCAGGATCGCCTTCAGGCCGATGTGAGGGCCGTCTACCCGAGAAACGCAAGAGGCGGGCGCCGGATTCCTCCGGGCCCGCCCCCTTGACGTACGGCGGTTTTCAGCCGTGGCTCAGACGGTCAGCAGGGCCTCCAGCGGGGCCCCGCCGAGCGCCGCCTCCAGACGGGGGCGACCGTCGAGGAAGCTCAGCTCCATCAGGACGGCGACGCCCGCGACCTCGGCGCCCGCACGGTGGATGAGCTGGATCGCCGCCTCGGCGGTGCCGCCGGTGGCGAGCACGTCGTCGACGATCAGGATCCGGTCGTCGGCGCCGATGTCCTCGGCGTGCACCTCGATCTCCGCCGAGCCGTACTCCAGGTCGTAGGACTGGGCGAGGGTGGCTCCGGGGAGCTTGCCCGCCTTGCGGACCGGGATGAAGCCGAGACCGGCGCGGACGGCGACCGGGGCGCCCAGGATGAAGCCCCGGGCCTCCAGGCCGACGACCTTGGTGGCGCCGGTGCGCTCGGCGATCTCGGCGACGGCGTCGGTGAGCGCGGTGAACGCGGCCGGGTCCGCCAGGAGCGGGGTGATGTCCTTGAACATCACGCCCTGCTCCGGGTAGTCGGCCACATCGCGGATGCGGCTGAGCAGCAGCTCCTTGATGTCGGTCATCGGCGCTTCCCCGAAGGCCGGCGACGGCTGCGCGGCCCGGACTGGTCGCGCGGTCCGACGACCGCCGGAGTGGCTTCCTCGGGCTCGCCCCCGAAGTCACCGCGGCTCTCGGCCAGTTCCTCGTCGGCCGCGGCCTGGGCGCGCTTGGCCAGGACGCGCTTCCTCAGGGCCTTCATCTGCGGCTCGCGCTCCTTGAGGTCGGCGACGAGCGGCGTGGCGATGAAGATCGAGGAGTAGGCACCGGCCGCGAGGCCGACGAACAGCGACAGCGAGATGTCGTTGAGCGTGCCCGCGCCGAGGACACCGCCGCCGATGAACAGCAGGCCCGCGACCGGCAGCAGCGCGACCACCGTGGTGTTGATGGAGCGGACCAGGGTGCCGTTGATCGAGCGGTTGGCGACCTCGCTGTAGGTGAAGCGGGTCTGCTTGGTGAGGTCCTTCGTCTGTTCCTTGAGGGAGTCGAAGACGACGACGGTGTCGTACAGCGAGTAACCGAGGATGGTCAGCAGACCGATCACCGTACCGGGCGTGACCTCGAAGCCGACAAGGGCGTAGATGCCGACCGTGATCGTGATGTCGTGGATCAGGGCGACGAGCGCCGCGATGGCCATGCGCCACTCGAAGGCGATCGCCAGATAGATCACGACCAGGATCATGAAGATCGCCAAGCCCTGCCAGGCCTTGTTTGCGATCTGGTCGCCCCAGCTGGGACCGACGAGGTCGGCGGCGATGGACTCCGAGTCGAGCTTGAAGTCCTTGGCGAGGTCTTCCTTGATCGCGTCGGACTGCTGGGTGTCCATGCCGGCGATCTGGATGCGCAGCGAGCCGTCGCCGAGCTTCTGGACGACCGCCTGGTGACCGGAGGCCGCCTCGGCGGAGTCCTCGGCCTGGGAGACGGAGACGTGGGTGTTCTTCGGGGTGGTGAAGACCGCGCCGCCCTGGAAGTCGATGCCCATGTTCAGGCCGCGCACCGCCAGGCCGAGGATGGCCGTGATGGTGATCAGGATCGAGATGCCGTACCAGAGCTTGCGGTGGCCGATGAAGTCGTAGCTGACCTCGCCACGGTGCAGTCGGGCGCCGAGGTTGCCGAGTTTCGACATCGCTCTCACGCCTCCTTCGTCTCGACGGGGGCGGAGGGACGGCGGGTGCGGCGCAGCGGTGGCTTGGCACCCAGGCTCTTCGGGTCGAGCCCGGACCACTTGTGGCCCTCGGCGAAGAACTTCCGGCGGGCCAGCAGCGTCATCAGCGGCTTGGTGAAGAAGAAGACCACGACGACGTCGAGGACGGTGGTCAGACCGAGCGTGAACGCGAAGCCCTGGACCTTGCCGACCGTGACGATGAACAGCACCGCGGCGGCGAGGAACGACACGAAGTCGGAGACCAGGATGGTGCGCCGGGCGCGCGGCCAGGCCCGCTCGACGGCGGGGCGCAGGGTGCGGCCCTCGCGGATCTCGTCCCGGACGCGTTCGAAGTACACGATGAACGAGTCCGCTGTGATACCGATCGCGACGATGGCACCACAGACCGCGGGCAGGTTGAGCGCGAAGCCGATGGCCGGGCCGAGCAGCGCCATGAGCACGTAGGTGAGGGCGCCGGAGACCAGCAGCGAGGCGATCGCGACGAGCGACAGACCCCGGTAGTAGGCCACCAGGTAGATCACGACCAGGGCGAGGCCGATGGCGCCGGCCAGCAGACCGGCGTGCAGCTGGTCACCGCCGAGCGCGGCGGTCACGGTGGTCACGCTCTGCTCCTTGAAGGAGAGCGGGAGCGCACCGTACGACAGCATGTTGGCGAGGTTCTGGGCCTCGTCCTGCGTGAAGCTGCCGGAGATCTGGGCGTTGCCACCGGTGATGGAGGACTGCACGTACGGGCTGGAGACGACATCGCCGTCGAGGACGATGGCGAACTCGTTCTGCGGCTGGGTGTTCTGCGCCAGCTGGGCGGTGACGTCCGCGAACTTCTTCGTGCCCTTGCCGTTGAAGTCCATGGTGACCTGCCAGCCGGCGGCGGTCTGCGTGTCGTAGACGGCCGAGGCCTTCTCGACCTCGGTGCCGTCGACGGCGGCCGGGCCGAGCAGGTACTTGTACCAGACGCCGTCGATCTCACCGCAGGCCACGGTCGCGTCGCCGGGCTTGACGCCCTCGCCGGCCTTGGTGCGGACGGACTTCTTGGTGCAGTCCAAGGACGCGTACTTGGCCTGGAGCGCGGCGGATTCGGCCTCGGCGGCGGCGTCGGCGCTGCTGCTCGCGGTGGCCGACGGGCTGGCCGAGGCCTTGGCGCTGGCGGACGACGACGGCGTGGAGTCGGCCTTCAGCGCGTCCGTGACGGCGCGGCCCTGCGAGGTGGCGGTGGCCGACGGGGACGACGAGGAGGTCGCCTTCTCACCGGTGGAGGTCGCCGAAGGGCTCGCCGTCGAGCTCGGCGAGGCGCTGGAGGAGCCGCTGGCGGACGCGCTCGGCGAGGCGGTGGCGGCGGTGCCGGTGGCCTCCTGGGCCAGCACCGGACGGAAGTACAGCTTGGCGGTGGTGCCGACCTGGTCCCGGGCTTCCTTGGAGTTGGTGCCCTTGGGGATGTTCACGATGATGTTGCGGTCGCCCTGGGTCTGCACCTCCGCCTCGGAGACACCCAGACCGTTGACACGGCGGTTCATGATCTCGACCGCGGTGTCCATGTTGGCCTTGTTGATCGCGGACCCCTGGTCGGCCTTGGCCTCCAGCGTGATGCTGGTGCCGCCGGCGAGGTCGATGCCAAGGCGCGGAGTCGTGTGCCCGGTGGCGAACATGCCTCCGGTGAGACCCACGATGGCGATCAGGATCAGGGCCAGCGAGCGCCCTGGCTTGCTCTGGGCGCTCGCGCTCCGGCCCTTCTTAGGTGCTGCCACCTTCTTGTACTCCCTCTCGGGCCGCCTCGTGCCTGGTCAGGGCGGCGGCCATGACATGTAGTCGGGATTCCCTGCGAGAAGCACACGCCCCGGAGCGCACGGGTGTGACCCGTGTGCCCCGGGGGCGTGACTACTTCTTCGCGTCGGAGTCGCCGTCGGTCTTCTCCGGCTCCTGGTCGGCGTCGGCCTTCGGGGCCTCGGTCGCGTCGGCCTCCTTCGCGTCCTCATCGGACGCGTCCTTCTTGCCGAGGTCGACGGACTTGTCGTCGGAGGCGGCGGCAGCTTCGTCGGCGGGCTCGTCGGCGTCGGCGGAGTCGGTGAGGGAGGAGGCGTCGTCCGGGACGACGTCGGAGTCGGACTTCAGGTCGTGCTCGATGCCGTGGACGATGCGGTTGTACTCGTCGTCGGTCAGGACGGCACCGATGGAGTTCTTGGCGAAGAGCAGTTCCACGCCCGGACCGGCGTCGAGGAGGACCGTGTCGTCACTGACCTCCTTGACCGTCGCGTACATGCCCCCGATGGTGCGGACGCCACTGCCTGGCTGCATTTGGTTCCGCATGTCGGCGGCCTGCTGCTGCTTCTTCTTGGCCGACCGGGTCATCAGGAACATGGCCCCGATGAGCACGATGAACGGGAGGAGGGTCACAGGACTCACGGGTCGGAACTTCCTTCAAGCGACCGCGATGGTTTGAGCGGCCTGATGGATGGGGGTTGGTTGTGTGCTGCCTACAAAGGCGGCATCGGCGGAGTCTAAGCGAGTCCGCGTGCATGGAACAACGCTCAGCATGGCACCTGGGTTCCTGGCCTCGCCATTGCCCCCGCCGATGAACCTCTCAGGTCCCGAACAGGTCCTGTTGTCCGTTTCCCGGCGTGGCGGTGCGGGGCGGGGTGAGGCCGAGGTGTGTCCAGGCGGCCGGGGTGGCCACCCGTCCGCGCGGGGTGCGGGCGAGCAGTCCCTCGCGTACGAGGAACGGCTCGGCCACCTCCTCCACTGTCTCGCGTTCCTCCCCCACCGCGACAGCCAGCGTGGACAGGCCGACCGGGCCGCCGCCGAACAGTTTCAGCAGCGCCTCCAGGACGGCGCGGTCGAGCCGGTCGAGGCCGCGCGCGTCGACCTCGTAGACGGCGAGGGCCGCCGAGGCGATGTCGCGCGTGATCACGCCGTCGGCCTTGACCTGCGCGTAGTCGCGGACGCGGCGCAGCAGGCGGTTGGCGATGCGGGGCGTGCCGCGGGAGCGGCCGGCGATCTCCGCCGCGCCGGCGGTGTCGATCTCGACGTCGAGGAGGTTCGCGGAGCGGTGGATCACCCGCTGCAGCTCGGCGGGCTCGTAGAACTCCATGTGCGCGGTGAAGCCGAAGCGGTCGCGCAGCGGGGGCGGCAGCAGGCCCGCGCGCGTGGTGGCGCCGACCAGGGTGAAGGGGGGCAGTTCGAGGGGGATGGCGGTGGCGCCGGGGCCCTTGCCGACGATGACGTCGACGCGGAAGTCCTCCATCGCCATGTACAGCATCTCCTCGGCGGGCCGGGACATGCGGTGGATCTCGTCGAGGAAGAGAACCTCGCCCTCCTGGAGGGAGGAGAGGATCGCGGCGAGGTCGCCCGCGTGCTGGATGGCGGGGCCGGAGGTGATGCGGATGGGGGCGCCCATCTCGGCCGCGATGATCATCGAGAGCGTGGTCTTGCCGAGGCCGGGGGCGCCGGAGAGCAGCACATGGTCGGCGGTCGCCCCACGCGCGCGTGCGGCGCGCAGGACGAGGTCGAGTTGTTCGCGGACCTTCTCCTGGCCGATGAACTCGCCCAGGTCCTTGGGGCGCAGAGCGGCCTCGACGGCCTGGTCCTCACGGTCGGCGACGGAGCCCACCAGCCGGTCGCCGGCGGGGCCGCCGTGCACCTCGGGGGCGTCGGTGTCGGTCGTGTCGTCCCAGTTCATGGATGTGCCTCAGGGGGTGGTGGGTCGGCGGGCGCGGTACGTCGGGGTCAGCGGGCTCGGTTCAGCGTCTGGAGGGCGGCCCTCAGGAGGTGGCCGACCTGGGGGGTGCCCTCCGCGGCCTCCGCCTGCGGGGTCACTGCCGCCACGGCCTCGTCGGCCTCGCGGGTCGCGTAGCCCAGGCCGATCAGGGCGGCATGCAGCTGGTCGCGCCAGCCCTGGCTGACCGGGGCGCCGATCGCGGGGGCGCCGACGGGCTCGCCGAGCCGGTCCTTCAGCTCCAGCAGGAGCTTCTGGGCGCCCTTCTTGCCGATGCCCGGGACGGCGATCAGCGCCTTCTCGTCGCCGGTCGACACGGCTCGGCGCAGCGCGTCCGGGGAGTGCACGGCGAGCATCGCCTGGGCGAGGCGCGGTCCGACCCCGCTCGCGGTCTGGAGCAGCTCGAAGACCTGGCGCTCGTCGTCGTCGACGAAGCCGTACAGCGTGAGGGAGTCCTCGCGGACGACCAGGGAGGTGGCCAGTTTCGTCTGCCGGCCCATGCGCAGCCCGGACAGGGTGTTGGGGGTGCACTGGACGGCGATGCCGATGCCGCCCACCTCGACCACCGCCGAGTCGGGGGCGAGGGCGGCGACCGGTCCGCTCACGAAGGCGATCATCCCGTACGGCCTTTCGATGCGATCGATGCTTTGTCTGCGTGCAGGGCGACGGCCTGCTGGAGCCGGTTCTGCGCGGGGGCGCGCCAGATGTGGCAGATGGCGAGGGCGAGGGCGTCGGCGGCGTCGGCGGGCTTCGGCGGCGCGCTCAGCCGCAGCAGCCGGGTCACCATGGCGCCGACCTGGGCCTTGTCGGCGCGTCCGCTGCCCGTGACGGCGGCCTTGACCTCGCTGGGGGTGTGCAGCGCGACGGGGATGCCGCGGCGGGCGGCGCACAGCATGGCGACGGCGCTGGCCTGTGCGGTGCCCATGACCGTACGGACGTTGTGCTGGCTGAACACGCGCTCCACGGCGACGAACTCGGGCCGGTACTCGTCCAGCCACTGTTCGATGCCCTGTTCGACGGCGACCAGGCGCAGGGCCGGCTCGGCGTCGGCCGGCGTGCGGACGACACCCACGCCGAGCATGGTGAGCGGCCGGCCCGCGACTCCCTCGACCACACCGACACCGCACCGGGTCAGTCCGGGGTCCACCCCGAGTACGCGCACGCGCCCCCTCCCTCTGGGCCTCGGCCCGTCGATCGCCTGTTTGTGCAGGCTATCGGGTGCCACTGACAACGGCGGCGGGCCGGTAGGACGTGTCCCACCGGCCCGCCGAATCCGCTCAGCCCGCGGCAGCGTTACGCGTCGACCTTCTCCATGATCTCGTCGCTGACGTCGAAGTTGGCGAAGACGTTCTGCACGTCGTCGCTGTCCTCGAGGGCGTCGATCAGCTTGAAGATCTTCTTGGCACCCTCCTCGTCCAGTTCGACCTGGACGGACGGCACGAAGCTGGATTCGGCGGAGTCGTAGTCGATCCCGGCCTCCTGGAGGGCGGTGCGGACCGCGACCAGGTCGGTGGCCTCGCTGATGACCTCGTAGGTCTCACCGAGGTCGTTGACCTCCTCGGCGCCCGCGTCCAGGACGGCGCCGAGGACGTCGTCCTCGCTCAGCTCGCCCTTGGGGACGATCACGACGCCCTTGCGGCTGAACATGTACGACACGGAGCCCGGGTCGGCCATGTTGCCGCCGTTGCGGGTCATGGCGACGCGGACGTCGGAGGCGGCGCGGTTGCGGTTGTCGGTGAGGCACTCGATGAGCACCGCGACGCCGCTCGGGCCGTAGCCCTCGTACATGATCGTCTCGTAGTCGGCACCGCCGGCCTCGAGACCGCCGCCGCGCTTGATCGCGGAGTCGATGTTCTTGTTCGGCACCGACTGCTTCTTGGCCTTCTGCACGGCGTCGTACAGCGTCGGGTTGCCTTCCAGGTCGACGCCGCCCATGCGCGCAGCGACCTCGATGTTCTTGATCAGCTTCGCGAAGAGCTTGCCGCGCTTGGCGTCGATCACGGCCTTCTTGTGCTTCGTCGTAGCCCATTTAGAGTGGCCGGACATCTGCCTGTCTCCTTCGCGTAACCATCAACATGCCGAACGCCAGAGATCCTACAAGGACTCCGCCGCCCGGTTGGCGCGCACCATGTCGACGAACAGGGAGTGCACGCGGTGGTCGCCGGTCAGTTCCGGGTGGAACGACGTGGCGAGCGCGTTGCCCTGGCGGACCGCGACGATGTGGCCGTCGTGCTCGGCGAGCACCTCGGTCTCGGCGCCGACTGACTCCACCCACGGGGCGCGGATGAAGACGCCCTCCACAGGATCGCCCGCCACGCCCTTGACGTCCACCGCCGCCTCGAAGGACTCGTTCTGCCGCCCGAAGGCGTTGCGGCGCACGATCATGTCGATGCCGCCGATCGTCTCCTGGCCCGAGCGCGGGTCGAGGATCTTGTCGGCGAGCATGATCAGGCCGGCGCAGGTGCCGTAGACGGGCATGCCGTCACGCACGCGCGCGCGGAGGGGCTCCATCACGTCGAACAGGATGGCCAGCTTGGAGATGGTCGTGGACTCGCCGCCGGGGATGACGAGGCCGTCCACCTCGGCGAGTTCCTCGGGGCGCCGCACCGGCCTGGCCACGGCGTCGGCCGCGGCCAGGGCGATGAGGTGCTCCCGTACGTCGCCCTGGAGGGCCAGGACGCCTATGACAGGAGTGTTCATGGGTGACTACCAGCCGCGGTTGGCGTAGCGCTCGGCCTCGGGGAGGGTGTCGCAGTTGATGCCGACCATGGCCTCGCCCAGGTTGCGGGACGCATCCGCGATGATCTTCGGGTCGTCGTAGAAGGTGGTGGCCTTCACGATGGCGGCGGCGCGCTTGGCCGGGTCGCCGGACTTGAAGATGCCGGAGCCGACGAAGACGCCCTCGGCGCCGAGCTGGCGCATCAGCGCGGCGTCGGCGGGGGTGGCGACACCGCCGGCGGAGAACAGCACGACCGGGAGCTTGCCGAGCTCGGCGACCTCCTTGACCAGCTCGTACGGGGCGCGCAGGTCCTTGGCGGCGGCGTACAGCTCGTTGTTGTCGTAGCCGCGCAGGCGGGCGATCTCGTTCTTGATCTGGCGCAGGTGACGGACGGCCTCGACGACGTTGCCGGTGCCGGCCTCGCCCTTGGAGCGGATCATCGCGGCACCCTCGGCGATGCGGCGCAGGGCCTCGCCCAGGTTGGTGGCGCCGCAGACGAAGGGGGTGGTGAAGGCCCACTTGTCGGAGTGGTTGACCTCGTCGGCCGGGGTGAGGACCTCGGACTCGTCGATGTAGTCGACGCCGAGGGACTGCAGGACCTGGGCCTCGACGAAGTGGCCGATGCGGGACTTGGCCATCACCGGGATCGAGACCGCGTTGATGATGCCCTCGATCATGTCCGGGTCGGACATCCGGGCCACGCCGCCGTCCTTGCGGATGTCGGCCGGGACCCGCTCCAGGGCCATCACGGCGACGGCCCCCGCGTCCTCGGCGATCTTCGCCTGCTCCGGCGTGACGACGTCCATGATCACGCCGCCCTTGAGCTGCTCGGCCATTCCGCGCTTCACGCGCGCGGTGCCGGTCTCGGGGGCCTGGTTCTCGGTGATGGACACGGGTTGACCTCACTGGAGTGGAAGAGGGGATTCTGCAACCACCGAGGAAACGGGAGTGGACCAGTCCACAGCAAGGGCCAATGGCAACCCGGTGGATCCTTTTCGGCTCCGGGGCGCCTCGGGGCGGCCCCTCAGTCGGAGTTCTCCCAGACCAGCACGCCGGGCCCGTCGGGTGTCAGCACGGGCACCCACGCCTCGTCCACCTCGGACAGCCGGGACTCGTCGAGGACCAGCGGCGCCGGGAACAGGTCGTCCCGGTTCGCGGAGCCGTAGACGGGGAAAGCGACGGCGCTCCGCAGCCGTTGGAGCAGCTCAGGCGGCCAGTCCAGGCCCCGGGAACCCCATCCCTCGAGCTCCCGGACGAAGATGTCCTTCAGGTCGTCGTCGAGGTCCCGTCCGAACACGGGCAGCAGATAGCCCTCCTGCGCGTACGGGACGCAGCCGTAGCCGCCGCCCTGCACCTCGTAGACCACGCCGGTCGGCGCGGCCACCACGACGAAGACCCAGCCGGTGCCCGTGCCCTCCAGGTCGAGGATGACCCGGCGCCTGGCGTCGGTCATCGGGTCAGGCCGCCCGGTCGGCGAGGGCCGACGGGGGCTCGTCGTCCATTTCGAAGGCCATCGGGAACGGGGCGTGGCCGGCGAGGCGGAACCAGCGGACCTTGCGGTGTTCGCGCAGGCGGCGGGCCGCGCCCACGGCGTCGTTGTGGAAGCGCCGGGCCATGGGGACGCGGCGGACGGCCTCCGTCAGCTCGTGTGTCGCGGCCTCTCCCCCGGGCGCCTCACGGACGGCCTCCACCTGGTGCGCGTCCGCGAAGACGGCCCGCAGGGCCTGGCTCAGCTCGCTCTCGGCGACCTCCCGCTGCTCCTCCTCGGCCTGCCGGGCGGCGTGCGCGGCCTCGTACAGCACGATCGAGGCGGCCGGGTCGAGCACCCCGGAGGTGGCCAGTTCCTGCGCCACGGACGCCCGGCGCAGCAGCTGGGCGTCCAGGGCGGCGCGGGCGGCGTCGATACGGGCGTGCAGGCGGTCCAGCCGCCCGGCCGTCCAGCTCAGGTACAGGCCGATCGCGACGAGGACGACGAGGGCCCAGATGAGGGTTGCGGTCACGGGCAGCAAGGCTATCGGGGCGACCTACCGCGGAGGGGACCGGTCAGTCCCCCTTGCCGGGGGAACGGCCGGTACCGCGGATACCCGTCAGTCCCGCGCCAGTCCCAGCCGGGCCCGCAGCCCCGGTCCGCCCCGGTCGTCGTCGGCCGCGGCCACCGCCGCCGCACCCGCCGTCACCGTCTCGTACACCGACAGGATGTCCGCGCCGACGGTCGACCAGTCGAAGCGCCGGACATGGGCGCTGCCCCGCTCCCGCAGCTCGGCCCGGCGCTCCGGGTCGCCCAGGAGCCGTACGGCCGCCTCGGCCAGCGCGTCCGCGTCCTCGTTGGCGAACAGCTCGCCCGCCGCGCCCTGGTCGAGCACCTGGGCGAAGGCGTCCAGGTCGGAGGCGAGGACGGGCGCGCCCGCCGACATGGCCTCGACGAGGATGATGCCGAAGCTCTCGCCGCCGGTGTTGGGGGCGACGTACAGGTCGACACTGCGCAGGAAGCGGGCCTTGTCGTCGTCGCTGACCATCCCGAGGAACTCCACGCGCGCGTGCAGCTCCTTCGGGAGGTCGGCCACCGCCTCCTCCGCGTCACCGCGCCCCGCGACCAGCAGCCGGGCGTTCGGACGCTCGGCGAAGATCCTCGGCAGGGCCTTCATGAGCACCGGCAGGCCCTTGCGGGGCTCGTCGATGCGGCCGACGAAACCGATCGTGTCGCCCTGCCACTGCGGCTTGGGCTCGGCCTTGGCGAAGAAGTCGACGTCGACACCGTTGGGGATGACGACCGCGTCCCCGCCGAGGTGCTCGACGAGCGTGCGCCGGGCGTACTCGCTGACCGCGATCCGCGCGCTGATCTTCTCCAGGGCGGCCTGCAGGATCGCGTACGCGGCGATCATCGCGCGCGAGCGCGGATTGGACGTGTGGAAGGTCGCCACGATGGGCCCCTGCGCCGCCCAGCAGGTCAGCAGGCCGAGCGACGGCGAGGTCGGCTCATGGATGTGGATCACGTCGAACGCGCCGTCGTGCAGCCAGCGGCGCACGCGCGCGGCGCTCAGGAAGCCGAAGTTCAGCCGGGCCACCGAGCCGTTGTACGGCACCGGGACCGCGCGGCCGGCCGAGACGACGTACGGCGGCAGCGGGGTGTCGTCGTCCGCGGGGGCGAGGACGGACACCTCGTGGCCGAGCCGGATGAAGTACTCGGCGAGGTCGCGGATGTGGAACTGGACGCCGCCCGGCACGTCCCAGGAGTACGGGCAGACGATGCCGATCCTCACGCGGTCCCCCCGGGACCCGGGCGCGCGGGGTCGAGATCCGCGCGCCACAACCGCTGCAGCATGTGCCAGTCCTCCGGATGGTCGGCGATGCCCGAGGCGAAGGCGTCTGCCAGCGCCTGTGTCATGACAGACGTCTTCTCGGGCCGCGTACCTGACTGGGGTACCTCGACCGGTGGATGGACGCGGCCCTTCATGACGGGCGAGTCGTCGTACCAGAGCGTGACGGGGAGCAGCAGCGCGCCGGTCTGCTGGGCGAGCAGGGCCGGGCCCGCGGGCATCGTGGCCGTGTCGCCGAAGAACGACACCTCCACGCCCGAGGCGGACAGGTCGCGCTCGGCGACCAGGCAGACCAGGCCGCCGTCGCGCAGCCGCCGGGCGAGGGTGCCGAAGGCGGTGCCACCGCTGTGCGGCAGGACCTCCATGCCGAGGCCCTCGCGGTAGGCGACGAAGCGGTCGTAGAGGCTCTCGGGCTTGAGGCGCTCGGCGACCGTCGTGAACGGCGTGCGCAGCGCGGTGGTGACCCAGGCGCCGGCGAGGTCCCAGTTGGCCATGTGCGGCAGCGCGAGGATGACGCCCCGGTCGGAGGCGATGCCGTCGGTGAGGTGGTGGACGTCCTTCGGCTCGAAGCCGGTCCTGATCCGCTCCTCGCTCCACGCGGGCAGCCGGAAGGACTCCATCCAGTAGCGCAGGTAGGAGCGCATGCCCGCGCGTGAGAGCTCGGCGAGGCGCTCGGGGCTCGCGTCGGGCACCACGCGCGCGTAGTTGCTCTCCAGCCGCAGCACCCCCTTGCCGCGCCGCTTCCAGGCGAGGTCGGCGACGGTCCGGCCCAGGCGCACGGCGGCCGGCTCGGGGAGCTTCTTCACCGTGCTCCAGCCGAGACCGTACAGCGCGTCGGTCAGGCGCTCCTGGGGGCTCACTTCGCGGCCTCGCTCCCCTGCGCCTCGTGCCCCTGGGTCTCGCCCCGGTTCCCGTCCGGGGTCTCCTGGGCCGCGGCGGCCTCCGCCTCGGCCGACTCCCGCCGGACCGTGACGACGCGCTGGATCAGGGTGACGAGGCTGCCGACGGCGACGATCCACAGGGCGACCGGCAGCAGGTACTGGATGCCCGGCACGCCGAACGTGTGCAGCCCCGCGAGGCCGGCCGCGACCAGCGAGACCACCAGGCGTTCGGCGCGCTCGACGAGCCCGTTCACGGCGACCGGCAGGCCGATCGATTCGCCACGGGCCTTCGTGTACGACACTACCTGGCCGCTGGCCAGGCAGAAGATCGAGACGGCGCACAGGACGTTGTCGTTCCCGTTGCCCGCGTACCAGAGGGCGAAGCCGCCGAAGATCGCGCCGTCGGCGACCCGGTCGAGCGTGGAGTCCAGGAAGGCGCCCCAGCGGCTGGAGCGGCCGAGCTGGCGGGCCATGTTGCCGTCGACGAGGTCGGAGAACACGAAGAGCGTGATCACGACCGTGCCCCAGAAGAACTCGCCCCTGGGGTAGAAGACCAGCGCGCCCGCGACCACACCGGCCGTGCCGATGAGCGTGACCGTGTCGGGGCTGACCCCCCGCCTGATCAGAAATGCGGCGAACGGCGTGAGGACACGCGTGAAGAATGCACGCGCGTACTTGTTCAGCATGGCCTTCCCGAGGGTCGGTGTCGCCGCGCGGCCCCTGCTGGCCACCGGCTGGCCCATCGTAGCCACGCGCGCGTGTGTGCGACGGGCGGGCACCCGCAGCCCGTGTCACGGCCACGCGGCATCCCGGTCTCGGCCCGGTCGCGACCGGCTCCCGGGGCGGCGGGCGGGCGTTGTGGCGTCCGGCTTCGGGGACGACCTGGAGGCGCTGCGGCACCCGGTCCCGGGACGGCCGGGAAGCGCCGTGGCGGCGGGGCTTCCGGCGCGGCCGGGAGGTGCCGTGGCGTCCGTCGTATGGACGCGCAGTGACGGGAGTGGAAAGCTCGAAGGACCGCGGGCGTCGCCGGAGCCGCCATCGCACGCGGGGCCGTCGTGCCCGCGCCCCCAATGACCTCACCGTGCACGGGAGGCAAGGAAATGGGCGACAAGGCGAATGCACACCCCGGAGCCGCCGGCAGGGCTACGGCGGCCGACCATCCCGCGTCCGTACGGAATGTGGTGCTGGTCGGCCACTCCGGTTCGGGCAAGACGACATTGGTGGAGGCTCTCGCGCTGACGGCGGGAGCGGTGAACCGGGCGGGCCGTGTGGAGGACGGCGGCACCGTCTCGGACTACGACGAGATCGAGCACCGGCAGCAGCGCTCCGTACAGCTGTCCCTGGTGCCGGTCGACTGGGACGGCATCAAGGTCAACCTTCTCGACACCCCCGGATACGCCGACTTCGTCGGGGAACTCAGGGCCGGTCTGCGCGCCGCGGACGCGGCCCTCTTCGTCGTCTCGGCCTCGGACGGCGTGGACGGCTCGACCCGCATGGTGTGGGAGGAGTGCGCGGCCGTCGGCATGCCGCGGGCGATCGTGGTCACGCACCTGGAGGCCTCCCGCGCGGACTTCGAGGAGATGACGCGGGTCTGCGCGGAGGCGTTCGGCGGTGACGATCCGGACGCCGTCCTCCCGCTGTACCTGCCGTTGCACGGCCCGCAGGCACCGGACGGGCACGCGCCCGTGACGGGTCTGACCGGGCTGCTGTCGCAGAAGCTGTTCGACTACTCCTCCGGCGAGCGCAAGGAGTCCGAACCGGGCGAGGACCTGCTGCCGGGCATCGAGGAGGCCCGCAACCGGCTGATCGAGGGGATCATCGCGGAGAGCGAGGACGAGACCCTCATGGACCGCTATCTCGGCGGCGAGGAGGTCGACGTCAGGACCCTGATCGAGGACCTGGAGCGGGCCGTCGCGCGCGGCACGTTCTTCCCCGTCCTGGCGGCCGCCCCCGCCGCCGACGGCGCCCGGCAGGGCATCGGCACGGTCGAGCTGCTGGAGCTGATCGCCCGGGGCTTCCCGACGCCCCTGGAGCGCGAGGCGCCGCAGGTGACGACGGTCGACGGCAAGCCGCGTGAGCTGAAGCTCTGCGACCCGGGCGGTCCGCTGGTCGCGGAGGTCGTGAAGACCTCGTCCGACCCGTACGTCGGCCGGGTCTCGCTGGTGCGCGTGTTCTCCGGCACGCTGCGGCCCGACGCCACCGTCCATGTCTCCGGGCACGGTCTGGCCGACCGCGGTCACGAGGACCACGACGTCGACGAGAAGATCGGCGCCCTGTCCGCGCCCTTCGGCAAACAGCAGCGGAGCCTGACGCACGCCATCGCGGGCGACCTCGCGTGCGTGGCGAAGCTGAGCCGTGCGGAGACCGGCGACACGCTCTCCGCGAAGGACGACCCGCTCCTCATGGAGCCCTGGCAGATGCCCGACCCGCTGCTGCCGCTGGCCATCCAGGCGCACAGCAAGCCCGACGAGGACAAGCTGTCGCAGGGCCTCGCCCGGCTGGTGGCCGAGGACCCGACGATGCGCCTGGAGCAGAACCAGGACACCCACCAGGTCGTGCTGTGGTGCCTGGGCGAGGCGCACGCGGACGTGGCCCTGGAGCGGCTGCGCTCCCGCTACGGCGTCCAGGTCGACGTCGTACCGCACCGGGTCTCCCTGCGCGAGACGTTCGCCGACCGGTCGGCCGGGCGCGGGCGGCATGTGAAGCAGTCCGGCGGGCACGGGCAGTACGCCATCTGCGAGATCGAGGTGGAGCCGCTGCCGGGCGGCTCGGGCATCGAGTTCGTGGACAAGGTCGTCGGCGGCGCGGTGCCGCGGCAGTTCATCCCGTCCGTCGAGAAGGGCGTACGGGCGCAGGCGGCCAAGGGCATCGTGGGCGGGCATCCGCTGGTCGACGTGCGGATCACGCTGCTGGACGGCAAGGCGCACTCGGTGGACTCCTCCGACGCCGCGTTCCAGACGGCCGGCGCGCTGGCGCTGCGTGAGGCGGCGGCCGACGTGAAGATCCATCTGCTGGAGCCGGTGGCCGAGGTGAGCGTGCTGGTCGGGGACGACTACGTGGGGGCCGTGATGAGCGACCTGTCGGGGCGGCGCGGCCGGGTGCTGGGCACCGAGCAGACGGCCGGCGGACGCACCCTCGTCAAGGCCGAGGTGCCCGAGATCGAGATCGGCCGGTACGCGGTCGATCTGCGCTCGCTCTCGCACGGCACGGCCCGCTTCCACCGAGCGTACGCGCGGCACGAGCCGATGCCGCCGCAGGTGGCCGAGAAGGTCCGTCAACAGGCCGAGGCCGGTTAGGGATTGAGGCGACGTCACACTCAAGTGACCCGGGAGGAAGGTGATCCTCCGGTTCGGCGGGCGGCTTCGGCCGTCCGCCGACGGATGTCGGTGGCTGGGGATACGCTGATGACCTGATCAACAGGTGTGCGGAGTACGGAAGTCGGGAAGGCCGCAGGAGCGAGAGTGGCGGCGAGTGGGGGCGGGAATGACCGTTGAGGACTTCTTCGGGCCACAGGTGCCCCGGACGGGCGGTGCGGGGCAGGGCCCGACGTACGCGCTGGCCTCCGCGGCCTATCGGGACACCCCGATGGAGGAGATCAAGAAGGCCGACAACGAGTGGCACCAGTCGGCGGTCAACGAGGGCCGACCGTGGGCGAAGATCTTCCGGCCCAACTTCGGTGAGGCGTACTCCCAGGCGGTGATCGACCGCATGCTGGGCGTCGGCCGCAAGCCGCTCATCCAGTCCTTCGGCAGCGAGCCGCAGGTGGTCGTCGAGCACTGCCTCGCGGCCACCCGTATCCGCCGGGAGCGCGACAAGAAGCTGACCGGCCTCATGCTGCTGTGCGGCGTGGTGTTCCTGCCGGGCCTGGTGGTGTGGCTGCTGGTGTTCCAGCTGCGGGCCACGATGGGCAAGCAGGAGAACAAGCGGGTCTCCGGACTCGCCACCGGCCTGCTCGTCGCCGTCGCCGCCCTGGCCGTGATCTTCCTGGTCCGGATGCCGTTCACCGGCCTGTGGGGGTGGTACGCGCGCGGGTGCGTCGTGGCCCCGGTGGCCGGCTGGTTCCTGGCCAAGCGGGTGTGCGAGAGCACCGCGAAGGACCTGCGCGAGCGCTGGGACGGTCTGCTGTCCGGCGGCAGCATCGGCGCGAAGGTCCCCGAGGCGGTCCCGACCAGCCCCGACCAGGCCGCGGCCGAGCAGCTGCGCCAGTCCCTGGCCCGGCTCAGCGCCGAACAGCAGTCCAACTCGGTCTTCTACGCCGGCCCCAAGGGCATACTCGGCATGGGGACGCGCTGGGGCGCCTGGCACCTCGCGGAGGAGCTGTTGCCCATCGACCCGGTCAAGGGCGTCCACGAGTTCCGCAGCTGGACGGTCGTCCGGGCGATCCACGAGGAACTGAGCGTGCTGCACCGGCAGCGGCTGAAGACCGGCGGTTTCCCGGAGCCGCAGGTACGGCACTGGGTCGTCACGCATGTCGGCGAGGGCGCCAAGGAGGTGTCCAGGCCCGAGGGGACCGACGTCGAGGCGTACCAGTTCAAGCCCAGGGCCATCGAGGACATCTGCAACAACCAGCAGTTCGACAGCGGCAACCGGCACTACCTGGGCGTGCAGTGGCCGCACCTGTGGAACGGCAGCCTGATCCTCACCCTGATGATCACCGTGACGGTGCTGAAGGAGACGCTGCGCATCGAGGTCACCGGACACGCCCTGGGCCCGGTCAACGGCCTGTTCGGCGGCAAGCCGGAGGCCCCCACCAAGGAGGTCGCCAAAACCGTCCGCTTCTGGGAGACCCGGACGATCAAGCTGCCGCTGGTCACCCCCGACGAGGTGGTCCGGCTGGCCGCGCGCGCCACGATCAGCTGGTATCCGCCGCTGCTGAAGTGGCTCGGCGGCTCCATAGGCCTGCCCGAGCCCTTCGGCCTGCGGCACGCCTGGGCCGACCAGCCGTGGCGGCACCGCTTCATGGCCGACGACGCGCTGCGCGCGGCCACGCCGGTGCTGCGGGCGGTGCACCGGGCGGCGCTCAGGGTGCTCAAGGAGCACGACGTGGACGTCGAGAAGTTCACCGCACGCGCGTCGGTGCTCAGCGGGGGCGTCCAGGAGGTGTCGCCGCGGAAGGCCGACACGTATGACGCCTAGGGCCTCTCTTTCGGATCAGGTCGGCTCCGAGCGGCGGTGCCTTCCGGCCCGACCCGAGCGGGGTCTGGTGCGTGCAGCTGCAAGGCGGAGGAGGGCGTCGACGCGATGGGGGTCCCCCCGCTCGAGCGAAGTCGAGAGTGGGGGAGTCGGCAACCGACGACAACGCGGCTGGGGGTACCCCCTCTGCCGCCCCCGGAGGGCCTGACCGTCAGACGTGCGGCCAGGCTTCGGCCAGCATCTTCCTCGTGTCCGCCAGCAGCTGCGGCAGCACCCGCGTGTGGCCGACCACCGGCATGAAGTTCGTGTCCCCGCCCCAGCGGGGCACGATGTGCTGGTGGAGGTGGGCGGCGATGCCCGCGCCGGCCACGGTCCCCTGGTTCATGCCGATGTTGAAGCCGTGCGCGCCGGACGCGGTGCGCAGGGCGGTCATCGCCTGCTTGGTCAGCTCGGCCAGCTCGGCGGTCTCGGGGACGGTCAGATCGGTGTAGTCGGCGACGTGCCGGTAGGGCACGGTCATGAGGTGGCCGCCGTTGTAGGGGTAGAGGTTGAGCACCGCGTACACGTGCTCGCCCCGCTTGACGATCAGCCCGTCCTCGTCGGACTTCGCCGGGATCGAGCAGAAGGGGCAGCCGTCTTCGGCTCCCGGGCCGGTCGGCTTGTTCTCGCCCTGGATGTAGGCCATCCGGTGGGGCGTCCACAGGCGCTGGAACGCGTCCTGCGTCCCCACTCCGATCTGCTGCTCCGGCTCACTCGTCATGCAAGGCAGCATATGGCTTCGCCCGTTCGCGGCGTGTCGCCGGGGTTCCGCGAAAAGCGGCTCAGGCCAAGCTGGGGGGATGGACGAAGTCAGTCGTCAGGCCCGCTGGGAGCAGCGGACGGAGATCCCCCTAGCCTTCGCCTCACTGGTGTTCCTCGCCTTGTACGCGGTCCTGGTCCTCGCCCAGGACCTGTCGGGCGCGTGGCGGGACCTGTGCACGGCGCTGATGTCCCTCGCCTGGTTGATGTTCGCGGTCGACTACGGGGTGCGCTGGTGGCTGAGCGGACAGGGGCTGCGGTTCGTCCCCACGCACAAGGTGGACACCGCGGTGGTCGTGCTGCCCCTGCTGCGCCCGCTGCGGGTGGTCAAGCTGTACGAGGCCATCCAGCGCCGGCATGGTGAACCCCGGCTGTCGCTGTACGCGCGCGTGATCGCATATGCCGGGCTGACGACGGTCCTGCTCGGCTTCGCCTGCTCACTCGCCGTCTACGACCGGGAACGGGGCGCGCCGGGCAGCGAGATGCACAGCTTCGGGGACGCGCTGTGGTGGGCGTGCGCGACGCTGACCACGGTCGGCTACGGCGATGTCGTCCCGGTCACGACCGGCGGCCGGACGATCGCGGTGGGCCTGATGGCGTGCGGGCTGGCGCTGCTGGGCGCGGTGACGGGTTCGTTCTCGTCGTGGCTGGTCCAGGTGTTCTCGCTGGAGAGCGACCGCGGCGACGGCGACGGGCCCCCGGGGAGCTGAGCTTCCCGGGGGCCCGCGCACGGCCGGATCAGACCTGCGTGCGCTCCTCGACGACCTTCGCGATCTTCGCGATGGCCTCGTCGAACGGGATGCCGTTCTCCTGGGAGCCGTCGCGGTAGCGGAAGGACACCGAGCCGTTCGACATGTCCTCGTCGCCCGCGATGACCATGAAGGGCACCTTCTGCTTCTGGGCGTTGCGGATCTTCTTCTGCATGCGGTCGGAGGAGGAGTCGACCTCGACGCGCAGCCCCTGCTTCTTGGCGGCCGCGGCGAACTTCTCCAGGTACTCCACGTGCCCGTCGCCGATCGGGATGCCCAGCGCCTGCACCGGCGCCAGCCACGCCGGGAACGCGCCCGCGTAGTGCTCCAGGAGCACCGCGAAGAACCGCTCGATGGAGCCGAACAGGGCGCGGTGGATCATCACCGGGCGCTGCTTCGCGCCGTCGGGGCCCGTGTACTCCAGGTCGAAGCGCTCGGGCAGGTTGAAGTCGAGCTGGATGGTCGACATCTGCCAGGTGCGGCCGATGGCGTCCTTGGTCTGGACGGAGATCTTCGGGCCGTAGAAGGCGGCGCCGCCCGGGTCGGGGACGAGCGGGAGGCCCTGCTTCTCGGCGACCTGGCGAAGGGTTTCCGTCGCCTCCTCCCAGACCTCGTCGGAGCCGACGAACTTCTCCGGGTCCTTGGTGGAGAGCTCCAGGTAGAAGTCCTCCAGGCCGTAGTCGCGCAGCAGGCCGAGGACGAAGGTGAGCGTCTTGTCGAGCTCCTCCGACATCTGCTCACGGGTGCAGTAGATGTGCGCGTCGTCCTGCGTGAAGCCGCGCGCACGCGTGAGGCCGTGCACGACGCCCGACTTCTCGTACCGGTACACGGTCCCGAACTCGAAGAGGCGCAGCGGCAGTTCGCGGTAGGAGCGGCCGCGCGCGTCGAAGATCAGGTTGTGCATCGGGCAGTTCATGGGCTTGAGGTAGTAGTCCACGCCCTCGTCGAGCTGCATGGGCGGGTACATGCCTTCGGCGTACCAGTCCAGGTGGCCCGAGGTCTCGAAGAGCTTCCCCTTCGTCGCGTGCGGGGTGTAGACGAACTCGTAGCCCTCCTCCTCGTGGCGGCGGCGCGAGTAGTCCTCCATCACGCGGCGGACGATGCCGCCCTTGGGGTGGAAGACGGCGAGGCCGGAGCCGATCTGCTCGGGGATGGAGAACAGGTCGAGTTCGGTGCCCAGCTTGCGGTGGTCGCGCTTCTCGGCCTCGGCGAGGAAGTCGAGGTAGCCCTTCAGCTCGTCCTTGGACGGCCAGGCGGTGCCGTAGATGCGCTGGAGCATGGGGTTCTTCTCGCTGCCGCGCCAGTAGGCGGCCGCGTTGCGCATCAGCTTGAACGCCGGGATGAGGCGGGTGGAGGGCAGGTGGGGACCGCGGCAGAGGTCCTTCCAGCACAGCTCGCCGGTCTTCGCGTCCAGGTTGTCGTAGATCGTCAGCTCGCCGGCGCCGACCTCGACGTTCGCGCCGTCGTCGGAGGACGCGGCGCCCTTGAGGCCGATCAGCTCCAGCTTGTAGGGCTCGTCCGCGAGCTCCTCGCGGGCGGCCTCGTCGGTGACGACACGACGGGCGAAGCGCTGCCCGCGCCGCTGGATCTCCTGCATCTTCTTCTCGATGGCCTTGAGATCCTCGGGCGTGAACGGCTTCTCGACGTCGAAGTCGTAGTAGAAGCCGTCCTTGACCGGCGGGCCGATGCCCAGCTTGGCCTCGGGGAAGATCTCCTGCACGGCCTGGGCCATCACGTGCGCGGTGGAGTGGCGCAGGATGTTGAGACCGTCCTCGGAGGAGATCTCGACGCCCTCGACCTCCTCGCCGTCGGAGAGCACGTACGACAGGTCCCTGAGCTCACCGGCCACGCGCGCGGCGATGATCGAGCGCTCGCCGGCGAAGAGGTCCGCGGCCGTGGTGCCCGTCGTCACCGTGCGCTCTTCCCGCTCGGAATCGCGTTGGATGATCACACGGACGTCTGACACCGGTCTCTCCTGACTGCAGGTGGGGTGCGGCGCCATACCGGGAGCGCGCGCATGAGTGGGATCGTACCGACCCGCACCCGCCGACCGCGAAATCAGTCCCCGTCCCCGCCTCCCCCACCGCGGTCTCAGTCCCCGTCGTACTCCCCGCCGCAGGCCTCCTCGAAGAAGTCGAGATGTTCCTGCAGGGACTTCATCAGCCGGTCCCGCTCGGCGTCGTCCACCTGCACCGGTACGACCCCGCAGGCGCCGGTGAGCCTGCGGAAGCCGCCCCGGCTCTCCAGCCGCCCCTGCACCCGCACCGGGAGTCCGACCAGATGGGCCTGCCCGGCGATGCGGTAGTCCTCCTCGTCGAGCGTGACCCGGACGTTCGGTATCTCGGCGCCGGCGAGCACCCGCAGCCGTACGCTGCCCTCGCCGCGCGGCCCCGACCTGCGCAGCCGGACCACGGTGCCGGTGATCCGCACGGACACGGCGGGCTCCTCGCGCAGGTACCGGGCACCGGCCTCGCGCAGCACGGGCAGGTCGCCCGGGGAGAACTCGACGGGCTCGACGGTGGCGGCGCAGTCCTCGGGCACCCCGGCGGCCGGGGCCCACTCCACCGCGATGCGGGCGCCCTCGGTACCCCGGACCAGGGAGATCAGCGCGTCGGTGAGCTCACGGCTGGCGCCGGCCTCCACAGCCCCGTCGAAGGCGTCCATGCCGCCGGTGGCCCGTTGGTAGTCGATGGCCTCACGGACCGCGTAGAGGGCCTGGTGGAGGCGGACGGCGAGGGGGCGGGCCCCGTCGGCCGGCACGAAGGCGGTCAGCCGGCGGCCACCGGCCCCGGACCCGACCAGCACCTGGTCGAGCAGGGCGGCGGCGGCCCGCCGGTGCCGGGCGCCGTAATAGCCGGCCCTTGCGCGGGTGGCGAGCGCGCCGGCGAGGAGCATCTGGCGGGCGGCGCCGCGCAGCTGTTCCTCGACCGTCCAGGGCGCGGCTCCGGCGGGTCCCTCGGGGGTGTCCCGCCACCAGCGGATCTCGTCGCTCGGGACGGCGAGCCCGACCAGCACCTCGCGTGCGGAGGGCGTGCCGCTGCGGGCCAGGGCCTGCAGCGCCTCGCCGAGCAGGTCGTCGCTGTCGGGGAAGGCCCGGCTCTCGGGCACCAGCAGGCTCGTGCCGGCGCCGCCGGGCCCGGGTGGGGTCCAGCGGCCGTAGCGTCCGACGGCGCCGCCGCGCCGCTGCCAGCCGTGCCGGCGCAGCAGGGCGCCGAGGACGACCGGGTCGACCTCGCCGGGTTCTGGGGCCCGGTCCCAGCAGGGCTCGGGATGCGGGCGTACCGCCCTGAGGGGCTCGTCGAGGGGGCGGTGGGTCATGGTCTGCCTCCCGTCCCGACCCGCGTCATGATCTCGCACAGCGCCCGGTCGTCGAAGATGCGTGAGGTCGGTATCCGTACGGTGGTCCGGGTCCGCCCGGTGATCGGGTGGCCGGCGAGATTGACCCAGTAGCAGCAGTGCCGCAGGTCGAGACGGTCGTGGCCGGCGCGCAGCCACTGGTCCTGCGACCGGGGGACGATCATCACGACCAGGATCTTGTGCACGGACACCGGGGTGCGGGCGAGCTTGCGCAGGTGGTCGTTGTCGAGCGTGAAGGAGAAGGACCGGCCCGGTGGGTTGGGCGGGACCTGGTAGGTGGCCTTGAGCTGCACCTTGATGGTGACCTCGTCGTCGACGGTGTGCCCGGGCGCGCTGTGACTGACGTGCCAGTCGATGCCGTTGTCCGGGAACGGCTGGGACAGCGAGCAGCCGGCCGCCGCCGCGACCGCGTGCAGATAGCCCACCTGCAGGGTCTCCATGCAGGCGGTGGTGGCGAGTGTGCCGCGATGGGGGCCCGTCTGTTCGGGCAGCAGCCCGCCCCGCTCGGGCTGCGCTATCGCCATGACCAACAGCCTTCCAAGACAAGTGAGATGCCCGAGAACCGGGCCGAGTGGAACCGAAGAAAACGCCGAGTGAATCCCGCTTCGGGCCGCTGAACTGCAAAGACCCGTACTCCTGTTGTGTCCTTCCGGCGTACGGCGCAAACAGCCCGGGTATCACCAAACAGGCAGAAGACGGTGCGTCAGCTGCCGTGGGTGAACGAGGGGTTGTGTTGGTATGACGTACTGGTACGAGGGCCCGCTGGCCGCTTTCGACACGGAGACGACGGGCGTCGACGTGGAGGCCGACCGGATAGTGTCGGCCGCCCTCGTCGTCCAGGACGCTCCGGGGGTACGGCCGCGGGTGAGCCGTTGGCTGGTGAACCCGGGCGTGCCGGTGCCCGCCGAGGCGACGGCGGTGCACGGGCTGACGGAGGACCATCTGCAGCGCAACGGCCGCTGGCCGGCGCCGGTGATGTTCGAGATAGCCGAGCTGCTGGCCGAACAGGCGGCTGCGGGGCGGCCGTTGGTGGTGATGAACGCGCCGTTCGACCTGACGCTGCTGGACCGCGAGCTGCGTCGGCACCGGGCCTCGTCGCTGGGGCACTGGCTGGAGCCGGCACCGCTGCGGGTGCTGGACCCCCGGGTCCTGGACAAGCACCTGGACCGCTACCGCAAGGGCCGCCGCACGCTCACCGACCTGTGCGCGCACTACGGCGTGACACTGTCCGACGCGCACGACGCGGCGGCGGACGCGCTGGCCGCGCTGGAGGTCGTCCGCGCACTGGCCCGCCGCTTCACGACCCGCCTGGAGCGCCTCTCCCCCGCCGACCTCCACGCCCTGCAGACGGCCTGGCACGCGGCCCAGGCCCGGGGTCTCCAGGCGTGGTTCGCCCGCAGCGGCTCCCCGGAGACGGTGGACACCTCGTGGCCACTACGCCCGGAACTGCCGGCGGCGGCATAGGAACCCGCACCACCCGCCAGTCGCCCCCGGCCGGGGCCGCGGACAGTTGCAGCCGGAGACCGCAGGGCGCATGTGGCCGGAAGCTACGCCACAGTCACGGTCAGGGGCCCAGGACACACGTGGCCGGAGGCCGCAGGGCCCGTGACCGGAAGCCGCAGCGCTCGTGGCCGGAGGCCGCAGGGCCCCTGGTCGGAAACCGCAGCGCCCCTGGCCGGAGACCACGGCACAGCCGTGGCTGAGCCGGTCGAGGGTGACGTCGAGGCTGCCGGGCTCCGTCCCGTCGACCGTGCAGGCGTCCCGGGAGCCGTCGGTGCCGTGCGCACAGCGGCTGCCGGTGAGGGCGTACGGGGCGACGCCGTGGATCTGCACGTCCGAGCGGTCGACCCGCCAGCCGGTGCCGACCGCGTCCCAGTGACCCGCTCGTCGTTCCCGGTCACCCGGAAGAGAGCGATCAACGCGCCGAGACCGCGCCTCCTGCCTCGCCGGACGAGCGACTCAACGACCCCTGCCCCTGCCCTTTGCCGTGCCCGAGGATTCCCCCTCGAACAAAAAAAACCGGTCCGCGTGATGCGGACCGGTTCTTTCCCGGTGGGCGATACTGGGTTCGAACCAGTGACCTCTTCGGTGTGAACGAAGCGCTCTCCCACTGAGCTAATCGCCCGGGAACGCACTGAACAATACAGGTCCCCGCACGCTTCCTTCAAACCGCTTGCAGGTACGCGGCCAGCCCGCGCCGCCCGGCCCGCATCATCAGGCGGTGATTGGCGCGGAACAGCGGGCGCCCGGGTACGGCGAACCGCCTGAGCAGCGGCTTGTTCACGTCGACCACCTGCTCGTAGCGCGCGAGGGTGCCGGGACCGTCGGCGGTGACCGTCCAGCGGGCCCAGCCCTCGATGTCCCCGGACAGGGCGATCTGCAGGACCCCTGCCACCGGATCGCGCCGCACCTCGCGCGCGGTGAACGTGATGTCGTACGGCAGCAGGGACCGGATCCGGACGACTCCGCTGACGTCGTCGAGGCGGTTCACCTCGCGCACCTGCCGCCACCAGCGCGGATAGTCCTCGGCCCGCTCCAGGGCGGCGTACACGGCGGCGGGCGGCGCGGGCAGGGACCAGAGGCTGAGGAAGCGGTAACGGTTCCAGTCCATGTGCAGAGTGTGCCCGGGCCGGGGGCCTGCGCACGGCATTTGAGTACGTCCTGAGTATCCGCACTCATGGCGTACGACGTGACGCGGACCACACTCCAGGCATGACGCACTTTCCGCCCCCGGCCGAGGAGTTGCGGCTCCTCGACGCCGAGCTGCGCCAACTGGACGCCCGCAGGTCCCAGTTGCTGGCCCGCCGCGCCTGGCTGGTCACCACGCTCCAGCCGGTACGGCCCCTGCCCGGGGCGCCGCCGGCGGCGCCCCGGCCGGAGACCTCCGCACCGAGTGTGCAGAACGTCCTGCTGCTGCTCGGCGGCATCCTGCTCACCGTGGCGGCGATGGTGTTCACGCTGGTCAGCTGGGGTCACCTGGGTGTGACGGGCCGTTCCCTGGTGCTGGGCGCGGTCACGCTGGCCGTGCTCGGCGCGCCCGTGGCGCTGCTGCGGCGCGGGCTGCGTTCGACCGCCGAGTCGGTCGCCGGGCTCGGCCTGGCGCTGACCGTGCTCGACGCGTACGCGCTGCACGAGGCCGCGTTCGCTTCGGCGGACGGCGTGACGTACACGGCGGCCGCGTCGACGGCGCTGGCGGCGCTCTGGGCCGCGTACGGCACCGCGCTGCCGGCTCTGCGCCTCCCCCGCCCCGCCGCCCTGCTGGTCGCCCAACTCCCGCTCCCCCTCTGGGCGGTCGCCGCCGGCGGCGGGCTGTACGCGGTGACGACCGGGGTGCTGCTGACGGCGGCCTTCGACACGGTGGTCGCGCTGCGGGTGTCCGTACGCCCGGTCCGGCTCGTCGCCGTGGTGTGCGCGTTCGGGACGGGCGGCTGGGGCGCCCTGACGTCCGGGCTGCTCTCCCTGGACGCAACCGGTCCGGGCGCCGCCGCCCGTGCGGCCGCGCTGTTCTCCCTCGCGGCGGCGGTCGCCCTGGGGGCCGCGTGGTTCACCCCACGGCCGGGTCTCGCGACGGGGACGGCGGTGGCGGGCGGCCTGTGCGTCGTTGCCGGTGCCGGTGGTGTCCTGCGGGTGTCGCTGCCCGCCGACTGGATCGTACCGGCCTGTCTGGCCTGCGGGATCGCGTTGTTGGCCGTCGTGCGGGGCCCGGAGCCGGTCCGTCGGGGGCTGGTCTCGGCCTCCGCCGCCGTGCAGGCGTGCGCGGTGCTGTGGACGGTGCCCGCCGTGGGCGTCACGCTGCTGGGACCGACGGCCTGGGCGGGCCGCGCCTGGTCGGGGGCGCCCGCGGATGCCCGTACGGCGGCGACGCTGGACGCGTTCTGGCCGCCGCACGCGGTCACCGCGCCCCTGGTCCTCGCGACGGTGGCCGCGGTCCTGGCGGTCCGCTTCGGCAAGTGGCGCCCGCATGCGCTGCCCCTGGCCTGGGCTGCGGTCGTCGTCCTGCCCGCCGCGCTGGAACTGCCGTACACCGTCGGCCTGCTGGTGCACGGCCTCGCGGTGCTGGCGCTGCTGGGGTTCGCCGCGCGGACGGCCACGGCGCTCGCCCTGGGGACCTCCCTCAGCCTCGCCTTCCTGTCCCTGGCCGCCGAGCCGGCGACCCTGACCGTCCTCGCGGCGCTGACCGCCGTGTGCGTGGTGGCCGCCCGGCGCGGTCGGCTGGCTCCGGTGTGCGCGGCCGCGGCCGTCGGGTACGCCACGGCTCTGGCGTGTGCCGTGGGTGCCTCCGCCGGCTGGCGGCCGGAGCACATCGCGCTGCTGGTGCTGGTGGTCCCGGCGGCCGCCGCCCTGGTCGCCCCGCGCGTCGGCGACTCCACGACCACGCTCGCGGTGGAGTCGGCGGGCGCCGTCGCGGGCCTCGCCGCCGTCGGACTGGCCGTTCTCGACCTGCCGGTGCTCGCCCTGGTGCTGTCCCTGTGCGGGGTGATCGCCGCGGGTACGGCGGTACGACCGGACCGCCGCCGCGTCGGCATCGCGGCGGCCGTCCTCTTCGTGCTGGCCGCCTGGGTGCGGCTGGCGGCCTGGCGCGTGGGTCTGCCCGAGGCGTACACCCTGCCGGTCACCGTCCCGGCGCTGCTCGTCGGAGCCCTGCGCCGGCGCCGTGACCCGGGGGCCTCGTCCTGGACGGCGTACGGCCCCGGGCTCGCCGCGACGCTGCTGCCGAGCCTCGCCGCGGCCTGGGGCGATCCGGAGTGGACCCGCCCCCTGCTGCTGGGTGCGGCCGCGCTGCTGCTGACGCTGCTGGGTGCCCGCCACCGGCTCCGGGCGCCCCTGGTGCTGGGCGGCTCGGTACTGGTCCTGGACGCGCTGCACGAACTCGCCCCGTATCTCGTCCAGGTGGCCGACGCGCTTCCCCGCTGGGTGCCTCCCGCGCTCGCCGGGCTGCTGCTGCTCGCACTCGGGGCGACGTACGAGCAGCGGCTGCGGGACGTCCGGAAGGTGCGGGAGGTCCTGGGGAGGATGAACTGAGCGCCCGTTACGGCATCTTGTCGCCGAGGAGGGCCAGGTTCTCGATGGCGGCGAGGCCGTAGAGAGCGGTGTCGTTGGTGGACACCCAGGCGGCCTCGCTGCCCTCGACCAGGGCTGCGGGGCCGCTCAGCTTCTCCGTCTTCCACGGCGAGGACTCGGTGTAGCCGTCGGAGCTGTAGAACTTCGTCCACGCCCGCTTGGCGAGCACCTCGTCGCCGGTCTGTACGGCGGCGTAGGCGTCGAGGCGGGAGTGGCCCTGGAACAGCAGCAGGGTGCCGAAGTTGGAGCCGTAGCGTGCCGCCTGCTCGGCCTTGGTGGCGTTGAAGTAGCGGCAGTAGTCGAAGTAGGCCTTGTTGAAGGCCGGCATGTCGACGAGGTGGATGAGTTCGGCGCAGAGTTCGTTGAGGCCGAAGACGGCGGAGAGGTGGGAGACGCCGACGACCGGGGTGGCGGCGACGGCGAACCGGCCCGTGTCGAGGTCGTACAGGCCGCTGCCCTGTACGAAGCCGTTGGGCTGGGCGGCGATCGTCTCCATCGTCGACAGGACGCGCGCCTTGGCCTTCTCCCACTTGGGGCCCTTGCGCTCCCACTCGGTCAGCCACGCCGACACCAGACCGCTCCAGTCGGTGCCGAAGCCGATCGACAGGGCGTGCCGGTCGGGGGTGTACGGCTCGGTGCGGATCTTGCGCAGCGGGTCCAGGGCGAGGAACGTCTCGTCGGAGTCGACGTTGGCGTGCATGAGGTCGCCGACGCGTTCGTCCGCCGTGAGGAAGTAGTAGTAGCGGCGGTAGGTGGTGTTGGCGATGCGCTGCTGCTTGGCGCTGTCGGCGTAGTGCTGGACGCCGTGCCGGGTGCCCAGGCCCGCCCACTGGCCGATGTGGTAGACGTCGACCTCGCCGGTGTGCCGGGTCATCGCCTCGGCGAAGCGGAAGATGTCCGCCCGGCCGGAGCGCAGGTAGGCGAACCAGAGCCAGAGGTCCGGCGACAGCTCGGAGTTGTCCCAGGCGTAGCCGCCGATGTCGTACCGCCACTGGTGCCGGACGGTGTCGTAGGTGTGCATGATGTCGCCGTAGTCCCAGAAGCCGTACCAACGGCGCTGCTCCACCTGGTCCTTGTAGTAGGTGAAGAGGAAGTCGAGGTGGTCCTCGATCTTCGCCTTGGCGGGGGTGGAGCGGTCCGGCTCGGAGTACAGGCCCGGGCCGAAGACCTTCGCCTTGATGAGCTGCTTGGGCGGGGCGGCGAGCTGCGGGAGCACCCGGACGGCCTCGACCTGTTCGGCGAGCTTCGCGGGTGCCGGCGTCGACTCGTTGGCCCAGAAGAGGAGTTCGGAGGTACGGGCGATCCCGTAGGGGGTGCCGAAGCCGGGCTCGTAGTCCTCGTAGGTGATGTTGAGGCCTTCGAGCTGCTCGGGGTAGGTGTCCTGGCCCATGCCGTCGTGGTAGAAGCGCAGGTCCATGGGCTGTGCCTCGGGCGACCAGAGCCAGAGGGTGACGGTCGCCGCGTCGGTGTGGGCGTCGCGGATGTCGAGCTGGGCGGGGTGCTTCTCCCAGAAGTCCCGCAGGCCGAAGGAGAATCCGCCGCTCACACCGCCGACGTACCCGAATCCGGAGGCCCGCTTGCCGCCGCCGGCGCCGATCCAGCCGTAGCCCTTCTTGGTGCGCTTGCGCAGGGTGAAGCCGTCGGCGGAGAGCTGGGAGAGGGTGTAGTCGCCCCACTCGGGGATGTACTGCAGCCTCGTCGTCACCCGCTGGTCCCAGGTGGACGGGTCGGGCAGCTTCTCGCCCGCGTACTGGGCGGCCTGGACCGCCGCGCCCGGGTCGCGGCGCAGTCCGGTGATGCCCTTGACGGCCTCGCGCAGCAGACCGGTGCCCTCGCCGCCGATGCGGATGTGGCGGTCGTAGGACTCGTCGCGCATCGGGACGGTGAAGCGGACGCCGATGCCGCGGACGAAATCGCCGCTTGCTTTGCCAGGCTCTTGATTCCCGTCGTAGGTGATCGTGTGGACCATGCGGAAGGAGTCGGCGCCCGCGTAGAAGTAGAGGCGGATGGAGAAGGGGAGCCAGCTGCGGCTGCCCTTGCGGTGCTTGCCGTCGATGCGGACGACCGCGCGGACCGGGCCCTCCTGCTCGACGGTGACCTCGCCGATGGCCCCCTCGAAGCGTTCGGTCCTGACCGTGCCCTGGTCCTCGTCCTCGATCTCGGGCTGACGGATCAGGACGAGGCGCCCGTTCTTGGCGATCTCGGTGGAGCCGCGTCTGACGGACTTGATGAGCGTGGTGCCGTCCTTGCCGATCCGCACCGTGATCACGCCGGTGGAGACGTCGACCGTGCCGCCGCTCTTGTCGACGGTGACCTTCTTGTCGGGAGCGGCCGGGGTGTCGCCGGCCGTGAGGGTGAGCTTGCCGGAGCCCGAACCGACCGCGTGCGCCGTCCACTTCAGCGAGCCGTCCGGCCAGTACGCGATCGGCCAGGACTGCACGGGCACGGCCTTGCCGTCGGCGTCCGTCAGCGCGAAGGTCTGGTCCTCCTGGTGGACGCCCATCGGCCAGGGCACACCGAGGGTGGAGCCGGGGGCGGCGCCGAGACCGCCGTCCTCCAGCCAGTCCAGGGCCACCGGATCCGCGTCCGCCGCCTCGGCTCCGGGCGCGGCCTCGGCGTCCTTCGCCCCCAGCGCCCAGGAGAACTGGGCGGCGGCGCCGGCGACGGCGGCCGCCTTGAGGAGGGACCTGCGGGGAATGGGGGACATGGCCTTTCCTTTCCGTGCGGGAAGTCTTTTCCGTGCATCTGGTCAGGGGCATGACAGAGAGAGGTGCGGCGCCCGGGGCGCCGACCTGGTGCGAGGGCACCGCGCCTCAGCGGTGCCGGTACCGCTCCTCGACGGCCACGGCCGCCGCCGCGACGGCCCCCAGCACGGGGACCGCGAGCGGCGGCACGAACCAGGCGGACAGGGCCACGACCGCCGGGCCGCAGACGACCAGGAAGGACCCGGCGGGATCGAGCACGGTCCGTCGCGCGGCACCCGCCAGCAGCGCCCGCCAGGTGTCACCCGGAGTCCACACGGCCGCCGCCCGCAACAGGGTCACGAGGAGCCCGATCAGCGCGAAGATGCCGACGGCCCCGACGAACCGCCCCCCGGGAATCCCGGCCCGCGCGGCCAGCACGTCCACCCAGACCGCGCCGGCCGCCGCCCACCCGGCGAGCCCCACGGCCCACCCGCCGCGCACGGCCGTACGGAAGTCCGCGACGAACTCCCGCAGGCCACCGGCCTCATGGGCCGTACGCCGCCGCAGATGCCGTGCGCCCGCGGCGAACGCGGCGGGGTAGGTGACGACCCCGAGACAGCCCACGGCGATCCACACGCCGGTGAGGAGACACTCGGCGAAGACCGCGAAGCGCTCGCCGAACACGGACTCCTTGCGGGGCTTCACGCGTGCTTGCGCCATGGGTGCGCCTCAGCCCTTCAGTCCGGAGGTCGCCATACCGTCGATGAGATAGCGCTGGAAGGCCATGAAGAAGGCGATGACCGGCACCAGCGCCACCAGCGACATCGCGATCATGCCGCCGTAGTTGGCGATGCCCTCCTGGTCGCGGAACATCATCAGGCCG
Source organism: Streptomyces sp. NPDC096132 (assembly GCF_044763345.1). Taxonomy (NCBI): domain Bacteria; kingdom Bacillati; phylum Actinomycetota; class Actinomycetes; order Kitasatosporales; family Streptomycetaceae; genus Streptomyces; species Streptomyces sp. NPDC096132. The sequence continues at coordinate 191,590 of NZ_JBIWGA010000009.1, forward strand.
AGCGAGACGGTGTACTTGTCCGGGGTGTTGAGGTAGATCAACGGTCCCATGAAGTCGTTCCACGCGTTGATGAAGGTGAAGATGGCGCTGGTGATGAGGGCGGGACGGCTCAGCGGCAGCACGATGGACCAGTAGGTCCTCAGGTGCCCGCAGCCGTCGAGCTTGGCGGCCTCGTCCAGCTCGCGCGGCAGCCCGCGCATGAACTGCACCATCAGGAAGACGAAGAACGCCTCCGTGGCCAGGAACTTGCCCGCGACGAGCGGCACCAGCGTGTCGACGAGCTCGAGCTTGCGGAACATCACGTACTGCGGGATGAGCAGCACGTGATACGGCAGCAGCAGCGTGCCGATCATCAGCGTGAACAGCAGGTTCCGCCCGGCGAACCCGATCTTGGCGAAGGCGTACGCGGTCAGCGAGCTGGACAGCACGACCCCCACCACGGCGAGGACCGCGTACATCAGCGAGTTCACGAAGAAGGTGCTGATGGAGATGCCGGAGATGCCGTCGGCGAGCCCGGAGAAGTTCGCCCAGACCGGCTTGGTGGGCAGCAGGTCGAGGCTGGCGATGATGTCCTTGCTCGGCTTGAACGCGGCACCCACGACCCAGATCACGGGATACAGGACGACCGCGAGGACGACGAGCGCGCCCACGTGCCAGGCGATCGATCCGCCGCGCCGCCGCTCGTTCGTGGTGCGCACGACAGGGGTGGTGGCACTGGTCACTTGGCGGCCTCCTCGTAGTGCACCCACTTCTTCTGCGACCAGAACAGGACCGCCGTGACGAGCGCCACCGCGACCACCAGCGTCCAGGCCATCGCGGAGGCGAAGCCCATCTGGGCCTCCTTGAAGCCCTTCTGGTAGAGGTAGCAGGTGTAGACGAGCGTGGCGTCGGCGGGCCCGCACCGGGTGTCGGAGACCACGTAGGCGGAGCCGAACACCTGGAACGCGTGGATCGACTCCAGCAGCACGTTGAAGAACAGCACCGGGGAGATCATCGGCAGCGTGATGTTCCAGAACCGGCGCAAGGGGCCGGCCCCGTCCACCTCGGCGGCCTCGTACAGCTCCCGCGGGACCTGCTTGAGGCCTGCCAGGAAGATGACCATCGGTGCGCCGAACTGCCAGATGCTCAGAGCCACCAGGGCGTAGATGACATAGTCCGGGTTGCCGATCCAGCCGCCCACGTCGAGACCGAATATCTTCTGCGTACGGTCCACGATCGCGTCGTCTGAGAACAGCGCCCGCCATACGAAGCCCACGGAGACGCTGGCTCCGATGAGTGACGGCATGTAGAACGCGGCCCGGTACAGACCCTGTCCACGCCGACTCTGCGCGAGCAGCAGGGCGACGCCCAACGCGAGCAGCAGCTTCAGCGGTGTGGCCACGACGACGTACTTCAGCGTGACCTCGACCGACTTCTGCCAGCGCGGGTCCTGGAACATCGTCGTGAAGTTGTCGAGCCCCACCCACTGGGGCGGCGTGAACAGGTTGTAGCTGGTGAACGCGTAGTACAGCGACGCGATCATCGGCCCCGCCGTGAGCAGCAGGAAGCCCGCGATCCACGGCGACATGAAGAGATAGCCGGCGAGATTCTCGCGGCGCCGCCCGCGCCGCCCGGCGGCGGGAGCGGAGGACCGCTTCCCGGCCGGGCGCGCGGGCGCTTCCTTGACGAGCGTCATGGTGGTACGTCCCCTCAGCCCGCGAACGCGGCCTTGGCCTCGCTGAACAGCGCCTTCGCGGCATCGGCCGGCTTGCTCTTGCCCTGGGCGACCTCACCGCCGATGCGCAGGAACGCAGCCTCGATGACGTCGGTTCCGGAGGGATGCGGCGTGATCTTCCCGAGGACTCCGGCCTTGGCGACCTCCTCCTCGTACGCCGCGACACCCTTGTTGTTGGCATCGGTGGGGGTGAACGCGTCGTACTGCTCGGTCGTGGCGAGAAGACCGCGGTCGTAGCCCATGATCTTGCCGACCTCGGGGTCATGGACCATGAAGTCGATGAACTGAGCGGCCTCCTTGGGGTGCTTGGTCCCGGAGAAGGCGCTGAGCATCAGCGAACCGAGGTACTGGCCGGTGTCCTTGCCGTCCGTGGTGGGGATCGGCGCGAGCCCGTAGTCCGACTCGCCCTCGCCCTCGTAGCGGATGGAGAAGTTGTCCCAGGTGAACTCGGACGCGGCGAGCCCCGCCGACAGGCCCGACTTGGGCTTGACCTGTTCGATCTTCTTCGGGTCGGCGACGAGCCCGGACTTCACTCGCTTGTAGCCGTCCTCCCACCACTGCGTCAGATCGTCCTCGGTGAAGCCGAGATCGGAGTCGGTGAAGAACGCCTTGCCGTTCTGCCGCAGGTACAGGTCGTAGAGGTACATGATGCTGAAGTAGCCGGTGTCACCGGCGATCTTCAGCTTGTCCTGGATCGTCTGCAGCGCGTCGAAGTACTCGTCCCAGGTCCAGCCGAACTTCGCCTCCACGCCCGCCTTCTTGAAGGCCTTGAGGTCGATGACGAGCGCCATGGTGTTGGCGCCGACCGGTATGCCGATCTGCTTGCCGTCGACCTGACCGTTCGCCAGAACGCCGTTGCGGAAGTTCTCCAGGCTCAGATTCCCCGCGTCCGCCTGGGTCTTGAGATCCATCAGAACACCGCGCTTGTCGTACTTGCGCAAGAAACCGACGGCATTCTGGAAAACGTCCGGCGGATTTCCACCGGAGGCCTGGGTCTGGAACTTCTCCCAGAACGCCTCGTAGTCGGTGAATTCGGGCTTGATCTTGATCTTCGGGTACTTCTTCTCGAAGAGCGCGATCGTCTTCTTGATGGCGAGGGTCCGCGGCTCTCCACCCCACCACGCATAACGGAGCGTCACCGCCCCGTCCGCGGAACCACTGTCCCCACCGCACCCGGTCGTCGCGGCCAGCCCGAGCGTGGCCGCCGCCGCCCCGGCCGCCTTCAGGATCGTTCGCCTCTCAACATTCCTGCTGGTTCCCACAGTCGGGCCCTCCCCGCGGCATCGTCGCCGCTGCATGAATCGTTTCAAGAAAGCGCTTGCTGGCACAAGGTACGAGGGGGTTGAGGGAGCGTCAATGATTCGGACAGGAATTTCTTGTGAGACGACTCGGGGGCGGAAGGAGCGCGCGGGGGCGGCCTGGCGGGGCGAATGAGGCGAAGCCCCAGGTGAGGGGCGCGCGTTCGACTCTTCGAACTGCCGGTCGAGGTGCGGATCGCGAGGCGGAGCGACTGAAATCCGCCTGCGGGGACGGGGGTTGTCGGGCGGGTGGGAGGAATCGTGATGCGCGGGGAGGGAGTTGACGGTGCGGCGGATCGGCAGGGTGGGGTGGCGATTCCGGCGCGGTGGGCGAGGTGACGCGGGGCCGTATTCGGCGGCGCGGGAGGGCGGCACGGTGACTGCGTACCGTCACACAGGGCGGGACGAGGATCACGACGGGCCTGCCGCGAGGGCGGCGGCGTGGCGCCCGTGAGACACCCGCGAGGGCCTGGGGACAGCTGGGGGACACAAACGACGGTGGCCCGTCCGCACTGTCGCGGACGGGCCACCGTTCCGGGGTGGGCGATACTGGGTTCGAACCAGTGACCTCTTCGGTGTGAACGAAGCGCTCTCCCACTGAGCTAATCGCCCCGGCGCAGGAAGAACATTACCCCATGTCAGGGGGTGCCTGTGACCACGATCGGCCGGTGCCCGCGCCCCCGCCGGAGATCAGCCGGAGGTCTGCCGGCAGTCCGCCGGAGATCACTGGTCCTTGATGTTCCAGGGCATCTCGAAGCCGAACTTCCACAGGTAGACACCCATGAGAACGCCGATGACCACCAGACCGATCGAGGTCAGGATGATGTTGCGGCGACGCACCTTGGGGTCGAGGGCGCGCGCGGCGGCCTCGGTGACCTTGCGCTTGGTCCAGCGCAGCACCAACTGGGCCCAGACGAACTCGGTCGCCCAGATCGCCATGCCGCCGAAGATCACCACCCAGCCGGGTCCGGGCAGCGGCAGCATGATGATGCCGGCGACCACCACGGCCAGGCCGATGACGAAGACGCCGACCTGCCAGCTCAGGTGCAGCGCCCGGCGCGCCTTGACGAACTCGGGGGCCCTGGAGCCGAGCCCCTGCTCCTGCGGCTCCTCCGCCCCGCCGGCCTTCGTCCCGTCCGCTGCCACGGCTACCTCGCCAGGCTCGTTACTCCCCGTATTCATACAGCCAGACCCTACCCGAGAGATTCCAGTCACCGGAATGGTGGTACTTCGCGAACAGGCTCTCGGCCGGAAGAGTTACGTAAAGACACGCAAAACACTCAGAGGGGTTTACAACGGCACCGTAGGTGGCATGTCGATTTCGCCGACGTGCGAATCCCCGAGCGCACACTGAGCGAAAGGCCCTGGCGCTTATGAACACCACGGTCAGCTGCGAGCTGCACCTGCGCCTCGTTGTGTCGAGCGAGTCCTCCCTGCCTGTCCCCGCAGGCCTGCGGTACGACACGGCCGACCCCTACGCCGTGCACGCCACCTTCCACACCGGAGCCGAGGAGACCGTCGAGTGGGTGTTCGCCCGCGACCTCCTCGCCGAAGGCCTGCACCGGCCGACGGGAACCGGCGACGTCCGCGTCTGGCCGTCGCGCAGTCACGGTCAGGGAGTCGTCTGCATCGCCCTGAGCTCTCCCGAGGGCGAGGCCCTGCTCGAGGCCCCGGCGCGGGCCCTGGAGTCCTTCCTGAAGCGGACGGACGCGGCCGTGCCTCCCGGCACGGAACACCGGCATTTCGATCTCGACCAGGAGCTCTCGCACATCCTGGCGGAAAGCTAGGGCGAGGCTCACACCGAGCTGCCCGGCGCCGTCCACTCGGGGAGACGGCTCGGGCCAGGACAATCGCACAGGGAACGCGCCGACGCCGCCCCACGGCCTGCCGTGGGGCGGCGTCGGCGTGCCTACGGGGCTCCTCCACCCGCGCCCGCGGGGGCCCCCGGGCCGGGAGCCCCGTGGCTTCCGGGCCCGGGGCGGCTACCATCGGCCAGCATCGGCGGGCGCCCGCCCGACCCCCCCAGGCCAGGGAGCGAAACGTGCTGATCACCCACGACACCCGGTGTGCGCTTGATGCCGTGGTGGATCTGGTGAACACCGCACCGGAGGACGAGACCACTCCGGACGCGCTGCCGGATGTCGCCGCCCTCGCGGAGTTCGTGCACAGGCACAACATCAGTGACGTCGGAGTGCTCTCCGAGTTCGACCTGTCCGCGGTGCGCAAGATCCGCGGGCGGTTCGCCGGGATCTTCGCGGCCCGGGACGCCCGGACCGCCGCCGGGCTGATCAACGAGCTGGTCGCCGCCGCGGGCACCACGCCCCGGCTCACGGATCACGACGGCTACGACTGGCATGTGCACTACTTCGCGCCCGGCGCCTCGGTCGCGGACCATCTGGCGGCCGACTGCGGCATGGCGCTGGCCTTCTTCGTGGTGGCCGGGGAGCAGGAGCGGCTGCGGCGCTGCGAGGCCCCCGACTGCCGGCGCGCCTTTGTGGACCTCTCCCGCAACCGCTCCCGCCGCTACTGCGACAGCCGCACCTGCGGCAACCGCCTCCATGTGGCCGCGTACCGCGCGCGGCGCAAGGAAGCGGCGGGCTGAGGACGGCGGGCACCCCGTGGGTGCCCGGGGTTTCCCGATGCCGACGCGGCCCCGGCGGGTGGCGCCGGGGACCGCGGGTACGGCTCAGAGCAGCAGCAGATCATGCAGCGACGCAATGAGCAGCAGACACCCGATCACCGCAAGGAAGATCATCAGCGGTGGCTGGGAGAGGGCGAAGAGGCAGCCGCGCGGCTCGTCCTGAGGCGGCGCGGTGTCGCCTTGTTTCGTGTCCAGCATCTCGGGGCGATGATGACGCAGGCCTGGCGTCCCGCGCGATCACCGCGCCCGGATTGAGCGGGTGTTCGCCGTATTCCGTGACGTCGGTTTCAGGCCGTGATCGTTTCCGCGCGCCGACGGGTCGTCTGTGTCGTTTCAACCGCGCGGCCGGCCTGGGTGCGGTGCCGGAGGCGCGGCGGCTTCATATGCCGTGCTTCTTCAGGATGGCCTCGATGTCGCTGAAGTCGTCCGCGTCGCCCTTCGCGCGGGGGGCGGATGCCGAACGGGGTGGTGCCTGGCTCAGGGAAGGGGCCGAGGCGGCGGGGGCCACGGCGTCGGTGCGGGCGGAGCGGGCTGCCGCCTTGCGCTCCTTGCGGGTGCCGCGGGTGTCGCCCCGGCGGCGCTCCACGGCACGTGTCGTCGCGAACAGGGCCCAGGCGAGGCCGAGCACGCCGAAGCCGGCCCAGGCGGTCGGGCTGAAGGCGGTGTCGGCGAGCCACTCCACGACGCCGGTCATCACGAGCCCGAGAGGCACGAGCGAGTAGGCGGCGATGCGGGCGGCTTTGAGGAAGCGCTTGCGGTAGGCCGTGACCGCCGCGATGCCCAGGCCGGCCGCGGCGACGGCGGAACAGACGGTCTCGGCAATCATCCGGTCCTCCAGACAGGGCGCTCTCGGGCAGGGACACACTGACTCCGCGCCTCGGCAGGCGGGCGCTTCGTCCCTTCCATCGTGCACCTCCCGACCACTCCCGGGCCATGCTCCGAGCGGACATCAGGGACATCTCCGGGTCGGCTCCTCCAGAGGTCCCGGTCGGTGCGGGCGACGAGTCCTACGGGAGGCGCAGACGGTCAGGGCCGGGACGGCGGTCTCACGCAGGTGCAGCGGACCCGGCCGGGACGGCGGTCTCACGCAGGTGCAGCGGACCCGGCCGGGACGGCGGTCTCACGCACGTGCAGCGGACCCGGCCGAGGACAGCGGTCCGGATTGGGGTGGTCGGGCGGGGGCTGGGAGACTGGTGTCATGAGTGACTCCTCCCCGGCCTCCGCCCCCGCCTCCACCCCGGTGTCCGCCTCTCCCGCCGTCGTCCTGGACGTCTGGTGCGAGCTGCAGTGCCCGGACTGCCGCAGCGCCCTCGACGACCTGCGCGCGCTGCGCGAGCGCTACGGCGACCGGCTGGAGCTGCGGCTGCGGCACTTCCCGCTGGAGAAGCACAAGCACGCCTTCGCCGCCGCGCAGGCCGCCGAGGAGGCCCTGGAGCAGGGCAAGGGCTGGCCGTACGTCGAGGCCGTGCTGGGCCGGGTCGAGGAGCTGAGCCGTGAGGGAGAACCCTTCCTGGTCGAGATCGCCGGTGAACTCGGTCTTGACGCGGAGGAGTTCGACACGGCGCTGATCGACGGCCGGCACATCCTGATCGTGGACGCCGACCAGGCCGAGGGCAAGGCGATCGGCGTCACCGGCACCCCGACGTACGTCATCGGCGGCGAGCGTCTCGACGGCGGCAAGAGCCAGGAGGGACTGCGGGAGCGCATCGAGGAGATCGCGGACCGGCTGCTGGCCGGGGCCAAGTGAGCCGGGAGCCTCAGAGCAGGTTCTTGTACATCGAGTAGCCCTCGGTCACGTACCCCAGCGACTCGTAGAGCCGTTCCGCGGGGGTGTTGCCCGCGAAGACGTTGAGGCCGAGCACCCGTCGGCCGGCGGCCAGTGTCTGGGCCTCGGCCAGCAGCATCAGGGAGCGGCCGTGGCCCCGGCCGCGATGCTCCTCGTAGGTCTCGACGTTGAAGACGAACGCCTTGTCGTCGGTGAAGGCGAGCCAGAGGTCGCCGACCGGGGTGCCCTCGTGCTCCAGGACGCTGATCCGGGCGTTCTCCGTGGCCAGGCCCTGGGGCAGCGACCGCGCGTAGTCCTGCAGGGACTTGGCCCGTGCCAGGTCCTCGGGCACGTCCCGGTCGATCCAGTCCTGCGCGTACTCCGTGATGCCGCGCTCCTGCCACGGGCCGTACTCGGCCTCCGTCATGGGCCGGGCGCCGCTGCCCTCGGGCAGCGCGGGCGTCACGGCGCCGAGCTGCTTCTCCATGCCGCGGTTGCGGTGGACGTAGCCGAGCGCCGTGGCGAGCCGCAGTGCGGCCGCGGCGCCGGCCGGCACCCTGATCTCGACCTGTCGGCACCCCCAGCCCCGGGCCACTTCCTCGGCGGCGAGCGCGGCCACCGCGCCCCGGCCCCGGCCGCGGTCCGGCTCCTCGATGTGCAGGTCCTCGATCTTGGCGACGGTGGGCCCGAAGCGGGGATCGGTCGACACCCGGACCGCTCCGACGGGGCGGCTGTTCACGCACACCTGGTAGTGGCGGGACAGGGCCCCGTCGTCGGCACGCTGAAGCGGCTCGGTCGGCCGCAGAGTGGTGGTCATCAGGGGGTTTCTACCCGCCGTACGGGCCGAAGTCAGCTCGTTTTCCGCAGCGACCCCGGCCCGCCGGACACCCCTAGGGGTCGAGGTCGTCCCCGGCGCGTTCGTCGAAGACCCGCATCGCCTTGGCGGTCACCGGGCCCGGGGCGCCGGGCAGTTCGCGGGTGTCGACGCGGTGGACGGCCTGGACGTCGCGCAGGGTGGAGGTGAGGAAGACCTCGTCGGCGCTCTCCAGGACGTCGAGCGGGAGGTCGGTCTCCTTGGCGCCCGTCCACTCCACGGTCAGTTGGCGTGTGATGCCCGCGAGGCAGCCGGAGGCGAGCGGCGGGGTGTGGATCTCGCCGTCCAGGACGACGAAGACGTTCGACCCGGTGCCCTCGCAGAGCTGTCCGACGGTGTTCGGGAACAACGCCTCCGAGGCGCCGTCCTGGTGGGCGCGGGCCAGGGCGACGACGTTCTCGGCGTACGAGGTCGTCTTGAGGCCGGTCAGCGCGCCGCGCTCGTTGCGGGTCCAGGGGACCGTGATCACGGCGGTGGAGTCGGGGCGGCGGCTGGTCTCGCCGAGGGCGACGACCAGGGTGGGGCCGCGGTCGCCGCGGTCGGAGCCGAGGGGGCCGTGGCCGCCGGTGTAGGTGATGCGCAGCCGGCCGAGCGGCATCGGGTTCGCCTCGAGGACGGCGGCGCAGGCGCGGCGGACCTCGTCGTGGTCGGGGTCCGGCAGGCCCAGGCCGCGTGCGGAGCGGGTCAGCCGGTCGAGGTGGCGGGTGAGCGCGAACGTCTTCCCGTCCGTCGCCTTCACCGTCTCGAAGATGCCGTCGCCCACGGTCAGGCCGTGGTCGAAGACGGAGACGCGGGCGGACTCGGTGTCCTGCAGCCCGCCGTCGAGCCAGATCTTCACGTCAGGGTCCCTTCACTCACCTCGTACGTCCCCGACGCTACCGCGAGCAGTCGCGCCGCCTTCAGCTCGGTCTCCCGCCACTCCGCCTCGGGGTCGGAGCCCCAGGTGATGCCGGCGCCGGTGCCGAAGCGCAGCAGGGCCGTGCCGTCGGAGCCTCGGTCGATCCAGAAGGTGCGGATGCCTACGGCCAGCTCGCCCGTGCGCCGGTCGGCGTCCACCCAGCCGATGCCGCCGCAGTACGGGCCGCGGGGTGCCGTCTCCAGCGCGTCGATGATCCGCAGGGCGCTGGACTTGGGGGCGCCGGTGACCGAGCCGGGCGGGAAGGCGGCGTCGAGCAGCTCGGGCCAGCCCGCGTCCTGGCGGAGTTCACCGCGGACCGTCGACACGAGGTGGACCAGTCCCGGGTGCTTCTCGACCGCGCACAGGTCGGGGACGGTCACGCTGCCGGTGGCGCAGACCCGCCCGATGTCGTTGCGGACCAGGTCCACGATCATCACGTTCTCGGCGTAGTCCTTGTCGAGGAGGTCCGCCTCGGTGCGGCCGGTTCCCTTGATCGGGCCGGACTCGACGGTCCGTCCGTCGCGGCGGAGGAAGAGCTCGGGGGACGCGGTGGCGATCTCGACGCCGTGCCCGGGCAGGCGGATCGTTCCTGCATAGGGTGCCGGGTTGCCGCGGGCCAGCAGGGCGGTCAGGGCGTCGACGTCGGCACCGGGCTCGACGGGCGCGGTCAGGACGCGGCAGAGGTTCGCCTGGTACACCTCGCCTGCCGCGATGTGCTCCCGTATCCGGCGCACCCCCGCCGTGTACCCGGCGCGGTCGAGCGAGGACGTCCAGTCACCGGCGGCGGGCCCCCGCCACTCCCCCGGCACCGGCTCGGGCACCGGCTCGTCCCGTACGTCGGCGAAGCGGGCGCAGACCAGGCGGCCCTCGAAGTCCGCGCACACGGCCCAGAAACCGGCGGAGTCGAGGGCGGTCGGGTCGCTGGTGACGTCGAGGAGACCGGTGGCGACACGGCCGCCGAAGCGGGCGAGAGGAGGCAGGTCGAGCACGGTGTCGAGTCTAGGGCGGCTGTCGCAGGGCTGGCCGGGGACGTCCCCGGCGGGGGCCCTGAGCAGGTCCGCAGTACGACACCGAGCCGACCGGGACGCGTCCGCCGCAGGTCCGGGCGGGGCCGCAGGGGCGCACGCTGCACAAACGCGTTTTTGTACTGGCCCAGGAATCCGCTAGAGTTCAACACGTCGCCGGGACGCGAGAGCGGACCGAAACGACAGGCGGACGTAGCTCAGTTGGTAGAGCGCAACCTTGCCAAGGTTGAGGTCGCGAGTTCGAGCCTCGTCGTCCGCTCGAAGGAAGAGGGGTCATCCCGATCCCCTACACTCCTGGTGGAGTGGCCGAGAGGCGAGGCAACGGCCTGCAAAGCCGTCTACACGGGTTCAAATCCCGTCTCCACCTCCAAGGACGATTAGCTCAGCGGGAGAGCGCTTCCCTGACACGGAAGAGGTCACTGGTTCAATCCCAGTATCGTCCACTGGATCTTCCAGCACGTACGGCAAGATCCGCACCCGCGCGATTAGCTCAGCGGGAGAGCGCTTCCCTGACACGGAAGAGGTCACTGGTTCAATCCCAGTATCGCGCACGCAGTGTTCGTGGTCCTCGGATCACGGTCCCGAGGACGATTAGCTCAGCGGGAGAGCGCTTCCCTGACACGGAAGAGGTCACTGGTTCAATCCCAGTATCGTCCACACATCCCAGAAGCCCCCGACCGTCTCGTACGGCCGGGGGCTTCTGCGTGGCGGGGGCGGTCAGCTGGAGAACAGCATGTGGCCGAAGCTCTTGTGGCGGTGGTGGCCGCCGTGACCGCCGTAGTGGCCGCCGCCGTGACCGCCGTGCGGGGCGCCCCAGGCCGGGGCGGCGGGAGCGGCCGGGTAGGCCTGCGGAGCGGGCGGGGGCGGGGCCGGCTGGGACCACTGGGACTCCAGGCGGGTCAGCGCCTCCAGCTCGCCGTAGTCGAGGAAGATCCCCCGGCAGTTGGTGCACTGTTCGATCTGGACGCCGTTGCGGTTGTACGTGTGCATCTGGCCGTGACACTTCGGGCACTGCATGATTCGGCTCAACTCCTCGCCGGTCGGTCCTGTTTCGCGTACCGCCAGGACAGACTCTGTCCGGCTGCGGTCGGTTGCACCCTACTTCGCGGAGCTTGACGCCAACTGCGGAGGGAGGGAACCCATGCGCACACAGGCGTCGACGAGGGACTGTTCGACTTCGTCCAGCGGCCGGTCCTGGTCGACCGCCTTGGTCACCGCGCGGGCCGCGGTCTGGACGGTGAGGGCGCGGGCGGGGACGTCGAGGGCGGGCCAGGGGTCGCCGTCCGCGGGAACGGCCGGGCCGGCGGCGGTGCGGTAGGCGTTCAGGAAGCGGGTCCACTCGTCGGGGTGGAGCAGGCCGCAGGCGTACCAGGCGGCGGGGCGGGCGAGGTCCCAGGCGGGGACGCCGACGCCGAGGTCGTCCACGTCGATCAGGCGCCAGGGGCCGTCGGGGGCGGGGTGGCGGACGAGTTGGCCGAGGTGGAGGTCGCCGTGGCAGAGGGTGGTGGTGTCGGGCATGGGGGCTGCGGCGCGGGCCCAGGCGGGGAGGGTGGTCCAGGCGCGCAGGACGGGGGAGGTGGCGGGGTGCGGGGCTGCTGCCCGGAGGCGTGCGACCGCCTGGGCGGCCTTGGCGGGGCCTCGCATCGGGGGCAGGTCGGGGGTGGGGGCGGGGGTGCGGTGGAGGCGGGCGAGGAGGGTGGCAGCCTCTTCCCAGGGGGCGGCGTCGGGGTCGTCGGGGTCCACGGGGGTGCCGTACGGCCAGAACGTGACGAGGCGGTCGTGGAGGAGTGCGGGGGTGGGGGTGAGGGGGGAGAGGAGGAGGTCGGGGAGGTGAGTGGCTGTGGCGAGGCGGGGGGTGAGGTCGGTGGGGGTGGTGGTCGGGGCGTGGGCCTTGGCGACGGTGTCCGCGTGGCGTACGACGGTGGCGTCGGGGCGGTCGGCGAGGGTGTGGGTGGGGCAGGGGCAGGGCGAGGGTTCGGGTGAGAGCCGGTGTGTGTGGGCCTTGGCCTTGGCTCGGGCCGTGAGGTCGGAGAGCAAGGGGGTGGCTGTCACGGGGCTCCCTGGGGTGGTGCGGGGTCTGGTCGTGAGGGTACGGGGGTGACCGCCGCGGTTGAATCGGGCGTCCGGTGTCGCTGCGGGCCGGGGCCTCGGGGTGTCTCGCCCCCGCCGCCCTTACCCGTTCCCATCCCCAGGGGCTCCGCCCCTTCGACCCCGCTGGGGGCTGCGCCCCCTGGACCCCGGCGGGGCTTCGCCCCTGCACCCCCTGGGGGCTGCGCCCCCAGACCCCCGCTTCGGCCCTGGACGGGCCTCGTCCTCAAACGCCGGACGGGCTGAAATACACCCTGGCCGGGGCTGGGAGGCAAGCCCCCTGAGGGTGGGGGTCGGGGCGGGGGTTGCCTGGGGACCGGGAAAAAGCAATGCCGGCGCAGCTCCCCAGCTGCGCCGGCATTTTTGCCGTCCGCCGCACCCCCGTCCCCACGGGGTTTCATGGGTGGATGTCCCCGCCCGGACCGCTCTTCCGGGCCTGGGGTCGCCGCTCAGCGCCCCAGCATCACGCCCACGGACGACGCTTGTGTGGCCACTGTCTCCCAGCCGTCGAAGACGAGGAGGAGCAGGGCCGCCAGGGGAAGGGCCATGAGTGTCGCCACCAGGGGGTGGCGGCGGCCCGTGCGGCGGGGTCGGGTGCGCAGGTGCGTCCGCGGTGCCGTGTGGGCCATGGTCCCTCTCCTGACCGTGTCGGTTGTCCTTGGCAGCGGCGGGTGTCTGACCTCGGGGGACGAGTGCTGCACCCGCCGCTTGACCTCAAATCTAGGGGCGCGGCGCTCTGCGCACGTCATGCCCTCGTACCGATTGCCGGGCCTCCCGGAGGATGAGCCATGACCTGCGGAGTACTCCCCTGGGTGGAGACGAGGTCCTAGGTCTCGGGGTCTTCCCGGACGGGGTGTCCGGTGCGGGACGGTTTTTCCGAGCCGTCCTCTCGGGGGACGGGGTGCTCGACCAGGGCGAGGACCCTGTTCGCCATGAAGCGGGCGGTGCGTACGACGGTGCCGCTGCGAGTGACTTCGCTCACTTCCACCACCCCTCGCCGGACCGCCGTCTCCACCCTGCGGCCGGCCCTGCCGGCCACCACCTCATAGGTCCGTGTCGTGTCACCGGCGTCCACGACTATCTCCACTCGGTCGCCCTTCACCGATTCAATCCCCCTTCTGTGACAGGTGGTTGAGGTCACAGCGTCGTCAAAGTGCGCCTGTTCTCAGGCCCTCTGACCACTCTTCAAGTCTCCCACCCGGCACTGACAATCGATCGGGACCAGAGGGCGCGGCCTCTGCGCGCGAACGGCCGTGGAAACGTAAGCTGTGCCACGTCACACGGACCGGGCAGCGGGGATGAACATGGCGATGATGCGCCTGAGGCGCGAGGACCCGCGCGTCGTCGGCTCGTTCAGGCTTCACCGACGGCTCGGCGCGGGCGGAATGGGCGTCGTCTATCTGGGCTCCGACAAGAAGGGGCAGCGGGTCGCGCTGAAGGTGATCCGGCCCGATCTGGCGGAGGACCAGGAGTTCCGGTCACGGTTCGCCCGTGAGGTGTCCGCCGCCCGGCGGATCCGGGGCGGATGCACGGCGCGGCTGGTCGCGGCGGATCTCGACGCCGACCGTCCCTGGTTCGCCACACAGTACGTGCCCGGGCCCTCCCTCCATGACAAGGTCAACGAGGACGGGCCGGTCGGGGCGGCCGAGCTCGCGGCGATCGGGGCCGCGCTGTCGGAGGGGCTCGTCGCCGTCCACGAGGCCGGGGTCGTCCACCGGGACCTGAAGCCGTCCAACATCCTGCTGTCCCCCAAGGGCCCGCGGATCATCGACTTCGGCATCGCCTGGGCGACCGGGGCCTCCACGCTCACGCATGTGGGGACGGCCGTCGGCTCCCCCGGCTTCCTCGCGCCCGAGCAGGTGCGGGGGGCCGCGGTCACACCGGCCACGGACGTGTTCTCGCTCGGTGCCACGCTCGCCTACGCCTCCACCGCCGACTCGCCCTTCGGGCACGGCAGTTCCGAGGTGATGCTGTACCGCGTGGTGCACGAGGAGCCCCAGCTGCACGGCGTACCCGACGCCCTGGCCCCGCTGATCCGGGCCTGCCTGGCGAAGGACCCCGACGAACGGCCCAGCACCCTCGATCTCTCGCTGCGGCTGAAGGAGATCGCGGCCCGTGAGGCCCAGGGGATGGGCGACGCACGGCCGCCCGTGCCCAGGGCCGCGGAGGCCGACCGGCCCACCGGACGGCTCGCCCAGTCCAGCTACCCGGAGCGCACGCCGCGCCAGCCGGGCGGGTCGAGAACGGGAGCAGGAGCGGGTTCGGGGTCGGGGCCGACGTCAGGGTCGGGGCCGGGGCCGGGTACGCCTCCGCCCCGGGGTGGAGTGCCGTCCTCGCGAGGGGCGGGTCCCTCTCGAGGTGGGGTTCCGTCGCGTGGCGGAAGTGCCTCACGGGGTGGTGGCGGCAGCGTCTCGTCGTCGCGGTCCGGGAGCCGTCCCGCTCCCGCCTCGCGCAACAGCCGTCCCGGCGGGAGCGGCAGCAGGCCGGCGCCCCGCAGCGGTGCCGGCCGTCCGGCGCCGAGGAACACGGGGACCGGGCGGCGCCCCGCCAACCCGCGTCTGCTGCGCCAGCGGCTGTTCGTCTTCGTCGTCGTGACGCTGCTCGTGGCGGTGGGCATCGCCATCGTCCAAGGCTGCCAGGGGCCGGCCCGTGGACTCGGCCGCGGGGACGGCGTCGTACAGCAACAGCAGTCGCAGCAGCGGGAACAGTCGCAGGGGCACGTGCCGGCCGGCGGGGAGTAGGGCGGGGCCCGCTAGTTCCGAGGGCGGCCCGTCGCCACCGCGTAGAAGGCGACCGCTGCCGCCGCGCCCACGTTGAGGGAGTCGACGCCGTGGGACATGGGGATGCGGACCCATTCGTCGGCGGCGACGAGGGCCTGGGTGGAGAGGCCGTCGCCCTCGGCGCCCAGCATCAGGGCGACCCGGTCCATCTTGTGCGGGGCCGCCTCGTCCAGGGAGCGGGCCTTCTCGTCCGGGGTGAGGGCGAGGAGGGTGAAGCCGGCCTCGCGGACCGAATCCAGGCCCTTGGGCCAGGTGTCCAGTCGGGCGTACGGCACCGAGAAGACGGCGCCCATCGAGACCTTGACGCTGCGACGGTAGAGGGGGTCGGCGCAGTCCGGGGAGAGGAGTACGGCGTCCATGCCGAGTGCCGCGGCGGAACGGAAGATCGCGCCGATGTTGGTGTGGTCGTTGACCGACTCCATGATCACGACCCGGCGGGCGGTCTGGAGGAGTTCGGCGGCCGTCGGGAGCGGCTTGCGCTGCATGGAGGCCAGCGCGCCCCGGTGCACGTGATAGCCGGTGACGCGTTCGGCGAGCTCCGGGCTGACGGCGTACACCGGGGCCGGTAGCTCGTCGATCACGTCGCGCATGACGTCGACCCACTTGGCGGAGAGCAGCATCGAGCGCATCTCGTACCCGGCGTCCTTGGCCCGTCGGATGACCTTCTCGCCCTCCGCGATGAACAGGCCCTCGGCGGGCTCGCGCTTGCGGCGCAGCTCGACGTCGGTCAGGCCGGTGTAGTCGCGCAGGCGCGGGTCGTCGGGGTCGTCAACGGTGATGAGATCGGCCACAGGGTGATACTGCCTTGTCCTGGGTGCGGTGCCAACGGCTCGGAACGGGTTGTGTTACCCGGGGTTACTCCAGCCCCGGTCAGGCGGACGGCTGCGGGCCCACGGTGACGACCTCACCGATGACGATGACCGCGGGAGGTTTGACCTCCTGGGCCTGCACGGTCTCCGCGACCGTCGCGAGGGTCGCGTCCACTCGGCGCTGGGCGGCCGTCGTGCCCTCCTGGACCAGGGCGACGGGAGTCTCGGGCGACTTGCCGTGAGCGACGAGCGTCTCGGCGATCTTCCCGATCTTGTCGACGCCCATGAGGATCACCAGGGTGCCGGTGAGCTTCGCCAGGGACGGCCAGTCGACCAGGGAGCGCTCGTCGTCCGGGGCCACATGGCCGCTGACCACGGTGAACTCATGGGCGACGCCCCGGTGGGTGACCGGGATGCCGGCGGCGCCCGGGACCGAGATGGAACTGGAGATGCCCGGGACGACGGTGCAGGGGATGCCGGCCTCGGCGAGAGCGTGCAGCTCCTCCATGCCCCGGCCGAAGACGTACGGGTCGCCACCCTTGAGGCGGACGACCGACTTGCCCTGCTTGGCGTGCTCGATCAGCGCGTTGTTGATGGCCTCCTGGGCCATGTAACGGCCGTACGGGATCTTCGCCGCGTCGATCACCTCGACGTGCGGCGGGAGTTCGGCGAGGAGGTCGCGCGGGCCGAGCCGGTCGGCGATGACGACGTCGGCCTCGGCGAGGAGGCGGCGGCCGCGGACCGTGATCAGGTCGGGGTCGCCGGGGCCGCCGCCGACGAGGGCGACGCCGGGGGCGCGGGTGCGGTGGTGGGGGGCGACGAGCGTGCCGTCGCGCAGGCCCTCGACCACCGCGTCACGGATGGCGGCGGTGTGGCGGGGGTCGCGGCCCTTGGCGTCCGTGGTGAGTACGGCGACGGTGACGCCCTCGCTGGTGCCGGTGGCCGGGGTCCAGGCGGTCGCCTGGTCGGCGTCGTCGGAGCGGACGCACCAGACGCGGTGTGCTTCCGCCTCGGCCGAGGCCTGTTCGTTCGCGGCCGGGTCGCGGGTGGCGATCAGGGCGTACCAGGCGTCCGCGAGGTCGCCTTCGGCGTAGGGGCGGCGGGTCCAGGTGATCTCGCCCGCGTCGGCCATCGCCTCGACCGAGGGGGTCGCTTCGGGGGATACGAGGTGGATGTCGGCGCCTGCCGCGATCAGTGCGGGGAGGCGGCGTTGGGCGACCTGGCCGCCGCCGAGGACTACGACCCTGCGGCCGGTGAGGCGGAGGCCTACGGGGTAGGGGGGGTGTTCGGCCATGAGGGGCGGCTCCTCCGGGGCTTGGCGGTGGCCCTGACGTGCAGATTTTAAGCGGCGGGCGGATTTGGCGGATCGGGTGTCCGGTGGGTGGGCGTTGTGCGCCAGGTGCCGGGCTGTGGGTGGTTGTGCCCACCCGTTCCGCTGGGGGTACCCCCAGGCTCTCAAGGCACTGGGGGAGGAACGACTGCCCACAACCACGGCCGGATGCCCAGTGCGTGCCGGTCACCGCGCCCAGGGACACCACGACACCCCGGCACTCGCGTCCCGGGTGCCCCTCACGCCTACTTCTCAGTGACCCCCGCCGAGTCGAACGTCGCCACCTCGTGCATGGCCCTTGCTGTGCTCTGGACCAGGGGGAGGGCCAGGAGGGCGCCGGTGCCTTCGCCGAGGCGGAGGTCGAGGTCGACCAGGGGGCGGAGGCCGAGCTTGTTGAGGGCGGCCACGTGGCCCGGTTCCGCGCTGCGGTGGCCCGCGATGCAGGCCGCGAGGACCTCGGGGGCGATGGCGCGGGCGACCAGGGCGGCGGCGCCGGCGCTGACGCCGTCCAGGATCACGGGGGTGCGCAGGGACGCGCCCCCCAGGAGCAGGCCGACCATCGCCGCGTGTTCGAAGCCGCCGATCGCGGCCAGGACGCCGATCGGGTCGGCCGGGTCCGGCTGGTGGAGGTCCAGGGCGCGGCGCACGACCTCGGTCTTGCGGGCCAGGGTCTCGTCGTTGATGCCGGTGCCGCGGCCGGTGACCTCGGACGGGTCCGCGCCGGTGAAGACAGAGATCAGGGCGGCGGACGCGGTCGTGTTCGCGATGCCCATCTCGCCCGTCAGCAGGGCCTTGTTACCGGCTGCCACCAGGTCGCGGGCCGTCTCGATGCCGACCTCGATGGCCTGCTTGGCCTCCTCGCGGGTCATCGCGGGGCCGGTGGTCATGTCGGAGGTACCCGCGCGGACCTTGCGGGGCAGCAGGCCGGGGGTCGCCGGAAGGTCGGCGGCCACGCCCACGTCCACGACGCAGACCTCGGCGCCCACCTGCGACGCGAAGGCGTTGCAGACGGCCCCCCCACCGAGGAAGTTGGCGACCATCTGGGCCGTCACCTCCTGCGGCCAGGGGGTGACGCCCTGGGCGTGCACGCCGTGGTCGCCCGCGAAGATCGCGACGGCCGCGGGCTCCGGGATCGGCGGCGGGCACTGCCGGGACAGGCCGGACAGCTGCGCGGAGATGATCTCCAGCATGCCGAGCGCGCCGGCCGGCTTGGTCATGCGCTTCTGGCGCTCCCAGGCCTCGCCGAGCGCCTTGGCGTCCAGCGGGCGGACGCTGGCCACCGTCTCGGCGAGCAGGTCGTGCGGGTCCTCGCCGGGCAGCGCGCGACGGCCGTACGTCTCCTCGTGGACGACCCAGGACAGCGGGCGCCGCTTGGCCCAGCCGGCCTGCATCAGCTCGGGCTCGTCCGGGAACTCGTCGACGTAGCCGACGCAGAGGTAGGCGACCACCTCGAGGTGCTCGGGCAGGCCGAGCGCGCGGACCATCTCGCGCTCGTCGAAGAAGCTGACCCAGCCGACGCCGAGGCCCTCGGCGCGGGCGGCGAGCCAGAGGTTCTCGACCGCGAGCGCGGAGGAGTACGGCGCCATCTGCGGCTGCGTGTGACGGCCCAGCGTGTGGCGGCCGCCGCGGGTCGGGTCGGCGGTGACCACGATGTTCACCGGAGTCTCGAGGATGGCCTCGATCTTCAGTTCCTTGAACTGCTTCGCCCGGCCCTTGGGGAGGGACTTGGCGTACGCGTCGCGCTGACGCATCGCCAGTTCGTGCATCGCGCGGCGCGTGTCGGCGGAACGGATGACGACGAAGTCCCAGGGCTGCGAGTGGCCGACGGAGGGCGCGGTGTGGGCGGCCTCCAGGACCCGCAGCAGCACCTCGTGCGGGATCGGGTCGCCGCGGAAGCCGTTGCGGATGTCGCGGCGCTCGCGCATCACCTTCAGGACGGCCTCGCGCTCGGCCTCGTCGTACGCGGGCGCGGCGGGGCCGGTGGACTCTCTGGCTTCTTCCACGGGGGCCGTGCTCTCTTCCTGGTCGGCGGCCCTGGTTTCCAGGTCCTCCGGGCTCTGCGCGACCTCGGGGTCGGGGTCGGCCTGGACGTCGGCGTCGGGCTCCGTGTCCGGGGTCGCCGGGGCGGGAGCGGCGTCGGCCGCGCGGGGGGCGGGGACGGTGGGGACGGCGGCCTGCGCGAGAGCCTCCGGCTGGTCCGTCGGCGTCCCTACGGGCTGCTGGGCCTCCGTGGGGACCACCACGGCCTGCGGCGCGGTCGGGGCGAGGTGCGGGGTGGTCGGCACAGTGCCTTCGACCGGCACGAACTCGCCCACGGGCTGGTCCGGCCGGGGAGCGGAGGGGGCCGGCTGCGGGTCGGTGAGGAGCGTGGCCGGCTGGGGGGTGGGGGCGAGGTCCGTCGGAGGCTCGGCGGGGACTTCGGCCGGAGCCTCGGCCGACGTCTCCTCTTCCTCCTCCGTCTGCGTCTGCGTCTGCGTCTGCGGGGTCGCAGCCAGCGGGGTGGGGGTGGAGACGGGGTTGTCCGGGGTCTGAGACGCCGGGTCCGCCTGGTGGGCGGCGGCGGGGGCCCGGTGCTCGGTCGCGGGCTGGGCCTCCGGCTCCGGCTGGGCGTCCGTGGCCTGCTCGGCAGACTGCTCCGGTGTGGGTAGGGCCTGGGGGGTGGGCTGCGGCTGCGGCTGCGGCTGCGACTGCGACTGCGACTGCGCGGCGATCGGTTCGGCGGGCACGACCGTTGCCTCGTCGGCGATCTGCTCGGCTTCGGCCTCGGCGGGGACGGCGACGGCCTCGGCGGACGGGACGGCTTCGACCACGGCGGGCTGGACGGCGTCGGCCTCAGCCGAGGCGGTCTCGACCGCGTCGGCCTCAGCCGGTGTGACAGACGCCTCTACGACCTGCGGGGCATCAGCGGCGACAACAGGAGGCTCGGCAGCGGGAACCGGAGGCTCGGCAGCGTGGCTCTCCTGTGCGGCGACGGCCGCTTCGAGCGCGGTTGTGAACACTTCCTGCGCGGGCGCAGCCTGTTCCGGTGCCTCAGCGGTCACGGTGTCCGCGGGCTCGGAGGTCTCGGCGGTGGTGTCGGGTACGACCGTGGGGGCGGGGTCGATGACCTCCGCCGCGTCCTGGGCCGTCTCCTGGACCGGAGTTGCGTCCGGAACCGCGGACTCGGCCACGGTCTCGGGCGCCGGCGTCTGGGAGACCTGAGCCGGCTCGGAGATCGGTGCCACCTCGGCAGGGCTCACCTCGGCCGCCTGAGCAGCTTCAGCCGCGGGAGTCCCGAGCGCGTGCACGTCGGTTGCAGGCACCTCGGAAACCTGGACCGCCTCCGGCGCGGGCACCTCGGCGACCTGCGCCACCTCGGCCGCGGGCACCTCGGCTACCTGCGCCGCAGCCGACGCCTCGGCGCCCTGAACCGCCTCGCCGACCTTCACGTCGGGAACCGGGGCCGCCTCGACGGCGCTCTCCTCCGACGCCTGCGCCGCCTCGACCGGGATCGCCACAGCCTCCTGTGCCACCTCGGCCGGATTCACCTCAGCGGCCTGCGCGATGTCAGCGGGCTCCGCCTCGGCAGCGCCCTCCTCCGCGGCCTGGACCACGGCCACGGAGTCCGCCTCGGGAACCACCTCTGCCACGGCCGTCGGCTCGCCGGACTGCACGCCGTCCGCAGCGGCGGAGGCCTGCGGAGCCTCCGGCGCGGGCGCCGCTTCAACAGCCGCGACTTCGACAGCCGCCACATCGACCGCTGCCACATCAGCCGCCGCCACGTCGACATCCGGCACGTCAGCAGCCACCACGTCCACATCCGGTACGGCCACAGGCTCAACAGGCCCAACTGCACCAACCGCACCAACCGCACCAACCGCACCGACAGAAGCAGCGGACTCGTCCCCCACCTCGTCGGCGACATCCTGCTCACCCTCGGCGATCAGCGCCGCTCCGAGCAGCTGGCCGGTGTCGACGATCCCGGAGAAAGAGGGAGCGAACCGGGCCGGCTCGACGGTCGCCGCCGGTCCGGGGACGTGGGCGGGCTCCCCGGTCACGATTCCGGGAACCTGCGCCGCCGGGGTCGTAGGCACCACGGCATCACCACCGACACCGCCACCGCCGTACGCCGCCTCGGCGCTCTCCGCCCCGTGCTGGGCGGTCGCGGCGATCGCCTCGGTCGCCACGCGGGCCACGACGGCCTCGGCGGCGCTCACCGGCTCGGGCTCCGGAGTGGCGGGAACCGCCGCCGGAACCGGAACAACCGTTTCCGCAGCCGTCACCCCGGAGGCGACCGGCCCCTGGGCCGGAACGGCGGCCGGAGCGGCGGCGGGAGCAGTGGCCTGGGCCCCGGCCGGAGCGCCCCAGGGGGTCGCGCCCTGCAGGGGCGTCTCCCGCAGCGGCGGGACGTCGAGGTACTCGGGGCCGGAGGCGGGCGCGCCGGGGTGGCGTACCGGAGCGCCGGCGGGGCCGCGGTCGGCGAGGGAGCGGACCGGGCTGGAGGAGGTGTCGGGGATCGGCGGGCCGAGGTGGAGGGGGCGGCGCGGGGCCGGCTGGGGCGGCGTCGCGGGGCCGGGCAGACGTACGGCGCTGAGGTCGACCGAGCCGCTGTCGCGGCCGGAGATCTCGTGCGGGCCGGGCTCGTGCAGCGTCTCGACGACCGGCTCGGGCGCGGGCGGCGCCACCTCGTTGCCCCATGCGCCCTGGGCGCCAGGCAGCAGCAGGTCTTCGTCCTCGGCGGTGGTCTCGGAGAGGAAGGTGTACGCACCGTGCGCGGGGGCGCCCGGCTGCTCCACCATGCCTGCGCTCTCCGGCAGCCCCTCGCCCGGGACCTGGCCGGTGTCGGTCATGCGTACCCCTCGCCCATCGGTTTAGTGCTCCTACGACCAGCTCACCCGGAGCGGCGCACCGACCGCCCCGTAGTGAAGAACGAGCGTCCGTGCCCAGCGGCACGAACGACCCGCCCGAAAAAGCGACAAAGCCATTCAGTGGCATTGTCCCGGCCGTCGTCGCGTCGCGACAGGTTGATCTCCGTCGCGCCGCTGTGGACTGCGCC
The DNA here is from genome assembly GCF_044763345.1 of Streptomyces sp. NPDC096132. NCBI lineage: Bacteria > Bacillati > Actinomycetota > Actinomycetes > Kitasatosporales > Streptomycetaceae > Streptomyces > Streptomyces sp. NPDC096132. The sequence continues at coordinate 213,847 of NZ_JBIWGA010000009.1, forward strand.
ACGTTGCGCGCCCTCCGGTTCTGCCGTACCACGTCCCACCCCAAAAGGGATGTGTTTTCCGGACATTGACCGACGAAGTGCCGGGCGAACGGAAGCGGTACGACGATCGGCCAGCCTACCGCGAGCGGTACGACAACAGGATCACGGGGAGGGCGAACCGGGTCACGTCCGGCGGTCCGGCAGAACCCCGCTGAGCAGGAACGCGACACTCCGTTCGGTCTCCGTCCAGACCCGCGTGTCGAGTTGGACGGACTGCAGGAGGGCGCACTCGACGCGGTAGCCGTGCTCGGTCAGGTCGCGGCCGACGCGTTCGGCGGCGTCGCGGGTCGCGGCGTGGGTGACGATGCGCTGCGGGCGGCGGTCGGCGACGGCGGAGACGACGGGCGCTCCCCCGCCACCGACCCGGACGACGTCCGGTTCGGGCAGGTTCTCCAGGACGTGCGGGGCGGTGCCGCGGACGATCTGGAGCTGGACGCCGTGGCGGCGGGCGGCGGCGTCCGTGCGGGCGCACGCCTCCAGGTCGCGGTCGACGGCGAGGACGGCGGCGCCCGCCCGCGCGGCCTCGGTCGCGAACGCCCCGCTGCCGCAGCCGATGTCCCAGACGAGGTCGCCCACGCGCGGTCCGAGCCGGGCGAGTTGGGCCGCGCGCAGGAACTCGGCCTCCCCCTCGCCGAGCCCGGGTCCGCCGCGGTACGCCTCGGCGGGCAGCGTCCAGCCGCGCGGGCCGGCGGCCGGGTCGCTCCCGGTGATCCAGCCGCCGTCGCCCCCGGCGCTCGCCCCGCCGATGACGATGACGACGTTGGGGTCGCGCCAGGTGTGGTCGACGGCCTTGTCCGAGGTCAGGACGCTGACCCGTTCGCGGTCGGTGCCGAGTTCCTCGCAGACGACGAAGGTGCGGTGCACACCCTCCAGGAGCAGGCCCAGCTCGGCGGGCCCGGCACCCGGCGAGGTGAGGACGGCGACCTTGGTGTGAGCACGGCAGACGTTGACCGCGCGGCGCAGGGTGCGCCGGTGGGCGACGACGACCTGGGCGTCGTCCCAGGGCATCCCGGCGCGGGCGAAGGCGGCGGCGACGGAGGAGACGGCCGGGACGACCTCGACCTCCAGGCCGAACTCGGGTGCGCGCAGGGTCCGTACGACGCCGAAGAAGCCCGGGTCGCCGTCGGCGAGGACGACCGCCGTGCCCCGGTGGCCCGCGATACGGCGGGCGGCGAGGGAGACGCTGCCCAGGCGGATGCGTTCCGCGCCCGGCGGTACCTCGGGCAGCGTCAGGTGGTGGGCGGCCCCGGCCACCAGCGTGGCGGCACCCAGCGCCGAGCGGGCCGCGGCGGTCAGCGGCGAGCCGTCCCAGCCGATCACCGTGACGCGGTCGGCCATGGTCGTCAGTCTCCCGGGGTTCACGCAGGTAGCGGGCTCCGTGAGGGTACCTGGTCGGCGGGGCCGGGCGACGGCGGCTTCCGGTCGGTTCCCGTCGCCGTGGGGCTCAGTTCCAGTCGGTGTACGACGTGAAGCCGCCGCTCTCGGCGAGCTGCTCGCCGGCGCCCTCCAGGTCCTCGGGCAGCAGGCTCCACACGATGAAGTCGGTGCGCACCTCGGCCCAGGTGCCGTCCTCGGCACGGGCACGGGCTATGCAGGCGTTGCGCAGGACGCCCTCGCTGATACAGCCGATCTTCTGCGCGACCTGCTGGGAGGCGGTGTTGTCGGCGGCCGTGCGCAGCTCGATGCGCTCGAACTTCTGGTCGGTGAACAGCCATTGGGCGGTGGCCAGGGCGGCCTCGGAGGCATAGCCCTCGCCGCGGGCCCAGGAGGCGACGATGTACGACAGTTCGGTGGAACGGACGTGCCAGTTGGTCTTGCCGAGCTGGATGACGCCGACGAGCCGCTGGGTGAGGAACTCGGTGACGGCGAGGTCGAGGCCGCGTCCGGCGGTGCGTTCGGAGGGCGCGTACTCGCTGATCCAGTGACGCGCGCCGGCCTCGCTGAACGGCTGGGGCACGGACGTCCAGGCCGCTATCTGCTCGTCGTTCATCATCTCGGCCAGGGCCGGCACGTCGTCCTCGTCGAGGGGACGCAGCACCAACCGCTCCGTGCTGATGGAGATGGTGGGGAAGGTGCTCGTCATGCGCCGCTCCGTAACCTTCGAAACCTCGGGATCCGACCTACCGAACCGTCAGGACCCGCTGAACTGCCCAGCATGCAGCATGAAAGCACTGAACCGCACCACGGGGTCCTCCCCTGACCAGGAGAGGACCCCGTGGGCGCGGACGCCACCAGCGTCGGGCGGCTCAGAACGCGGCGACCACGGCGCCGTCGTACTTGTCCTCGATGAACTTCTTCACCTCGGCCGAGGTGAGCAGCTTCGCGAGCTTCTGGACCCGGGGGTCGTCCTCGTTGCCCTTCTTCACGGCGAGGAAGTTCGCGTACGGGTTGTCCTTCGCGGACTCGGCGACGAGGGCGTTCTTCGCGGGGCTGAGGTCGGCCTCCAGCGCGTAGTTGCCGTTGATCACCGCGGCGTCGACGTCGGCGAGGGAGCGCGGCAGCTGGGCCGCCTCCAGCTCCTTGAACTCGAGGTTCTCGGGGTTGGACGTCACGTCCTTGGGGGTCGCCGCGAAGCCGACACCCGACTTCAGCTCGATCAGCCCGTTGGCCTCCAGGAGCTTCAGGGCGCGGGCCTCGTTGGTGGTGTCGTTCGGCAGGGCGATGGTGGCGCCCTTCTTCAGGTCGTCGAGCTTCTTGACGCCCTGGGAGTACAGGCCGAGCGGCTCCAGGTGCACGGTGGCGCCCGGCACGGCGACGATGTCGGTGCCGTTCTTCTTGTTGAAGTCGTCCAGGTACGGCTGGTGCTGGAAGTAGTTGGCGTCGACCTCGCCCTGCTGGACTGCCGTGTTGGGGGTCACGTAGTCCGTGAACTCCTTGACCTCCAGGTCGAGGCCGGCCTTCTCCGCGAGGTTGTCCTTGATGTAGGCGAGGATCTCGCCCTGCGGAGTGGGCGTGGCGGCGACGGTCAGCGTGGCGTTCGCGTCGGTGCTGCCGGAGTCCTTGTCCGAGCCGCAGGCGGTGAGTCCGAGGGTGAGGGCTCCGGCGGCGAGGACGGCGGTGGTGATCTTGGCGGTGTTACGCACGAAAAGTGCCTTTCCTATGGGTGGTGCGACCCCGCGGTGGGTGTGCGGGGAGTTCAGGGGTGCGCGGGGAGTTCAGGGGTGCGCGGGTGGGGCCGGAAGGGCTCTCAGGCGACCTTGCTCACCTCGGCGGCCGCCGGCTCCTTGGCCTTCAGCAGGCGCAGCTTCGGCGCGGGGCCGGAGCGGCCGCCCCGGCGGTGCAGGGCGCGGGCCGCGTAGTCGCCGGCGAACTGGATGAGCGAGATCACGACGGCGAGGACCGCGACGGTGATCCACATCAGGTCGGTCTCGAAGCGCTGGTAGCCGTAGCGGACGGCGATGTCGCCGAGGCCGCCGGCACCGACCGTGCCGGCCATGGCGGAGTAGCCGATGAGCGCGACGATCGTGGTGGTCGTGGAGGAGATCAGCGAGGGCAGCGACTCGGGGACGAGGACCTTGCGTACGACGGTCCAGGTGTTGCCGCCCATCGCCTGCACGGCCTCGACGAGCCCGCCGTCCACTTCGCGGACAGCCGTCTCGACGAGGCGCGCGAAGAACGGGATGGCCCCGACGGCGAGCGGCACGATGGCGGCCTCGCGGCCGATGGTGGTGCCGGTGATCGAGCGGGTGAAGCCCATGAGCGCGACCATCAGGATGATGAACGGCATCGAGCGGGCGATGTTCACGACCTGCCCGATGATTTTGTTGGCGACGATGTTCTGGAGCAGGCCGCCCCGGTCGGTGAGGACCAGCAGGACGCCGAGCGGCAGGCCGCCGGCGACCGCGATGAGGGTGGACCAGCCGACCATGTAGAGGGTGTCCCAACAGGCCTGCGACAGCAGGGGCTGCATTTCCGACCAGGTCACTTGGCGCCCTCCGCGAGCAGTACGTCGATCTGCAGGCCCTGTTCGCGCAGGAAACCGATGGGCACCACGTTCTCCTCGTAGCGGCCGGGCAGTTCGATGCGCATCCGGCCGACCTGGAGGCCGCCGACGGTGTCGATGGCGGCGCCGAGGATCGAGATGTCGATGTTGTAAGTGCGCGACAGCCGGGAGATGACCGGCTGGGTGGCGGCCTCGCCGTGGAACGTGACGTCGAGGACGGTGCGGTCGTCGCCGGTGGCCTCGCCGTCGACCGGGAAGAGGGCCGCGGCCAGTTCGGAGCCGGGGGTGGCGAGCAGCTCGCTGACCGTGCCGGACTCCACGATCCGGCCCCGCTCCATGAGCGCGGCGGAGTCGCAGATCGACTTCACCACGTCCATTTCGTGGGTGATGAGCAGGACGGTCAGCCCCAACTGCCGGTTCAGGTCGCGCAGCAGCTGGAGGATGGAGCGGGTGGTCTCCGGGTCGAGGGCGCTGGTCGCCTCGTCGGAGAGCAGCACCTTGGGGTCGCCGGCGAGGGCGCGGGCGATGCCGACGCGCTGCTTCTGACCGCCGGAGAGCTGGGCCGGGAAGGACTTCGCCTTGTCGGCGAGCCCGACCAGGTCGAGCAGTTCCAGGGCCTTGCGGGAACGTTCCTTCCCTGAGACGCCGAGGATCTCCAGCGGCAGTTCGACGTTGTCCTGCACGGTCCGCGAGGACAGCAGGTTGAAGTGCTGGAAGACCATGCCGATCCGGCTGCGCGCCTGCCGCAGCTCCCGGCCGGCCCGGGGTCCGCGGCCGGCGAGGGCGGTGAGGTCCTCCCCGGCGACGCTGACCGTGCCGGAGGTGGGGCGTTCCAGGAGGTTGACGCAGCGGATCAGCGAGGACTTGCCGGCGCCGGACTGGCCGATGACGCCGTACACCTCGCCTTCGCGGACGTGCAGGTCGACGCCGTCGAGGGCGGTGACCTCACGACCGCGCGAGCGGTAGACCTTGGTGAGGCCTGTTGTCGTGATCACTGGGATTTCCGTCACTGTCGAGTGCGCGGGCGTGGGTGTGCCCGGGCGCACGGGTGCGTTCGTTCAGGGACGCGGCACGTCTCTCGCTGCGGTGCCGAGGAGAGAACAGATGCGCGGAGCGGAGGCTCGGAGGGTGGTGCGGGGGCCCGCTAGCAGGCGCACATTCGACACATACGACACATACAGCGCACGCCGGGCGTCAGGATCGCCTCGGTCGCAAGGGTGCGGCTGCTCGTCGTGGTCATGTGCATCAGTAAACCAGACCTATGGTGCTGACAAAGAAACGCTTGTCCACATGCTGGACGAGCGTGGACAGCACGGGGCCCGCCGCGGAGTGCCGATTACGGCGTAATAGGGTCACTGCATGCTTGATGCCCTGACGCTGGTGACCGGCGTCGCCGCGTTGCTGCTCGCCGCCTGGTGCGGCTGGGCGGCCTACCGTGACCAGCCGACGAAGGACTGGCACTTCATCGGGATGGCCGTGGTCTCGGTGCTGGCCGTGATCCAGCTGGTGATCGGGATCGTGCAGCTGGCGCGGGGCGAGAAGCCGGAGCAGGGCACGACGATCTTCGTGGCCTATCTGCTGGGGGCGTTCGCGTGCGTCCCCGCGGCCGGGTTCATGTCGCTGGCCGAGCGGACCCGCTGGGGTTCGGTGACGGTCGCCGCCGGCGCGGTCGTGCTCGCCGTCCTCGAAGTACGGCTCTACGACATCTGGGGAGGCTGAGATGACGGCGGTTCAGGAGAAGCCGGCCCGGCTGATCAGCGGGCCCGGCATGGTGCTGGTGTGGTTCTACGGCGTGATGGTCGTCGGAGCCGTGTCGCGCTCGGCGTACCAGATCGCGACGGAGTTCGACCGGGCGCCGCTCGCGTACTCGCTGTCGGCGGTGGCGGGACTCGTGTACGGGTTCATCACGTACTCGCTGGTCCGGGGCGGCGAGACGGCCCGCAGGGCGGCGCAGGTGTGCTGTGCCGCCGAGCTCGCGGGTGTACTGGTCGTCGGCACGTGGACCCTGATCGAGCCGTCGGCCTTCCCGGACGCGACGGTCTGGTCCGACTACGGCATGGGGTACGTGTTCATCCCCGTGCTGCTGCCGCTGTCGGCCCTGTACTGGCTGCGGAAGTCCCGTACGGCTAAGCCGTAGCCGCGTACTCGCCCGCCGCCTTCTCCAGGACGATCATCGGTACGCCGTCCGTGCCCTGGGACGTGCCCACCGTCTGGTAGCCGACCCGGCGGTAGAGGCGGAGGTTGCCCTCGCTGCGGTGCCCGGTGTGGAGGCGGAACTTCTTTGCGCCGCGCTCCTCGGCGAGGGCGGACTCGGCGGCGCGCAGGAGGCGGGCGCCGATGCCGTGCCCCTGGAGGCGGGGGTGGACGCAGAGCTTGCCGATCGAGGCGGCGCCGTCGTCGGTGATGTGGCCGCGGACCGAGCCGACCACCTCGTCGCCCAGCCGGGCCACGAAGACGCAGTCGGAGGCGAGCTCCTCCTTGACCGAGTCGAGGGTCTGGACGAGCGGGGCGATGCGGTAGTTGCCGTACAGCGCGGCTTCGCTCTGGAAGCACAGGTACTGCAGCCTGAAGATCTGCTCGGCATCCTGCTCGGTCGCCACCGAGATGGTCACGCTCATGCCCATGTGCGCACGCCTCCCGCTCACCTGATCGCCTGTGGTCCTTCACTCCTATCCCCGCAGTTGGCGGGCCGCAACCTCCGGTGCGAGCAAACGCCTGAGACATCCCAGACATCTGGAGCGTTCCGGGCCGAGACTTCCCTGTGAGATACCCAACTCCCCCGCGATCTCGCGGTAGGTGAGGTCCTCGGGCGACAGGAACGCCTGAAGGAGACGGGAGCAGCGGCCGGGGAGGCGGCCCACGGCCGCGCGCAGGGCGCGGCGGCGGGCGGCGGCGAGGGCGAGCTGCTCGGGCCCGTGGTCGCGGTCGTCGGCCGGCTCGGTCTCGTACGGTCGCTCGAGGCGGGTGATGCGGCGACTGCGGCGGGCCTCCGCGCGGACGGCCCGGCGCAGCCAGCCCTGGGGGTCGCGGGGCGGGCCGTCGGTGGCGAGGTGCTCCAGGAGGCGGAGCCAGACCGCCTGTTCCAGGTCACCGGGCTCGGTGCCGGTGGCGTGTGCCTCGGCGGAGGACTCCGCGGCAAGGAGGGGGCGCAGGTGGGTGAGCAGGTCGTGCGTCATGTGCCACACGATGCGGCCGCCGGGACGGTTGGTTGCCCCGGCGGCCGACTGTCACTCCAACGGGGAATCAGCCCTTGACGAAGTCCGCGCGGGCCAGCACGCCGGTGTCCGCGTTGTCGGTGAAGACGCCGTCGATGCCGGTCGCGAAGTAGGTGCGGAAGGCGCCGAAGACATCGCCGTACGCGTCCGCGTCGGTGCCCTTGCGGAAGTTCGCGGGCAGGAAGGGGTTCTCGTTGCGCATGGTGTAGGGGTGCAGGATCAGGCCGACCGCGTGGGCGTCCTTCACCAGGGTGGTCGGGGTGGTGAGGTTGCCGTTGGCGTCCTTCGGGATGACCAGGTCGAGCGTGGGACCGATGCCCTGGGCGTAGCCGGCGATCTCCCTGAGGCCGGCCCGGGTGATCAGGTCGGCGACCGTGCGCGGGTCGCCCGCCTCGACGAAGTCCCAGGGGCGGGTCGTCGCACCGGACAGCAGCACCACCAGGGGGTTGTCGACCAGCTTGTTCAGGCGCTGGATGCTGCTCGGCTCGAAGGACTGCAGGATGACCGGCGAGTTCTTCCTGTCCTTGCCGTACTTGTGCAGCAGCTTGGCGACCCGCTCCTCCAGGCCGAGGCCCAGCTTGCGGAAGTAGGTGGGGTGCTTGGTCTCCGGGTAGATCCAGACCTGCTTGCCGCGCTTGCGGGTCTGCTCGTCCTGCCACTTGAGGACTTCCTCGAAGGTGGGGATCTCCCAGCGGCCGTTGTAGAGGGTGTTGTGCGGGCGGTTGGCCGGGATGCGCTCGATCGCGCGGAGCGTCTTGAGCTCGGCCAGCGTGAAGTCCTCGGTGAACCAGCCGGTGGTGGAGACGCCGTCCAGCACCTTCGTCGTCCTGCGGCCGGCGAACTCGGGATGGTCGGCGACGTCCGTCGTGCCGCCGATCTCCGGCTCGTGACGGCAGACGATGTGGCCGTCCTTGGTCGGGACGAGGTCGCCGGCCTCGACGATGTCGGCGCCCAGGTCGAGGGCGAGCTGGTAGGAGCCGAAGGTGTGCTCGGGGCGGTAGCCGCTGGCGCCGCGGTGACCGATGATCGTCGGGACGGGGAGGCTCTTCAGACCGCCTCCGCCGTGCCGTGCGTCGGCGGCTCTCGCGGTGCCCGACAGACCGAGGACTCCCCCGGTGGCACCGAGCACCGCCGCGCCGAGGAGTGCCCGGCGTCCGGTCCCGCCCACACTCACCTGCTCGTTCGACTCCCGCGCGTCCTGCGATCCCATGGGGCCCTCCTGCCCGTCGGCTCGTTCGTGCGCGCCGATCGTAGGGGCGTGGACATGACCGTCGGGAGACCTTGGTCCTAACACGCGGGTGACGGCCGATGGCGTGTGCCGTACGGGTGTCGTACAGGTGCGGTACGCGGTGATACGTCAGTCGTACGGCGATATGACGGGGTGTCGGATGGCCTTGGCGGGCGGGGGCAGGCGGTCAGTACCGGCTGTTGTCGTCGCGGTCGCGCAGGGCGCCCAGCACTCCACCGACGGCGAACCGGTCCGACAGGTGCGCCTTGCGGCGGCCCTCGCGCAGACCTCGGGTCGCGTCCGCCTCGATGCGGGCCGAGTCCGGGCCCGCGGGGAAGCGGCGGCGGTCCCGGCGGACCAGGACCGTGACGGCGGCGGCGAGCACGAGCGTCAGTACGGCGAAAGCTGCGGCGATGTCCATGGCTCCCCCGGTTTCACGGCGTCGCTTCCATCGTTCCGCGCAGATGACGGGCGGGCAACGATGCGGCCATCCAGGTAAACGTGCGTCAACAGTGCGTAAGGCCTCGGTGAACCCGATGTGCGTCACCCGGGGGGCCGCGAGTATCGTCCTCACCTGCACAGACTCATACCGTTTTCCCTTGGCATCGGAGGGCTCGTTGTCCCGCTTCGCGCTCATCAAGGCAGTGCTCGGACCGGTCATGCGCCTGATGTTCCGCCCCCGGGTCGAGGGCGCGGAGCACATCCCGGGCGACGGCCCCGTGATCCTGGCCGGCAATCACCTCACGTTCATCGACTCGATGATCCTGCCGCTCGTGTGCGACCGGCAGGTCTTCTTCATCGGCAAGGACGAGTACGTCACCGGCAAGAGCCTCAAGGGCCGGCTGATGGCCTGGTTCTTCACCGGCGTCGGCATGATCCCGGTGGACCGGGACGGCGGACGCGGGGGCGTGGCCGCGCTGATGACCGGGCGGCGGGTCCTGGAGGAGGGGAAGGTCTTCGGGATCTACCCCGAGGGGACCCGTTCCCCCGACGGCCGGCTCTACCGGGGGCGGACCGGGATCGCACGGCTGACTCTGATGACCGGGGCGCCCGTTGTCCCCTTCGCGATGATCGGCACGGACAAGTTGCAGCCGGGCGGGGCGGGGATGCCCCGGCCCGGGCGGGTCACCGTCCGGTTCGGGGAGGCGATGGAGTTCTCCCGGTACGACGGGATGGACCGGGACCGGTATGTGCTGCGGGCCGTGACGGACTCCGTGATGGCGGAGGTCATGCGGTTGTCGGGGCAGGAGTATGTGGACATGTATGCGACGAAGGCCAAGGCGGCGTAAGCCTCCGGCGGTCGGCCGTCTCTCGGGTGCGGGTATGTGGGGGCTGGTCGCGCCCACGCGGCGGAGCCGCATATCGACAGGGCCCCGCGCCCCTTAAAGGCGTTGGCCCTTCAGTAGGTACCAAGCTGCCGCAGCTGTCGTGAGCAGGACCGCCGCGCCCACCCCCGATGCCACGCTCAGGCCGTCGACGAAGGCTTCTCGCGCCGAGGTCAGCATCTGCTCGGCCTGTGCTGCCGGCAGGTGAGTCGCCGCCTCCACCGCGCCGCCCAGGGACTCGTGGGCGGTCTCCGGGGTCCCCGTCGGGGACGGGAAGTCGCGGTACACGCCCGTCACGATCGAGCCGAGCACGGCGATGCCGAGGGCCGCGCCGAGTTCGTACGCCGTCTCGGAGACCGCGGATGCCGCTCCCGCCTGTTCCCTGGGGACCGAGGAGAGGATGACGTCGGCGGTCACCGTGAAGGAGAAGCCGGCGCCCACGCCGACCGCCAGCAGGGCGGCTCCGAGGACCGGGTAGCCGGTGGTCTCGGTGAGCGCGGTCAGCGCTGCCAGGGCCAGACCGATCGCCGCCAGGCCGCCGGAGACCACGGCGCGCACCGAGTAGCGGCGGGCCGCGCGGCCCGCGACCAGGCCGGCCGCCACCGCGCCCACCGCCGCGGGCAGTTCGGCCAGGCCCGCCTCCAGCGGTCCCCTGCCCTGCACCAACTGCAGGTACTGGGAGAGGAAGAACACCAGGCCGGACATGCCGAGGACGGTCAGCAGATCGGCCAGGACGGCACCGCTGAAGCCGCGTCGGCGGAACAGCCGCATGTCCAGCAGCGGGGCCGGGAGCGTGAGCTGACGGCGTACGAAGCCGTACAGCGCGGCCGCGCCGAGCAGGCCGGCGGTGAGCGGCTCCCAGGTGAGGCCGTGGCCGGCGGTCTCCTTCACCGCGTACACGACGGCGATCATGCCGACCAGGGACAGGAGCACGCTGGGCAGGTCCCAGGGGCCGGGCTCGGGGTTCCTCGACTCCGGCAGCGTCTTCACGCCGACCAGGACGAGCACCACCATCACGGGCAGGTTGATGAGGAAGACCGAGCCCCACCAGAAGTGTTCGAGGAGGAAGCCGCCCACGACGGGGCCGACCGCGGTGCCCGCCGAGGCGGTCGCGCCCCAGATGCCCACCGCCAGGCTGCGTTCGCGCGGGTCGTGGAAGAGGTTGCGGATCAGGGCGAGGGTGGCGGGCATGAGGGTCGCGCCGGCCACGCCCAGCAGGGCACGGGCCGCGATCATCATCTCCGGTGTCGTCGCGTAGGCATTGAGCACCGATATCAGCCCGAACGCGGTGGCTCCGCCGAGCAGGATCCGCTTGCGGCCGATGCGGTCGCCGAGGCTGCCCATGGAGACCAGCAGACCGGCGATGACGAAGGAGTAGACGTCACCGATCCACAGGAGCTGGGTGCCGGAGGGCTCGAGGTCCTCGCTGATGTAGGGGGTCGCGAGACCGAGGACGGTCGCGTCGACGGCCACCAGCAGCACGGCGAGCACGAGGACGGAGAGCGCGAGCCAACGGTCCGGGCGCTTCACCGCCTCGGTCGTGGTCGCCGGCTGCAGGGTGCTGGTCATGGTTCCTCTCTCCGTGCGGTGTCTTGTCTCAGCGCGCCGCCGAGCAGCAGCTCGACGATCATGTGCGTGAAGTCGTTGCGGGCGACCCTGCCCTCCGAGACGGCCCAGGCGCCGGAGGCCAGGAGGCCGTAGAGCGCCTCGGTGAGCCAGGCGGGGGTGAGGTCGATGCGGAACTCGCCGTCGGCCTGGCCGCGGCGGAACAGGGCCGCGATGCGGTCGTCGATCCGGGTCCAGCCCTGGTTCTGCTCCTCGCCCTCGAACAGCTGGTTCTCGGTGTAGAGGAAGGCGAGGAGTCCGGCGGACGGTTCGATCACCCGCACCAGCCGGCGTACGGCGTCACTCGCGGGCCCCTCGTCCAGGCGGGCCGTGTCCAGGGCGGTCTCGCACTCCTCGATGCCGAGCGCCTCCAGGGCGCGCACGAGTGCGTCACGGCCGGCGAAGTGCCGGTGCAGGGTGGCGCGGCTGATCCCGGCGGCCTTGGCGACCTCGTCCATCGTCGCGGTGGACTTGCGGGTCAGCAGGGCGGCGGCGCTGCGGAGTACGTGGTCACGGTCGACGGCCATGAGACAAGGATAGCCCACGTGAGACATTTATGTCTCACAGCGGGCATGCGTGACTCACGGATGGGGCTCGGACGGAGCGTGATCAGTGCCAGGGCAGGGCGGCGCGGTGCTCCCAGTAGACCTGCGGGTCCTCGGCCAGTGCGGCCAGCCGGGTCAACTGCTCCTCGTCCAGGTCCACGACCGCCGCGTGCAGATTGGAGGCGAGCTGGGTGGCGGTCGCGGCGCCGGAGAGGACGACCCCGGCCCACGGTTGGCGGAGGACGAGCGCCAGGGCCACCGCGTCGCAGCCCAGGGAGACCTCGGCGGCCACGGCCTTCAGGGGCTCCGGGGCGTACGGGTCGGCGAGGCGGCCGTTGGCCATGCCCTCCTTCACGATCACCGTCAGACCGGCGTCATGGGCCTCGGCGAGGGCGGGGGCGGCCGACGTCTCCAGGGCGTTGTACGTCGACTGGACGGTACGGAAGAGGGGTTCGCCGTCGACCGTCACGGCGAGGGCGGCGCGGATGGCGTCGGCCTGGGCGGGGCCGCTGGTGGAGAAGCCGACGGTGACGCCCCGGGCCGCGGCCTCCGCGAGCTTCGCGTGGAGTTTCTTGTCGGTGAGCGCGGGGCTGTCCGGGGTCACCGAGTGGATCTGGTAGAGGTCGAGCCGGTCGCCGAGCAGCTCGGCCGTCTCGGCGCGCTGACGCTCGTACGTCTGGACGCTGTGGTCCTTGACCTCGTGTTTCTCCGCGTCGGTGGTCCAGTCGGCGGTGTAGGTGTAGCCCCATTTGCTGCCTACGACGATGTCGTCGACGTCGGGCCTCGCCTTCAGCCAGTCGGCGAGGAACTCCTCGCTGCGGCCGTAGGAGCGGGCCGCGTCGAAGTAGCGGACGCCTTGGGCGTAGGCGGCGTCGAGGAGTTCGTGGGTGCGGGTGCGGAGGGCTTCTACGGTGCGGTTCTCTCCGAGGTCTTCGTCCCGGCCGAGGTTGATGTAGCCGGGGCGGCCGACCGCGGCGAGGCCCAGTCCGATGTGGCAGGTGGGGGTTGTCGCTGTGGCCAGTCGGGCGAAGGGCATCGCGGGCTCCGTTCGGTCGGGTCCGGTACGGCTTCCGACCAACGTATCCCGTGATGACCTTCGCCCGAGAGCTCGGCTCGTGGCGCCGCTTGGATGTCAGCGCTTGGCGGTGGCCCAGTCGTGCTGTGCCTTCACGTTCGCCTTCACCTCTGTCAGCTGGATCGCCACCGCGCTCGGGGCCGTGCCGCCGCGGCCGTTGCGGGAGGCCAGGGCGCCCGGCACGTTCAGGACCGTCCGCACCTCGGGCGTCAGGTGGGCCGAGATCTTGGCGAACTGTTCGTCCGTCAGCTCGTCCAGCTCCTTGTTCTCGGCCTCGGCGGCCTTCACGCACTCGCCGGCGACCTCGTGCGCCACCCGGAAGGGCACGCCCTGCTTGACCAGCCACTCGGCGATGTCGGTGGCGAGGGAGAAGCCGGCCGGGGCCAGTTCCTCCATGCGCTCGCGGTGCACGGTGAGCGTCGCCATCATGCCGGTGAAGGCCGGGAGCAGGACCTCCAGCTGGTCGATGGAGTCGAAGACCGGCTCCTTGTCCTCCTGGAGGTCGCGGTTGTACGCGAGCGGCAGGGCCTTGAGGGTGGCCATCAGGCCGGTGAGGTTGCCGATGAGACGGCCGCTCTTGCCGCGCGCCAGTTCCGCGATGTCCGGGTTCTTCTTCTGCGGCATGATCGACGAGCCCGTGGAGAACGCGTCGTGCAGGGTCACGAAGGAGAACTCCTTCGTGTTCCAGATGATGATCTCCTCCGCGATACGGGAGAGGTTCACGCCGATCATCGCCGTGATGAAGGCGAACTCCGCCACGAAGTCGCGGGAGGCCGTGCCGTCGATGGAGTTGCCGACGCTGCCGTGCTCGAAGCCGAGGTCCGCGGCGACCGCCTCGGGGTCCAGGCCTAGGGAGGAGCCGGCGAGGGCGCCGGAGCCGTACGGCGAGACGGCGGTGCGCTCGTCCCACTGGCGCAGCCGCTCGGCGTCCCGGGAGAGGGACTGCACATGCGCGAGGACGTGGTGGGCGAAGAGGACGGGCTGGGCGTGCTGGAGGTGGGTGCGGCCGGGCATCGCCACGTCCGGGTGGGCCTCGGCCAGGCCGATCAGGGCGTCCTGGAGCTCGGCGATCAGACCGCCGACGATCCGGGCGTGGTCGCGCAGGTACATCCGGAAGAGGGTGGCGACCTGGTCGTTGCGGGAGCGGCCCGCGCGCAGCTTGCCGCCGAGGTCGGGGCCGAGGCGCTCCAGGAGGCCGCGCTCCAGGGCGGTGTGGACGTCCTCGTCGGCGATGGTGCCCACGAAGGAGCCGTCGGCGACGTCCGCCTCGAGCCGGTCGAGTCCGGCGATCATCCGGGTCAGCTCGTCCTCGGTGAGCAGGCCCGCCTTGTGCAGCACACGCGCGTGGGCGCGCGAACCGGCGATGTCGTAGGGCGCGAGCCGCCAGTCGAAGTGGACGGACGCGGACAGCTTGGCCAGGGCCTCGGCGGGACCGTCGGCGAACCGGCCGCCCCAGAGCCGGACGTCACCGCTGTTGCTGCTCACTTGCGTTGCTCCTCACGCTGCGCTCAAGGTCATGCATGAGTATGCATCCCTCTGCATGATTCGTCAATTTAAGGGAGATCCAAAAGGAATTTGAAGTCACCTTGAACAACGGCAACCGCTTACCCGTACTCACGGCTGAACGCTGGCGCCGCGTTTGTAAACCCACTCCTGACCCAAGTGAGGCATCCGCATGTCCAGGGCTCTTCCGAAGTACAACAAGCGTCGCGTGGTGATCGTCGGCGGCGCCGCCGCTCTGGCCCTGACCGGTGCGGTGGTCGTGAACTCCGCCCTCGCCGGGGAGTCCAAGAACAGCACCACCAACGCCAACACGCTCGCCGCCTCCGGCCCCGGCACCATCACGTGCCCGGACGTCGCCTCGCAGCTCCCCGACATCCCCGCCTCCGCGCAGGCCGAGGTCGACCGCAACCTGACCCTCCTCCAGACCCAGATCGACGAGGCCAACCAGCGGCTGATCGACACCGTGGGCCAGGGCGGGCCGAACTTCGTGCAGAACGCGATCCTCGGCCCCCTGGAGGACAAGCGGATCGCCACCGTCAACCGTATCGCCACCGCCATCGGCCGGACCGCGGAGAAGCCGCAGGGCCTCGAGGCGCTCGCACCGTGCACCCTCAACGCGGACGGCGCGGCGGCCGGTGACGACGCCGCCGCCGGAGACGACGCGGCCGGCGCGGGCGACGAGGCCGAGGCCACGCCCAGCGCGACCGAGACCGCCGCCGAGGGCGCCGGAGGTGCCGCGGAGGACACCGGTGACGCCGCCGAGGACAACGGCGCCGACGCGAGCGGTGTCGGCACCATCACCTGCCCGGACGTCGCCTCGCAGCTCCCGGAGATCCCCGCCCGCGCCCAGGCCGAGGTCGACCGCAACCTGGCCCTGCTCCAGACGCAGATCGACGAGGCCAACACCCGTCTGCAGAACACGGTCGGCCAGGGTGGGCCCAACTTCGTGAACAACGCGATTCTCGGCCCGCTGAAGGACAAGCGCGTCTCCACGATCGACCGCATCGCCATCTCCATCGGCCGGGCCGGCACCAAGCCGCAGGGCCTGGAGGCCCTGGCCGCCTGCACGTTGAACCAGTGACGTGACAGGCGTGGTGGCCGCCCCGAGGAAGCGCCGGCCGGGGCGGCCGCTGCGGTATACGTGCACCCACCAAGGAAATTCCGTATTCCCTTAGACGCGCGAAACACTTTCCCGAATAATCGTCAGCCATGGGAAAGACCTATGAGCGCATCGACGGCAGGCTCCGTACGTTCATCGAGGAGCAGCCCCTCTTCTTCACCGCGACCGCGCCACTGTCCGGCGACGGCACGGTCAACCTCTCCCCCAAGGGCCTCAAGGGCTCGTTCGCGGTCCTCGACGAACTCACCGTGGCCTACCTCGACTTCGCCGGCTCCAACGCGGAGACCGTCGCGCATCTGCGGGAGAACGGCCGGATCACCCTGATGTGGTGCGCGTTCCAGGGGCCGCCGAACATCGTGCGGGTGCACGGGCGGGGCGAGCCGGTCTTCCGGGACGACCCCCGCTTCAAGGAACTCCTGCGCCACTTCCCCGGGATCGACCCGACCCCGCACGGGCTGCGCGCGATCATCGTCGTCCACGCCGAACTCGTCCGGGACACCTGCGGGTACGCGGTGCCCTTCATGTCGTACGACGTGGACCGGGATCTGCACGGGAAGCGGTTCGCGCGGGAGGACGACGCGTCGCTGGACGCGTACTTCGGGAAGAAGGAGCACATCGCCACGAGCATCGACGGGCTTCCGGGGCTGCCGCTGCCCCTGCCGCCGACCCCCTGAGACCTGCGCACCCTCTGTCCGGTTTACGGGCTTTGACTGATTGTACAGAAATAATCAATCATCAGAGCATTTGACGGAATTCCCCCTTCCGGCCCCTTCGTCGCCTAGCGTGGCCCCCATCAACACGCGCGACCTCGGGAACACATGGGGGAATCATGTTCCGACCCGCACGCGAACCACAGAGCAAACGCCACGTCAGGTCCTCGTACTACGTCGTCGGTGAGGGCGTCCTCGCCGACTCCCGGGACGAGGACCCCGCGGAGCCGCTGGCCGCCTCGACCGTCGAGGCCCTGCGCAAGTTCCAGTTCTCCCGCCTGGGTCCCCAGGCCAAGCCGGAGCGGCAGCTGGACCGGCCCGCCCGCACGGAGCTCGCGCAGGCCATGACCGACGCCACCCGGACCCAGCCCGACTCCGGCAACCCGAAGGTGCCGGCCGGCTTCACCTACCTGGGCCAGTTCGTGGACCACGACCTGACCCTGGACGCCACGGCGGCGCAGCTGGAGGACGACATCACCGTCCGTCAGCTGCTCCAGGGGCGCTCGCCCGCCCTCGACCTCGACTCCCTCTACGGCCTCGGCCCGGACCACCGCTTCGACCAGCGCTTCTACGAGCCCGACGGGATCCACCTCAGGACCGGCACCACCCAGGGCATCCCGAACGCCACGGACATCACCGCGCAGCCGCTCGTCGGCTTCGACCTGCCCCGGGTGGGCGTCGGTTCGCTGAAGTCCGAGCGGCGGCGGCCGCTGATCCCCGACCCGCGCAACGACGAGAACCTCGCCGTCGCCCAGATCCACTGCGCCTTCATCCGGTTCCACAACCGGCTGGCCAGCGACCTCGCCGAGAAGGGCGTCTCCAGCGCGGTGCTCTTCGAGTCGGCGCGCGAGGCGGTCGTCAAGCACTACCAGTGGATGCTGCGCACCGACTTCCTGCCCCGGATCGTCGACGAGACGATCGTCAAGGAGGTCTTCACCAAGGGCCGCAAGGTCGTCGACCCCTCGCCGGGCGAGCACGACTTCCCGACGATGCCCATCGAGTTCTCGGTGGCCGCCTACCGGCTCGGACACAGCATGGTGCGCGGTGCCTACAACTGGAACCGGATCTTCGACAACGGCGCCGGCACGCTGCGGCTGCTGTTCCAGTTCACCGGGACCAGCGGCATCCTCTCCCCGCCGCCGGACAGCCCGGACAACCCCGAGGCCGGCTCCTTCGAGCACCTGCCGACCAACTGGATCGCCGACTTCCGTCGGCTGTTCGACTTCCGGGAGGCCGGACGCGACGACCTCGGCGTGACGGACGCGCAGTTCAACATCGCCAAGCGCATCGACACCCTGCTGGTCAACCCGCTCGCCACCCTGCCGCTGGGGTCCTTCGGCGCACGCGGCACCACGCCCGACCCCGTCGAGCGCAACCTGGCCTTCCGCAACCTCACCCGGGGCAACATGCTCCGGCTCGCCTCCGGGCAGCAGATGGCCAAGCACCTGATGAACCGGGACGTCGGCGTGAAGCCGCTGAACGCGTCCGACTTCGACAACCGGGACGGGGCGCAGCTGAGCGAGGCGCTGCGCAAGCGGCTGGCCGCCGACTGTCCGCTGTGGTTCTACATCCTGCGCGAGGCCGAGGTGAACGGCGGGGGTCGGCTGACCGGGGTCGGTGGGCGGATCGTGGCCGAGACGTTCCATCGGGCGATGGAGGGGAGTCGGTACTCGATCGTGCGGGATCCGTTCTGGCGGCCGTTCCTGTCTCCGGTGGACTCGCGGCGGGACCAGGGCGTGTTCCAGATGACCGACCTGTTGCTGTACGCGTTCGAAGGGAAGGCGGATCTGCTCAATCCGTTGGGGGTCTGACACGGACCTAGGCCGGCACCCCTGCCGTGAGTTCAACCGTGAACGTCGTTGAGCCCGGGCGGCTGTCCAGGGTCACCGTTCCTCCATGTGCCTCCACCACCGCCGCCACGATCGAGAGGCCCAGGCCCGCTCCAGTGCCGTCGGTCTCCGTCGTGCGGCGGCGGTCGGCTCTGGTGAAGCGGTCGAAGACGGCCGGCTGGATGTCTGCGGGGATCCCCGGGCCGTCGTCGTGGACCTGGAGGCGGGCCGTCCCGGCGTCCGTCTCCAGGGTCACCGTCACCTTCGTGGCCAGGGGGGTGTGCACCCGGGCGTTGGCCAACAGGTTGGACAGGACCTGGTGGAGGCGGTGCGCGTCGCCGGTGACGGTGACCGGTTCCTCCGGCAGGTCGAGGGTCCAGCGGTGGCCGGGGCCCGCCGCCCTCGCGTCCGTCACCGCGTCCAGGACCAGGTGGGTGAGGTCCACGGAGACGCTCTCCAGGGGGCGGCCGGCGTCCAGGCGGGCCAGCAGGAGCAGGTCGTCGACCATTTCCCCCATCCGGGAGGACTCGGCCGCGATGCGTTCCAGAGCGCGGGTCACCTCCGGGGGGACCGGGCCCGGGTGGAGCAGGGCCAGTTCGGCGTGGCCGCGGACCGAGGCGACGGGAGTGCGCAGCTCGTGGCTGGCGTCGGCGGCGAAGCTGCGCAGGCGCTCCTCGCTGGCGTGCCGTTTGGTGAGGGCGTCCTCGACATGGCCCAGCATGCGGTTGAAGGCCGTGGCCACTTGGCCCACCTCGCTGCGGGGATCCGCGGCGGGGGCCCGCGGGGGCAGCGCCACCTCCCCGCTCGCCAGCGGGAGTTCACTCACCCGCGTCGCCGTCGCCGCGACCCGGCTCAGCGGGCGCAGCGACCAGCGCACCCAGAAGGCACCCGCCACGCCGGTGAGTGCCAGCGCCACGCCGAAGACGATCCCGGCGACGAGTTCGAGGCGGTGGACGGTCGCCTCCACGGGTTCCAGCGGGAGGCCGACGATCAGTACGTCACCGTCCAGGCCCTCGGTCGCCCGTACCCGGTACTCGTCGAGGGTGGAGAGATGGAGGGTGCGGGCCCGGCCGTCGACCGGGACCGCGGCGAGGGTGTGCCGGTCGCCGGAGGTCAGGTCGACCGTCAGGTCGGTCGTGTCGGCGCCCGAGGCGGGGACCACGGCCGCGTTGGTCACGGTCCCCTTCAGCAGGCGCGCGCCGAAGGTGCCCGCCGCCTGCCGCCTGGTGTCGCCGTGCTCGTCGCCGTCGTGGTCGTCGGGCAGCCGGCCGCCGTGTTCCAGGCTGGCCGGGAAGCGGACGCCGACCTCGCTCAGCTGCTCGTCCAGGCGGCTGGTCAGGAACCCGTTCAGCTCCACCACGGCGGCCACGCCGACGGCCGCGCAGCTCACCGCCAGCAGCACCACCAGCCCCGCGATCAGACGTGCCCGCAGTGTGCGGGGCGGCAGGCGCCTCACGGCAGCACCGGCTTCAGCACGTACCCCGCCCCGCGCACGGTGTGGATCATCGGTTCCCGGCCCGCGTCCACCTTCTTGCGCAGGTAGGAGATGTACAGCTCGACGACATGGGCGCGGCCGCCGAAGTCGTAGGACCACACCCGGTCGAGGATCTGCGTCTTGCTCAGCACCCGCCGTGGGTTGCGCATGAGGAAGCGAAGGAGTTCGAACTCGGTCGGGGAGAGTTCGATCAGCCGCCCCGCGCGGGTCACCTCGCGGGCCTCCTCGTCCATCACCAGATCGCCGACTATCAGTCGCGGGCCCTCCTCCTGCTGGCGGGCCATGCCCGCGCGGCGCAGCAGTCCGCGCAGCCGGGCGACGACCTCCTCCAGGCTGAACGGCTTGGTGACGTAGTCGTCGCCGCCCGCCGTGATGCCCGCGATCCGGTCCTCCACCGCGTCCCGCGCGGTGAGGAAGAGGACACAGACGTCCGGCTTCACCGTGTGCAGGGCGCGCAGGACGGCGAAGCCGTCGGTGTCGGGGAGCATCACGTCCAGCACGACCGCGTCCGGCAGCAGCTCCCGGGCCGCCGTGAGCGCCGAGGCGCCGTCGCCGGCCGTGCGGATCTGCCAGCCCTCGTAGCGCAGGGCGCCGGAGAGCACCTCGGCGAGGTCGGGGTCGTCGTCGACGACGAGGACGCGCAGCGGGGTGCCGTCGGGCCGGGTGAGGGCGGGACGGCCGGAGCGGGTGGTGTTCATGGCTGCTTCCAGCATCGCCCCTGGCAGACCCCACGGGCGTCTGTGGACGCTCTGAGTTTCCTCTGAGTCCGCCCTGCGGGGCGGCCGCTCAGAGCGGTCTCAGAAGTTCGCCGCGCACAGTGGCGTCGTCGGCGGCACCGCTTCGGGTCGTCCCGGCACCGCTGCGGAAGGACGCGTGACATGACCACCCTGTACGAGCAACGGACCGCACCCGCCCTGGTGCCGGCTCCCCGGCGCTCCCCGGCGGGCCCGGTGCTCGCGCTGCTGTGGGCGGGGGCCGCGGCCGTGCTCGTGCTGTGGTGGTCCGGTACGGGGTCGGTGGTCGGGGCGGCGGGCTGGCTGACCGGGGCCGGGCGGATCGCCGGGCTGCTGTGCGGGTACGCGTGCGCGGTGCTCGTCGGTCTGATGGCGCGGGTGCCGGTCCTGGAGCGGCGGATCGGCTCCGACCGGGTCGCCCGCTGGCACGCGATGGCCGGCCGCTACACGATCTTTCTGCTGCTCGCGCACCTCGTGCTGATCCTCGCCGGGTACGCCGCCCAGGACCGCCGGTCGCTCGTCGACGAGACCCTGAGCGTGATCCTGGACTATCCCGAGATGCTGAAGGCGACGGCCGGCACGGTGATCCTCCTCGCGGTCGGCGTCACGTCCGTACGGGCCGTGCGGCGGCGCACGAGTTACGAGTTCTGGTACTACGTCCACCTCCTCACCTACGCCGCCGTGTTCCTCGCCTTCGGCCACCAGCTCGCCCTCGGCAACGACCTGAACGGCAGGCCGGTGGCCACGGCAGCCTGGTACGCCCTGTACCTCGGGGTCGCGGGGCTGGTGCTGTGGTTCCGGGTCCTGGTCCCCGTACGGCTGAACCTGCGGCACCGGCTGCGGGTGGAGTCCGTGCAGCGCGAGGCGCCGGGGGTGTACTCCGTCGTCGTACGGGGGCGGCGGCTGGACGAGCTGGGGGCGCGGGCCGGGCAGTTCTTCCGCTGGCGGTTCCTCGGCGGTGGGCTGGGGTGGACCTCGACGCCGTACTCGCTGTCGGCGCCGGCCCGGCCGGAGCTGATGCGGATCACCGTCAAGGCGCTCGGCGCGCACAGTGCGCGCGTCGCGCTGCTGCGGCCGGGCACACGCGTGTGGGCGGAGGGGCCGTACGGCGCGATGACCGCGGACCGGCGGACCTCGCCGAAGTCGCTGCTGATCGGCGCGGGTGTGGGCATCACCCCGCTGCGGGCGCTGTTCGAGACGCTGCCCGGCGAGGTGACCCTGCTGTACCGCGCGCGGGCGGCCGAGGACCTCGCGCTGGGCGCGGAACTGGAGGCGGTCGCCCGCTGGCGGGGGGCGAGGGTGCTGTACGTGCTCAACGGGCCGCAGGGGCAGCGCCCGGGCCTCGACGCTCAGGCCCTGCGCCGGGCGGTGCCGGACCTGGCCGGCCATGACGTGTACGTCTGCGGTCCGCACGGCTTCGCCCGGGACGTGTACGAGGCGCTGCGCACGGCGGGGGTTCCCGACCGGCGCATCCACCACGAGTCGTTCGAGCTGTGAGGTCGTAGCAGTGCATCCACTGAGGAAGAACCGTCCGTTGCGCCGCATCGTGCTGGCCGGGGCCGCCACCGTCTCCACCGTCGTGATGCTGCTGGCGCTGAAGCCGCACACGGCACCCGAGGCGGTGTCGGCCACGGCGCCGGCGCCGTCCGCGTCGAGCAGCCAGGGTGCGACCGAGGGCGGCACGACCGTCACCGGGGAGTCCGTGCAGACCCGCTGGGGCCCGGTCCAGGTGCGGATCACCGTCGTCGACGGCAAAATCACGGACGTCACCGCGGTGACCTACCCCCAGGACAATCCGCGCGACCAGGAGATCAACGCGTACGCCGTCCCGCAGCTGCGGAGCGAGGCGCTGGCGGCGCAGAGCGCGGACATCGACACGGTGTCGGGAGCGACGTACACGAGCGAGGGTTACCGGCAGTCACTCCAGTCGGCGCTGGACTCCGCGGGACTCTGAACACTCTGCGGTCGTCGCGCGTATCTGTGGGTCAAGGGCCAAGTCCCACGGAGGAACCGTGACCACCACGATCGCAGGCGGACGTGCCGCCCGCCGCCAGACGATGCGCCGCATCCGCCCGCGCCGGTCCCCGGCCGTCCCGTTGCTGCTCGCCGTATGGGCGGGCGCGGCGGGCGTGCTGTGGCTGTGGTGGGCCAACACGCCGAACATCGCGGACAACAACAGCAAGATCCTCAACGCGGGACGGATCACCGGTCTGCTCGCCGGCTACATGATGGCGCTCGTCGTGCTGCAGATGGCGCGGGTGCCTGCCCTGGAGCGCCGGGTGGGCTCGGACCGGGTGGCGCGCTGGCACGCGATGAGCGGCCGGTACACGCTCTGTCTGACCTTCGCGCACGTGTTCCTCATCATGTGGGGGTACGCGCTGCAGGCGGGCAAGTCGCTGGGCGACATCGTCCAGCAGACGATCGACTCGATCAACCAGCTGCCGGACATGGGCAAGGCGGCGATCGGCACCGGGCTGCTGGTGGTCATCGGCCTGTCGTCGATCGGCCCGGTGCGCAGGAAGATGCCGTACGACACCTGGTACCACATCCACCTGATGACGTACGCGGCGGTCTTCCTGACGTTCTGGCACCAGCTCACCACCGGCAACGAGTTCGCCGTCGAGCCCGCCGCCAAGACCGTCTGGTACGGCCTCTACGGCTCGGTCACCGCGCTGGTGATCTGGTACCGCATCCTCACCCCGATCCGGCTGAACCTCCGCCACCGCATGTACGTGGAGGCGGTCATCGAGGAGACGCCCGGCATCGTGTCGGTCCTGATCGGCGGGCGCAAGCTGCACCGGATCGGCGCGGAGGCCGGGCAGTTCTTCCGCTGGCGGTTCCTGGCCCCGGGGATGCGGTTCAGCTCCCACCCGTACTCGCTGTCGGCGAACCCCCGCCCCGAGCTGCTGCGCATCACGGTCAAGGCGATCGGCGACCACACCGCGGCACTGCGCGAGCTGCGGCCCGGCACCAAGGTGTGGGCCGAGGGCCCGTACGGCGCGATGACGGCCTCCCGGCGCAGCCGCGGCAAGGTGCTGCTGGTGGCCGGCGGTGTGGGCATCACCCCGATGCGGACGCTGTTCGAGACGCTGCCGGGCGCGCCCGGTGACATCACCCTCCTCTACCGGGCCAACAGCACCCAGGACCTGGCCCTCTGGGACGAGCTGGCGAAGATCGCCGACGAGCGCGGGGCGCGACTGATGTACGCGGTCAACAGCCCCGACGGGGAGCGCCCCGACATCTCGGCGGAGTCCCTCCAGCGCAAGATCCCCGACATCGACGACCACGACGTGTTCATGTGCGGGCCGAACGGCTTCGCCCAGGGCGTGTACGAGGCACTGCGCGGCGCCGGGGTCCCGGCCCGCCGTATCCATCACGAGTCGTTCGAGATGTGAGCGACGGACAACCGCAGGACTTCCGGCCCGCACTGTGGCCATCGACGTGAATCAGGAGCTCAGGAACAGATGAGGAAGAGCCACCCTCTTCGGCGGGTCGTGCTGGCCAGTGCCGCCACCGTGTCCGGGATCGTGCTGCTGCTGTCGCTGAAGCCGTCGACGGACCCGACCCCGTCCGCGCAGGCGGCGGGCACGGGCGCGGCGGCGCAGGAAGCGGCCCAGGGCGGATCCGGGGCAGTCGTCTCGGGGACGATGACCGGCGACGCCGTCAAGACGCAGTACGGCAACGTCCAGGTCCGCATCACCGTCGTCAACAACAAGATCACCAAGGCGGAGGCCGTCCAGGCACCCGAGGGCGGGACCAGCTCCCAGAAGACCGAGCTGGCGATCCCCAAGCTGAACGCCGACGTCCTCGCCAAGCAGACCTCGGAGATCGACACCGTCTCCGGGGCCACCTACACCAGCGAGGGCTACAAGAAGTCCCTCCAGTCGGCGATCGACAAGGCGAACGCGAGCGCGGCCTCCCAGGGGTCCGGATCCGGGTCCGGGTCGGGCACCGCGCAGGCGTCCGGCACCTTCACCGGTGACGTGACGCAGACGCAGTACGGCAACGTCCAGGTCCGGATCACCGTCGCGGGCGGCAAGATCACCAAGGCGGAGGCCGTCCAGGCACCCGAGGGCGGGACCAGCTCCCAGAAGACGGAACTCTCCGTCCCCAAGCTCAACCAGGCGGCCGTGGCGGCCGGCAGCGCGGACATCGACACCGTCTCCGGCGCCACCTACACCAGCGAGGGCTACAAGAAGTCCCTGCAGTCGGCGCTGGACAAGGCGAAGGCGAGCGCGGGTTCGTCGTCCGACGCGGGCTCCGGCTCCGGCTCGGGGGCGGGGTCGTCCGACTCGGGCGCGGCCCAGGCTTCCGGGACCTTCACCGGCACGGTGGCGCAGACGCAGTACGGTCCGGTGCAGGTCCGGATCACCGTCGCGGGCGGCAAGATCACCAAGGCGGAGGCCGTCCAGGCGCCCGAGGGCGGGACCAGCTCCCAGAAGACGGAACTCTCCGTCCCCAAGCTCAACCAGGCGGCCGTGGCGGCCGGCAGCGCGGACATCGACACCGTCTCCGGCGCCACCTACACCAGCGAGGGCTACAAGAAGTCCCTGCAGTCGGCGCTGGACCAGGCCGGTGACTGACACCGTGGCCGAGTCGGCAGCAGCTCCCGCCGCGATACGTCTGGCGGAGGAGGTCATGGGGACCGTCTTCTCCTTCGACGTCCGCGGCGGGGATCCCGGGGCGGTGCGCGCGGCGCTCGACGCGGCGGTGGCCTCCCTGCACCGGGTGAACGAGGTGTTCAGCACGTACCGCGAGGACAGCCAGGTCTCCCGGCTGGCGCGGGGCGAGCTGACCGTCGCGGACTGCGACCCCGAGGTGGCCGAGGTGCTGGAGCTGGGCGCCGAGGCGGAGCGGGCCAGCGACGGCTGGTTCAGCATGCGCTACGAGGGCCGGCTCGACCCGACCGGGATCGTCAAGGGCTGGGCCGCCGAGCGGGCGGCGCGGCTGGTCGCCGGGGTGGCCGGGGTGAGCGGCGTCAGCGTCAACGGCGGCGGGGACGTGCAGCTGCTGGGCGTGCCCGGGCCGGAACGGCCCTGGCGGGTGGGTGTGTCCGATCCGCTGCGGCCCGGTGGGCTCGCGGCGGTGGTGTCGGCGGCGGGGGCGGACGAGCTGGCGGTGGCGACGTCCGGTACGGCGGAGCGGGGCGCCCATATCGTCGACCCGCGCACGGGTCGGTCCGCGGTGACGGACCTCGTCGCCGTGACGGTCGTGGCGCCTAAGCTGACCTGGGCGGACTGCTGGGCCACGGCCGCCTTCGCGATGGGCTCACGAGAGGCGTTGGCGTGGCTGGAGTCCCTCCCGGACGTGGAGGCCCTCCTGATCACCGCGGGCGACGAGGTGCGCTGCACGGGCGGACTGGCCAGAAGGCTGGGCTGAGCCGAGGCTGAGCGGGGGTGGGTCACGCAGCCAGGCGCCACCGGGGCGCCGCCGCGCCCACCCGTGCCGCCCTGGGGGTACCTCCCAGGCCCTTAAGGCACTGGGGGAGGCACGATTGCCCGCGGTTACGACAGCGTGACTGTGCCTACCCAAGGGGCGCGGGGAACTGCGCGATCAGCCCCCGCGCGCCCGCAGTCGGCGTATGGCGGCCACCCGCCCCCTCAGTGGCCGTTCTGAGCCAGCCGCAGCAAGTGGTCGGCCAAGGCCTGGCCCCCCGTCGGCTCCCGGCTGATCAGCAGCAGTGTGTCGTCGCCGGCGATCGTCCCGAGGATGTCGTGCAGCTCCGCCTGGTCGATCGCCGAGGCGAGGAACTGGGCCGCGCCCGGCGGAGTGCGAAGGACCACGAGGTTGGCCGAGGCCTCGGCGGAGATCAGCAGCTCCTGGGAGAGGCGCCGCATCCGCTCCTCCTTCGCCGACTCCCCCAGCGGCGCGCGCGGGGTACGGAAACCCCCCTCGCTCGGCACCGCGTAGATCAGGTCGCCGTCGGTGTTGCGGATCTTCACCGCGTTCAGCTCGTCCAGGTCCCGCGACAGCGTCGCCTGCGTCACGCTCAGCCCGTCGTCGGCGAGCAGCTTCGCCAACTGGCTCTGCGAACGCACGGGTTGCCGGTTGAGGATGTCCACGATCCGGCGGTGGCGGGCGGTGCGGGTCTGCGGCACGGCGGGCCCGTTGCCCCCCAACTGCTCATGGTCCTGCGCGTGGCTCATCGTCGTCTCATTCTCCGGATCCGTCCCCGCTGGCTGTGTCGAGGATGCCGGGCAGCGCCACGAGGAACGCCTCCACCGCGTCGTCGCCGAGATTCAGCGGCGGCATCAGCCGGACGACGTCGGGGGCGGGCGCGTTCACGAGGAATCCGGCCTCCTGAGCCGCCTGCTGCACCTGGGGCGCGAGCGGCTCGGAGAGCACGATACCCAGGAGCAGCCCGGCGCCCCGGACATAATCGATCAACGGGTGGCCCAGACCCTCGATTCCGCCTCGCAACTTCTCGCTCTGCCGCTTGACGTTCTCCAGCAACCCCTCGTTCTCGATGGTGTCGAGGACGGCGAGGCCGGCCGCGCAGGCGACGGGGTTGCCGCCGAAAGTCGTCCCGTGGTGCCCGGGCTGGAGCAGTTCGGCCGCTCGCCCGAAGGCGACGGTCGCCCCGAGCGGGAGCCCGCCGCCGAGGCCCTTGGCCAGCGTGACGACGTCGGGCAGGACGCCCTCGTGGGCCTGGTACTCGAACCACTGCCCGGTCCGCCCGATGCCGGTCTGCACCTCGTCCAGGACCAGCAACGACCCCGTGGCGGCCGTGATGGCCCGGGCCGCCTTCAGATAGCCGGCCGGGGGCACGACCACGCCGTTCTCGCCCTGGACCGGCTCGATGATCACCAGGGCCGTGTCCTCGGTCACCGCGGCGGCCAGCGCCTGCGCGTCGCCGTACGGGACGTGGGTGACGTCTCCGGGCAGCGGCAGGAAGGGCTCCTGCTTGCCGGGCTGGCCGGTGAGCGCGAGGGCGCCCATGGTGCGGCCGTGGAAGCCGCCGTGGGTGGCGACCATGTGGGGCCGCCCGGTGAGCCGGCCGATCTTGAAGGCGCCCTCGTTGGCCTCGGCGCCGGAGTTGCAGAAGAAGACCTTGCCGTCCCGGCCGAAGTGGCGCAGCAGCCGTTCGGCGAGGGCGACGGGCGGTTCGGCGATGAACAGGTTCGACACATGGCCCAGCGAGGCGATCTGCTTGCTGACCGCCTCGACGACCGCCGGGTGGGCGTGGCCGAGGGCGTTGACCGCGATGCCGCCGACGAAGTCCAGGTACTCCTTGCCGTCGGCGTCCCAGAGTCGGGCGCCCTCGCCGCGGACGAGCGGGAGCCTCGGGGTGCCGTAGTTGTTCATCAGCGCGCCCTGCCACCGCGTGGTCAGCTCCGCGTTGGTCGAGGTCCCGGTCATTCGGCAGCCCCCTGTTGCTCGTCGGGCACGACCATCGTGCCGATGCCCTCGTCGGTGAAGATCTCCAGCAGGATCGAGTGCTGGACCCGCCCGTCGATGACCCGGGCCGTGGTGACGCCGTTGCGTACGGCGTGCAGACAGCCCTCCATCTTCGGGACCATGCCGGAGCTGAGGTCCGGCAGCAGCTTCTCCAGCTGGGAAGCGGTGAGGCGGCTGATCACCTCGTCGCTGTGGGGCCAGTCCTCGTAGAGGCCCTCGACGTCGGTGAGGACCATGAGGGTCTCGGCGCCCAGCGCAGCAGCGAGTGCCGCAGCCGCCGTATCAGCATTGACGTTGTAGACATGTCCGTCGTCCTGGGAGCGGGCGATGGAGGAGACGACCGGGATACGGCCGTCGGCGAGCAGTGCCTCGATCGCGCCCGTGTCGATCGCGGTGATCTCGCCCACCCGCCCGATGTCGACCAACTCCCCGTCGATCTCGGGCTGGTGCTTGGTGGCGGTGATGGTGTGCGCGTCCTCGCCGGTGAGGCCGACGGCGAGCGGTCCGTGCTGGTTGAGCAGTCCGACCAGCTCGCGCTGGACCTGCCCGGCGAGCACCATCCGTACGACGTCCATGGCGTCCTCGGTGGTGACGCGCAGGCCCGCCTTGAACTCGCTGACGATGCCGTGCTTGTCGAGGGCGGCGCTGATCTGCGGGCCGCCGCCGTGCACGACGACGACATTGAGGCCGGCGTGGCGGAGGAAGACGACGTCCTGGGCGAAGGCGGCCTTCAGCTCCTCGTTCACCATGGCGTTGCCGCCGAACTTGATGACGACGGTCTTGCCGTTGTGCCGGGTCAGCCAGGGCAGGGCCTCGATGAGGATCTGGGCCTTGGGGAGCGCGGTGTGCTTCCGCGTGGGTGCGTTGCTCATGAGGAGTAGGCGCTGTTCTCGTGGACGTAGTCCGCGGTCAGGTCGTTGGTCCAGATGGTGGCGGTCTCGGAGCCGGCTGCCAGGTCGGCGACGATGTGCACCTCGCGGTAGCGCATGTCGACCTTGTCGCGGTCCTCGCCGACGCCGCCGTTCTTGCAGACCCAGACGCCGTTGATGGCGACGTTGAGCCGGTCCGGCTCGAAGGCGGCCTTCGTGGTGCCGATCGCGGAGAGGACGCGGCCCCAGTTGGGGTCCTCGCCGTGGATGGCGCACTTGAGGAGGTTGTTGCGGGCGATGGAGCGGCCCACCTCGACGGCGTCGTCCTCGCTCGCGGCGTTCACGACCTCGACCTTGATGTCCTTGCTGGCGCCCTCGGCGTCCCGGATGAGCTGCTGGCCGAGGTCGTCGCAGACCTGCCGTACGGCGGCGGCGAACTCCTCGTACTCCGGGGTGACCCCGGAGGCGCCGGAGGCGAGCAGCAGCACGGTGTCGTTGGTGGACATGCAGCCGTCGGAGTCGACCCGGTCGAAGGTGACCTTGGTGGCGGCGCGCAGCGCCTTGTCCAGGGTCTCGCTGTCGACGTCGGCGTCGGTGGTGAGGACGACCAGCATGGTGGCGAGGCCGGGGGCGAGCATGCCCGCGCCCTTGGCCATGCCGCCGACGGTCCAGCCGTCGCCCTGGGCCACGGAGGTCTTGTGGACGGTGTCGGTGGTCTTGATGGCGATGGCGGCCTTCTCGCCGCCGTGCTCGGACAGCTGGGCGGCGGCCGTGTCGACGCCCGGGAGCAGCTTGTCCATGGGGAGCAGGACGCCGATGAGACCGGTCGAGCAGACGGCGACCTCCCCCGCGCCCAGGCCCAGCACGTCCGCGACCTTCTCGGCGGTGGCGTGCGTGTCCTGGAAGCCCTTCGGCCCCGTGCAGGCGTTGGCGCCGCCGGAGTTGAGGACGACGGCGGACAGCTGACCGCTCTTGACCACCTGCTCGGACCACAGGACCGGCGCGGCCTTCACACGGTTGGAGGTGAAGACGCCCGCGGCGGCGCGGCGCGGCCCGGTGTTGACCACGAGGGCCAGGTCCGGGTTGCCGTTCTGCTTGATCCCGGCGGCGATGCCCGCCGCCGTGAATCCCTTGGCTGCCGTGACGCTCACGGTGCGACTCCGATCGTGGAAAGCCCCGTGGACTCGTCGAGTCCGAGGGCGATGTTCATGCTCTGGACGGCACCACCGGCCGTGCCCTTGGTCAGGTTGTCGATGGCGCTGATCGCGATGATGCGTCCGGCGGCCTCGTCGTACGCGACCTGGATCTGAACGGCGTTGGAACCGTAGACGGACGCCGTGGCGGGCCACTGTCCCTCGGGCAGGAGGTGCACGAAGGGTTCGTCGGCGAGGGCCTTCTCGTAGGCGGCGCGGACGGACTCGGCACTGACGCCGGGCTTCGCCTTCGCGCTGCACGTGGCGAGGATGCCGCGGGGCATCGGCGCGAGGGTGGGCGTGAAGGAGACGGAGACCGGCTCCCCGGCCGCCGCGCTGAGGTTCTGGATCATCTCGGGCGTGTGCCGGTGGCCACCGCCCACGCCGTACGGCGACATGGAGCCCATGACCTCGGAGCCCAGCAGATGCGCCTTGGGCGCCTTGCCCGCGCCGGAGGTGCCGGAGGCGGCGACGATCACGGCCTCGGCCTCGGCGAGTCCCGCCGCGTACGCCGGGAAGAGCGCGAGCGAGACGGCGGTGGGGTAGCAACCGGGGACCGCGATGCGCTTGGACCCCTCCAGCGCGGCGCGGCCGCCCGGCAGTTCGGGGAGGCCGTAGGGCCAGGTCCCGGCGTGCGCGGAGCCGTAGAACTTCTCCCAGTCGGCCGCGTCCTTCAGCCGGAAGTCGGCGCCCATGTCGACGACGAGGACGTCCGGGCCGAGCTGCTCGGCGACGGCGGCGGACTGCCCGTGCGGAAGGGCGAGGAACACGACATCATGTCCGGCGAGCACCTCGGGGGTGGTCTCCTCGAGGACCCGGTCCGCCAGCGGCAGCAGATGCGGCTGGAGCGCGCCCAGCTTCTGGCCCGCGTTGGAATTGCCGGTCAGGGCGCCGATCTCGACCTCGGGGTGCGCGAGAAGCAGGCGCAGCACTTCGCCGCCCGCATACCCGCTCGCTCCGGCCACTGCCGCACGTACCGCCATCGATATCCTCCTCCTGGATGGCATGACTATACGTATCGCTGCACTTTTATGCAATCCATCCACGATCCCCGTGGGGCTCGTCCCGTGGATGACACAATCGGTGACTCCGTGATCATGCCCGGATGCGACCAGGGGGAAATCCGATGATCGCCATGACACCCGTCACCGGCCTCGACCTCACCGGCTTCACCGAGCGCGAGCCGGGGGTGTGGACCGATGCGGCGGGGCTCGTGCTGTCGGTCCACTTCTTCCCGCTGGTGCCGGACCTGCCGGCCCCGCTGCACGAGCCGGAACGGCTGCGCGCGGGACTGGCGCAGATCACCGCGGAGGCGGGCGGCGGCCTGATCGAGACGCTGCCCGGCGCGGTGGACGGCGTGCCGGCCGTCCGGCAACTGGTGAAGGTGCCGCTGGGCAGCAGGCCGGGGCAGGCCTTCCTCGGCAGCTGGACGATTCCCAAGGCCGCGTGCAGCACCGTGGTCAAGGTGCAGGCCGCCGAGGGCCCGATGACCGGGATGCGGGAGGCGACGGTCATGGCTCAGGTGGGGCCGGCCGCCTACTTCCGGCCGCATCCTTACGTGGGCGGTCAGCTGGGCGGTCTGCCGTTCCACGTCGGGGACGACGAGCAGTGGGACGCGCGGTTCCCCGACCATCCGCTCACGCTGGTCCGCGCGGCGCTGCGGCGGATCACCCCGACGGTGACCTTCGACGACCGCTTCAAGGGACTCCCCCCGTTCGGCGGTCCGGTCCCCCAGGCGCCACAGCAGCCGCAGCCACAGCCGCAGGCCAAGCGGGGCTGGTTCCGCCGCAAGGGCGCCTGACGGGCGTGGGCGGCATCCGCCCACGCCCGCCCGGAACCGCTGCCGCTACTTCTGCCCGATCCGCAGGAACGTGATCGAGTTCGCCGGGAAGGTGTACGTGAACCGGTCGGCGACCCCGGTGAAGGTGGACGTCACCGGGGCGACCGGCGTGTCCGTCTCCGTGTTGACCGCGTTCGGAGCCGCGGCCAGCGTGGTGACGCGGGCCTCGGACGAGACCTTGGCGCCACCGAGGTCGATCGCCGTGCGGGCGTCGGCGGACTGGGCGTTGACGACCTTGACGATCAGGTCGCCGGTCCTCTTGTCCTGGGTGACGACCTGGCGGAACGGCTCGGCCGGCTTGTCGTCCGTGAAGCCGCCCCACTCCTGGCCGTCGAGGTAGAGGGTGACCTGGCGGCCGCGCACCTTGATGTCGATGTCGTAGGCGCGGCCCGTCTCGATGGTCCCGGCCTTGGAGATCAGGGTGGACTTGCCGCCGTCCACGGCCTGCTCGACGGCGGTGGTGGTGTTGTTCCAGCCGCCCAGGTTCCACCAGTAGTAGTTGCCGGTGTCCTTGACGCCGAACGCGACGAGGAAGCCCTCCTTGCCGGACTTCTTGGTGGCCTTCACGTGCAGGTCGTAGTCGTGCCAGTTCGTGTCACCGGCCGAGACCATGGTGTTCTCGGCGGCGACGTCCGTCTGGACGTACTGCCCGTCCTGGAGGGTCCAGCTGCCGCCGCCGGTGTGCGTCCACTGCGAGGCGTCGC
Organism: Streptomyces sp. NPDC096132; assembly: GCF_044763345.1. Taxonomy (NCBI): domain Bacteria; kingdom Bacillati; phylum Actinomycetota; class Actinomycetes; order Kitasatosporales; family Streptomycetaceae; genus Streptomyces; species Streptomyces sp. NPDC096132. Next base: position 246,217 of record NZ_JBIWGA010000009.1, read on the forward strand.
CCGAGAAGTCGTCGCTCAGGAGCGTGCTCCCGTCCGCGTCGGTGACCTTCACGTCGTCGTACGCCGCCGTGGTCGCCCAGGTCGACAGGCCCACGGCGCCGCTGATCGGGCCCTGGACGGACGGGGTGCCGGTGGCCGTGGAGGGGACGACGCGGTCGCCGACGTTGGTCATGAACAGCTTCTGGACCTCGTAGTTGGCGGAGTTCCAGGAGGCGTGGTTGTTGAGCCACACCAGGTCCGGGCTCCACTGGACGTAGTCCTCGTTGGCGAACAGCGGGGCGTAGGAGGCGAGCTTGACGACGTCCGCGTTGCGTTCCAGGCCGGTCATGAAGGCGGCTTCGGCGAGGCCGTTCTTGAAGGCGTTGCCCCAGGAGGCGTACTCACCGAGGAAGACCTTGGGCCCGCCGCGGTCGTAGGAGTCGTAGCGGTCGTTGTTCTGCAGGAACCACTGCGGGCTGTTGTAGTAGTGCTCGTCGACCATGTCGACCTTGGCGTCCTTGTTGAGCTGCCAGGCCGTGTCGAAGGTCGAACCGGAGTCGTCCGGGCCGGAGTTGGAGATGACGGTGACGTCCGGGTACGCGGCCTCGATCGCGGCGCGGAACTCCTTGAAGCGGGCGAAGAACTCGTTCGGGAGGTTCTCCTCGTTGCCGACCTCGATGTGGGTGAGGTGGAAGGGCTTGGGGTGGCCCATCTGGGCGCGCTTCCTGCCCCAGGTGGAGGTCACCGGGCCGTTGGCGAACTCGATCAGGTCGAGGGTGTCCTGGATGTGGCGCTTGAGCAGCGCGTCGTCGACGACGGCCTTGTTCTGGCCGCAGCCGGTGACCAGGGCCGGGACGACGGGCAGCGGCATCGCGCCGATGTCCTCGGCGAGCCGGAAGTACTCGTAGTAGCCGAGGCCGTAACTCTGGTTGTAGCCCCAGAAGTTGGAGTTCGTCGCCCGCTCCTCGACCGGGCCGACGGTGTCCTTCCACTGGTAGGAGCGGGCGCGCTGCCAGCCGGAGGCCTCGCTGTAGTCCTGCATGGAGCCGGTGTTGACCAGGCAGCCGCCGGGGAAGCGCACGAAGCCCGGGTGCAGGGCGGCGATCTTCTCGGCGAGGTCCTTGCGCAGGCCGTTGGGCTCGTGCTTGTAGGTGTCACGGGGGAACAGGGACACCATGTCGAGGGCGGTCGCGGCGGAGGAGGCCACGGTGAGCCGGCCGTTGCTGCTGGTGCGGGTCGCGGTGAAGGTCGCCCTGTACTTCGTCCAGCCGCCCGCGCGTACGGCGACCTGCCGGGCGGTGGCCAGCGTGCCGTCGGCGTCCTGCAAGGAGACCGTCAGGGCCGTACCGCTCTCGGCGCGGGCCCACACGGTGAAGTCGTACCTCTTTCCCTGCTCGACCCGGATCCCGGTGTTGTATCCGGCGTTGGTGACGGACGAACCGGCGCCCAGGGAGAGGTAGTTGCGGTTGCGGTCGTTCAGGCGGCCGTCGTCGTTCACGACGTTCGCCGTGCCGGAGACCGTCCAGGAGGTCAGGGGGGTGTAGGAGCGGTTGTCGACGGTGGAGTACTCGAAGGATCGGTTCTGCACGAGCTCGGCGTACAGACCGCCGTCGGCCGCCCGGTTGATGTCCTCGAAGAAGACGCCGTACATCGTGTCGTCGATCTTCGCGCCCTTGGCTGCGGGGTCGACGGTGATGGCGTAGTCGGTGGTGTCGGCGGCTCGGGCGGGGGCGGGCAGTACGGCCGAGGCCACCAGCAGGGCGGTGGCGCCGAGACCGAGTCTCCAGCGGGTGCGTGACATGGATACTCCGCGGCTCTCTCTTACAGGGATTGTTCGAGATATCGGACCTTGATCGGCACTTCGAACGGCAAGATAGGGAGGGGGCCGGAGGGCGTCAATGGGTCGCGCGGCAGCGGAAGTTTCGGGAGTGAACGTCGATGGACGAGTTCTGGCCAGTCCCCGATGCGCTGGTCTACCTCGCGGGGAGCTGGCGGGTGGAGCGGTCCGTGCGGGATCTGGCCGGCGGCGACACAGGCGTCTTCACGGGTGCGACGGTCTTCCGGCCCCTCGACGGGGGCGGGCTGCTGCACCACGAGTCCGGTACCTTCACCTGGCAGGGCATCCCGCGCCCCGCCGAGCGCACTCTGCGCTTCCTGCCGGGCCCGACGCCCGGGACGGCCGACGTCCGGTTCGCCGACGGCCGCCCCTTCCACGACCTGGACCTGACGACCGGCCGGCACACGGCCGACCACCCCTGCTCCGCCGACCTCTACCGCGGCGAGTTCACCGTCCGGGACACGGATCACTGGCGGACGGTGTGGCGCGTCGCAGGCCCCGCCAAGGACCTGCTGCTGACGACGGACTACGGGCGCGTGGGCTGAGGCGCCCGGCTCACGCGCGCGTGAGCCGAGGCGCCCGACTACGCGCGCGTGGTCTGCGCCGACACGCCCTCGAACCTCAGGTTCCAGCGCCCGCCCCGGCCGGTGACGGTCGTCGTGGACAGCGGGCGGACGTCGATGTTCCAGTACGTCGACGGCGGCGCCTTCAGCGCGTACACCAGGGCCGCGCGGATCACGCTGGGCTCGGCCACCGCGACGATCCGGTCGCCGTCGCCGATCGGCCGGGTGTCGAGCCAGCCACCCACCCGCGAGATGAACTCCAGCAGCGACTCGCCGCCGTGCGGAGTGGCCCGCGGGTCGGCCAGCCAGGCGTCCACGGCCTCCGGCTCCCGGGCCATCGCCTCGCCGAGGGTGAAGCCGCGCCAGCGGCCCATGTCGCAGTCCCGCAGGGCGAGCTGCACCAGCGGGGCGTACCCGAGCGCGTCACCGGTGGCGCGGCTGCGCGGGGTGGGCGAGCAGTAGCGCAGCTCGGCGGCCGCGAGCGGCAGCAGGTCCGCGGCCACGCGCTGCACCTCGTCCCAGCCCGCCTGGTCCAGCGGCCGGTCGTCATCGAAGCGCTCCGCGAGCAGCGGTGAGCTGCGAGCGGCTGCGACGAACGTCACCCGAAGTGGCATGCGGTGATGGTGAGCCGCGCAAGTGCGCAGGTCAAGGGGTGTTGGCCGAGGGACGGGAGAAAGCTTACCCGCCAGTCAGGATCTGCCGGACAAGTCACCGGAAAGCGGTCACGCCATCCCGAGCTTCTCGAAGATCAGCGCCATCCAGATCCGCGGCTCCTCCAGCGCCTCGAAGCCGACCTTCTCGTACACCCCGTGCGCGTCCTGCGTGGCCAGCAGTATCCGGCGCAGCCCGTGCGGCAGCAGGTGGTCGCGTACGGCGGCGACGAGTGCCGTGCCCAGGCCCTTGCCCCGGACCGCCGGGTCGACGTAGACATCGCACAGCCACGCGAAGGTCGCGAGGTCCGTCACCACGCGCGCGTAGGCGACCTGCTCCCCCGACGCCGTGTCGTACACCCCGAAGTTCAGCGACCCGGCGATGGCCCGCTCCTGCTTCTCCCGGGCCCGCCCGATCGCCCAGTACGCGTCGGTGGACAGCCAGTGGTGGACGCGCTCGACGTCGACGCGGGCGGGGTCGGCGGAGATCTCGTAGCCCTCGGCGAGGGGCGCGCTGTCGCTCATGGCCGGATCCTCACAGGAGGGCTCGGATCATGTCGAACGGTTTCCGGACAGCGCCTCGTCGCAGGCCGCCCGCAGCCGTCGTACGCCTTCCGCGATCTCCTCCGTGCCCGCGACGGCCGCGAAGCTCAGCCGGACGTGGGCGGCCGGGGGTTCGGCGCTGAAGTACGGGCGGCCGGGGGTGATCGCGACGCCGGCCCGCAGCGCGGCCGCCGCGAACGCGCTCTCGTCCGAGCCGTCGGGCAGCCGCAGCCACAGGTGGTAGCCGCCGGAAGGGATGTGCGGGAGGGCGAGCTCGGGCAGGTGCAGCCGCAGCGCGGAGGTCATCGCGTCCCTCCGGGCCCGCAACTCGGCGGCCACGGACCGCAGGTGGCGCGGCCAGGCGGGCGAGCCGACGAGTTCCAGGGCCGCCTCCTGGAGGGGGCGGGGCACGAAGAAGGTGTCGACGACCTGGATGGCGCGCAGCCGCTCCAGGACGGGCCCGCGCGCGGCCAGGGCGCTGACCCGGAAGCTGGGCGAGGTCGCCTTGGTGAGCGAGCCGACGTGGACGACGACCCCGTCCGGGTCGTCGGCGGCGAGCGGGCGCGGCAGCGGTCCGGCGTCCTCGTGCGCGAGCCGCCGCACGAAGTCGTCCTCGACGACGAAGGCGCCCGCCTCCCGCGCGATCCGCAGCACCTCGCCGCGCCGGCCGGGGGCGAGGACGGCGCCGGTCGGGTTCTGGAACAGCGGCTGGCAGACGAACACCCGGGCGCCGGTGGCCCGGAAGGCGTCGGCGAGCAGCTCCGGCTTCACCCCGTCGGGGTCGACCGGGACCGGTACCGGGCGCAGGCCCGCCGAACGGGCGATCGCGAGCATGCCGGGGTACGTCGGCGACTCGACGAGCACCGGTGCGCCGGGCGGGGCGAGGGCGCGCAGGGCGGTGGTGAGCGCCGCCTGGCCGCCCGCGCTGACCAGCACCTCGGCCGCGCCGACGGCCCCGCCGATGGTGCGCGCGAACCACTCCCGCAGCTCGGGCAGCCCCTCCATCGGCGGCCGGCCCCAGGCGCCGGGCCGCCGTCCGGCGCGCGCCAGGGCCGCGGACATCGCGCGCTCCGGCTGCAGGGAGGGGTGGAGATAGCCGCCGTTGAACTCGACCACGCCGGGTGCCGGCGCGGCCAGCGAGACCGTGACGCCGGAGGCGTCCACCGAGCGCGGGACGAGGTCGGCGGCGCCGTCCGCGCTGAGGGCGACCTCCTGCCAGGAGGTGTCCCCCGCCGAGGGGACCGCGGGACGCGGCCGGGCTCGGAAGGCGCCCGCCCCGGGCCGGGTCACCACCAGCCCCTCGGCGGCCAGTTGCGCCAGCGCCCGCGAGACGGTCACCGGGCTCACCCGGAACCGTTCGACCAGCGCCCGACTCGACGGGAGCTTTCCACCGGGAGAGTAGCGGTCCAGTTCCCGCCGCAGCTGATCCGCCAGGTCACCCACGCTGCTACGCTCTTGCATGAAGACACAGAGTAGCGCTACTGCCCCGATCTCGATAGCGGTCAGCACCAGCTCGCCGGCCCATGGTCTGGGCACCCTCCAGGCCGCCCTGGGTGTCGTCGCCTTCTCCCTCACCTTCCCCGCCACCGCTTGGGGTCTGGAGGGCTTCGGCCCCTGGTCGCTGGTCTCCGTCCGCAGCGTGCTGGCGGCGCTGATCGCCGGCGGCTGTCTGCTGGCGTTGAGGGTGCCGGTGCCCGCCCGGCGGCACTGGGCGGGGCTCGCGGTCGTGGCCGCCGGGGTGGTCGTCGGCTTCCCGCTCCTCACGACGCTCGCGCTGCAGACCTCGACCACCTCGCACGCCGCCGTCGTGGTCGGCCTGCTGCCGCTGACGACCGCCCTGCTGTCCGCCCTGCGGGTCGGCACCCGCCCCTCGCGCACCTTCTGGACGGCGGCGCTGGCCGGTGCCGCCGCGGTGGTGGCGTTCACCGTGCAGCAGAGCGGCGGGGCCCTGACCACCGCCGACCTGTATCTGTTCGGGGCGCTGCTGGTGTGCGCGGCCGGCTACACGGAGGGCGGCCGGCTGGCCCGGGTCATGCCGGGCTGGCAGGTGATCGGCTGGGCGCTGGTGCTGTGCCTGCCGATCGGCGTGCCCGCCGCCGCCCTGGCCGTGGCGTACGAGCCCGTCCAGCTGACCGCGCACAGCGTGGCCGGGCTGCTGTGGGTCGCGGCGGGCTCGCAGTTCCTCGGGCTGGTCGTCTGGTACCGGGGCATGGCCGCCATCGGCATCCCCAAGGCCAGCCAGTTGCAGTTGGCCCAACCCCTGCTCACACTGGTGTGGTCGGTGCTGCTGCTGGGCGAGCACCTGACGCCCGCCGCTCCGCTGACGGCCGCGGCCGTGCTGGTCTGCATCGCCGTCACCCAGCGGGCGCGCGGCTAAAATCGAGACACGGACCACTGCTCTCTCCCCTACGGTGAGGAGGCCCCGCAGATGCGAGGAACCGCGGGCGACCAGTATGTCCAGCACGGCAGGGTGGTCGGCCAACACGACAAAGTCGGCGAGATCGTCGAAGTACTGGGCCAGGACGGCAACCCGCCGTTCCGCGTCCGCTTCACGGACGGGCACGTGGGCGTGTGCTCACCCGGCCCGGACACCGAGATCCGCCACCGGACCACGACCAGGACGACCGAGGAACGGCGTTGAAGCGGACGGCGTCGGATCGGACGGTGCGGGATCAGCGCGGGGGCTTCGCCGGCTGCCCGTAGTGGTCGGCGACCACCCGCGCCATCGCGCCGATCCGGTCCGTCCGCAGATCCTTGGCCGCGAAGAAGACGTGCCCGCGCGCCTGCGGGTACTTCTTGGCGAGGGTGAGGTGTCTGGTCAGCTCGCCCTTGTTCGCCCATGCCGCCGGCTGCCCCGAGGCGCCCGCCTTGTAGAGGCCCTCCCCCAGGTAGAGCCGCGTCCGGCTGCCCTTGGCCACCTCCGCCCACCAGGGCACGAGCTTGGCGTAGTCGGCGGCGGAGTTGCCGATCTCCCAGTACAGCTGCGGGACGACGTAGTCGATCCAGCCCTGCCGCACCCACTTCCGGCTGTCCGCGTAGATCTCGTCGTACGACTGGAACGCCCGGGTGTCCGAGCCGCGTGAGTCGGTGGAGGCGTTGCGCCATACACCGAACGGGCTGATCCCGAACTGGGTGGTGGGGCGTACGGCCTTGATCCGCGCGGCCGTCTCCAGCACCAGCTTGTCGACGTTGTCACGGCGCCAGGCGGCCCGGGTGGCGAAGCCGCCGCCGTGGGCGTCGTACGCCGCGGCGTCGTCGAAGCTCTGGCCCGCGACCGGGTAGGGGTAGAAGTAGTCGTCGAAGTGCACGGCGTCGACGGGGTACTTCTTCACCGCGTCCAGGATCGCGTCCTGGACGAAGGCGCGGACCTTCGGCAGGCCCGGGTTGTAGTAGAGCTTCCCGCCGTACTCGACCACCCAGTCGGGATGCCGGCGGGCGGGGTGGGAGGCGATCAGCCGGGAGCGGTCGGCGTGGGTGGCGACCCGGTACGGGTTGAACCAGGCGTGCAGCTGAAGGCCGCGCGCGTGGGCCTCGGCGACGGCCGTGCCCAGCGGGTCCCAGCCCGGCGACCTCCCCTGGGTGCCGGTGAGGACCTGGGACCAGGGCTCGTACGAGGAGGGCCACAGCGCGTCGGCAGTGGGCCGCACCTGGAAGACCACCGTGTTGAGCCGGGCCCGGACCGCCATGTCGAGCCAGTCGATCAGCTCCTTGCGCTGCTGAGCGGCCGTCAGCCCGGCCCTGGAGGGCCAGTCCCGGTTGGCGACCGTCGCCAGCCACATGCCCCGCATCTCGGTCGTCGCCCGGCCTTCCGCCTCGCCCCCTCCCGCTGTCGCTCCCGCTCCCGCTCCCGCTCCCGTTCTCGGCGGAGCCGGAGCGGCCGCCGCGTCCGTCGCAGTGAACGCCGACAGCGCCGCCAGCGCGAACGCCCGCCGGGTCAGTCGCCCCATCGCACCCATCCCCACATCACGCCATGGATCCGCTCGGTCACGGATCGTCTCCGCGCACAGCATGCACCGACCCCGGCGATCGATCATCGATACTTGCTAGTAACGTGCACGATCGGAGCAGGCCGACCGGGACCCGGGCAGACTTGCCCCGCCATCGGAGAAGACAGCGGAGCGAAAGGGATCGATGTGACCGACATCGAACGCGTCGGAGTGGTGGGCTGCGGCCAGATGGGCGCGGGCATCGCCGAGGTCTGCGCTCGCGCCGGACTCGACGTCAAGGTCGCCGAGACCACCGGCGAGGCCCTGGAGATCGGCCGGACCCGGCTGTTCAACTCCCTGGCCAAGGCCGCCGAGCGCGGCAAGATCAGCGAGGAGGAGCGGGACGCGACCCTGGCGCGCCTGACCTTCACCACGGACCTCGGCGAGTTCGCCGACCGCGACCTCGTGATCGAGGCCGTCGTCGAGAACGAGCAGGTCAAGACCGAGATCTTCCAGGTCCTCGACCAGGTGGTGACCCGCCCGGACGCGATCCTGGCCTCCAACACCTCCTCCATCCCGCTGGTGAAGCTGGCCGTCGCCACCTCCCGCCCCGACCAGGTCGTCGGCATCCACTTCTTCAACCCGGCCCCCGTGCAGAAGCTGGTCGAGCTGATCCCGGCGCTGACCACCTCCGAGGGCACGCTGAGCCGGGCCCAGCTGTTCGCCGAGAAGGTGCTGGGCAAGCACGCGATCCGTGCCCAGGACCGGTCCGGCTTCGTCGTCAACGCACTGCTGATCCCGTACCTGCTCTCCGCGATCCGGATGTTCGAGACGGGCATCGCCAGCCGTGAGGACATCGACAACGGCATGGAGATGGGCTGCGCCCACCCGATGGGCCCGCTGAAGCTGTCCGACCTGATCGGCCTGGACACGGTCGCGTCGGTGGCGCAGAGCATGTACGACGAGTACAAGGAGCCGCTGTACGCCGCTCCCCCGCTGCTCGCGCGCATGGTGGACGCGGGCCGGCTGGGCCGCAAGACCGGCTCGGGGTTCTACACGTACTGATGGCCCACCGTGTCCGCCACGGGCCCGGCGCTCTCCGGAGTGCCGGGCCCGCCCCCTTCGCGAGTTGACTCACCATGCAGGCACTGGCCCGCTAGTCACCCGTGAGCCTGAGGTGGTGCAACAGCATTAACGCGGCCGCCATGTTGGCGGCCGGGACCTCCCCCCGGGCGACCATGTCCGGTACGAGCTTGAGGGGGACCCACTCCCGGCGGTCCGACTCGAAGTCGTCCACCGGGTGTCCCACGTACTCGCCCCGGTCCGACCAGTAGATGTGGTGGACGGCGTCGGTGAGGCCGTTGGACGGTTCCACGCTCATGAGGTGCTGCAGGGGCCCCGGCCGCCAGCCGGTCTCCTCCTCGAGTTCCCTGGCGGCCGCACGGGCGATGTCCTCGCCGTCCTCGACGACGCCCGCCGCGAGTTCCCACCCCCAGCTGTCGGTGATGAAGCGGTGGCGCCACAGGAGCAGGACCTCGCTCGCCTCGTTGACCACCGTGGCCACGGCGACGGGCCGCAGCCGTATCAGGAAGTGGTCGAGGTGCCGGCCGTCCGGCAGCTCCACATCGGCCAGGTTGACGCTGAACCAGCGGTTTTCATACACAGTTTGTTCGTTCTGTTTCGTCCACTGCACGGTTCTGCCACCTTCCGTCGGGTGAGTGGCAATATCGCAGCAGGGACTGTGGGACGCCGGTGTATGTGTTCCCCCGCGGACCCCGTTGAAAGGCGGTCCGCACGACGTGTCTACAGCGGTACGCGCAGTGCTCCGTCGATGAGTTCGGCGGCCTCGGCCGTGCCCGCGCAGCCGCTGCGCACCAGATGCTCGCGCACCGCCCTGAGTCTGTCGCGCAGCCGCTGCGACTCCATTCCGCTCGCCTGCTCGGCCATCTGCACGGCGGTGACCACCGCCTTGTCGGCATGGCCCTGGCGCAGTTCGATCGTGCTGAGCATGGCGAGCCGGTGCACCCGGCCCCGGTCGTGCGCGGGATTGCCGACGGCGGCATGGGCGTGCTCGGCGGCCGCGGCGATCTCACCGAGGCTGAGCAGCGCCTCCGCCACCTGGACGTTGACCAGCCCCGGCTGGACATAGCCGGTCTCGTCGGGCTCGTGCCCCCGCCGGATGCGTTCGGCGGCCGTCTCCGCCCGCCGGATGCACGACAGGGCGCTCGTGCCGTCGCCGAGGTGGGCGTACGCCTTGGCCTGCATCGCGTACAGATCGGAGGCGAGGGCGGGGGTGATGTGCTTGCCGGCGGCACGCAGCGCGGCCTCCGCGAAGGCCACGGCCTGCCGGTACTCCCGCATGAACAGCGACTGGTTGACGAGGAGCGCGATGACGTACGCGCCAAGGCCCCGGTCCCCGCTGGCCTTTGCGAGCCTGAGCGCCTGGTGGAAGTAGCGCTGGGCGAGACCGTGCGCGTCGGAGTCGTACGCGCAGATCCCCACGACCGCCACCAACCCGCCCGTGGCCCGGTGCAGTTGACGTCCCGTCTCGTCGGTGTAGCTGCCCCGCAGCAGCGGCGCCGCCTCCGCGTTGAGGAAACCGACGATCCGGCTGCGGGTCGCGATGCCGCCCGCCTTGCGGTACATCTGCTCGTAATGGGTGCGGGCGGCCCGCAGCATCTCGATGTCGGCGGACGTGACGCGGTGCCGGCCGCCCCGGGAGACGTCGACGTCCTCGGGCGGGTTCTCCCACTCCCACACGGGCATCACGGCGGGCGTCCCGGTCACCGCGGGCGCGCCGAGGAGGTGCGGGCGCTGCTGTTCGTCGGACCGCCACAGGGCGGTGGCCCGCTCGACGAAGCCGGAGAGGGAGGTGCCGTGGGGATTCGACGGCTCGCCCGGGACCCCGAGGCCGATGTCGTCGAGGGTGACCGGACGGTGCAGACGCCCCGCGAGGACCTCGCAGATCAGGTCGGGCACCTGGCCGCGCGGCCGCTGTCCCTTCAGCCACCGGGCGACCGCCGTGTGCTCGTACCGCAGCGCGAGTCCACGTGCCCGACCGGCCTGGTTCACATGGGCGGCGAGGCCCGCGTGCGAGATGCCCGCCTCGTCCAGGATCGCGTCGAGCAGAGTGTTGGGCTGCATTGGGTGCCCCCCGGTGCCTCGGTGCCGCCAGAGTAGTGGGTCCGTCTTCACACGGGGTGTGAAGCAAGTGCGCGTATCCGCGCTGTGCGTGCGCTGTTGCGGAGAGTTTCCAGCCGGTTGACTGAAATGCCTCGCAAGAGGTTCGCCGGGCCGTCGGCTCCCCCTCAATAAGCGGCGGTCCGGCGTTGCGCTCCGCGGGGTGAGCCGGTCAGGGGTGCGTTGTCGGCTGCGGGTGGGTGGTGGCTGGTCGCGCCCGGGCGGCGGAGCCGCTGATGTCATCGACCCGCGCCCCTAGGGAACTGCACTCGCGCCCGTTTGCAAGTACCAGCAAGGCGATGTCGTCGGTTGGTCTGCCCGCCGTATGCCTCAGGAGTGCGGCCAGGATGGTGCGCAGGATCTGCTGGGGTGACACGGGATGGTCGTTGGCCGCCTTCGTCAGGGTCTCCGGCAGGGGGAAGAAGCGGCCTCGTGCGTCCCTCGCGTCCTCCGCACCATCCGTGTAGAGAACGAGGCACTCACCTCGGAGCAGCGGGCCGCAACGGACGGGCGGAAGTTCACGCGGCAGCGGGAAGAGGCCCAGTGGGGGAAGGGGGTCCACCCGCGCCAACGGCTCCACAGCCGTGCTTCTCAGCAGATACGGCCATGGATGTCCGCAGTTGAGAGCGTGCACCTCGCCGTCCGGTCCGATCTCCAGCAGCAGGACGGTGGCGAACTCCTCGGCGGCCTGGGTGTCGGGAGCGCGGTCGTGGAGATGGCGGGTGAGGGCACGGTCCAGGCGCCGCAGCACCCGGCCCAGGTCGGGTTCGTCGTGCGCGGCCTCGCGGAAGCTGCCGAGGAGGGCGGCGACGGTGCCCAGGGCGGGCAGGCCGTGGCCGCGGACGTCGCCCATCACCACACGTACGCCGTGCTCGGTGGCGATGACCTCGTACAGATCGCCGCCGACGGTGGCACCGCGGTCGGCGGAGAGCTGGGCGGCGGCCACGTCGAGCCCGTCGACGCGGGGCGGCAGCGGCCGCAACAGCACGCTCTGGGCGGCCCCGGCGACCCGCCTGACCTGCTTCAGCTCACGCAGCAGGGCCTGTCGCACATGGAGGACGATCCCGGTGCCCACGGCGAAGAAGACGACACTGGTGACAATCCTGGCACCGAGCCCGTCCTGCTGGGCCAGCGGACAGGTCAACTTGTAGGCGATCGCCAGGGCGCCCCAGGTCATGGGCAACCCCAGCGAGAGGGCCCGGCGCAGCGGCCGCCTGATGCCGAACATGGTCGTTGGCCCCCCGTCTAAGGCCGCACAGCACAGATCGGACCGACCCCGAAAGGCCGGTCCGATTCTGTCGAGGGCTGGCCCGAGGGGGCCAGTTCGCCTGAGATTCTCACTCGGATGAGTGAAGAAACCCAAGGGGCGCGGGGCTGTATCGATGTGCGGCTCCGCCGCGCGGGCGCGACCAGCCACAGTCCGCCCGCACCGGCACAGGACCTCAGCCCCGCAGAACTGCTCCCGTACGCTCGCCGGCAAGAGCAACAGCCGCATCCCGCGCAGCGGAAGCCTCATCGACGGTCAGCGTCCGGTCCCCCGCGCGGAAGCGCAACGCGTACGCCAGCGACTTCTTCCCGTCGCCGAGCTGCTCGTCATTGACGTACACGTCGAACAGCCGAATCCCCTCCAGCAGTTCGCCGGCGCCCTCCCGCAGCGCGGCCTCGACCTCGGCGTGCGGGACGAACTTGTCGACGACGAGGGCGACGTCCTGCGTGGCGACGGGGAACGAGGAGATGCTCGGCGCCTGCGGGGTGTCGTCGCCGACCGCCTCCAGGACGTCGAGGTTCAGCTCCATCGCGGAGGTGCGGGCCGGCAGACCCAGCGCCTTCACCACGCGCGGGTGCAGCTCACCGGCGTGGCCGACGACCCGCTCGGCACCGTCGGCGACGACCACGAGTTCGGCGCACCGGCCCGGGTGCCAGGGACCGTACTGGCCCTGGCGGACGACCAGCTCCGCGCCGGCCTCCCGGGCGACCGCCCGCGCCGCCTCGACGGCGTCGGCCCAGTCGGCCGGACGGCCCTTGCCCCACCAGCCGGCCTGCTCGCGGGCGCCCGCGAGGACGACGGCGACATGGCGCGGCTGCTCGGGGAGTACGGCGTCGAGCGCCGCGATCTCCTCGTCGGTCGGGCGGCGGTCGACCGGGAGGTGACCGGCGACGCCGGCCTCCTCGCGCGGGTGGAAGACCAGCCCGGTCTCGAACAGCGCCAGGTCATGGCTGCCCCGGCCGTCGTTGCGCCGCAGCGCGCCCAGCAGACCCGGCAGCAGCGACGTACGGAGCGCGGGCTCCTCGTCGTTGAGCGGGTTGGTGAGCTTGACGACGCGGCGGGCCGGGTCGTCGGCGTCCAGGCCGAGCTGGTCGAAGACGCCCTCGCCGATGAACGGGTAGTTCGGCGCCTCGACGTAACCGGCCCCGGCCAGGGCGCGGCCGACGCGGCGGTGCAGGCGCTGGCGGTGGGTGAGGCCGCGGCCCGACGGGGGCTTGGGCAGCGTGGAGGGCAGGTTCTCGTAGCCCTCCAGGCGGATGACCTCCTCCGCCAGGTCGTTGATCTCGGCGAGGTCGGGCCGCCAGGACGGGACGGTGACGATCAGCTCGTCCTGCCCGTAGACGTCGCAGCCGATCTCCTGGAGGCGGCGGACGACGGTCTCCCGGCCGTAGACGACGCCCGCGACCTTGTCGGGGTGGTTCGCCGGGACGGTGACGGTGTGCGGGCCGGACGGGGTGACGACCTCGGTGACGCCCGCGTCGGCCGTGCCGCCCGCGAGGAGCACGAGCAGGTCGACCGTGCGCTGGGCGGCGGCCGCGGCGGCGGCCGGGTCGACGCCGCGCTCGAAGCGGCGGGAGGCCTCGGAGGACAGCTTGTGCCGACGGGCCGTACGAGCGATGGACACCGCGTCGAAGTGGGCCGCCTCGATCACCACGTCGCCGGTGGAGTTCTCCAGGTCGTCGTGGTCGGCGATCTCGGTGTCGGCGCCGCCCATGACACCCGCGAGACCGATCGGGCCGCGGTCGTCGGTGATGACGAGGTCCTCGGCGTGCAGCTTGCGCGTGACGCCGTCGAGGGTGACGATCTGCTCGCCCTCGCCTGCCCGGCGGACGCCGATGGTGCCCTGGACCAGCGAGCGGTCGTAGGCGTGCAGCGGCTGGCCGAGCTCCATCATCACGTAGTTGGTGATGTCGACGGCGAGCGAGATCGGGCGCATGCCGACCTTCTGCAGCCGGCGCTTCAGCCAGATCGGGGAGCGCGCCTCGGGGCTCAGACCGGTGACGGTGCGGGCGGTGAAGCGGTCGCAGCCGAGCGGCTCGGAGACCTGCACCGGGTAGCCGAAGGCGTTCGGGGCCGGTACGTCGATCAGGGCGGGGTCGCGCAGCGGCAGACCGTAGGCGATGGCGGCCTCGCGGGCGACACCGCGGATGGACAGACAGTCGCCCCGGTTGGCGGTGACGGCGATGTCCAGGACCTCGTCGACCAGCTCGAGCAGCTCGATGGCGTCCTTGCCGACCTCGGTCTCCGGCGGCAGCACGATGATGCCCTTGGTGCCGTCGTCGCCCATGCCCAGCTCGTCGCTGGAGCAGATCATGCCGTGGGAGGTCTTGCCGTACGTCTTGCGGGCCGCGATGGCGAAGCCGCCGGGGAGGACGGCGCCCGGGAGGACCACGACGACCTTGTCGCCGACGGCGAAGTTACGGGCGCCGCAGACGATCTCCTGCGGCTCGCCGGTGCCGTTGGCCGTGCCGACGTCGACGGTGCAGAAGCGGATCGGCTTCTTGAAGCCCTCCAGCTCCTCGATCGTCAGCACCTGGCCCACGACGAGGGGGCCCTTGAGGTCGGCGCCGAGCAGTTCGACCGTCTCGACCTCGAGGCCGGCGGACACCAGCTTGGCCTGCACGTCACGGCCGGTCTCGGTGGCGGGGAGGTCGACGTACTCCCGCAGCCAGGAAAGCGGGACCCGCATCAGATCTCCATCCCGAAGGGTCGGGTGAACCGGACGTCACCCTCGACCATGTCTCGCATGTCTTCGACGTTGTGGCGGAACATCAGCAGCCGTTCGATGCCGAAGCCGAACGCGAAGCCGCTGTACTTCTCGGGGTCGACGCCGCAGGCGGTGAGCACCTTGGGGTTGACCATGCCGCAGCCGCCGAGCTCGATCCAGCCCTCGGAGGAGCAGGTGCGGCAGGGGCGGTCGGGGTTGCCGACGGACTCGCCGCGGCAGACGTAGCACACCATGTCCATCTCGGCGGACGGCTCGGTGAACGGGAAGAAGTTCGGCCGCAGCCGCGTCTTGATCCCCTCGCCGAACAGCGACTGGACCATGTGGTCCATGGTGCCCTTGAGGTCGGCCATGGTCAGGCCCTCGTCGACGGCCAGCAGCTCGACCTGGCGGAAGACGGGGGTGTGCGTGGCGTCCAGCTCGTCGGTGCGGTAGACGACGCCGGGACAGATCACGTACACCGGCAGCTCGCGCGAGAGCATCGAGCGGATCTGCACGGGCGAGGTGTGGGTGCGCAGCACGACGCCGGACTCGGTGCCGCCGTCCGGGCCCTGGACGAAGAAGGTGTCGGCCTCGCCGCGGGCCGGGTGGTCCGGGCCGATGTTGAGGGCGTCGAAGTTGAACCACTCCGCCTCGACCTGGGGGCCCTCGGCGACCTCGTAGCCCATGGCCACGAAGATGTCCTCGATGCGCTCCGAGAGCGTGGTGAGGGGGTGGCGGGCGCCGGCCGGGACACGGTCGTACGGCAGTGTGACGTCCACCGCCTCCTCGACCAGCACGCGGGCGTCGCGCTCGGCCTCCAGCTCCTCCTGGCGGCCGGCGAGGGCCTTGTTCACCGCGCCCCGGGCCTGGCCGACCAGCTTGCCGGCCGCGGCCTTGGCATGCGGGGGCAGCGCGCCGATCTCGCGGTTGGCGAGGGCCAGCGGGGAGGTGCCGCCGGTGTGGGCGACCTTGGCCTCCTGGAGCGCGTCGAGGGAGTCCGCGGCGGCGAAGGCGGCGAGCGCCTCGTCCCGCATGCGCTCGATCTCTTCCGGTTTCAACGCCTCGACCTCGACAGGGTCGTACGACTTATTGGGTGCCGACATCTCTTCCCGTGCTTCCGATTGGCTGGCGGATGGTCCCCGTACCGACTCGTGGACAGTTCGTCACGGTTTTCGGGACACAAAGGTGCCAAAGGCCGAGTCTAACGGGGTTGAGGCAAGCGAATGCGCCCGTGGGGCTCGGGCCGGATCTCAGGTGAGATACGCCGGGGCCCCCACGGGCAACGTAAATCGAAACTCGGCGCCGCCGCCGGGGGCGCGGCCGACCGTGATGGTGCCGCTGTGGGCTTCGACGATGCCCTTGACGATGTACAGCCCGAGGCCCGTGCCGCCGCGCTTGCTGCCCCGCCAGAAGCGGGTGAAGACGCGGTTCATGGACTCCTCCGGGATGCCGGCACCCTCGTCGCTCACGGTGACCGACGTGCCGATGTCCTCCCCTTCCCGGGGGGACGCGGCGGGCGTGACGTCAATCGTGACGGTTCCCTCGCCGTGGCGCACCGCATTTTCGATCAGGTTGCTGAGCACCTGGTCGACCTTGTCGGGGTCGGCCCACAGGGCGGGCAGCGGCTGCTCGAGGCGGAGCAGGAACCGGTCGGCGGGCTGCCCGGCGGCGACGTAGGCCTGGATGTGCCGTCCGACGGCCGCGCCTATGTCGACGGGCTGGCGGCGCACCTCCAGCCGCCCGCTGTCGATCCGCGAGATGTCCAGCAGCTCGGCGATGAGCCGGGTCACCCGGTCGGCGTCGGCGTCGACGGTCTCCAGCATCAGCCGCTTCTGGTCGTCGGTGAAGCGCGCCCATTTGGCGAGCAGGGTGGCGGTGAAGCCCTTGACGGAGGTGAGCGGGGAGCGCAGCTCGTGGGCGACGGTGGCGATCAGCTCGGCGTGGCTGCGTTCGGTGCGGCGGCGGGCCTCGGTGTCACGAAGGGAGACGACGACTCGGCGGACGGGTCCGGTGGGCCGGGTGCGGACGTACCGCACGGAGACCAGCACCTCCCGTCCACCGGGCAGCAGCAGATTGCGCTCGGGCTGGCCGCCTCGGATGGCGAGACCGCCGTACGGATCGGTCAGCTGCCACCAGCGGCGGCCTTCGAGATCCTCTAAGGGGAGGGCCTTCTCCAGCCGCTGTCCGAGCGCCTCCTCGGCGGAGACGGCGGTGATGCGTGTGGCGGCGGCGTTGAAGCAGATCACCCGGCCGTGCTCGTCGGCGACGACGAGCCCGTCGGGCAGGTCGTCCGGGTCGATGCCGAGTTCGGCGAGGTCACCGGCAGGGCGGGCCGCTCCCGGTGCGCTGCTCGTGCCGACACTCATCCCCGTACCCCACCTCCCAGACGAGGACCCCCGAGCTGGTCACCCTACTAGCTCTCGGTGACGGAGCGGCACCCTCCGGAGGCGCGCTGTGCACGGGCCGATGCGTAGAGACATACGGCCGCGGCGGTCGCCAGGTTCAGGCTCTCGGCCTTCCCGTGGATCGGGACGCGTACGACGGCGTCGGCGAGGGCGCGGGTCTCCTCCGGGAGCCCCCAGGCCTCGTTCCCGAACACCCAGGCGGTCGGCCCGCCCATGGTGCCCTTGTCCAGCTCGTCGTCCAGGTCGTCCTCCCCCGCCCCGTCGGCGGCGAGGATCCGCACCCCGGCGGCCTTGAGCCCGGCCACGGCCTGCTCCACGGGCACCCCGACGGCGACGGGCAGATGGAAGAGGGAGCCCACGGAGGCGCGGACGGCCTTCGGGTTGTACAGATCGACGGACGCGTCGGTCAGTACGACCGCCTCCGCCCCGGCGGCGTCGGCGCACCGCAGGACGGTGCCGGCGTTCCCGGGATCGCGCACGTGCGCCAGTACGGCGACCAGCTTCGGCCGGGCGGCGAGGATCTCCTCGAACGGCGTGTCGACGAACCGGCAGACCCCGACGAGGCCCTGCGGGGTGACGGTCGTCGAGATGTCCGCGATGACCTGCTCGTCGGCGAGGTGGACGCGGGCGCCGCTGGTCCTGGCCTCGCCGATGATGTCCGCGTACCGCTCCGCGGCCTCGACGGTGGCGAACAGCTCCACCAGCGTCTCGTTGCCGTACCCCGCGGCCTCCCGCACGGCCTGCGGGCCCTCCGCGAGGAACAGTCGCTCCTTGCTGCGGAAGTTCCGCCTGGCGAGGCGGCGGGCAGCGGAGACGCGGGGGGAGCGGGAGGAGATGAGCTCGGGGCTGGCGGAGGGCATCTTCTGTCACTTTCGGAAGCTCAGTGGTACTGGTACCGCCGGGGTTTCGCTTGCCCGCAGCTGAGCGGGGGACTTGGCGGCGCGCGTGACTGCAACCCCCTAGGGGCGCGGGGAAAGCGCGACCAGCCCCCACCGGCCCGCAGCTGTGCAGACACGGCAGGACCCGCAGGCCGTGGAAGCCTGCGGGTCCTTCAGTCACGTCGGCTCAAAGCCGGCGCAGCGTCACGCGGCCTTGGGGGCGTTCACGTCCGACGGCAGCGCCTTCTGGGCGACCTCGACGAGCGCGGCGAACGCGTTGGCGTCGTTCACGGCGAGCTCGGCGAGGATCTTGCGGTCGACCTCGACGTTCGCGGCCTTCAGACCCTGGATGAAGCGGTTGTAGGTGATGCCGTTCGCGCGGGCAGCGGCGTTGATGCGCTGGATCCACAGCTGACGGAAGTCACCCTTGCGCTTCTTGCGGTCGTTGTAGTTGTAGACCAGCGAGTGGGTGACCTGCTCCTTGGCCTTGCGGTACAGGCGCGAACGCTGACCGCGGTAGCCGGAGGCCTGCTCGAGGATCGCCCGGCGCTTCTTGTGGGCGTTGACTGCCCGCTTGACGCGTGCCACTTGTTAACTCCTTGTAGCGGGGCCGTGGGTGTCGTCACACGGCCCGGAATCGATTGGGTCCCGGTGTGCGTGGGTCAGGCGCTGAGCGCCCGGCCTCACTTGCCGAGAAGCTTCTTGATCTTCGCGGCGTCGCCCGGGGCCATCTCGGCGTTGCCGGTGAGGCGACGCGTCACGCGGGACGACTTGTGCTCGAGCAGGTGGCGCTTGCCGGCGCGCTCACGGAGCACCTTGCCGGAGCCGGTGACCTTGAAGCGCTTGCTGGCACCGCTGTGCGACTTGTTCTTCGGCATAGCGCCGTTCTCTCCTCGTCGGTGGCGCTCCGGTGCCCGGTCGTGAAACCGGGCACTGGGTGGAGCGTCGCTGCTGTATGGGTTGCATCCAGGGGACGTGTGTCCCTCGGATCACGCCTCGGCGGAAGCCTCGGCAGGGGCCTCGGCCGTCTCGGCGGCCTCGGCGTCGGTGAACTCGGCGTCCGCGGGGTTCTGCGAGCGGCCGGGGTTGGCCTTCGCTTCGGCCTTGCGGGCCTCCTGCGCCTGACGCGCCTCGGCCATCGCCTCGGTCTTCTTCTTGTGCGGACCGAGGACCATGATCATGTTTCGGCCGTCCTGCTTGGGGTTCGACTCGACGAACCCGAGCTCCTGGACGTCCTCCGCGAGACGCTGCAGCAGTCGGTAGCCCAGCTCGGGCCGGGACTGCTCGCGACCACGGAACATGATCGTGATCTTGACCTTGTCGCCCTGCTTGAGGAACCGAACGACGTGACCCTTCTTGGTGTCGTAGTCGTGCGGGTCGATCTTCGGCCGGAGCTTCATCTCCTTGATGACCGTGTGCGCCTGGTTCTTGCGCGCCTCACGGGCCTTCATGGCCGACTCGTACTTGAACTTCCCGTAGTCCATGAGCTTGCAGACCGGCGGGCGGGCGTTCGCCGCGACCTCGACCAGGTCCAGGTCGTACTCCTGCGCAAGCTCCAGTGCCTTGGCCAGGGGGACGATGCCCACCTGCTCGCCACTGGGACCGACAAGTCGCACCTCGGGAACGCGAATCCGGTCGTTGATGCGGGGCTCGGCGCTGATGGATCCTCCTCGGTAGCACCACGCGGCGGTCTGGCGGACGGCCGCGTAACGTCTGTGTCGTTAGACCTATAACCACGCCGAAGCACAAAAAATGCCCCGAACGATCACATGCGGGGCTCCAAGCACTACCGGAGCACCTTCGCGAGGATCGCGGGGCGCACTACCGGGCGACTCCATCGTCCGTACGGAACGATGGTGGCCGCCTGACCGGATGACCCGCCGTCCCGGAGGACAGTCGGGTGGGAGCTCGGAGTCTCCACTTGTGGGCCGGGCCCGCCTGCTGAGGGGCACGCGTGTCCGACCGGTCGTTATCCGAGATTAGCAGCCTGCGCCAGGAACGGCGAATCGAGCCTCGATACGGGAGCTCGGCGGGCCTGCGCCTATCGTGTGGGGCATGAGTGAGACCTCCCCCGCCGGCTCCCCGGACCCCGCCGCCACCCCGGACTCCGCCGCCGGCTTCGACGAGATGACCCGCGACATCGCCGAGGTCCCGGCCGTCGAGGTGATCGTGACGGTCGCCGTCAACCTGATGAGCGCGGCGGCCGTGAAGCTCGGGCTGACCGAGGAGGGCGACAAGTACAAGGACCTGGACGAGGCCCGCAAGCTGGTCACCGCCCTCGCCGGGCTGCTGGACGCGAGCACGACCGAGATCAGCTCCTTCCACGCGGCCCCGCTGCGCGACGGCCTGAAGTCGCTGCAGCTGGCCTTCCGCGAGGCGTCGATCGTCCCGGACGCGCCGGGCCAGGGGCCGGGCGAGAAGTACACCGGCCCCGTCTACGGCTAGGTCGTGTCCGCAAAGTCCCGTCGTTCGCCCGCAAGGCCGGGGGCACCCCCTCTGGGGGAGGGACTTTGCGGACACGGCCCAGGTCTGCGGCCGGCTCATCCGCGTACGTACAGGGGCTCGCCCGGAGGCGTCGTCCCGGCCGGCAGCAGTGCCAGGTCGAGACCTCGCACCAGGCGGGCCCGCAGTGTCTCGTCGGCGGCGAGGCGCCGGGCCACCGCCCGGGCGGCCTCGGCGGGGGCGGCGGCCGGAGCGAGCACGAGGGCCAGGGTGCCGTCCGCCTGCCCCGGCCCGAGGTGGGCGCTGAGGACCTCCGGTTCGGCGGCCACCGCCGCTCGTACCGCCTCCCGCACCGCCGGATCCGCGAGCGGATCGGCCGTCGTACGGCCCTCGGCGAGCGCCAGCAGCGCCGGTCCCGTCAGTTCGAACGCCACCGGCCCGGCCAGGTCGAGCACGACGGTGTCCGCCTTCTCGTGCGCGGCGGCCTGCAGCGCCTGGTGCAGTGGTACGGCGACGGGGCGGGCCGCCGGGTCCCAGCGGGCCAGGGCGGCGGTGGACGTGAAGGCGGGCAGGGCGGTGCGGCCGCCGGCCTTCAGGGTGGGGACGGCCATGTCGCTGGTCTTCTCACGGCGCAGCCCGTTCTCGTCCTCCTCGACCTCACCGAGCACGGCCACCACGGGGACGAGCAGCCGGGTGCCCTTGAGCGCCTCCAGGACGGGCCCCACGGCGGTGCGGTCCTCGGCCCAGGCGGCGAGCGCCTCGGCGAGCCGGGGGTCGGCGGAGCCGTCGTCGTCGGAGTAACCGGGGTCGGGAATGTTCTTGTTCGCCACGGTCACCGACCTTATCGGGGGGATGCTGCTGGGCTTGTGCGGGGCCTGAAACGCGACGGAGACAGCTTTCACAGGATTCTCAGTCTCCGCTGACGTACCTCTTACGTGCGTCTAACGGCCCGCACAGTCGGCGCCGCCACGATCACGGCATGGAGTCTCGCAGAGCCCGCCGTAGCCGCCGCGCTCGCTCGTCCCGGCGCCGTCCGCTCCTCTACACCGCGCTCGCCACCGTGGCCGTCCTGGGCGTCACCGCCGGCGGCACCGCCTATGTGAAGGCACAGGCGCACTCCGGTGGGGGAGCCGTATCGTCGTCCTCTGCGGCGCCGTCGGCGTCCGCGTCGGAGTCGACCCAGGAGGCGTCCGTGGAGCCCGTGGCCGTACCCGAGGTGGACTACGACGCGCTGCTGGCGGAGGCGATGAAGTCGGTGACCGTGCCGGGCCGGGCGAAGGTGTCCGTCGCCGTGCTCGACGTGGAGTCCGGGGAGAGCGCCACGTACGGCGACGCCGCGTTCGACACGGCGAGCATCGTGAAGGTGGACATCCTGGCGACGCTGCTGCTCCAGGCGCAGGACGAGGGCCGGCATCTCACCGCGACCGAGAAGTCGGACGCCACCGCGATGATCGAGAACAGCGACAACACCTCGGCGTCGGAGCTGTGGCGGACCATCGGCAAGGCGAAGGGACTCGACGCCGCGAACGAGCGGTTCGGGCTCACCGGGACCGAGGGCGGCGACGACATGCTGTGGGGGCTGACCCAGACCACCGCCGCCGACCAGCTCACACTGCTCCAGCAGGTCTTCGGGGACGACTCGGAGCTGAGCGAGGCCTCGCAGTCCTACATCCAGGGGCTGATGGGGCAGATAGCCGCCGACCAGCACTGGGGTGTCTCGGCGGCGGCCGACGGCTCGTCGTGGGCGCTGAAGAACGGCTGGCTGGCGCGCAGCACCACCGGACTGTGGGACATCAACAGCATCGGGCGGGTGACCGCCGACGGACGTACCTACTGGGTGGCGGTGCTGTCGAACGGCAACGCGACCCAGGCGAAGGGCATCTCGCTGGTGGAGGCGGCCGCGAAGGCGGCGGTGTCGGCGTTCGCGGACGAGAGCGCGTCGGCGGAGGCCACCCGGTAGCGGGCTGTTGCGCGTCGCGGGCGGTCAGTAGGTCTCGTACTCGTCCGGGTCGCGGCGGCCGCGCCACAGGACGACCGCGCCGATCAGGAGCATCACTCCGGCGCCGCCCGCGAGCGGGGCGGCCCAGCTGGAGGTGTCGTCGTCGGAGCGGGTGGCGTCGGGGCCCGAGCCGAAGTACTCCTTGCCGTAGGAGGCGGACTTCAGGCCCTCCGGCTCGAGATCGTCGGCGGCCTTGATCGCGGCGGCGGGATCGATGAAGCCGAAGCCGCGGGAGTCGTCCCGGCCGCCGGCGGGGGCGTTGCGGGCGGTGTCCTCCAGGAGCTTCTTGATCTGCGCCGGGGTCAGCCCGGGGTGGGCGGCCTTGACGAGCGCGACCGCTCCCGAGACGAACGCCGAGGCCGCGCTGGTCCCCCAGCCCTCGTAGTACTTGTGGTCGGGGTCGGCGATGACGACCTTCTGGCCGGGGGCGCTGACCGTGGCGTACCAGCGGCGGGTGGAGAACGAGGCGCGGGTGCCGTAGCGGTCGACGGCGGTCGCGACGATGACACCCGGGTAGGCGGCCGGGTAGGAGATGTGGTCGCCCTTTTCGCCGCCGTTGCCGGCCGAGGCGACGACGACCACGCCCTTCTTCAGGGCGTACTGCACGGCCTCGTCCTCGGCCGGTTCCGGGTGGGCGGAGGACGAGTCGTCGCCGAGGGAGAGGTTGATGACGTCGGCGCCGTGGTCGGCGGCCCAGCGGATGCCCTCGGCGAGGGCGTTGCCGCGGGTGTTGCGGGCCTTGGTGCGCTGCGGGTCGCCGTCCTCCAGGATCACCCGGACGGGAAGGATCCTGGCCTCGGGCGCGATGCCCATGACGCCGTCCTCGTCGCCGTACCCGTGCCCGTGACCGGCGATGATGCCGGCCATGGCGGTGCCGTGCCGGGCCCAGGCCCGGTCGCCCTCCACGGCACCGAAGCCGACCATGTCCTTGCCCTGGAGGACGTTGCCCTCGAGGTCGGGGTGGTCGGCTTCCACGCCGGTGTCCAGGACGGCGACGGTGATGCCCTTGCCCTTGGTGGTCTGCCAGGCCTCCTGGGTGTGCATGGCGTCCAGGGCCCACTGCTGGGCACGGATGCTGTCGGCGTACGCGGGGGCGGCGGGCAGCAGGGCGACGGAGCCGGCGAGGAGGCAGCACAGGAGCCCGGCGGCCCGGCGGGTGCCGGCCTTGCGACGGGTACGAGGGCTCATGAGGGCTGCTCCGAGGGCGGCGTGACGGCGGTCTTGCGCAGGCTTCGCTCGATGCGGTCGGCGAGGCCCTGGGCCTCGTTGCCGAGGCCGGCCTGCGCGGGGGCCGTCGTCGCGCCGGAGGCGGTGGCCTGCTGCGCGGACTGCGGGGAGTCGACGGTACGGCCGTCGGCCCAGCCGGAGACGGCGTACACGACGACGGGCGCGTCGGTGAGGACGGAGATCGTCCACGAGGCGCGCTGCTTGTCGCCGAAGCCTGCGGCGACGGTGCCCTTGGCGGCGTACGGCCGGGGCATCAGGTCCGTCCGCTTGGCCAGCCCCTCCTTGTCGAACCGGGTCTCCAGGGAGCGCATGGCGGTCGCGTCGGCGGTGGTGAACAGCAGGCCGACGGTGGTGACGTAGCTCTGGGTGGCGTCGGTGTAGGTGGCGCGCAGGAGCCGCTGGCAGCCGACCGGGGTGAGGGTCTGGCGCAGCAGCGGGTCGAAGGCGTCGGCGCAGCCGCTGTCCGGGGCGACGGCGATCCGCGTCCAGACGCGGTCGGCGCCGCCGGGGCCTGCGCCCTGGCCCTCGACGGTGGGCGGGAACAGCTCGTCGACGGGAACGTTGTGCCACAGCCCGCCGGCGACGGCGTACGTGTCGCGCGCGCCGCTGCCCTCCGCGTCCCCGATCAGCCAACTCCCGGTGACCGCACCGCCGATGAGGCCCAGCCCGAGGACCACGCAGGCGGCGGCCGCGAGGGTACGGGTCCGCCGGCTGACGACTCGCGGCGCGTCCCGGAACCCCTCCGGCTCCGCGAACGTCACGACGGGCCGCGTGGCCCCGGCGCTACTACCGGGCGCCAGGGGAGCACTCCAGGACAGAGCCGGATCAGGCGAGACCCCACCGCCCCCGGCGTCGGGGTCCCCCACGGGCCGCGGCGGAATCACCCCGGAGGCGGCTCCGGGGCGAGCGGGAGGAACGCGGGGGGCGACGGCGGGGCGGGGCGGCAGCGTGCCGGGTTCGGCCCCGGGCCGCGGAGGAAACGTACCGGCATCGGCCCCGGGCCGGGCCGGGCCATCACCGAAGGCGGCTTGGGGCCCCGGGGGCAGCGTGCCGGGCCGAGGGGGAAGCGTGCCGTCGTCGGCCCCGGGCCTGGCAGGGCCATCGCCGAAGGCGGCCTCGGACCGCGGGGTACTCCTGGGCCGAGGAGGGAACGAGCCGGGGTCCACCCCAGACCGGACCGAGCCGTCACCGAAGGCCGACCCGGACCCACCGGGGACACTCCCGGGACCGGCGGAGCGGTCACCCGGGGACGTCCCGGGTCCGGCAGGGCGGTCGCCGGGGGCGACGCGCGGCCGAGGAGGGAACGAGCCGGGGTCCACCCCAGACCGGACCGAGCCGTCACCGAAGGCAGACCTGGACCTACCGGGAGCACTCCCAGGACGGGCAGGGCGGTCGCCGGAGGCCGTCCCCGGACCGGCGGCAGAGCGGTCGCCAGGGGCGACACCCGGGCGAGGAGGAAACGTGCCCGGAGTCGTCCCGGGCTGGGCCGAGCGGTCCCCGGAGGCCTTCCCCGAACCGGCAGAGCGGTCGCCAGGGGCGGCACCCGGGTGGGGAGGCAGCGTGCCGGGAGTTGTTCCGGGGCGTGCGGGGGGTGGGGTCGCCGTGGGGTGGGCGGACGGGTCCGGGGCTGCCGACGGGACGTCGAATTCGGGGGGCCGGACCGGAGAGGCGGGCGTCCAGGCCGGCCGGGCGTCCTCATCCGGGTCCACGGGGGGCGGAGGCGCGGTAGGGCGCTGCACGGAGGCGGCGTCACGCTGCCGGGGGGCGGTCGCGGATCCCTGCGGCGCGGCAGCCGTCGGACCCTGACCCGTGCCCTCCTGGACAGCATGGCTCGGGGCGGGCACCCAGCTGCGGGGCAGCGGGCTCCAGGCACTGTCGCGCCCGCTCTCGGCGGCGGAACGCGCACCGAAGGACTCCCCGCCCCGCGACGCCTCCGACCCCACCGGCCGGGAGGTCCCCGACGACACACCACCGCGCGACCCGCCGGAACCGTCCCCACGGGAACTTCCGGGATCGGAGCCACGGGGCCCGACCGCGTCGCCGGAACGAGGCGCCGCAGGGCCAGCGGGCCGAGGCACGGCCGGACCGGAGGAACCAGGCGCCGCAGGGCCAGAACCGGCAGGTCGAGGTACCGCGGGGCCGGAAGGCCTCGGGCGGCCCGCCTGGGGCGGGGTGTCCGGAAATCGGGCCGACGCGGGCGGCGGGGGCGGGTTCATGGGGTCCGTGGGGTGGGGGGAGGACGGGGTCCGCAGGTTCGGGACACGAGGGGCGGCGGGAGCCGTGTCGGAGGCACGCGCACCGGGCGCCGGCGCATACGGCCGAACCCAGGGCGAGGTGTCCCGGGGAGCCCTCGGCATGTCCGGCGAGGCACCCGCCGAGGCCGACGTCCCCTCCCCGACGCCCCTGGGGACGTCCACCCCGGAAGAGCCGCGCGCACCCCCGGAAGGGCCCGAGGTGCGCGGCCCGGCGGAGCCCGTCGCGTCCGCCCCGGAAGATCCCGGCGTGCCAGAGCCCGACCCCGCCGGGTCGGAAGAAACGACCGGTGTGGCCGGATTCGGCACGTCGTCCGGGGTTTCCGTCGGGGGCTGGGGTGGTGTGGTGGGGGGCGGCGGGACGTTCGGGCGTGGGGGGATCGAGGCGCGGCGTGCTTCCGTGCTCATGCACCCCCCGTTTCCTCAGGCCCGGGCCGTCGTTCTCGTACGCGGGCCGACGTGCGTGTGCCCGGCGGCCCGGTGCGGACGCGATGGTCCTCCTGGGCACGCATACCCGCGCGGACGGACCGGCATCCCGGCGTGGATCTCCGGCCGGAGCCGTCCTCCGTGCGTGCGCGTCACTCTACGGCCTGCCGCCGGGCGAACGGGAACCAGTCCGCGACCTGCGGGGCATCTGCCCGGAACGTCCCCCTACCCTGCGGTAATCCAGTCTGGCAGGCTTCGTTCATGACTGTGCGCGCCGCCGACCGGGCCCGGTACGACCGGGCCACCGAGCACCTCGACGCCCCTCTCGCGATCGTCGACCTGGAGGCATTCGACGCCAACGCCGACGATCTCGTCCGTCGGGCCGGCGGCAAGCCGATCCGTGTCGCCAGCAAGTCCGTCCGCTGCCGGGCCCTGCTGGAGCGCGTCCTCGCCAAGGACGGCTTCGCGGGCATCATGTCCTTCACCCTCGCCGAGTCCCTGTGGCTCGCCCGCTCCGGCTTCGACGACATCCTGCTCGCCTACCCCTCCGCCGACCGCGCCGCCTTCGCCGAACTGGCCTCCGACCCCAAGCTCGCCGCCGCCGTCACCGTGATGATCGACGACGTCGCGCAGCTCGATCTCATCGACGCGGCACGCGACGGCGGCACCGAACCCGTCCGCGTCTGCCTGGAGTTGGACACCTCGCTGAAGCTGCTCGGCGGCCGGCTCCGGGTCGGCGCCCTGCGGTCCCCGCTGCACTCCCCCGCCCAGGTCGCCGAGGTGGCCCGCGCGGTGGTCCGGCGGCCGGGGTTCAAGCTCGTGGGGATCATGGCGTACGAGGGTCATGTCGCCGGTGTCGGCGACGCCGTCGCCGGGCGGCCCTTCCGTTCCCGGGCGATCCGGCTGATGCAGGCCACGGCACGCCGTGAACTGGCCGAGCGGCGCGCCGCGGTGGTCCGCGCGGTGCGTGCCGTCGCACCGGATCTGGAGTACGTCAACGGCGGCGGCACCGGCAGTGTGCAGCACACCGCCGCCGAGGAGGCCGTGACGGAGATCGCGGCCGGGTCGGGGCTGTACGTGCCGCGGCTGTTCGACAACTACACGTCGTTCAGCGGGCGTCCGGCCGCCCTGTTCGCCCAGCCCGTCGTACGGCGGCCGGGGGTGGGGGTCGTGACCGTCCTCGGCGGCGGTTACCCGGCCTCCGGTGCCGCCGGGCCCGACCGGCTGCCCGTGCCGTACCTCCCGGAGGGGCTGCGTTACGACCCCCAGGAGGGCCCGGGCGAGGTGCAGACGCCGCTGCTCGGCTCCCCCGCCGACGATCTGCTGATCGGCGACAAGGTGTGGTTCCGGCACGCGAAGGCCGGTGAGCTGTGCGAGCGGTTCGACGTGCTGCACCTCGTGGAGGGGGACACGGTCACGGCGACCGTGCCCACCTACCGGGGCGAGGGCCACACGTTCCTGTGACGACGGGCTAGAGCGGGGTGACGTACGCCCCGGCGATCCCGCCGTCCACCAGGAAGTCGGTGGCGTTGACGAACGAGGAGTCGTCGCTGGCCAGGAAGGCGACGGCGGCGGCGATCTCCTCGGCCTCGGCGAACCGGCCCACCGGGATGTGGACCAGACGGCGGGCCGCCCGCTCCGGGTCCTTGGCGAACAGTTCCTGGAGGAGCGGGGTGTTGACCGGGCCGGGGCACAGGGCGTTCACGCGGATGCCCTCCCGCGCGAACTGCACGCCCAGCTCGCGGGACATGGCCAGGACACCGCCCTTGGAGGCCGTGTACGAGATCTGGGAGGTGGCCGCGCCCATCCTCGCCACGAACGACGCCGTGTTGATGATGGAGCCCTTGCCCTGGCGCTGCATGTAGGGGATCGCGGCCTTGCAGCACAGGTAGACGGAGGTCAGGTTGACCTCCTGGACGCGCTTCCAGGCCTCCAGGCCGGTCTCCAGGATGGAGTCGTCGTCGGGCGGGGAGATGCCCGCGTTGTTGAAGGCGATGTCGACGCTGCCGTAGGTGTCGTAGGCCGTCTTGAACAGGGCCTCGACCTGCTCGGGGTCGGTGACGTCGACCTTCACGAAGGTCCCGCCGATCTCCTCGGCGACCGCCTTGCCGCGGGTCTCGTCGACGTCGCCGCAGACGACGTGCGCGCCCTCGGAGGCGAGTCGGCGGGCGGTGGCGAGGCCGATGCCGCTGCCCGCTCCGGTGATGACGGCCGTACGGCCGACGAGACGGCGGCACACAATCTCAGGGGTCTCAGCGGTCACTGTGCGGGGCCCTCCGTGCTGATGAAGACGTTCTTGGTTTCGGTGAAGGCGGTCAGGGCGTCCGGGCCCAGCTCACGGCCGACGCCGGACTGCTTGAAGCCGCCGAACGGGGTCCAGTAGCGGACGCTGGAGTGGGAGTTCACGGACAGGTTCCCGGCGCGCACGGCCTGCGAGACGCGCAGGGCGCGGCCGACGTCCCGGGTCCAGATGGAGCCGGAGAGGCCGTAGGGGGTGTCGTTGGCGAGCCGGACCGCGTCCGCCTCGTCGGTGAAGGGGAGCAGGACGGCGACCGGGCCGAAGATCTCCTCGCGGGCCGCGTCGGAGTCGGGCGCGGCGCCGGTGAGGACGGTCGGCGGGAACCAGAAGCCGGGTCCTTCGGGGGCCGTGCCGCGCAGTCCCCGGGCGTCGTCCGGCACGAACGACCGTACGCGGTCCACCTGCTGACGGGAGATCAGCGGGCCCATCTGGGTCGCCTCGTCGGCCGGGTCGCCGACCACCACGGCGGACAGCGCGGCGGCGAGCAGGTCGGCGACCTCGTCGTACACCGACTCCTGGACGAGGATCCGGGTGCGGGCGCAGCAGTCCTGGCCGGAGTTGTCGAGGAAGGAGAAGGGGTCGACGGCGGCCTTCAGGTCGGCGTCGGCGAAGACGACGTTCGGGCTCTTGCCGCCGAGTTCCAGGGTGACCGGCTTGACCTGGCGCGCGCAGCGTTCCATGACCTCGCGGCCGGTGCGGGTGGAGCCGGTGAACACGATCTTCGCCACGCCGGGGTGGTCGACGAGTGCGCGTCCGGCGACGGCGCCGTAGCCGGGCAGGACCTGGAACAGCCCCTCGGGCAGGCCCGCCTCCAGGGCGAGTTCGGCCAGGCGCAGGGCCGTCAGCGGGGTGGTCTCGGCGGGCTTGAGGAGTACCGCGTTGCCCGCCGCGAGGGCCGGGAAGGAGCCCCAGGCGGCGATCGGCATGGGGAAGTTCCAGGGGGCGATCACGCCGACCACGCCGAGCGGTTCGTGGAAGGTGACGTCCCAGCCGCCGGGGACGGGGATCTGCTTGCCGAGGAGCCGTTCGACGCCACCGGCCGCGTAGAGCAGCAGGTCGCGGGCGTTGCCGGCCTCCCAGCGGGCGTTGCCGAGGAGGTGGCCGGCCTCGCGGACCTCCAGCTGTGCGAGCTCCTCGAGGTGCCCGTCGACGACGTCGGCGAAGCGGCGCAGCAGCCGGGCCCGGTCGGCGGGGGCGGCGGCCGCCCAAGGGCCCTGGGCGGCGCTCGCGCGGGCGACGGCGCGGTCCACGTCGGCCGCGTCGGCGGCGGGGACGGTGGCGACGACCTCCTCGGTGGCCGGGTTGAGGACCCTGAGCTCGGTCTGCTCGGTCTGCTCGGACAAGAAGGAACCTCTCACAGGCGTTCGAAGGAGCGGCGCAGCTCCCAGTCGGTCACGGCGGCGTCGAAGGCCTCGAGTTCGACGCGGGCCATGTTGCGGTAGTGCGCGACGACCTCGTCGCCGAAGGCGGCCTTGGCGATCGGGCTGGTCTCCCACAGCTCGGCGGCCTCGCGCAGGGTGGTGGGGACGTGGGCGAAGTCCGCGGCGTACGCGTTCCCCGGGCAGGGCTCGGGAAGTTCCAGCTTCTGTTCGATGCCGTACAGCCCCGCCGCGACCAGGCCCGCGACCGCGAGGTGCGGGTTGACGTCACCGCCGGGCAGCCGGTTCTCGAAGCGTGTCGAGCGGCCGTGGCCGACGACCCGCAGCGCGCAGGTGCGGTTGTCGTGGCCCCAGGCGACGGCGGTCGGGGCGAAGGAGCCCGGCTGGAACCGCTTGTAGGAGTTGATGTTGGGGGCGTAGAGCAGGGAGAAGTCGCGCAGGGCGGCGAGTTGTCCGGCGAGGAAGTGCCGCATGACGTCGGACATGCCGTCACCGTCCGCGCCCGCCATGACGTTGCGGCCGTCCGCGTCCGTCAGCGACAGGTGGATGTGACAGGAGTTGCCCTCGCGCTCGTTGTACTTCGCCATGAAGGTGAGGGAGACGCCCTCCTGGGCGGCGATCTCCTTGGCGCCGGTCTTGTAGATCGCGTGCTGGTCGCAGGTGACCAGGGCCTCGTCGTAGCGGAAGGCGATCTCGTGCTGGCCGGGGTTGCACTCGCCCTTGGCGGACTCGACGGTGAGGCCGGCGCCGGCCATGTCGTTGCGCAGGCGGCGCAGCAGGGGCTCGATCCGTCCGGTGCCGAGGATCGAGTAGTCGATGTTGTACTGGTTGGCCGGGGTGAGGCCCCGGTAGTTGGCGTCCCAGGCCCGCTCGTAGCTGTCCTTGAAGACGATGAACTCCAGCTCGGTGCCGACCTGGGCGGTGTAGCCGTGTTCGGCGAGGCGTTCCAGCTGGCGGCGCAGGATCTGGCGCGGGGCGGCGACGACGGGCCCGCCGTCGTTCCAGGCGAGGTCGGCGATCAGCATCGCGGTGCCGGCGTTCCAGGGCACGCGGCGCAGGGTGGACAGGTCGGGGTGCATGGCGAAGTCGCCGTAGCCGCGGTCCCAGGAGGACATGGCGTACCCGTCGACGGTGTTCATCTCGGTGTCGACGGCGAGCAGGTAGTTGCAGCCCTCGGTGCCGTGCTGGAGGACCTCGTCGAGGAAGAACCGGGCGGCGAACCGTTTTCCCTGGAGGCGCCCTTGCATGTCGGGGAAGGCCAGGACGACAGTGTCGATCTCACCGCTCGCGACGAGGGCGTGCAGTTCCTCGACGCTCAGCGGGGGTGTGCGGTCTGCCACGGGAGGGCCTCCTCAGGGCTTCCTCGGCTTCAATGGCTTCTTTGTGTCTCTGCTTCTCTGGCTTCCGGGGCTGCTGTGGGCTCTGGCGGCCGGGAGCCATAAGGTATTGCCGAGAACCATTGCTTGGGAAGGGGGCACGGCCAGATGTCTGTGGAAGCTGACGGCGGACTGGACGACCGGTTGACGCCGGTGCTGCGGCCCGTGCGTGCGGGGAACGGCTTCGAGGAGGCGCTGGAGCAGATCCTGCAGGTCGTACGGCTGGGTCTGGTGCCGGGCGGCGAGCGGCTGCCGGCCGAGCGCGATCTGGCGGAGCGGCTCGGGATCAGCCGGGTGACGCTGCGCGAGGTGCTGAAGGTGCTCCAGGACCAGGGGTTGGTGGAGTCCCGGCGGGGCCGGTACGGCGGAACGTTTGTGCTGCCGCGTACGGACGCCGGCGGCGAGGACGAGCTGCGGCGCCGGATCGCCGAGGTCGACATCGAGGACGTGCTGCGGTTCCGCGAGGTCCTCGAGGTCGGCGCGGCCGGGCTGTGCGCGGCGCACGGGCTCACGGACGAGCAGGCGGAGCGGCTGCGCGACGCCCTCGCACGGACGGCGGACGCCCCGCTGGCCGACTACCGGCGTCTGGACACCCTGCTCCACCTCACCCTGGCCGAACTGTGCGGCTCACCCTCGCTGACGGCGCAGTACGCGGCCGTGCGGGCCACGGTGAACGATCTGCTCGACTGCATCCCGCTGCTCGTGCGCAACCTGGAGCACTCGCAGCGACAGCACACCGCGCTGGTCGAGGCGGTGCTGGACGGGGACGCGGACGGGGCGCGGGAGATGATGCGGGAGCACTGCGCGGGCACGGCCGCCCTGCTCAGGGGCTTCCTCGCATGACATGCTATTGGTCTGGAAACGGTCCATTGCGGGGGCGGGAGGACACATGACGGACGGCGGGCGGCCGCTGATCGGCGTCAGCACCTATCTGGAGGCCGGGGCGCGCTGGGGCGTGTGGGAGCTGGAGGCCGCGCTGCTGCCGGCCGGCTATCCGCGGCTGGTGCAGCGGGCGGGCGGCCTGGCCGCGATGCTCCCGCCGGACGCGCCGGACCACGCGGCGGCGACGGTCGCGCGCCTCGACGGGCTGGTCATCGCCGGTGGCCCGGACGTCGAACCGGTCCAGTACGGCGCCGAGCCCGACCCCCGTACCGGGCCTCCGGCGCGGGAGCGGGACGCGTGGGAACTGGCCCTCGTCGACGCGGCGCTGGCGGCGGGCGTCCCGCTGCTGGGCATCTGCCGGGGCATGCAGCTGCTGAACGTGGCCCTCGGCGGGACGCTGACCCAGCACATCGACGGGCACGCGGAGGTGCCGGGCGTCTTCGGCAGCCACCCGGTCAAGCCGGTCCCGGGCACGCGGTACGCCGGTGTCGTCCCCGAGGAGACCTCCGTGCCGACCTACCACCACCAGGCCGTCGACCGCCTCGGCACGGGCCTGATCCCGAGCGCGTACGCGGCGGACGGGACCGTGGAGGCCGTGGAACTGTCCTCCGTCGACGGCTGGGTGCTGGGGGTGCAGTGGCATCCGGAGATGGGCGAGGACGTGCGGGTGATGCGGGCCCTGGTGGAAGCGGCTCTGGCCGCTCGGACCACGAACGCGACGGCTCCTACGGCTGTTTCCACCGCCTCCTGAGCCAGGCGAGCGCCGCTTCTCCCTGGGCGCGCTGGAAGGCGCGCAGGGTCGGCAGACCGGGCGGGGACGGGCGCAGGGAGCGCTCGACGAAGTACCCGGCCAGCGCGGCGAGGGCGGCGGTCACGCCGTCCGGATCCGCGTCGCGGCCGCAGGGGTGCGCGGTGAACAGCTCCTCCGGGTCCGGTCCGCCCTGCGCCCGGACGCAGGGCAGCATGACCAGCAGGTCGAACCAGGGGGCCGCGCGCACGGCGTGCGGCCAGTCGACGAAGACGACGCGGTCGTCGGCGGTGAGCAGCATGTTGTCCGCGCGCAGGTCGCCGTGGGCGAGGGTGTCCCCGGCGGTGGCATCGGCCCAGCCCGCGGCGAGGTCGGCGAGTGCGGGGAGACGGGCGAGGGTCCAGGGGTCCAGGCGGGTGCGGAGCCGCTCCTCCTCCGGTGCCCGCAGCCGCTCCCAGCCGGCGAAGGAGTCGACGAGCGACTCGGCCGCGGGCGGGGCCGGCACGGGCGCCGGGGTCAGGGCGCGGCTCAGCTCGCCGACCGCGTCGAGGACGCGCCGTAACTCCGGGGCGTGCCAGGGGACGTGGGGCTGGCGGCCGGGGACCTCCTCGAAGAGGAGCGCGACCCAGGTGCCGTCGTCGTAGGTGCCGAGGAGGCGGGGTGCGGGGACGCCGGGTGGGAGGGCGGCGGCGTTGCGGGCCTCCGCGCGGTGTAGGTCGGGGCTGTGCGGGTTGGTGTCGGCGCTGACCGCCTTGACGAACGCGCGGTGGCCGGCCGCGGTGCGGACCCTCGCGGCGACGCCCGGGGAGAAGCCGCCGGGCTGGGTGGTGGCGTGGGTGACCGGGGCGCCCAGGAGGTCGGCCACGGCGGTGCGGACGGGGGTGGGAAGGGCTTCCCAAGGGGTGCGGGTGCCTTCGGCGGGCGGGGCGGAGGTGACCATGAGTCATGGTGTCCGCCGCGCGTCACCTCCCGCGAGGGATTTTCGCCCCCGCCGGGTGCCCCCGGACGGGCTGAGCTACCCGGCGCGGGTCAGGGAGAGGAGGTCGCGGGCCGGGCCCGTCGGGCGGTGGCCGGTGGGCCAGACCGCGCGGAGGTCCCGGGCGAGGGGAACGCCGTCCACCGGTACGGCGACCAGCCGTCGCAGCGCCAGCTCCTCCCCCACCGCGAGTTCGCTCAGCACCGCCGGCCCCGCCCCGCTCACCGCCGCCGCCTTCACGGCCGTGGTGGAGGAGAGCTCGATCAGCGGCCGGGCCAGCCCGCCCAGGGCCGAGTCCAGGACCTGCCGCGTGCCGGAGCCCTTCTCCCGGAGGATCAACGGTGTCGACGCCAGCTCGGCCGCGGCCAGCGCCCGCCGCCGCCGGGCCCACGGATGCCCCGGCGCGACGACGACGGTCAGCCGGTCGTGGGCGATGACCGCCGAGTCCAGCCCCGTCGGCACGGTCAGCCCTTCCACGAACCCCAGGTCCGCCTCCCCGGACAGCAGCCGCTCCGCCACCGCCGCCGAGTTCCCGGCGTGCAGCGACACCGCCGTGTCCGGCCGCCCCGCGCGCAGCGCGAGCAGCCACCCCGGCAGCAGGTACTCCGCGATCGTCATGCTCGCCGCCACCCGCAGCCGCGAGTCCCGCCGGTCCCGCAGCGCCTGCGCCCCCGCGTCGAAGGCCTGCGCCGCCTCCACGATCCGCCGCGCCCAGTCCGTCACCAGCGCCCCGGCGTCGGTGAGCCGGGACCCGCGCGGCGAACGGTCCACGAGGGCCACGCCGAGCTGCCGTTCCATGGAGCGGATGCGGCTGCTCGCCGCCGGCTGGGTGATGCCCAGCTCCCGCGCGGCCGCCCCGAGACTGCCCAGCCGGGCCACGGCCAGCAGCAGCTCCAGCGCCCCGAGGTCCGGGACGCGGTGCGCGAGGGGTCCGGTGGTCCCGGCCTGTTCCTCCGCCGTGCGCGCCGCAGCCGCCCTACCCGCTTCACCCATAAGGCCAGTTTATGTCCTCATAGAGACGTCGTCCCTGGTCGCGGGGTCACCGGCCCACGACCGTGGAGATCATGGTCACCGTCGCCCCGCCGCCCCTGCACACCGCCGTCCGCCACCTCGGACCGAACTGGTACGTCACGGTCATGGGCACGGCGATGGTGGGCACGGCGGGAGCCTCCCTCCCCGTCCGTCCCCCCGGGCTGCGGCCGGCCTGCGCCACCCTGTGGGCGCTGTCCCTCGCCCTTCTGCTGGCCCTGCTGGCCGCGCGCGCCCTGCACTGGCGCCACCACCCCGACCGGGCCCGCGCCCACCTCCTGGACCCGGCGACGGCCCCCTTCTACGGCTGCCTCGCGATGGCGCTGCTCGCCGTCGGCGCCGGTGCCCTGACGGTCGGACGGGACTGGATC
Organism: Streptomyces sp. NPDC096132; assembly: GCF_044763345.1. Taxonomy (NCBI): domain Bacteria; kingdom Bacillati; phylum Actinomycetota; class Actinomycetes; order Kitasatosporales; family Streptomycetaceae; genus Streptomyces; species Streptomyces sp. NPDC096132. The sequence goes on from NZ_JBIWGA010000009.1 coordinate 281,558, forward strand.
GGCACCGGTGCCGCGGTCGCTCTCGACGCCGTGCTGTTCGGCGCCGGTACGGTCGTGGCGCTCGCGGCCGCCGTCGGAGTGCCGTACCTGATGGCCGTACGCCATGGGGCGGGCCCCGGGCAGGCGTCGCCGGTGTGGCTGCTGCCGCTCGTCGCGCCCATGGTGTCGGCCGCCTCGGGGCCGCTGCTCGTGCCGCATCTGCCGCCCGGTCAGCCCCGGCAGACCCTGCTGCTCGCGTGCCTCGCGCTGTTCGGGCTGAGTCTGCTCGCCACGCTCGTCATGCTGCCGGTCGTGTTCGGGCGGCTGGTGACCGGCGGTCCGCTGCCGCTCGCGCTCGCCCCGACCCTCTTCCTCGTCCTGGGCCCGCTCGGCCAGTCCACCACCGCCGTCGGGAAGTTCGCGGAGGTCGCGCCCGGGGTCGTGCCCGGCCCGGACGGCCGGGGGTTCGCGGTGCTCTCCGTGCTGTACGGCGTCCCGGTCATGGGGTTCGCGCTGCTGTGGCTGTGCCTGGCCACCGCCCATGTGGTGCGCGCCCGCCGGCAGGGGATGGGGTTCGCGATGTCGTGGTGGGCGTTCACGTTCCCGGTCGGCACCTGTGTGACCGGTGTGGCCGGCCTGGCCCGGCACACCGGGCTGGTCGCGTTCGACGTGCTCGCCGTCGTGCTGTACGTCGTCCTCGTGGCGGCCTGGACCGTCGTCGCCGCGCACACCGTCCGCGGGGTGGTCAGCGGTGCGCTGCTCGCAGGGCCTCGCCCAGCGCCCGTGGTGCTTCGGCGAGCGACGGGCCGTACCACGTCAGGTGCCGTCCGCTGACGAACGCGCAGGGCAGCCCGGGGAAGGCCTCCGGGCCGTCGTCGGGGGTGAAGCGGTAGGGCTCGTCGGGCAGGACGACGAGGTCGGGGGCGGCCGCCCGCAGCTCGTCGAGGGGGACTTTCGGGTAGCGCTCCTCGTGGCCCGCGTACAGGTGGTCGACGCCGAGGCGGGTCAGCACGTCCCCGGCGAAGGTGTCCCGGCCCAGCACCATCCAGGGACGGCGCCAGATCGGTACGACGGCCGTCCTGCGGTCGTCGGGCGGCTTCGGCGCGGCCCACGCCTCCTCCGCCTCGTCCAGCCAGCGCGGCCGGGAGCGCGCCCCGCACGCCGTCAGCACCCGGGCCAGCTCACGGAAGGCCTGCGGGACGTCCCGTACCTCCGTGACCAGCACCTCGATACCCGCGGCCCGCAGGGCGGAGAGGTCCGGCTCGCGGTTCTCCTCCTCGTTGGCGATCACCAGGTCGGGGGCGAGGGCGACGACGCGTTCCACGGCAGGGTTCTTGGTGCCGCCGATCCGGGTGACGGCGAGGTCCGCCGGATGGCTGCACCAGTCGGTGGCGCCGACGAGCGCGCCGGGCAGGGACACGGCCACGGCCTCCGTGAGGGAGGGCACCAGGGAGACGACCCGCACCGGCGCTAGCGCTTCCGGTTCCGGACCGCCTCGATGTGCTCCGCGACGGCGACGACGACCACCCGGGTGTCCGGGACGGTCGCCCGCCAGCGGTGGCGGACCCCGCCGGTGAGGTAGAGGGTGTCGCCGCGGCCCAGACGGTAGGCGCGGCCCTCGGCCTCGATCTCCACGGCGCCGTCGGCCACGTACATCAACTGGTCGTTGCGGTACTGGAATTCACGGCCGGCCTCGTGGTCGCCGGTGAACTCCGTGGCATGCATCTGGTGGTGACCGCGCACCAGAGAGCGGGAGCGCGGCTCGGGTCCCGGCGACTCGGTGTCCTCGGCGCGTACGACGTCGACGCTGCACGCCGGGTCGGCGGCGGCGAGGAGTTCGACGGCCGTGGTGCGCAGGGCGTCGGCGAGCTTCTCCAGGGAGCTGGTGCTGGGCCGTGCGCGGTCGTTCTCGATCTGGCTCAGGAACGGGACCGACAGGCCGCTGCGCTCGGCCACGACGGCGAGCGTGAGGTCCAGGGACCGGCGTCGCCGCCGCACGGCCGCGCCCACGCGCAGGGGCTGTTCTTTGTGGTCGCCCATCGCTCCGGCTCCCTCCTTCGCTCGTCGAGACCGTGGGTGTTCTGAAGAGTTCTCTGCACCCTACGCATGTTCGGCAAACCGTTTCATGTGCCCGTCACATCGAGGACACACCGGGTGACGCACCACCCCACAGATCGCGCCAGCGGAACGGGCCGCCGAGGTTGCCGGGCACTCTCTCACGCTCTGCTTTTTCGGTTCAATGCTCGAACGGCCGCGACTGTTCCCGCTCGTCCCCGACTTCGCAAGCACCTCACCCCGGGCCCGTGGATAGCTGTGGGTAGTTGGCCGGATCCTTGCTGTGGCGGCGGAACGTTCCTGCCGTGGTGAGGGCAGGCACGAGGGGCGGGCCCCGCCGTACGCGTCGCGTCGTACGTCGGTGCCCGCCCCTCGACAGGCGGTGACGGGGCTGTCAGGTCACCCGGCCGCCCGGCTCTTCTCCCCCACGCCGGCCACCGGTACCCATCGGTCGACCAGATCGGGGTGGTCCTTCAGCCAGGTACGGACCGCGTCCTGCTCCTTGCCCTTGCCGGCCTTCTGGATCTGCGCCTCCAGGCCCGTGAGCTGCTCCTCCGTCATGGTGAAGTCCTTCAGCCAGGCGCCGACCTCGGGCTGGTCGGCGGCGAAGTCCTCCCGGGCGAGGGTGTGCACGCCGTCGCCCTTGCCCCACGCGCCCTGGGGGTCCTTCAGCTTCTTGAGCTTGTAGGTGCTGTAGGCCCAGTGGGGCGACCAGAGGGTGACGGCGATCGGCTGCTTCCTGGCGTAGGCCCGCTCGAGTTCGGCGAGCATCGCGGGCGTGGAGCCGTCGACGACCCGGTAGTCGCCGTCGAGTCCGTACGCCTTGAGGACCTTGTCCTTGAGCAGACCCATCATTCCGGCGCTGGGCTCGATGCCGGTGATCCTCCCGCCGAACTCGGCGGCGTGGCCCTTCAGGTCGGCCAGGGAATTCACGTCCTTCATGTACGCGGGGACGGAGAGCTCCAGGGAGGTGGGGCCGTACCACTGACCGAGATCGTCGAGCCGGTCGCCGTACTTCTTCCAGTACTCGGCGTGGGTGGTGGGCAGCCAGGAGTCGGTCTGGAAGTCGATCTGGCCGGTGGCGAGGCCGGTGTAGAGGGGGCCGGCGGCGTACTGGGTGGTCTTCACCTCGAAGCCGCGTTCCTCCAGGAGTTCCTTCCACAGGTAGGTGGAGGCGATGCCCTCGTCCCAGGGGATGTAGCCGATGCTGATCTCCCGGCCCTTGCCGACGTTCGTGGCGGAGGCCTCGGCGCTGCCGGGGGACGTGCCGAAGACGCCCAGGCCGCCGGCCACCAGGGCGAGGACGGACACGCCGGCCACGGCGACGGCCGGGCGCGGGCGGTGCGCCCACACGGTCGTCCGGGCCTTGGCGGCGGCGCGGCGGCCCAGCGGGGAGAGGCGGGTGCCGAGGGCGCCGGTCATGCGGTCCAGGTAGATGGCGAGGACGACGATGCCGAGGCCCGCCTCGAAGCCGAGGCCGATGTCGAGCTGTCCGATGGCCTCGTTGACGGCGCCGCCGAGACCGCCGGTGCCGACCATGCCGGCGATGACGACCATCGACAGGCCCAGCATGATGACCTGGTTGACGCCCGCCATGATGGTCGGCAGGGCGAGCGGCAGCTGGACCCGCAGCAGGGTGTCGCGGGGCGGGGTGCCGAACGCCTCGGCCGCCTCGACGAGTTCGGCGTCGACCTGACGGATGCCCAGCTCGGTCATGCGGACGCCGGGCGCGAGCGCGAAGATCAGGGTGGCCACGACGCCCGCGGGCACGCCCATGCCGAAGAACAGGATCGCCGGGATCAGCAGGACCATCGACGGCATGGTCTGGAGCAGGTCCAGGACGGGCCGGACGGCCGCGCTGACCGCCTTGGAGCGGGCGGCCCAGATGCCCAGCGGGAGCGAGACCGCCAGCGCGACGACCGTCGCCACAAGCACCAGGGACAGCGTCGACATCGCCTCGTCCCACAGGCCGAGGGAGTCGATGAGCGCGAATCCGGCGAACGCGAGGACGCCCGCGACCAGGCCGCGCAGCCACCAGGCGAGCACCGCGAGGATGCCGGCGAGGAGCAGCGGCTCGGGGGCGGTGAAGACGGCGTCGATGCCGTCGTACATGCCCTCGACGACCGTCTTGACGGCGTCGAAGAGCCAGGACAGGTGGGTGACGAGCCAGTCGACGCCGGAGTCGACCCAGTCGCCGAGGTGGAGCCTAGGCACGGGCGGTCACCTTCCCTTCGTGGTCGCAGGACGCGGTCTCGCGGGCGGTCTCGCCCTGGGCGTCGCCGAGGACGCCGACGAGGCGCTGCCTCGGGACGACCCCTACGAGCTCGCGCCTGCCGTCGAGGACGGCCACGGGGTGGGTCAGGCGGGCGCTGAGCGCGCACAGCGCGGTGAACGGGGTGTCGGGGGTGGCGGTCTCGCAGCCGCAGTCGGCCTCGTCGCCGCGGACGTGGTGGTCCATGACGGCGGAGGCGGTCAGCACCCGGGAGCGGTCGACGTCCTGGATGAAGGAGGCCACGTAGTCGTTCTCGGGGCGCAGCAGGATGTCCTCGGCCGTGCCGGTCTGCACGATGCGACCGTCGCGCATGACGGCGATGCCGTCGCCCAGGCGCATGGCCTCGTTGAGGTCGTGGGTGATGAAGACGATGGTCTTCTTCAGCGTCTGCTGGAGGGTGAGCAGCTGATCCTGCATGTCACGGCGGATCAGCGGGTCCAGCGCGCTGAAGGACTCGTCCATGAGGAGCAGGTCGGCGTCGGTGGCGAGGGCGCGGGCCAGGCCCACGCGCTGCTGCATGCCGCCGGACAGCTCGTCCGGCCAGGACTTCTCCCAGCCGGCCAGGCCGCAGAGCCCGAGCGCCTCGGCGGCGCGTTCCGCGCGCTCGGCGCGGGGGACGCCCTGGACGGCGAGGCCGTAGGCGGCGTTGTCGAGCACGCTGCGGTGCGGGAAGAGCGCGAAGTGCTGGAAGACCATGCTGATCTTCCGGGCGCGGACCTCGCGCAGGGCGCGGCCGGTGAGGGCGGTGAGGTCCTGGCCGTCGAACAGGACGCGCCCGGCGGTGGGCTCCAGGAGCCCGTTGAGCATCCGCAGCAAGGTGGACTTCCCCGAGCCGGACAGCCCCATGACGACGAAGATCTGGCCGGGGTCCACGCCGAAGGAGGCGTCGATGACGGCGGCGGTGGTGCCGTCGGCGCGCAGTTCCTCCCGTGAGGCTCCCTGGCGGAGCCGTTCGATCGCCTCGTTCTGTCGTCCGCCGAACACCTTGAAGAGATGTTCGGCCTCAAGCCTGGCTGACACACGTACCTACTCGTTCGGGGACAGGGACCGGAGCGGCGTTCAGCGAATGCTGATGCAAAGCAAACGGTTGAATGCGCAACCTTGCGCCGCTCCGAGGCCGCGCCTGCCCTCGGCCGGTACGCACAAACGCGCAAGTGGTTCAGTTCACAGGACGCGCCAGAGACGTTCACGCCTGCCACGGGAGTGAATACCCGCCGGTCACCCGGGCACCCGTGCGGCATGATGCGAGGCGTGACCGGACGACTGATGCTCCTCGACACCGCCTCGCTCTATTTCCGCGCCTACTTCGGCGTCCCGGACTCCGTGAGGGCCCCGGACGGCACGCCGGTGAACGCCGTGCGCGGACTGCTCGACTTCATCGACCGCCTGGTCAAGGACCACCGGCCCGACGAGCTGGTGGCCTGCATGGACGCCGACTGGCGCCCGAAGTGGCGGGTCGACCTGATCCCCTCCTACAAGGCGCACCGCGTCGCCGAGGAGCGCCCGGTGGGCCCGGACGAGGAGGAGGTGCCGGACACCCTCTCGCCGCAGGTGCCGGTCATCGAGGCCGTGCTGGACGCACTCGGCATCGCGCGGGTGGGCGTCGCCGGATACGAGGCGGACGACGTGATCGGCACGTTCACGGCGCGGGCGAAGGGCCCGGTCGACATCGTCACCGGCGACCGCGACCTGTACCAGCTGGTGGACGACGCGCGCGGGGTGCGGGTGCTGTACCCGCTCAAGGGCGTGGGCACGCTGCAGACGACCGACGAGGCATGGCTGCGCGAGAAGTACGGTGTCGACGGGCGCGGGTACGCGGATCTGGCGCTGCTGCGCGGCGACCCGAGCGACGGACTGCCGGGCGTGCCGGGCATCGGGGAGAAGACGGCGGCCAAGCTGCTGGCCGAGTTCGGCGACCTGGCCGGGATCATGGCGGCGGTCGACGACCCGAAGGCGAAGCTCACCCCTTCGCAGCGCAAGCGGCTGGACGAGGCGCGGCCGTACGTCGCCGTCGCGCCGAAGGTGGTCAAGGTCGCCGCCGACGTACCACTGCCCGACATGGACACGTCTTTGCCCCGTACGCCGCGCGACGGGGCGACACTGGAGGGACTGTCGGAGCGCTGGGGTCTCGGCGGATCGCTGCAGCGGCTGCTGCTCACCCTGGGCGCGTCCGGGGCGACCGGCGCGTGAGGCCGTACGCGCCCGGCGCGTAACCAATGTTCTCGCGGTACGGAATGACATTCACGATGGCGGAGAGCCATCCTCGACAAGAGGGGTGAAACAACCTCTCGAAGCAGGGGCATCACCGGGGGAAGAGATGCTAACTTAGGTAAACCTAACCATAGAACATGGGAGGCCGTCATGGCAGAACGTCCGGCACGGAAGCCGCGGAAGCCCCACTCCGCGCAGGTCGTCCGCACCGAACGGCTGACCCCGCACATGCAGCGCGTGGTGCTCGGCGGCGAGGGCCTGGCCGAGTTCTCGGCGGGCACCTGCACGGACCACTACGTGAAGCTGCTCTTCGGACCCGAGGGCGTGACCTACCCGGAGCCCTTCGACCTGGAGCGCATCCGTGCCGAGTTCCCGCGCGAGCAGTGGCCCGTGACCCGGACGTACACCGTGCGCGGCTGGGACCCCGAACACCGGGAACTGACCCTGGACTTCGTGATCCACGGCGACGAGGGCCTGGCCGGGCCGTGGGCGGCACGCGTCCAGCCCGGCGAGACCGTCCGCTTCATGGGGCCCGGAGGCGCCTACACCCCCGACACCGACGCCGACTGGCATCTGCTCGCCGGTGACGAGAGCGCCCTGCCCGCGATCGCGGCCGCGCTGGAGTCGCTGCCCTCCGGCGCCGTGGCGCACGCCTTCATCGAGGTCGCCGGCCCGGCGGAGGAGCAGAAGATCGACTCCGACGTGGAGGTCACCTGGCTGCACCGCGGCGAGAGGCCCGTCGGCGAGAGGCTCGTCGAGGCCGTCCGCGCGCTGGAGTTCCCCGCGGGCCGGCTGCACGCCTTCGTGCACGGCGAGGCCGCGGCGGTGAAGGAACTGCGCGGACTGCTCCGCGTCGAACGCCAGATCCCCCGCGAGGACCTGTCGATCTCCGGCTACTGGCGCCTCGGCCACAACGAGGACGGCTGGCAGGCCTCGAAGCGGGACTGGAACGCGCACGTGGAGGCGGAGCAGGAGGGCGCGACCCCGGTCGGATAGCCCCGTGGCGGGCACTGCGCGGGCGCAGCCCCCGCCACGCGGTCCTCCCGGCGGGGGAACGTGAGGACTTGGGCCCGCCACGGACACGGCGGCGTGACGTCCCGGAAACAGGTCGTCCCTAATTTCTGTCGCCCGACAGGAATTCGCGCCCAAGGCAGGTGCCGCCGTGACGACCACCTCTCCCGCCGACGTACGTCCCGACCCCCCGCACTCCCCCGCCGACGACGGCTCCCTCGCCGAGTTCGGCTACCGCCAGGAACTGCACCGCAGCCTCGGCCGGTACGCCTCGTTCGCCGCCGGGTTCTCCTTCATCTCCGTTCTGACGACCGTCTTCCAGTTCTTCGCCTTCGGGTACGCCTTCGGCGGCCCCGTCTTCTTCTGGGCCTGGCCGATCGTGCTGATCGGACAGTTGCTGGTGGCCGCGTGCTTCGCGGAACTGGCCGCGCGCTACCCGATCTCGGGCGCGATCTACCAGTGGTCCTCGCGGCTGTCGACGCCGTCGTTCGGCTGGTTCGCCGGCTGGATCATGGTGATCGGGCAGATCGTGGTGGTCGCGGCGGCCGCGCTGGCGCTGCAGATGGTGCTGCCGGCGATCTGGTCGGGCTTCCAGCTGATCGGCACCGACCCCTCGCCGGTGTCCCCCGACGGCGCGGCCAACGCGGCACTGCTCGGCGTGGTCCTGCTGGTGCTCACGACCCTGGTGAACGTCGTCGACAACCGCGTGATGTCCGTGATCAACCGGGTCGGTGTGACCGCCGAGATCATCGGCGCCGTCCTCATCGTCGTCCTGCTGCTCACCCACTCCGAGCGCACCCCCGGCATCACCTTCCACACCACCGGCGCCGCCCAGTCCGGCCTCTTCGGGGCGCTCGCGGTCGGCTCGTTCACCGCCGCCTACGTGATGATCGGCTTCGACAGCGCGGGCGAGATGAGCGAGGAGACCCACCACCCCCGCCGTACGGCGCCCCGCACGATCCTCACCGCGCTCGGCGCGGCCGGTCTGCTCGGCGGACTGATCGTGCTCGGCGGACTGCTCGCCGCGCCCAGCCTCACCGACGGACACCTCGGCGTCGACGGGCTCTCCTACGTCCTCACCAGCAGCCTCGGCGACGGCGTCGGCAAGGTGCTGCTCGCGGACGTGGTGGTCGCGATCGCGGTGGCCACGCTCGCCATCCAGACGGCGGCCTGCCGGATGCTGTTCTCCATGGCCCGCGACGGACAACTCCCCTTCTCCGCCCGCCTCGCGCGCGTGAACCCCCGCACCGGCATGCCGAGCGCCCCCGCCCTGGTCGTCGGCGTCCTCGCGGCGGCCCTGCTGCTGCTCAACTTCGCCTCGCCGGACGCCTTCCTGGCCATCGGCACCACCTGCATCGTGATGCTGTACCTGGCCTACGCGATGGTCACCGGCCCGCTCCTGGTCCGCCGGCTGCGCGGCGGGTTCGACACCTCCGGCACGCCGTCGTCCGGCACGGACGAGACCGGCGCCCCGCTGTTCTCCCTGGGCCGCTGGGGTGTCCCCGTCAACGCCCTCGCCCTCCTCTACGGCCTCCTCATGACCGTCAACCTGGCCTGGCCGCGGGCGGCGGTGTACGACCCGGCCGGCGGGCACTGGTACTTCCAGTGGTTCACCGTGCTCTTCCTCGCCGCGACCCTCGCGGCGGGCGTGGCCTTCCGGACGTACCGCGCCCGGACCGCCACGGCGCTCTGAGGGGCGTACGGCCGCACGCGCGTGTGGAGGGCGACCGGCTCAGTCGCCCTGTACGCGCGCGTGCAGATGCATGTCGTGCCAGCCGTCCTGGTGCAGGACGGCGCTGCGCTTGGTGCCCTCCAGGGTGAAGCCGGCCTTGGCGGCGACGCGGCAGGAGGCCTCGTTGGCGGTGGCGTGCATCAGCTCCAGGCGGTGGAAGCCGATCTCGTCGAGGGCCCAGCGGGCGAGCGCCGTCGTGGCGCGGGCCGCTATGCCGCCGCCGCGGGCCTGAGGGGCGGTCCAGTACGCCATCTCGGCCTGCCCCTCGCTCAGCAGGATCTCGCGCAGTGCCACCCGCCCCAGCACCCGGTCGGTGTCCGCGTCGACCACGGCCCACTGGGCGTTGCGCTCACCGCTCCAGGCCTTCTGCCACTCCTCGATCCAGCCGGCGACCTCCTCCAGGGAGTCGGCGGACCTGATGTGCCACTGGTGCATCAGCGGATCCTGGAAGACGGCGTGCACGACGGGGGCGTCCTCGGCCCGCCACGGGCGCAGGACCAGTCCGTCTCCGGTGGCGAGGACGGGCTGCGGGATCTCGGACAGCGTTCCGGCGGGCAGCACGGAGTCGGCGGTGAAGGGCATGCTGCGATCTTGCCAAGTCGACCTGCCCCGGCCAACGGATTTTCCGGCCCCGGGCTCCGCCACCCCTGCCCCCGTAACCTGGACCCCGATGAGACGCCGCACCCCTCCCCCGCCCTCCCCCCTGCCGCAGCGCGACGGGGTGGACCCGGTGCGGGTGCGGCTGCCGGGCGAGGGGGACTGGGCCACCGTGCGGGAGCACCTGGTGGAGCGGCTCAGCGGGGCGGGCGCCGGGGTCGTCGACGGGATGCTGCGGGCCGGGCTCGTGGTCGGCGCCGACGGGACGGCGGTGGCGCCGGACGCCCCGTACGTGCCGGGGATGTTCGTGTGGTTCCACCGGGAGCTGCCCGCCGAGGTGCCGGTGCCGTTCCCGCTGGAGGTCGTGCACCGCGACGAGCACATCGTCGTCGTGGACAAGCCGCACTTCCTGGCCACGACCCCGCGCGGCAGCCATGTCACCGAGACCGCGCTGGCCCGGCTGCGGCGGGAGCTGGACATTCCCGCGCTCGGCGCCGCGCACCGCCTGGACCGGCTGACCGCCGGGCTGGTGCTGTTCACGGTCCGGCCCGAGGAACGCGGCGCCTACCAGACGCTGTTCCGCGACCGGCGGGTGCGCAAGGTGTACGAGGCCGTCGCCCCCCACGATCCGGCGCGCGCGTGGCCGGTGACCGTGCGCAGCCGGATCGTGAAGGAGCGCGGCACGCTGACCGCCCGCGAGGTGCCGGGCGAGCCCAACGCGGTCAGCGACATCGAGCCGGTGGAACACCGGGCGGACGGGCTGGCCCGCTACCGGCTGGTCCCCCACACCGGGCAGACCCATCAACTACGGGTCCACATGACCGCGTTGGGTGTGCCGATCCTCGGCGATCCCCTCTACCCGGAGGTGACCGCCCCCGTGCCGGCCGGCGACTTCCGGCGCCCGCTGCAACTGCTGGCACGGGAGCTGGAGTTCACCGACCCGATCACGGGGACGGAACACCGCCTGCGCAGCGGCCGGGTGCTGGAGGCCTGGGCGTCGTACGCCCGTTGGGCCGGGTAGCGGCCGCCGGGCCGGGTCGGGACCGCCGGGCCGGGTACGACCGGGCTCAGTACCCCCGCCACCAGGCCAGGAACCGTCGCCAGGCGTTCGGGCGGCGCAGGGGCTGGGGGGCGACGGGCTCGGGCCGGAGGGCCGTCACCGGCTCGGCGGCGGCGGGTGCGGGCTTCGGGTCGATGTGCAGCGGGCGGAAGGAGCGCTGCGGCGGGACGGGCGCGTGCGTCGGGTTGAGCTTGATGTCCTGCTGCGGCTTCGGCTCGAAGTGCACCGGCAGCGCCACCAGGTGCCGGGAGGCGATCGACGTGGTCCAGCGCAGCTCTTCCTCGTCGCATTCGAGCTGGATGTCCGGCAGCCGCGACAGCAGCGCGTCGACTCCGACGTCGGCGATGGCACGGCCGATGTCCTGGCCGGGGCACTCGTGCGGACCGCTGCCGAAGGCGAGGTGGGAGCGGTTGCCCCGCATGTGGGCGGAGAGGTCGGGGCGCACCCGGGGGTCGACGTTGCCGGGGGCGGGCGCGAAGAAGAGCCCGTCGCCCGCGCGGATGCGCTGGCCGCCCAGCTCGGTGTCCTGCTTGGCGAAGTAGCCGAAGATCGTGCTGAACGGCGGCTCGTCCCAGAGCGACTGCTCGACCGCCTCCGGCACCGTCATCTCGCCGCCGTTGAGCCGGGCGATGAAGCGTGGATCCGTGAGGACCGTGCGCAGCACGTTGGACAGGAGGTTGACCGTGGCCTCGTAGGCGGCGAAGAGCACCAGGCGCAGGTGTTCGCGGACCTCGTCGTCGGTCAGTCCGGCCGGGTCGGCGATGAGGTGGCTGGTGAAGTCGTCGGCGGGCTCGGCGCGGCGGCGCGTGGTGAGCCGGCTCAGTGCGCTCACGACGTACTCGTGGCTGACGACGGCGGTCTCGGTGCCCTTCAGCGCGTCCCGGGCGGCGGCGACCATCCGGTCGTTGTACTCGTCGGGCATGCCCAGGAGCTGGCACATCACCGCCATGGGGAGGTGCTCGGAGAACTGGCTCACCAGGTCGGCCCGGCCCCCCTCGCAGAAGCGGTTGACCAGGGTCTGGGTGGCTCGGTAGATGTACCGGCGCACACTGCGCTCGTCGAGGGTCTTCATGGCCGAGGTGACCGCGCTCCGCAGCCGCTTGTGCTCCTCGCCCTCCGCGTGCGCGCAGATGGGCTGCCAGGCGATGTGCGGCATGAGCGGGTGGTCGGGCCTGACCTTGCCGTCCCGCTGCGGCGCCCAGACGCGGGTGTCCTTGGTGAAGGTCGAGGGCGTCCGCAGCATCTGCAGGTTCTCGGCGTGACCGAGGACCATCCACATCGGCAGGTCGTCGGGGAGCAGGACGGGGGCCACGGGGCCGTACTGCTCGCGGAGTTGTTCGTACAACGCGCCCAGGTCCTCGGCGCCGGGGCCGTAGAGCCGTTGGAGGCCGCCGGGACCGAGGCCGAGGCCGTGGGCGGGGCAGCCGGGCGGCGGGTCCAGGGCGAGATCGTGCGGTCCGGTGGTGGGGTGTTCAGGCGTCACAGGGGGTCGCTCCGAAACTGAGGGGGATCCGGTGTCGGGAAATGTGCCGGGTGCGGGTGGCGGCGGGGTGGTGCGGACGTACGGGTGGCGGGGGTGGTTCAGGTGAGGCTGCCGCTGAGCGACAGGGCGTGCAGGAAGCGCATCAGGGTCATCAGGACGTCGCGGCTCGAGGCGCGGCGGCGTGCGTCGCACTCCACGATCGGCACCTCGGGGGCCAGGTCGAGGGCGGCCCGCAGGTCCTCGATGGGGTAACGAGGCCCGTCGGGGAAGGTGTTGACGGCGACGATGAAGGGCACGTTGCCCTCCTCCAGCCGGCCCATGACCTCGAAGCTGACCTCCAGGCGGCGGGTGTCGACCAGGACCACCGCGCCCAGCGCGCCCTCGAAGAGGCCGTTCCACAGGAACCAGAAGCGCTCCTGGCCGGGCGTGCCGAAGAGATAGAGCACCACCTTGTCGGTGATGCGGATGCGCCCGAAGTCCATGGCCACGGTGGTGGCGGTCTTGGTCTCGGAGCCGTAGTCGTCGTCGACCCCGATGCCGGCCTGGGTCATGGTCTCCTCGGTGGTCAGCGGTTTGATCTCGCTGACGGAGCCGACCATGGTCGTCTTGCCGACGCCGAAGCCGCCCACGATGACGATCTTCGCCGCGGCCGTGGTGGTCTGCGGGAGCTGGTCCTCGACCCGTGGGCCGGGGACCGTGTCAGAGCCTTTGAAGTCCATGCATCACCGCTTCGAGCAGGGAACGGTCGGGGAGCTTCTGCCGGACGATCGGGGCGCGTGCCTGGACCAGCTCGGCCGCCAGCATCTCGGTGAGCAGCACCGTCACCACGCTGAACGGCAGGCCGAGGTAGGCCGACACCTCGGCCACCGACAGCGGCGCGGCGCACATGCGGAGCACCACGATCTGTTCCGGGGTGGCGGACGAAGGCGGTTCGGCACACGCCACGATTAAGGTCACCAGGTCCAGTGGAGCCCGTTCCCCGTCGGGCCCCGTGAGGGTGTAGAGCCGCTCGGGCTGCTTCTCCCCCTCCTCCTGGGGCTCGGGGGGCGGGGTCGGTTCCGGTGGCGGGGGCGGCAGGGGGTGTCGCCGCCGGCGTTGCGGAGGCGTCATACGGTCTGCCCGTTGCGGCGGGGCGGGCTGGTCAGATGCGCGCCGATGCGGACCACGAGGTCGCGCATCGAGCCGCTCATCCGGCCCGGTTCGCAGCACACGTCGGAGAGGACCGCGAGATAGGCGTTGGCGCCGGCGGACATCATGTAGAAGTAGCCGCCCTCCAGCTCGATCATGATGAGGTTCATGTCGCCCTCGACGCACTCCATCTCCTGGGCGATGGCGGTGGCCAGGCTCTGCATGCCCGCGCAGGCGGCGGAGACCCGGTCGGCGGCGTCGGGTTCGCCGGCGTAGCGGGCGATGCGCAGGCCGTCGGCCGAGAGCACGACGATCATCTCGATGCCCGGTACGCCGTCGTAGAGCTCCTTGAGCACCCAGTCGAAGTTCTGGCGCTGCTGGATCACGTGAGGTCCCCTTCGTCGTCGGCCCCGGGCTTGGGCTTGTCTTCGATCAGGTGCAGGTATGCGGTGGGATTGCGGGTGAAGTCGGTGGGGTGGACACCGGGCGGGGCGATCTTCTTCAGGCCCTCCCAGAAGGCCTCGAGCCCCACGCCGGGCTCCTGCTTCTTCTTCTTGGGCTGGGGCTCGGGCCGGGCGGCCTGGGCGAACGGGTCCGGCTTGCCCTCGCGTTCGGCACGCTCGGCCGCCTCCTGGGCGGCGTACGCCTCCCGGTAGCGCTGGCTGATCGGGATCGTCGACTTGCTGCGGCGCTGCGGCAGGCCCTTGTCGGTCCACTCGGTGACCACGGGCACGTCGTCCTCGAGGGAGACGTTGGCCGGGATCTTCGGGTTGGTGGGCCGGCGCCTCTTGGGCGGGCGCTTGGGGCCTTCGAGGTTGCTGAGGTCGATCTGCGCGGAGGTGGCGCCGATGCCGTGGGCGTAGCCGGGTGCCGGGTCGGAGGTGATCATCTCGCGGGGCACGATGAGGACGGCGCGGACGCCGCCGTACGCCGAGGTGCGCAGCGACACCTTCAGGTTGAAGGAGGTGCACAGCCGGCCGACGACCGCCAGGCCGAGGCGCGGGGCGCCGCCGAGGTCCTGCATGGTGACGCCGCGCATGGCGTCGTCGAGCATCTTCTCGGTCTTGGCGCGGCCCTCCTCGCTGAGGCTGACGCCGGCGTCCTCGATCTCGATGGCGACGCCGGTCTGCACCTCCACGGCGTTGACGTGCACCTTGGACTGCGGGGGCGAGAACCGGGTGGCGTTGTCGAGGAGTTCGGCGATGGCGTGGATGAGCGGCTCGACGGAGATACCGCGGATGTTGACCTTGGCGATGGAGTTCAGCTGAATGCGGGGGTACTCCAGGATCCGGGACATTCCGCCGCGCAGCACGCTGTACAGCGGGACCGGCTTGGGCCAGCTGCGTCCGGGGCGGCCGCCGCCGATGACGCCGATGGAGTCGGCGAGGCGGCCGATCATGGAGGTGCCGTGGTCGATGCGCAGCAGGTCGTCGAAGACCTCGGGGTTGCGGCCGTGGTCCTCCTCCATCTCCCGCAGTTCCGCGGACTGCTGGTGGACGATCGCCTGGACGCGGCGTGCGACGTTGACGAAGGCGCGCTGGACGGAGTCGCGCAGGGCGTGCTCGTAGTCGAGGGCGTCCAGGAACTTCTTGACGAGGGCGCGCTGCCCGTCGCCGATGTCACGGAAGAACGGTTCACGTTGCCCGAGGTGGTGCATCACCTCCTCGGGGGAATTCCCACCGCGCAACCACTCCACGGCGAGGGGGATCATCTCCTTGGCGATGTGCCGGTTCTCCTCCTGCTGGAGGGCGAGGCGCCGTTCCAGGTAGGCGATGCGCTGGTCCGATGCCGCGCGCAGTTCCAGCAGCCGGCGGCCGCGACGCCGTGCGTCGGCCCCCGCCGCGGTCACCAGAAGGGTGGCGACGGCTCCGCAGACGCCGACGGCGAGCCGGGCCTGCCCCGCCACCAGGGCGACGGCGGCTCCGGTCGCCGCGGCCATCAGTATCGCCGGCAGCAACAGCAGTCGTGCGAAGGAAAGTTCTCGGCGACCGGGTGGGGACTGAACACTCACCATGTGGGCACCCTCTGTAGGGATCTGTCGGCATCTTCGGAGCATTTGGGAACAGACGCACGAATACACCTCAACTCGGTGCGCCGCGGGCGAGCTTAGTCCGACCGGATCATCGCTGTGTCATATTCAGCGACCGCCTGAAACCGACCGTGTGAGTGGAGTAACCTCAGCCTCATTTACACGCTCAGGTATCACTCGAACACAATGAGTAATTGCGTACGGGCGTACGGGAACAGCTCACCGGGACGGGTGAGCCGGCCACTCCCAGGCGGGATTCGGGCGGTGTTCAGGCCCCGGTGATGCGCAGCGCCGCGTCGGCGGTGGCGCGGGCGAAGTCCGCGACGGACCGCTCGGGGTCCGAGCGGTGGACGAGGATGACGCCCTCGATGAGCCCGAAGACGAGATCGGTCCGCAGATCCAGCCCACCCTTGGCGAGCGCGCCGCCCACAGCCGTGGCGGCGATCAACTGCCGGTAGGCGTCCTTGAGTTCGGCGCGCACCGCATGGAACCCGGCGAACCGCTCGGTGCGCACCTCGGGCAGCAGATAGAGCCCGCCGAGGTTGTGCGGCCCGCCGCACAGCAGCTCCACGTCGGTGCGGCACAGCTCCCACAGCCGCTCCTCGGCCGCCCGCCCGTCCTCGGCGAGCAGCGCGCGGGCGTACGTCAGTGACGGCGTGACGGTGGACTCCAGCAGCTCGGCGAGCAGCTCCTCCTTGCCGGAGACGTAGTGGTACATCGAGGCCTGGCGCATACCGGCCCGCTCGGCGACGGCCCGGGTGGTGGTGGCGGCATAGCCGTTGACGGTGAACAACTCGGCAGCGGCGGCCAGCAGTTCGGCGCGCGGCTCCAGGCCGCTGTCCGGCCGCTGCGCGGCCCGCGGCCTGCCGACCCGGCGCCCGCCGGTCCCCTTGCTCGTCCCCATGCGTTCGATCCTCGCACACCGCGCCGGACGGCGATCTTCGTGAGGGCTCGGTAACCGAGCGGCAACACGTGGGCAATGCCGGCGACCCGGCCCGCCCCTAATTTCTGTCGAGCGACAGAAATTATCTCTTCCCGGCAGCCGGAGGTCCACGATGGCGGCGACAGCGACCACGTACGGAGCACGCGACCACGCCCGCGCCCAGGAGGGCACCCGGGCCGAGACCATGCCCGTCGTCCCGGCGACCGACTGGCCGGCCCCGCCCTGCGAGGCGGGCCACCTGGTGTGGGCCGAGACCGTGGCCGGCGGCAACTACACCCACCGGGTCCTCGCCCGCGGCACCGAAATGCGCCTGACCGACCTGCGCGGCGACGCCTGCGCCCATCTGCTCCTCCACGTGGACGGCCGCCCCTGGGAGCGGCTGAACGTCGCCGACACGGTCAAGGTCCAGTGGAACGCCTACCTCGGCGAGGGCGTGCTGCTCCTCTCCGACCAGGGCCGCGTCCTCGCCTCGGTCGTCGCCGACACCTCCGGCCGGCACGACGCGCTCTGCGGCACCTCCACCCTCGTCCGCAACACCGAGCGCTACGGCGACGGCACCCCGCAGAGCCCCTCCCCCGCCGGACGCGAGCTGTTCAAGCTGGCGGCCGCCAAGAACGGCCTGGAACCCCGTGATCTGCCACCCTCCCTGTCGTTCTTCCAGGGCGTGGAGGTCCGCGACGACGGCACCCTCGACTTCACCGGCTCGGCCGGCCCCGGCGCGAGCCTCACCCTGCGCATCGAGCAGGACGTCACGGTCCTGCTCGCCAACGTGCCGCACCCGGCCGACCCCCGCCCGGACTACGTCAGCACCCCGCTGGAGGTCCTCGCCTGGCGCGCGGCACCCACCCGGCCGGGCGACCCGCTGTGGGACGCCACCCCGGAGGGCCGCCGCGCCTTCCTCAACACCGCCGAATTCCTCACCGCGAGGGGGCTCGCATGAGCACGAAGACCGTGGTTCCGGCACGCGCCGCCTGGTCGGCCGTCGTCCGCGAGGGCGACACGCTCACCATCACCGACCTGCACGGCAACCAGGCCGTCGACTTCCTCGTCTACGACGCCCACGACACGTCCGTGCGCTACAGCGCCCCCGACACGATCCACGCCCAGGGCGGCATCTTCCTCACCACCGGCAGCGTGCTGATGTCCAACGAGCACACCCCGCTGATGACGGTGACCGCCGACGCCGTGGGCCGCCACGACACCGTCGGCGGCGCCTGCTCCAAGGAGTCCAACACCCTGCGCTACGGCCACCACACCTGGTCGCAGCACGCGTGCGTGGACAACTTCCTCGCCGAGGGCGCGAAGCACGGCCTCGGCAAACGCGACCTCGTCTCCAACATCAACTGGTACATGAACGTGCCCGTCGAGAAGGACGGCACCCTCGGCATCGTCGACGGCCTCTCCGCCCCCGGTCTCGCCCTGACCCTGCGCGCCGAACGGGACGTCCTCGTCCTCGTCTCCAACTGCCCCCAGATCAACAACCCCTGCAACGGCTTCGAGCCGACGGCGGTGGAGATGACGATCACCGGGGCCGGCGCATGACCTTCGACACCGTACTGATCGCCAACCGGGGCGAGATAGCCGTCCGGATCATCCGCACCGCCCGCGAACTGGGCCTGCGCACGGTCGCGGTGTACTCCGACCCCGACCGCTCGGCGCCCCACGTCCGGCTCGCCGACGAGGCGGTCCGGCTCGGCCCCGCGCCCGCGAAGGAGTCGTACCTCGACGCCGACCTCGTCCTGAAGGCCGCCAAGGACACCGGCGCGGGCGCCGTCCACCCCGGCTACGGCTTCCTCTCGGAGGACGCGGCCTTCGCCCGCCGCTGCGCCGACGCCGGGATCGTGTTCGTCGGCCCGACGCCCGAGCAACTGGAGCTGTTCGGCGCCAAGCACACCGCCAGGGCCGCCGCGGAGGCGGCGGGGGTGCCCCTGGCACCGGGCACCGGACTGCTGCAGGATCTGGCCGACGCACTCGAGAAGGCCCAGGTCATCGGCTATCCGGTCATGCTCAAGGCCACGGGTGGCGGCGGCGGCATCGGCATGTCCGCCTGTCACACCCCCGAGGACCTCACCGACGCCTGGGAACGCGTCCAGCGCGTCGCCGCCGCCTCCTTCTCCTCCGCCGGGGTCTTCCTGGAACGGCTCGTGGAGCACGCCCGCCATGTCGAGGTCCAGGTCTTCGGCGACGGCACGGGGAGGGTCGTCACCTTCGGCGACCGCGACTGCTCCCTCCAGCGCCGCAACCAGAAGGTCCTCGAGGAGGCCCCCGCCCCGGGCCTCCCCGACCACGTACGGCGGCAACTCGCCGGGGCCGCCCGCGACCTGTGCGCCTCCGTCGGCTACCGCTCCGCCGGCACCGTCGAGTTCGTGTACGACGCGGCCCGCGAGGAGGCCTACTTCCTGGAGGTCAACACCCGCCTGCAGGTGGAGCATCCGGTCACCGAGGAGATCTACGGCGTCGACCTCGTCGGCTGGATGCTGCGCCTGGCACGCGGCGAGCGGGACGTCGTACACGACCCGGGACCGCCGCGCGGGCACGCCGTCGAGGCACGCCTGTACGCCGAGGACCCGAGCCGCGACCACCGGCCCAGCGCGGGACTGCTGACCCGGGTCGACTTCCCGGGCGGGGTACGCGTGGACGGCTGGGTGGAGACCGGCACCGAGGTCACGACCTCGTACGATCCGATGCTCGCGAAGGTCATCGCGTACGGCTCCGACCGCGCCCACGCCCTGGCCCGGCTGGACGAGGCACTGGCCCGTACCCGCGTCGACGGCATCGAGACGAACCTGGGCCTGGTACGGGCGGCACTCGCGGACTCCCGGGTCGTCGCGGCGGCCCACTCGACGGCGACCCTCGCCACGATCGGCGACCCGACCCCGCGCATCGAGGTCGTCTCCGGCGGCACCCTCACCACCGTGCAGGACTGGCCCGGCCGCACCGGCCACTGGCAGGTCGGGGTCCCGCCGTCCGGCCCGATGGACGACCGCTCCTTCCGCCTCGGCAACCACGCGCTCGGCAACCCCGAGGGCACCCCCGGACTCGAATGCACGCTCCAGGGGCCCTCGTTGAGGTTCACCCACCCGACGACCGTGTGCGTGACCGGCGCCCCGGCCCCGGTGACGGTCGACGGCACGCCGGTGGCGCAGTGGGAGCCGGTGACCGTGCCGGCCGGGGCCCTGCTGGAGATCGGCGCACCGACCGAGCACGGCCTGCGCACCTACGTCCTGTTCGCGGGCGGCCTGGACGTCCCCGCGTTCCTGGGCAGCGCGAGCACCTTCACCCTGGGCCGGTTCGGCGGCCACGGCGGACGGGCGCTGCGCACCGGGGACGTCCTGCACGGCGGGACGGTCACCGAGGGGATGCCGGTGGCCGACCTCCCGTCCTTCACCTCCGTATGGCACGTGGGCGCCGTCGAAGGCCCGCACGCCGCACCGGAGTTCTTCACCGAGGACGACATCCGCGAGTTCTACGCCGCCGACTGGAAGGTCCACTTCAACTCGGCCCGCACCGGTGTCCGCCTCGTCGGACCCAAGCCCCGGTGGGCGCGCACCGACGGCGGCGAGGCGGGCCTGCACCCCTCCAACATCCACGACACCCCCTACTCCGTCGGCGCCGTCGACTACACCGGCGACATGCCCGTGCTGCTCGGCCCGGACGGCCCCTCCCTCGGCGGGTTCGTGTGCCCGGCGACCGTGCTCAGCTCCGAGCGCTGGAAGCTCGGCCAGCTGCGCCCCGGCGACACGGTCCGCTTCCAGCCGGTGGACGTGCACGGCGTGCCGCGCCCCGAGATCGTCGACGGCGGCGTCCTGGCCCGGGAGGGTGACGTCACGTTCCGCCGCAGCGGCGACGACAACCTGCTGGTCGAGTTCGGACCCCTGCAGCTGGACCTGGCCCTGCGGATGCGCGTCCACGCCCTGATGGAGGCGGTGGCCCAGGCCGACCTGGAGGGCGTCACCGACCTCACCCCCGGCATCCGCTCCCTCCAGATCCAGACGGACCCGGCGCGCCTGCCCCAACACGAACTCCTCGCAGCCGTACGCGAGCTGGCACGCTCCCTCCCGCCGACGGACGAGCTGGTCGTCCCCTCCCGCACCGTGCATCTCCCGCTGTCCTGGGACGACCCGGCGACCCGCGAGGCCATCGCCCGCTACATGGCGGGGGTCCGCGACGACGCGCCCTGGTGCCCGTGGAACATCGAGTTCATCCGCCGCGTCAACGGCCTGGAGTCGGTGGCGGACGTCTACGACACGGTCTTCGAGGCGGAGTACCTGGTGCTGGGCCTCGGGGACGTCTATCTGGGCGCCCCCGTGGCCACCCCGCTCGACCCGCGCCACCGCCTGGTGACCACGAAGTACAACCCGGCGCGCACCTGGACGGCCGAGAACTCGGTCGGCATCGGCGGGGCCTACCTGTGCGTCTACGGCATGGAGGGCCCCGGCGGCTACCAGTTCGTGGGCCGGACCACGCAGGTGTGGTCGCCGTGGCAGCAGCGCGGCGCGTTCGAGCCGGGCTCGCCCTGGCTGCTGCGGTTCTTCGACCGGATCCGCTGGTACCCGGTCGACGCCGACGAACTCCTCGACCTGCGCGCCGACATCACCTCAGGCCGCTTCGTGCCGCGCATCGAGGAGGGCACCTTCTCACTGGCCGAGTACCAGGAGTTCCTCGCCGAACACGCGGACTCCATAGCGGACTTCAGGCGCCGCCAGCAGTCCGCGTTCGGCGCGGAACGGGACGCGTGGGAGGCGGCGGGCGAGTTCGCCCGGGCGGACGCGGCCGCCGCACCGCCCGCGCCGCCGGCCGAGGTGACGGTCCCGGCGGGCGGACGCCTGGTGGAGGCCGAGTTCGCCGCGTCCGTATGGCAGTTGAACGTGTCGCCGGGTGACGAGGTGACGGCGGGACAGCCGCTGCTCGCGCTGGAGGCGATGAAGATGGAGTCCAGGGTGCACGCGCCGATCACCGGCGTGGTGGCGGAGGTCCTGGCCAGGCCGGGCGACCAGGTGGAGGCGGGGACGGCGCTGGTCGTCCTGGCCCCGGCCGCGAACTGAAAGAGGAACCGCACATGTCCACCACTGTCTCCCGGGTCCGCGCGGCCTACGCCCGTATCGACGCCGTCGACCGCCCCGAGATCTGGATCGACCTGCGCCCGCGGGCGGAGGTCGAGGCGGAGGCCCGGGCGCTCGACGAGCGCCTCGCCTCCGGTGCCCGCCTCCCGCTCGCCGGCCGTCTCTTCGCCGCCAAGGGCAACATCGACGTGGCCGGCCTGCCCACGACGGCGGGCTGCCCGGCGTACGCCTACGAACCGGCCGAGGACGCCCCGGTGGTCGCCGGACTGCGCGCGGCCGGCGCCCTCCTCCTGGGCACGACGAACCTGGACCAGTTCGCGACGGGCCTGGTCGGCACCCGCTCCCCGCACGGCGCGGTACGGGGCGCCCACGACCCGGCCCGGATCAGCGGCGGCTCCAGCTCCGGCTCGGCCGTCGCGGTGGCCCTCGGCATCGTCGACTTCGCCCTCGGTACGGACACGGCGGGCTCGGGCCGGGTCCCGGCCGCCTTCAACGGCATCGTCGGCCTCAAGCCCACCCGTGGCCTGGTCCCGACCCAGGGCGTGGTCCCCGCCTGCGCCTCGCTCGACTGCGTCACCGTCTTCGCCCGCACCCTCCCGGAGGCCGAGCAGGCGCTGGCCCACATGACGACCGGCACCACCCCGTCCCTCCCCGGCCGGCCCTCCGGCCCCTGGCGCGTCGCGGTCCCGCCGCTCGACCAGCTCGGCGCACTCGACGAGGGCTGGGCGGAGGCCTACGAGGCAGCCGTACGGCGGCTCGCGGCGGCCGGGGCGCGGATCCGCACGATCGACCTCACGCCCTTCACCGAGGCGGCCACGATGCTCTACGAGGGCGCGTTCGTCGCCGAGCGCTACACAGCGGTGGGCAGCTTTGTCGACAAGTTGATCTCGGAGGGTGGCGAGGGCCTCGACCCCACGGTCGCCGGCATCATCACCCGCGCCCGCGACATCCCGGCCCACCAGCTCTTCGCGGACCAGGACCGGCTGGAAGTCCTGCGCACCCGGGCCCTGTCGGAACTCGCCGACGCGGACGCCCTGCTCCTGCCCACCGCCCCCGGCCATCCCACCCTCGCCGAGGTGGCCGCCGACCCCCTGGGCGCCAACGCGCGCCTCGGCCGCTTCACCAACTCCACGAACCTCTTCGACCTGGCGGCGGCCGCCGTCCCGTCCGGCGAGGTGAACGGCCTCCCGTTCGGCGTGATGCTGATCGGCCCGGCCCATACGGACGAACGGCTCGCGAGGATCGCGGCCCTGCTCCAGCCCTCGGCGTACGTGGCCGTCGTGGGCGCCCATCTGACGGGCCAGCCCCTGAACCCCCAGCTCCTGTCCCTGGGGGCCGTACTGGACCGCACGACCACGACGGCCCCGCTCTACCGCCTGCACGCCCTGCGCACGACACCACCGAAGCCGGGCCTGGAGTATGTGGGCGAGGGAGGCACGGAGATCGAGGCCGAGGTCTGGCGCCTCCCGGCGGAGGGACTGGGCCGCCTGCTGTCGTCGCTCCCGCGCCCGATGGCGTTGGGCAGCGTCGAACTGGTGGACGGCAGCCGAGTCCCCGGTTTCCTGTGCGAGCCGAGCGCTCTGAAGGAATCAGAGGACATCACACGGTACGGAAGCTGGCGCTCATATCTGAACGAGGGGTAGAACTCACCCAGGGGCGCGGGGCTGTATCGATATGCGGCTCCGCCGCGCGGGCGCGACCAGCCACAGTCGACCCGCGCCCGCCCGACAACATGTCACCCCACGGACGAATAGGCGACCACACCCCGCAGCAACTGATCAACAGCCTTACGCGCGGCCTTCGCCACGGTGGAGCCCTCCGCAGGAGAAGCCGCAGAGATCTGCCCCAACACGTCGATGACCTGCTTGCACCACCGCACGAAGTCCCCGGCCGGCATCTCCACCTCCCGCAGCACCTCGTCGAGCCCCTTCCCGGAAGCCCACATGTACGCGGCCCAGGCGAACCCGAGATCGGGCTCACGCTGCCCGACCCCCTCGGTCTGGTTGATCCGGAAGTCCTCCTCCAGGGCGTCGAGCCGCCCCCAGATCCGGACCATCTCCCCCAGCGCGGCCTTGGCCTGACCGGAGGGCAGCTTCGGCGCCATCGCGTCGTCACCGACCCGGGCCTCGTACACCAGCGCGGACACACAGGCGGCGAGCTCGGCGGGCGCGAGCCCCTCCCACACGCCCGCCCGCAGGCATTCGCTGGCGAGCAGGTCGAGTTCGCCGTACAGCCGCGCCAGCCGCTTGCCGTGCTCGGTGACCTCGTTGCCCCGCAGGTAGTCGAGTTCGGTCAGCAGCGCGACGATCCGGTCGAAGGTGCGGGCGATCGTGTTGGTCCGCCCCTCGATGCGCCGCTCGAGCTGCGAGGTGTCCCGCAGCAGCCGGTGGTAGCGCTCGGCCCACCGGGCGTGGTCCTCACGCTCGGCGCACCCGTGACACGCATGGGCGCGGATCGCGGTCCGCAGCCGTGCGATCTCCCGGTCGTCGGCGGCCTGGGACCGCTTCTTGCGGGCCCGCTCCGGCGGGATGTGCCCGGCCTTCGTACGCAGCGCGGAGGCGAGGTCGCGGCGCGACTGGGGGGAACGCGGGTTGAACGACTTGGGGATCCGCATCCGCTCCAGCGCCTCGACCGGCACCGGGAAGTCCATCGACGCCAGCCGCTTGACCTGGCGTTCCGCCGTCAGCACCAGCGGGCGCGGCCCGTCGTGCTGTTCGAAGCCGCGGTGCCCGTTGGCCCGCCCGGCGGGCAGTCCGGGGTCCAGCACCAGTGCCAGGCCCGCGTACTTCCCCGTCGGCACATGGATGACGTCGCCCGGCTTGAGCTTCTCCAGCGCGACCGCCGCCTCCGCCCGCCGCTGGGCCACGCCCTGCCGGGCCAACTCGGTCTCGCGGTCCTTGAGTTCACGGCGCAGCGCCGCGTACTCCTCGAAGTCGCCGAGGTGGCAGGTCATGGAGGCCTTGTAGCCCTCGAGGCCCTCCTCGTTGCGCTGCACCTGCCGGGAGATGCCGACGACGGAGCGGTCCGCCTGGAACTGCGCGAACGAGGTCTCCAGCAGCTCGCGCGACCGGTGCCGGCCGAACTGCTCGACCAGGTTGACCGCCATGTTGTACGACGGCTTGAAGCTGGAGCGCAGCGGGTAGGTGCGCGTACCGGCCAGTCCCGCGAGGTGGTCGGGGTTCATGGCGCGCTGCCACAGCACCACCGCATGCCCCTCGACGTCGATGCCGCGCCGCCCCGCACGCCCCGTCAGCTGGGTGTACTCGCCGGGGGTGATGTCGGCGTGCTGCTCGCCGTTCCACTTGACGAGCTTCTCCAACACCACGGACCGGGCGGGCATGTTGATGCCCAGCGCGAGGGTCTCCGTCGCGAAGACGGCCTTGACCAGCCCCCGCACGAACAGCTCCTCGACGACCTCCTTGAACGTCGGGAGCATGCCCGCGTGGTGGGCGGCGATACCGCGCTCCAGGCCCTCCAGCCACTCGTAGTAGCCGAGAACGTGCAGGTCCTCGCGCGGAATGGCGGCCGTGCGCTCCTCGACCAGGGCGCGGACCTCGGCCCGCGCGTCCTCGTCGTTGAGCCGCAGCCCGGCGTACAGACACTGCTGGACGGCGGCCTCGCAGGCGGCGCGGCTGAAGATGAAGGTGATGGCGGGCAGCAGGCCCTCGGCGTCGAGCCGCTCGATGACCTCGGGGCGCCCGGGCGTCCACACCCGGGACCGCTGCCGGCGCTCGCGCTCCCGGTCGGCCTCGCGCATGGCACGGCCGCGTCTGCGGTCCTGGTAGGAGGGCCGGCTGGCCTCCATCCGGGCCAGGCGCGTCAAGTCGGGGTTGACGGCCCGGCGATGGCCCTCGCCCTCCTCGAACAGGTCGTACATCCGCCGTCCGGCGAGCACGTGCTGGAACAGCGGCACGGGCCGGTGCTCGGAGACGATCACCTCGGTGTCACCGCGGACGGTGTCGAGCCAGTCGCCGAACTCCTCGGCGTTGGACACGGTCGCGGAGAGGGAGACGAGGGTGACCGACTCGGGGAGGTGGATGATCACTTCCTCCCACACGGCGCCCCGGAAGCGGTCGGAGAGGTAGTGCACCTCGTCCATCACCACGTAGCCGAGGCCGAGGAGGGTCTGCGAACCGGCGTACAGCATGTTCCGCAGGACCTCGGTGGTCATCACGACCACCGGAGCCTCGGAGTTGACGCTGTTGTCGCCGGTGAGCAGGCCGACCTTCTCGGCGCCGTAGCGACGGCACAGGTCGGAGTACTTCTGGTTCGACAACGCCTTGATGGGTGTCGTGTAGAAGCACTTCTTGCCCTGCTGGAGGGCGAGGTGGACGGCGAACTCGCCCACGATCGTCTTGCCGGAGCCGGTGGGGGCGGCCACCAGGACGCCCTTGCCCGCCTCGAGTGCCTGACAGGCCTCGATCTGGAAGGGGTCGAGACCGAAGTCGTACATCTCGCGGAAGGAAGCGAGCGCGGTGGCCTGCTCAGCGGCACGCCTGCGCGCCGCCGTGTACCGCTCGGCCGGTGAGAGGTCCTCTGTCATCGTGCTTTCGAGCGTACCGGGCGCCACTGACAACAGGACGATCATTATCCGGATATGGGTCCGTGAAACCTGCGATCGCGCAGTTCAGGGGCGGAAAGCAGAAGCGGCCGGCTGCGCTCCGTGAGCGCCCCGGCCGCCTCTGTCAGGTCCGATGATCAGGTCACGTCGTCGTACCCGTTGACCCGGTCCGTGCTCGCCTGCTCCGGCAGGGCGCGGCTCGCGGACACCGACTCGACCTCGCCGATCTCCTCGGGGGTGAGGTCCAGCTCGGAAGCCTCGTCGTCGGCGGGGCCCAGGGCGTCGCGACGGCGCCTGCGGCGGTCGTTCAGCAGCGAGAAGGCGGTCGCGCAGAAGTAGAGGATCCAGATGGGCCCGGCCAGCGCCAGCATGGTGAGCGGGTCGGTGCTGGGAGTGGCCACGGCCGCGAAGACCGTAATGCCGATGATCATGGCCCGCCACCAGCCGAGCATCCGCTGACCGGTCAGCACCCCCGTCAGGTTGAGCATGACCAGCAGCAGCGGCAGCTCGAAGGAGAGACCGAACACGAGCACCATGCGGACGATCAGGTCGAGCAGATCGTCCAGCGGCAGCTGGTTGTCCAGATCCGCCGGCGAGAACTCGAGAAGCACCTTCGCCATCGTCGGCAGCGTCTTGTACGCGAAGAAGGCACCGCCGAGGAACAGCGGAACGCCCGTACCGACGAAGGCGTACGCGTACTTGCGCTCGTGCTTGTGCAGCCCTGGGGCGACGAACGCCCACAGCTGGTACAGCCACACGGGCGACGCGAAGATCACGCCTGCCATCAAGGAGACCTTGAGGGCGAGAGTGAAGGGGGTGAGCAGACCGTTCAGGACGATGCGGGCGCAGGTTCCGCTGCGTTGCTGCGCCAGCTCGGAGAAGGTCGAGTCACACCCCACCGCGTTCAGAATCGGGTTCGTGAAGAACTCGATGATGTCCTTGTAGAAGAAGGCGGCGACGACCGTCACGAGGACGATGGCCAGCATCGCCTTCGCGAGCCGGTTGCGCAGCTCACGAAGGTGATCCGCGAGGGGCATCCGCCCCTCGGGGTCCTTCTCCTGCTTGCGGGCAGACTTCAGCAACCCACGTTCCCATCTCGTGCGGCGGGCCGGAGGTCACCGGCCCTGCGTCAGCGCTTGGTCGAGTCCGTCGGCTCGGTGACCGGGCGGGAGCTGGTCACGTCGCCGGGAGCGGCCTGGATGGTGCGCTGCGCGGGGGGCTGCTCGCCGTTGTTCGGCGGGCCCGCCGGGGTGGTGGTGCTGCTGCCCTCTTCCTTCATCGCCTTGGCCTCGCTCTTGAGGATGCGCGCGGACTTGCCGAGCGAGCGGGCCATGTCCGGAAGCTTCTTCGCGCCGAACAGCAGGATGATGACGACGAGGATCAGAATGATCTCGGGGGCGCCGAGCCGTCCGAACATAAGTCTTTACCTTCTCACCGAGGCGGCTGGGTGGGGGTGCTGTACTGTCCGACCGGTCGGACACATGTCCGAACGATCGTGCTGGCAGCGATCGTAACGCTCAGGGGTGAACGTGAGGCAATCCCCGTGCGTACTCCCGGTCCGCGGTCCGGGCCTCGTTCTCCGGGCCGCGATCAGCAGCGTACCCGCCCACCCCGTCGGGGCGGGAGGGCGAAGTGGCCCAAAACGCATTCGGCGCCCGACTCACAGAACCACCACAGTCCCACGCCAGGGTCACCACAGCACCGCTCACAGCGCGTCCACAGCCCGGGCCGCGCTCGCCGACGCCCGTTCGAGCTCCTCGGCGGCCCGGTTGATGCGCCGGGCGGACTCGGTCACCTGCCGGCCCAGCCGCTGCGCTTCCAGGAAGACCCGGACGGCGAACACCGCGAGGACGGCGAGACCCACGAAACCCACGGCTACCGCGAACATCGGCCAGAACATGACGCCGAGCCTAGACCCTGCTACGGCGTGTGCAGCCGCAGGGTCCGCACCCCGCCGCCGGTGAGGAGCTCGACGATCCGCTCCCCGGCGGGCTTGCGGACGGCCGCACCGCAGTCGGGGCACGTGAAGGAGTAGAAGGTGGTGCGGTCGGTGGCGCCGATCGCCAGGCGCAGGGCACCCGCGGTGAGCTCGAAGCGACCGCGGCAGTCGGGGCAGCCGGCTCTGAACGTCACCGGGGCCACGCTCCGCATGCCCGCGAAGGCCGAGGCCACCGAGATGCCCCGCGCACCGGACGTCACCGACTCGCTCACAGCTTCTCCCGCCCGTCGAACCGCTCGTCGAACCGCTCGTCGCTCCGCCTGCCGTACCGCTGCTCGCCCCGCCGCCCGCCGTGCTGCTCGCCGCCGGGGGCGAACGGCCCGTCGGCCGCTCCCCGCGCCTCGATCCCGTCGTACGCCGCCAGCGCGTCGCGGGCGGCCCGGCGGGCGCTGTCGGCGAGGTCCGGCGGCGACACGATCCGGCCGTCGCGGCCGAGCCGCAGCGCCAGCCGCCTGAGCGAGGCCGGGTCGGGCGTGCGCAGAGTAATACGCAGCCCGCCGTCGGGAAGCTCATCCGCGCTGTCGTGCGGGTAGTACTCGGCGACCCAGCGGCCGCCCGGACCGACCTCGACGACGACCTCCGGATCCTCGGCGGCCGGCTGCACCAGCGCCTGGGACAGGTCTCGCAGCTCGATCTCGGGCGGCGCCGACGGCTCGTCGAGGATGCGGATCTCGGCGACCCGGTCCAGACGGAAGGTGCGCCGCGCCTCGGAGCGGCGGCACCATGCCTCCACGTACGTGTGCCCCACGCTGACCAGGCGGATGGGGTCGATCTCGCGCTCACTGAGCTCGTCGCGCGCCGGCGAGTAGTAGCGGATCCACAGCCGGCGGCGCTCGGAGATCGCCCGGTCGACGTCCGCGAAGACCCCGCCCTCGGACTCGAACGTCACCGACAGCCGCGAGCTGGCCCCGGCCGCCTCACCGGCCGCCGTCTCCACCTTCGCCGTCGCCCGCAACAACGCCTGCCGGTCGCCCTCGCGCAGCCCGGGCAGCGTCGCCACCGCACGGGCGGCCACCAGCAGCGCGGTCGCCTCGTCGGCGGCCAGCCGCAGCGGCTCGGCGGCCTCCGCGCCCAGCGCGGCCGGGTTGTGCCACCAGATGCGCTCACCGTCGGTGTCGATGTCGAGGAGGTCGCCACCACGGAAGCTGGTGCCGCACATGGGCAGCACGTCGAGGTCCGAGACCAGTTCGTCCTCGGTGATGCCGAAGGCACGCGCCACGTCCTCGATCCGCGCGCCGGGGCGCTCCCTGAGATACGTCACCAGGGAGAGCATCCGCCGGGTCTGGTCGATCGCGTTGGCCGGCCTGGCCGGTTTGCCTGCCACAGTCTTGCTCCGCTCCCCCTCAGCCCTTGGCCACGGCCCGCAGCCGGTCCACGACGTCCGCCCGCAGCTCGGCGGGCTCCAGGACCACCACGTCCGGCCCGAACTCCACCAGCCAGGCGTCCAGCCCGTGCCCGTACGGAATCTCCAACTCGTCCCAGCCGTCACCGAGTTCCCGTACGGCCGTCGCCTTCGCCCGCAAGGGGTACCCGGCACCGGTGCGCAGCCGGATCAGCGCGCTGCGGTCGGCGGTCTCCCCCGCCCAGCTCGCCACCGTCTCACGCACGGTGACCACGTCGGGAACGGGCGCGGTGAAGCTCGCGCCGCGCGAACGCACCTTGCCGGTGATCCGCGACAGCCGGAAGACCCGCTCGGCACCCCGGTCCCGGTCGAAGCCCGCCAGATACCAGTGGCCGCGCCAGCACTCCAGCGCCCACGGCTCGACCGTCCGGGTCTCGGGGTGGGCGGCGGTGGCCTTGCGGTAGTCGAACACGACCGGCCGGCGGTCACGGCAGGCCAGCATCAGCGGCTCGAACGCCGCCTCGTGCACCGGGATCCGGGGCTCCAGCGCGCCGTGCGCCTCGTACGGGTCCACGTCCTCCGGGAGGCCTGCCGCGCGCAGCTTCTGCAGGGCGCCGCTGGCCGCGCCCGCGAGCCGGGCCTGCTGCCACACCTTCGCCGCCAGCCCGAGGGCGGCGGCCTCCTCGGCGTCCAGAGTGATCGGCGGCAGACGGTTGCTGTCCCGGCGGGCCAGATAGCCGATCTCGCCGTCCAGGCTCTCCACGGTCTCGATGACCAGGCCGAGCTCACGCAGATCGTCCTTGTCCCGCTCGAACATCCGGTTGAAGGAGTCGTCGCCGCCCGCTTCCAGATAGGCCTCGATGGACTCACGCAGCTCACGCTTGCTGAGCGGCCTGCGCGTCCCCAGCAGGCACAGCGCGAGGTTCATCAGCCGCTCGGCCTTGGCAATGGCCATCGACGCCCTTCGCCTCCCCTATGGTGCTTACGATCGACGACCGTACCGCTCCACCGCGCCCGGACAAAAGCCGAGGGCCCATGCCCGGGCAGGCATGGGCCCCAGGTGATCGCGACCAGTCGTACGACGGTCAGACCGCGAGCAGGTCCACGACGAAGATCAGCGTCTCGCCGGGCTTGATCGCCGGGGTCGGGCTCTGGTCGCCGTAGGCCAGGTGCGCCGGGATGGTCAGCTGGCGACGGCCGCCGACCTTCATGCCCTGCACGCCCTTGTCCCAGCCCTTGATGACCCGGCCGCCACCCAGCGGGAAGCGGAACGGCGTGCCACGGTTCCAGCTCGCGTCGAACTCCTCACCGGTGGAGAAGGAGACACCCACGTAGTGGACGGTGACGGTCTGACCGGCCTGCGCAACCTCGCCGTCGCCCTCCCAGATGTCCTTGATCTCGAGGTCCGCCGGGGGCGCGCCTTCGGGAAAGTCGATCTCGGGCTTCTCGTTGCTCACGTCACTGCTCCTGCTTGTCTACGGAAAGGCAACAACACACAGTCTTTCATCCCGGACGGCGTCACGACGCCGCGAGGATGTCCACCGTGAACACCATCGTGGAGTCCTTCTCGATGCCGCTGCCACTCGGCGGGTTGTCCCCGTAGCCCAGCGACGGCGGGATCACGATGACGACCCGGCTGCCCACCTTCTTGCCGGTCAGCCCCTGCGCCCAGCCCTTCACGACCTGCTGGAGCGAGAACGACGTGGGCGCGCTGCGGTCGTACGAGGAGTCGAACTTCTTCTTGGTGTCCCAGACGAAGCCCTGGTACTGCACGACCACGGTGCTGTCCGCCGCGACCTCCTCGCCGTCACCCTCGATGACGTACTCCGCCACCAGCTTCGTCGGCGCGTCGCTGTCGGGGATCTTGAGGGAGGGCGCCTTCCCGTCGGTGTTCGTACCGACCTTGGGCAGCGTGGCGTCGTCCTGCGGGACGTCCGTGCCCTTGGCGGAGCTCTTGGAGTTGAACGTGCCCTCCAGATCCACCACGAACACCAGCGTGTCGGTGCCCTTGATGCCCGCCTGCGACTGGCCCTCCTTGCCGTAACCCCAGGTCGGCGGCACCGAGAACTGCACCCGGCTGCCCACCTTCTTCCCCGCCAGGGCATAGCGCCAGCCGTCGATGATGCTGCCCTGGGAGAGCTGGATGAACAGCGGCGTCTTACGGTCGTAGGAGTTGTCGAACACCTTCCCGGTGTCCCAGATCTGCCCCAGGTAGTTCGCCCAGAGGAAGTCCTTCTCCGCGACCGTCTGACCACTGCCCGCGATCACGGTCTTCACCGCCAGCTGATCCGACGGATCACCACTGCCCTTGGCCACCGTCGGCTTCTCACCGAACTTCGTACCCGCCGTGATCGCCGGCAACGGACCGTCCACGATCTTCGGCGGAGGCGCAGCCGACGTCTCCGAGGCCGAGGGCGACGCCTCCTCGCTCGCCTTGCTCGAGTCGGACTTGTCGTCACCGCACGCGGCGAGCGTGACCAGTCCGGCGGGTACGGCGGCAAGGATGAGGGAGCGTCGGCGCACGATGAGGGCCTCGTAATCGGTCGATCTTGGGAAGGGCGTGCGCGCAACTCTACGGCGTGAGAAGGGCGCCGTACGGGAAACGTACGGCGCCCGTGTTGCGTTCCACGGATTCCCGCGGAACGCACCGCTCACATACCGGCGATCAGCTTCTCCACCCGGTCGTCCACCGAACGGAACGGGTCCTTGCACAACACGGTGCGCTGCGCCTGGTCATTGAGCTTCAGATGGACCCAGTCCACCGTGAAGTCCCGACGCTGCTCCTGCGCCCGCCGGATGAAGTCACCGCGCAACCGCGCCCGAGTCGTCTGCGGCGGCACCGACTTGCCCTCGAAGATCTTCAAGTCGTTGCAGATCCGCTTCGCTTGGCCCTTGCGCTCCAGCAGGTAGTACAGACCACGACGACGGTGGATGTCGTGGTAGGCGAGGTCTATCTGCGCCACACGCGGATGCGACATGGTCATGTTGTGCTTGGCCCGGTACCGCTCGATGAGCTTGTACTTCATCACCCAGTCGATCTCGGTGCCGATCCGGTCCAGGTCCTCCGCCTCGATCGCGTCCAGCGTCCGGCCCCACAGCTCCAGGACCTGCTCGACCGTACCCGTACGGATCCCGCGGCGCTCGCAGAAGTCCACGGCCTTCTCGTAGTACTCGCGCTGCACCTCCAGCGCCGAGGCCTCACGCCCGCTCGCCAGACGCACCTTGCGCCGGCCCGTGATGTCATGACTGACCTCACGGATCGCCCGGATCGGGTTCTCCAGGGTCAGATCCCGCATCACCGTGCCCGCCTCGATCATGCGCAGCACCAGATCCGTCGCGCCGACCTTCAGCAGCATCGTCGTCTCGGACATGTTCGAGTCGCCCACGATGACATGCAGCCGGCGATAACGCTCCGCGTCCGCGTGCGGCTCGTCCCGCGTGTTGATGATCGGCCGCGAACGGGTCGTCGCCGAGGAGACGCCCTCCCAGATGTGCTCGGCCCGCTGACTGACGCAGTACACCGCCCCACGGGGCGTCTGCAGCACCTTGCCCGCGCCGCACAGCAGCTGCCGGGTCACCAGGAACGGAATCAGGATGTCCGCGAGCCGGGAGAACTCCCCGTGCCGGGCCACCAGGTAGTTCTCGTGGCAACCATAAGAGTTGCCCGCCGAGTCGGTGTTGTTC
This sequence comes from Streptomyces sp. NPDC096132, assembly GCF_044763345.1. NCBI lineage: Bacteria > Bacillati > Actinomycetota > Actinomycetes > Kitasatosporales > Streptomycetaceae > Streptomyces > Streptomyces sp. NPDC096132. The sequence goes on from NZ_JBIWGA010000009.1 coordinate 314,707, forward strand.
TTGAAGAGGTAGACGTCGCCCGCGATTCCCTCCTCGTGCAGGCGTCGTTCCGCGTCCACCAGGAGTCCCTCGAGAATGCGCTCGCCGGCCTTGTCGTGAGTGACCAGTTCGGTCACATTGTCACATTCCGGTGTCGCGTATTCCGGATGTGATCCCACGTCGAGATACAGGCGGGCGCCGTTCCGCAGAAAGACATTGCTGCTTCGGCCCCATGACACGACACGGCGGAAGAGGTACCGCGCCACCTCGTCAGGCGACAGGCGGCGCTGTCCCCTGAACGTGCACGTGACGCCGTACTCGTTCTCCAGCCCGAAAATGCGGCGGTCCATGACTGAACATTACGCCCGATCCCCTGAACTGAAACGGGGTTCGGCAGCACGGTTTGGATCATTTTCCGATGAAGCCGCAACCACCGCACTTCCCACGGGAGCCGCCAGTACCCTTCCCGTGACCAGCAAAACCAGCAACGACACGGCACCCGCGGCCCCCGGAACGGCAAACCCCCACAACGCCCCGCCCGCCTCCACCACAGGACCCGCGACACCCGTTCCGACGGACGCACCCACCGTGAAAGTCGTCACCAGCCAGGAGAACGCCTCCGTGACCGTGCCACGCGGCGCATGCCGGTCCACGATGACGAACGCACACGCCAGCACCGGCGCCAGGAACACCCCCGCCAGCGTCGCCAGCGCCACCATGGCCACCGCGCCCGGCATCAGCACCAACGGCACATAACACACCGCCAGAAACGCCACCAGCACCCGCAGTCGCCGCTCCGGCACCCCCGCCCACTCCCGCGCCCCGTACGCCAGACCCCCGACGAGCGCCCCCAGCCCCAGCGCCGCCATCAGCCAGCCGTACACCACGTCCCCGCCGTGACCGTCCGCATACGGCACCGCGGCCACCGTGATCGACCCCATCGCGATCCCCACGAACAGCAACGCACCCAGAAGCACCAGCAGCCCGGGCGAACGCAGCGCCCCCAGCCAGTGCGCCTCACGCGGAGCCGAGCGCCACGCGCGCGAGGGAGGCGACACGACCACCGACAGCGCCCCGAGCACCCCGACACCGTTCATGACGAGCAGCGCCGCCCGCTCCGACCACAGCGCGGCGCACAGCGTCACCAACAGCGGCCCGACCGTGAACATCACCTCCTGCGCCACCGCGTCCATCGCGTACGCCCTCGGCACCTGCTCCTCACGCCGCAGCACCGACGGCCACAGCGCCCGCAGACCACCCTCCAACGGCGGAGTGAACAGCCCGGCGACCACCATGGCCGCGTACGCGAGCGGCAGCGGATCCGTACCGGTGAACGCGAAGACGCCCATCGCCAGGGCCGACACGAGCGCGGCGGGCAACTGGACACGCGGCTGCCCGTACAGATCCACCAGCCGCCCGAGCACGGGCTGCCCCACGGCGCCGGCAAGGCCGTACACCGACACCAGCGCGCCCGCCAGGCTGTACGTGCCGCCCCCGGCCCGCACGAACAGCACGATCGCGATCGCGGAGGTGGCGTTCGGCAGCCGGCCGACGAGGGTGCCGATCAGCAGCCGGGCGGCATGCCTCGCCCTGAGGATCTCCCCGTACCCCGTGGCCATCGCTCACCCGTCCGTCGAAGTTTTACGTATAACGTCGTTGGCCATACGTACCATGTGCGCTGTTCACGAGTCCAGACGAAGGAGCAGGCGGACGGTGGCACAAGGCAGCACCCGCCCCACGAGCCGTGACGTCGCCCAGGCCGCAGGCGTCTCCCAGGCCGCCGTCTCCCTCGTCCTCGGCGACAAATGGCGCGGCCGCGTCTCCGAGCCCACGGCCGAACGCGTACGAGAAGCCGCACGCACCCTCGGCTACCGGCCCAACCTCGCCGCCCGCAACCTCCGCCTCGGCCGCACCCGCACCGTACTCCTGGTGGTACCCGCCCTCACCACCGAATTCTTCGCCGGCGTCTACACCGGCGCCGCCCGCGTCGCCGCCGACCACGGCTTCGGCGTCGTCCTCTACCCCTCCCCCGAAGGCGTCGGCCCGGCCCGCGACCCCTTCGCCTCCGCCCAGGCCGCCCTCGACGGCGTCATCGCCTCCTCCATGGCCGCCGACGCCCTCACCGCCATCCGCGGCGACCAACTCCCCCTCGTCATGCTCGACAGCGACCCCACCGGCAGCCTCGGCGCCGCCACCGTCAACCTCGACATCACCGACGGCGTCCGCCAGATCACCGACCACCTCCTCGGCCTCGGCCACCGCCACTTCCTCCACCTCGCCGCCGACATCCCCTCCTGGACCTTCCACGTACGCGCGCGTGAACTCACCGCCCGCCTCGCAGCCCTCCCCGGCACCACCCTGCGCACCGCACCCGCCCCCATCACCATCGAAGACGCCCGCACCGCCGCGGAAACCGCCCTCAGCACCCCCGGCCCCCGCCCCACCGCCATCGTCTGCGACGACGACAAACTCGCCGCAGGCGCCTACAAAGCCCTCCGCCGCCTCGGCCTGCGCGTCCCCGACGACATCTCCGTCACCGGCCTCGACGACCTCGCCCTCGCCACCGCCCTCGACCCCGAACTCACCACCGTCCGACTCGACGCCGAGCTCTTCGGCGAACGCGGCATGCAAGCCCTCCTCGCCGTCCTGGAGGGCCGAACACCGGACGCCGGGGACATTCCCGTCCAACTCGTCGTACGAGGCTCCACAGCCCCACCAGGCGCCCCCTGAAACGCCCTGTGCCCCGACCGTCGACCGGCCGGGGCACAGAAAAGGGGTGAAGATGAGGCTGAAGGCGTGAAGACGAAGGCGCCCTACTCCTCGGCGCTCTCCTCCTCCTCGGAACTCTCCGCCTCCGTCGCCGCACCGTCCGCCTCCAGCAGACGCGACAGCTGACGACCCACGATCCGCTTGAACTTCCGCTGCTGCGGACGCGTACGGTCCAGCACCGCGACCTCCAGCCGCTCGGCCGGAATCTCCCGCTGCGAACCGTTCGACTCCCGCGACAACGCCTGCACCGCAAGCTTCAGCGCCTCGGCCAGGGACATGCCGTCCTGATGACGCTGATCCAGGTAGTTGCTGATCAGCTCGGCGTTACCACCGACCGCCACCGAACCGTGCTCGTCCACGATCGACCCGTCATGCGGCAGCCGATAGATCTGATCACCGTCCGGAGTCTCACCGACCTCCGCCACCACCAGCTCCACCTCGTACGGCTTCTCACCCGCCGAGGAGAAGATCGTGCCCAGCGTCTGAGCGTAGACATTGGCCAGACCACGCGCGGTCACGTCGTCACGGTCATAGGTGTAACCACGAAGATCGGCATACCGCACACCACCGATCCGCAGATTCTCGTACTCGTTGTACTTACCGGCCGCCGCGAAGCCGATCCGGTCGTAGATCTCGCTGAACTTGTGCAGCGCACGGGACGGGTTCTCACCGACGAACACAATGCCGTCGGCATACTGCAGCACAACCAGGCTGCGGCCACGAGCGATGCCCTTGCGCGCATACTCCGCGCGGTCCGCCATCGCCTGCTGGGGTGAGACATAGAACGGCGTCGACACCGGTTATCCGTCCCTTTCTGTCGAAGTCACTGGATCACCTGAGACAAGAACGAACCCACCGCCTACAGCAGGGCGGCCCGCGGGCCGTCCGGCTCCTGCAGCCGACGCTCGAGAATCAAACGGGCGATCTCGGACGACTCCTCGTCCGTCAGCCTGCGGAAACCGTCCTCGGTGATCACAGTGACGATCGGATAGATCCGGCGCGCGACATCGGGACCACCGGTCGCCGAGTCGTCGTCGGCCGCGTCATAGAGGGCCTGCACGACCAGCGTCGTGGCCTGCTCCTCGGACAGGTCGTCACGGAACAGCTTCTTCATCGCCCCGCGCGCGAAGATCGAGCCGGAGCCCGTGGCGGCGTAGTTGTGCTCCTCGGAACGACCGCCGGTCACGTCGTACGAGAAGATCCGCCCCCTGTCGCGGTCCACGTCGAACCCCGCGAACAGCGGCACGACCGCGAGGCCCTGCATCGCCATGCCGAGGTTGCTGCGAATCATGGTCGACAGACGGTTCGCCTTGCCCTCCAGCGAGAGCTGCGCCCCCTCGACCTTCTCGAAGTGCTCCAGCTCCAGCTGGAACAGCTTCACCATCTCCACGGCCAGACCGGCCGTGCCGGCGATACCGACGGCCGAGTACTCGTCCGCCGGGAACACCTTCTCGATGTCCCGCTGCGCGATGACGTTACCCATCGTCGCCCGCCGGTCACCGGCGAGCACCACCCCGCCGGGGAAGGTGACGGCCACGATCGTCGTCCCGTGCGGCGCCTCGATCACGCCCTGCGTGGGGGGCAGCCGGCGGTTGCCCGGCAGCATCTCCGGCTGATGATCGGACAGAAAGTCCATGAAGGACGACGACCCAGGCGTCAGGAAGGCAGCTGGTAGACGCCCGGTGCTACGAGTGTTGGCTTCCACGGAGTTCCTTCCAGGTAAGCGGCTGCCCGACGAACAGCGTCGGGATCGTCTCCCAACTTGCCGATGGCCGAATTGCAGTTGAAGCACAGTACGCCACGGACCCTACCCGTCTCGTGGCAGTGATCCACATGTACGGCCGGAGCTTTCAGGCAGATCACGCAGAGCCCCATCTGAGAGGCGACCATGGCGTCACGCTCGGCTTCGGTGAGGCCGTAGTTTCGTTTCAGGTGACGGGCGCGCGCCTTCGCCCCTCGACAGGCCTTGCAGCTGGTGGAGAGCCCGTCTGAAGCCGTTGCATTGCGGTGCCACTCGCTGTGCGGCTTGATCTCCTCGCAACTGCGACAGAACTTGTGACCCGAGGGTGTCTCCACTCGCGGCCGGACGTTCCTCCCTTTTGCCAGTTGCCGAGCCTGGTGATAGGCAGCCCAGCACTCCCGACAGTAGGCCTGCAGCCCGTCACGGGCAGCCCTGTTACTTGCGAAGGCCGCCCGCGGTTTGGATTCCCCGCACCGCGAGCAACGCTTCACGCTTTCTTCCATCGCCACCCGAAAGCTCCCCCGTAGCCTTGGAATCGAAGGCTACTCGCCGCCCTTCTGAACGAAACTACGGACGAAGTCCTCGGCATTCTCCTCGAGGACATCGTCGATCTCGTCCAGGACGGAGTCCACGTCGTCGCTCAGCTTCTCGTGGCGCTCCTTGAGGTCCTCCGAAGCCTGCGCCTCTGCCGCCTGCTCCTCGACCTCCTCCGTGGAGCGCGTCGCCTTCTGCTGGCCGCCGCCGGTGTCCTTGGTCGCCATTACCCTCACCCCGCTCAGTTCGCCCGACATGTTCGGCAGGTCGGCTTCCTGCCGATCGGTGGTGATCAGACCCTACACAGCGGGTCCGACATCGGCCCCGTAGTTGTTCCAACGTACGAGGGCCATCTCGATGATTCCCTTGCGGCGGGGTTTCCACCCCGCCGCGAGGCAGCGTCCGGTGTCGCCCGGAGGCCTGCTCAGCCGCCTGACAGGACCCTGACCAGGTCTTCTGCCGTGCGGCAGCGGTCCAGGAGCTCCTTGACGTGATTTCGCGTTCCGCGAAGAGGTTCGAGGGTTGGGACGCGCTGGAGCGAGTCCCGGCCCGGCAGGTCGAAGATGACCGAGTCCCAGGAGGCGGCGGCGACGTCGTCGGCGTACTGCTCGAGGCAGCGGCCGCGGAAGTACGCCCGGGTGTCCTCCGGGGGCGTGGACTTGGCGCGCTCGACCTCGGACTCGTCCAGGAGCCGCTTCATACGGCCGCGGGCCGCGAGGCGGTTGTAGAGGCCTTTCTCGGCCCGTACGTCGGCGTACTGGAGGTCCAGGAGGTGTAGCTTCGCCGCGTCCCAGTCGAGGCTGTCACGGCGGCGGTAGCCCTCCATGAGTTCGCGTTTGGCGACCCAGTCGAGTTCGCCGGCGAGGCTCATGGGGTCGTTCTCCAGGCGGGTGAGGGTGTCCTCCCAGCGGGCGAGGACGTCCTTGGTCTGGTCGTCGGCGTCGGCGCCGAAGCGCTCCTCGACGTACTTGCGCGACAGTTCGTAGTACTCCATCTGCAGCTGGACGGCGGTGAGTGTGCGGCCGCTGCGGAGGGTGACGAGGCGCTTGAGTGTCGGGTCGTGCGACACCTGGTGCAACGTGCGTACGGGCTGGTCGACGGCCAGGTCGACCGCGATGAAGCCGTCCTCGATCATGGACAGGACCAGGGCGGTCGTGCCCAGTTTCAGGTAGGTCGAGATCTCGGAGAGGTTGGCGTCGCCGATGATCACGTGGAGGCGGCGGTACTTCTCCGCGTCGGCGTGGGGCTCGTCGCGGGTGTTGATGATGGGGCGCTTCAGCGTCGTCTCGAGGCCTACCTCGACTTCGAAGTAGTCGGCGCGCTGACTGAGCTGGAAGCCGTGTTCGTGGCCGTCCTGGCCGATGCCGACGCGGCCGGCGCCGGTGACGACCTGGCGGGAGACGAAGAAGGGGGTGAGGTGGCGCACGATGTCGGAGAAAGCGGTTTCCCGCTTCATGAGGTAGTTCTCGTGCGTGCCGTAGGAGGCGCCTTTGTTGTCGGTGTTGTTCTTGTAGAGGTGGATGGGCTGGGCGCCGGGTAGCTGGGCCGCGCGTTCGGCGGCTTCGGCCATGATCCGCTCGCCGGCCTTGTCCCAGAGGACGGCGTCGCGTGGGTTGGTGACCTCGGGGGCGCTGTACTCGGGGTGTGCGTGGTCGACGTAGAGGCGGGCGCCGTTGGTGAGGATCACGTTGGCGAGGCCGATGTCCTCGTCGGTCAGCTGGCTGGCGTCGGCGGCCTCGCGGGCGAGGTCGAAGCCTCGCGCGTCCCGCAGCGGGTTCTCCTCCTCGAAGTCCCAGCGGGCCCGGCGGGCCCGGTGCATCGCCGCGGCGTAGGCGTTGACGATCTGGGATGAGGTGAGCATGGCATTGGCGTTGGGGTGGCCGGGGACGGAGATCCCGTACTCCGTCTCGATGCCCATTACTCGCCGTACGGTCATGCGGCCCTCCTTGCCCGGCGGCGCCCTCGGTCGTGGGCGCCGCTCAGATACCGGTGGTGCTCCGGTGCGGGTGCGGTGCCCGTCCTCTCCGCACTGCGCAACCCGGCGGTAGGAAAGAGCCTAGAACGCCTCTGTGCCGGTGGGGAGATCATTTGCGTCATTGCCTTGCTCCAGCCGTGGCCTGAAAAACAGTCGGCTGCGGGTACCCGTTGAGGGCACCCGCAGCCGCCCTGTTTCTTACAGGTACTGTCCGGTGTTCGCCACCGTGTCGATGGAGCGTCCGGTGTCCGCGCCCTGCTTTCCGGTGATGAGGGTACGGATGTAGACGATCCGTTCGCCCTTCTTTCCGGAGATTCGGGCCCAGTCGTCGGGGTTGGTGGTGTTGGGCAGGTCCTCGTTCTCCTTGAACTCGTCCACGCATGCCTGGAGGAGGTGGGAGACGCGGAGGCCCTTCTGGTTCTTTTCGAGGAAGTCCTTGATCGCCATTTTCTTGGCGCGGCCCACGATGTTTTCGATCATGGCGCCGGAGTTGAAGTCCTTGAAGTAGAGGACTTCCTTGTCGCCGTTGGCGTAGGTGACTTCCAGGAAGCGGTTTTCCTCGGATTCGGCGTACATGTGTTCCACTGCCGTCTGGATCATGCTTTCGACGGTGGTGGCCTTGCTGCCGCCGTGCTCGCCGAGGTCGTCGGAGTGCAGCGGGAGGCGTTCTGTGAGGTACTTGCCGAAGATGTCCTTGGCGGCTTCGGCGTCCGGGCGCTCGATCTTGATCTTCACGTCGAGGCGGCCGGGGCGCAGGATGGCGGGGTCGATCATGTCCTCGCGGTTGGAGGCGCCGATGACGACCACGTTCTGCAGGCCTTCCACACCGTCGATCTCGGCGAGGAGCTGGGGGACGATGGTGTTCTCCACGTCCGAGCTGACGCCGGAGCCGCGGGTGCGGAAGAGGGATTCCATCTCGTCGAAGAAGACGATGACGGGGGTGCCCTCGCTGGCCTTCTCCCTGGCTCGCTGGAAGACGAGGCGGATCTGCCGCTCGGTCTCGCCGACGTACTTGTTCAGGAGCTCGGGGCCCTTGATGTTGAGGAAGAAGCTCTTGCCGGCGGCCACTCCGGTCACTTCGGCGACCTTCTTGGCCAGCGAGTTCGCGACGGCCTTGGCGATGAGCGTCTTGCCGCATCCGGGGGGCCCGTAGAGGAGCACACCCTTGGGCGGGCGCAGTTCGTGCTCCTTGAACAGGTCCGGGTAGAGATACGGCAGCTCGACCGCGTCGCGGATGGCCTCGATCTGGCCGCCGAGGCCGCCGATCTGCTCGTAGCCGATGTCGGGGACTTCTTCGAGGACGAGTTCCTCGACCTCGCTCTTGGGGACGATCTCGTACACGTAGCCGGAGCGGGGTTCGAGCAGGAGGGCGTCGCCGGGGCGGATGGTGACGTCCAGCAGCGGCTCGGCGAGCCTGACCACCCGTTCCTCGTCGGTGTGCCCGATGACCAGGGCGCGCTCGCCGTCCTCGAGGATCTCCTTGAGGGTGACGATGTCCCCGACCCGCTCGAATTCCATGGCCTCGACCACGTTGAGCGCTTCGTTGAGCATCAGTTCCTGGCCGCGCCGGAGCTCGTCGAGCTCGACGCTGGGGCTGACGTTCACGCGGAGTTTGCGGCCTCCGGTGAAGATGTCGGCCGTGCCGTCCTCGTTCGCCGTGAGGAAGACACCGAAGCCGGCCGGGGGCTGTGCGAGCCGGTCGACTTCTTCCTTGAGGGCCACGATCTGGTCGCGGGCCTCACGGAGTGTGTTGGCGAGTCGCTCGTTCTGTGCGGACACGCCGGCCAGGTTGGTCTGCAGCTCGACGATCCGCTCTTCGAGAATCCTCGTGTGTCGCGGAGAGTCGGCGAGCTTGCGTCGCAGGACGGCGATCTCCTGCTCAAGGTAGGCAATCTGCCCGGCCGGGTCGTCGGACCCTCGTCCCGGGCGGATGCCGCGGTTCATGTCGTCGTCGTGGGCTGCCACGGTCCTCACCTCCTCCAAGGGGAGCTGGACGCTTCCAGACCCTACCTGGGCGGGTGTCGATTGAAACCCCTAGATCACAAAGACTGTCGGGGTGTGTCCGATCTTCACCCTTGCGCTCTCCCTCACGCCAGGGGAATACCCACCGAACATGATTGGAAAGCGGACGGGGGTAGGGTCGAAGTGTTCAACACCCGTCAGAGCCTGCATCGTTCCCGTGCGGCTCGACACTAAACGGCAGGAGAGATGAGCGTGCAGCAGGAGGCCGGTGTCGGCGCGGAGGCGCTGGAGGTCTGGATCGACCAGGATCTCTGTACCGGTGACGGCATCTGTGCCCAGTACGCGCCGGAGGTGTTCGAGCTGGACATCGACGGGCTGGCGTACGTGAAGAGTGCCGAGGACGAGCTTCTGCAGGCCAAGGGGGCCACCACGCCGGTGCCGTTGCCGCTGTTGACGGACGTGGTGGACTCCGTGCGGGAGTGTCCCGGTGAGTGCATTCATGTACGGCGAGTTTCGGACAGGGTCGAGGTGTTCGGTCCGGACGCGGAGTGACGAGTCGGGTGCGTTCCGTGGTTGTTGTCTGATTTCTCACAGGCCTCGATGGCCTGATTCAGACGCTGTGGGCGCCGGCGGGTGTCGAGCGGATGAACGCGTTGTCCTTCCACTGCCACTTGGCGCTGTCCTTGAGGTCGGGGCAGCAACTGGGCACGTCCGCCGACGAGTAGCCGAGGAGTGTGGCGAGGACGGCACCGTCGGTCACGGAGATGCTGGTGACGTTGGTGCGGTCCTTGGGGTCGACGAGGGTGGCGACCACGCGTGCGTGGGTGCTGCCGGCGGCCTGGGTGAGGACGTAGACGCCGTCGGGCGGGGTGCCCATGGGGGCGTCGCAGTGGACGACGGCGACCGTTTCGGGCCTGCCGTCGCCGTCGAGGTCTCCGCTGGCCTTCCGCTGGACGAGGGCCTTGACCGGGCCGCAGTCGATCGGGAAGTCGATGCCGGTGGTGGCGGGGGCGGCTGCGGTGGTGGGGGTGGTGTGCGGTTCGGCGGCCTGGGCGGCCGTCGCCGGTCTGGGCTGCAGGACCGAGGAGAGGGCCACGACGCCGGCCACGGCGGTGGCGGTGGCCACCCAGTGGATCGGCCGGGTGTGGGTGTGTGCCAGTTCCGGGACGGCGGATTGCTGCACTAGGAGCGTCTCCTGGGGTGGCTGTGCCGGTGGGGGTGGGGTGGCCAGCATCGTGCCACACGTCACAGGGCGGGGGAACGGCGGGGTGCGGGATGCCGGGGATGTGCGGGTGTGGGGGGGCGGGGGATTGCGCGGCCGGGGTGCCAACAGGAGGGCGCCGTGGTCGAGTTCCGGAGGTGTTCCGGGAACTCGGCCACGGCGCCCTGTCGTTGTGCGGGCACGAGGGCCGTGTCAGCGGCCGCTGCCTCCGTCGGCGTTGGGGCCGGCGTAGTCCTCGCCGTAGGCGCCCTTGGCGGGGCGGCGGCGGCGCATGGGGGGCTCGACGCCGTCGGCGAGGCGGCGGGCGGTGAGCAGGAAGCCGGTGTGGCCGATCATGCGGTGGTCGGGGCGGACGGCGAGGCCTTCGATGTGCCAGTTGCGGATCATCGTCTCCCAGGCGGTCGGCTCGTTGAAGCAGCCGATCTCGCGGATGGACTCGACGGTCCGGGCGAGCTGGGTGGTGGTGGCGACGTAGCAGCAGAGGATGCCGCCGGGGACGAGTGCCTTGGAGACGGCCTCCAGGCATTCCCAGGGGGCGAGCATGTCGAGGATGACGCGGTCGACGTCGGTGTCGCTCAGGTTGTCCTGGAGGTCGCCGACGGTGAGCTGCCAGGCGGGGTGGGGGCCGCCGAAGTAGCGCTCGACGTTCTGTCGGGCGATGTCGGCGAAGTCCTCGCGGCGCTCGTAGGAGTGCAGCATGCCCTGGTCGCCGATGGCGCGCAGCAGGAAGCTGCTGAGCGAGCCGGAGCCGACGCCGGCTTCGACGACGCGGGCGCCGGGGAAGATGTCGGCGAAGGCGAGGATCTGCCCCGCGTCCTTGGGGTAGACGACGGCTGCCCCGCGGGGCATGGACAGGACGTAGTCGGGGAGCAGGGGGCGCAGCGCGAGGTAGGCGACGTTCCCGGTGGTGCGGACAACGCTGCCCTCGGGTGCGCCGATCAGTTCGTCGTGCGGGAAGGAACCCTTGTGGGTGTGGAAGTTCTTCCCGTCCTCGAGCGTGAACGTGTAGTGGCGGCCCTTGGGGTCGGTCAGCTGAACCTGGTCCCCGACCTTGAAGGGCCCGCGCCTGCGGGCGGCACCGGTCGGTTCGGACATGTGAACAGCCTACCGGCGATTGCGGGGGCCGCCGACCACGTGTGCGTGGGGGTGGTGCTCAGTTGGGGCGGGCCATGGCCTTGACGAAGGCGCGTTCGACGTCGGCGGCGGAGAGGACGCCGTAGATCTCGCCGGTCTCCTCGACGACGAGGTACTCGGTGGCCGGGGTGGCGCGCAGGACGTCGAGGAGGTCCTCCCCCGCGAGTTCCGCGGAGATGCGCATGCCGTCGGTGAGGTCCTGGGCGAGGCCGCTGACGGCGACCCAGGGGCGGCGGTGTTCGGGTACGCCGACGATGGCGGCCTCGCGGACGAGGGAGAGGGGTTCGCCGTGGGCGTCGACGACGACGAGGGCGCGGGCGCCTGCGGCGTTGGCGCGGCGGAGGGCTTCGGAGAGGGGGGTGTCGGTTTCGACGGGGACGGCGCGGCGGGTGAGTGTGCGGGCCCGGAGTTCGGGGAGGTGCTCGCGCAGGCGGGCCATGCGCAGGCTGTTGCCGGCGCCGGTCCAGATGATCGCGGCGAGGATGGCGGCGAGCAGGGCGTCGGTGACGGTGTCCATGCCGACGCTGTCCTCGGCGCTGGAGCCGAGGGCGCCGGACTGGGTGAGCAGGGGGAGGCCGATGAGGACGGAGACGGCGAGGGCGCGGCCGACCCAGGCGGCGGCGATGGTGCCGCTCATGGGTTTGCCGGTGATCTTCCAGACCACGGCGCGGAGCATGCGGCCGCCGTCGAGGGGGAGGCCGGGGAGGAGGTTGAAGATCGCCACGATGAGGTTGGAGATCATCAGGCCGGCGAGGAGGACGCCGGGGACGGTGCCGGGTTCGACGGGTTGCATGGCGGCGTAGAAGACGCCGGCGAGGACGAGGGAGAGGAGGGGGCCGACGAAGGCGAGCCAGAATTCGCGGCCCGGGGTCTCGGCCTCCTTCTCGATCTCGGAGACGCCGCCGAAGAACTGGAGCTGGATGCGGCGGACCGGGAGCTTGAAGCGGAGGGCGGCGATGGTGTGGGCGAGTTCGTGGATGAGGACGGAGGCGTAGAAGGCGACCGCGAAGAAGAGGGAGACCAGGTAGCGGGCGACGCCGAGTTCGGGCAGGACGCGGTCGAGCTGCCCGCCGAACACCCAGGTGATCAGTGCGGCGACGAGGAACCAGCTGGGCGCCACGTAGACGGGCACGCCGAAGGGCCGTCCCATGAGCAGCCCGCCTCGCGGCTGCTCGGGGGGCCGCTGCGGCGGGGCGCCCTTGGTGAGCACGGGGATGGGCCCGGTGCTGTCGGTGTCCCCCGACTCGTGACCGCCCGCATGGGCCCGGGCACGGTCGGCATGGGCGTCGGCCTCGGGGGCGGTGGGTGCCGGGGGGCGGACTGGGGCGTCGTCGTCGGCGGGGGCCGTGGGCGCCGCGGGGGTGTCACGGGGCTCACTGGCCGACGGGGACTCGGGGGCCTGTCCGTTCGCGGACCCACCGGTCGGGGTGGATGCGGCGGCCTGCCCGTTCCTGGCGTCACCGGGCGGCGGGGGCTCGACGGCCCGCCCGTTCGCGGACCCATCGGGCGACGGGGGTTCGACGGCCTGCCCGTTCGCGGTCTCACCGGCCGACGGGGGCTCGACGGGCCGCCCGTTCGCGGGCTCACCGGTGGGGGTGGCCTCAGCGGCCTGTCCGTTCCTGGCGTCACCGGCCGACTGAGGCCTGGGCGCCTGCCCGTTCCCGGGCTCATCCGTCGGCGTGGCTTCGGCGGCCTGCCCGTTGCTGGTGTCGGTGTCGGCGGTGGGGGCGTCGGACGTGGGTGGGGTCGGGCGGGGTTCCTGGCCGGCGGTCGGGGCCGGTGTCGGATCGGCGGTCGTGGGGGTGTCTCCGGGCGTGGTGGGGCCTTCGGCCGCCTGGTTCTCCCGCTGCGGGGGCTCCGCAGGGGCGGTGGCCTGGGGCGCTGGTGGCGCGGGGTGCTCGGCCGACTCTTCGCTGTCCGGCCGCGGCCGCCCGCTCCCGCCGCTTTCCACCACGATGTCCCCTCGTTCGAAGCGTCTTCCGCTCGTTGCGGGCGGAAGGGTCTCGGGACCGATGGTATGCGGCCGTCGTGAGGTGTTCCGCCCCGGCACCCCCCGTGTTTCCCCGCTCGCCCCGGGGTGTGCCGGGCGGGAGTGGGTGACTGTCAGTGGCGGGCCGTATGGTCTGGTGCATGGAGAGCAGCAGCGAGGGCGCCGGCGGGGCCGGCGTCGAGGGTGGGGCCGTGGAGGAAGCGGCGCGTTCGGGGGCGGTCGGGCCCGAGACGGTGGCAGAGGCGGTCGCGGAGACCGTCGCGCCTGATGTGGTCGCCGAGTCCGTCGTGCCCGAGGCGGCGGCCGGGCCCGTCGCCATAGCGCCCTCCTCGGCTCCCTCCTCGCTGTCGCCCTCGCGTGCCGGGGATTTCATGCAGTGTCCGCTGCTGTACCGGTTCCGGGTGATCGACCGGCTGCCGGAGAAGCCGAGCGCGGCGGCGACCAGGGGGACTCTGGTGCACGCGGTGCTCGAGCGGCTGTTCGACGCCCCGGCGGCGGAGCGGACGGCGCCGCGGGCCAAGGCGCTGATCCCGGGTCAGTGGGACCGGTTGCGGGAGACGCGGCCGGAGGTCGTGGAGCTGTTCGCGGACGATCCGGAGGGCGAGCGGCTGGCGGGCTGGCTGGCGGAGGCGGAGGCGCTGGTGGAGCGCTGGTTCACGCTGGAGGATCCGACGCGTCTGGAGCCCGCCGAGCGGGAGCTGTTCGTGGAGGCGGAGCTGGAGTCGGGGCTGCGGCTGCGCGGGATCATCGACCGGGTCGACGTGGCGCCGACGGGCGAGGTCCGGATCGTCGACTACAAGACGGGCAAGGCGCCGAGGGCGGAGTACGCCGAGGGCGCGTTGTTCCAGATGAAGTTCTACGCGCTGGTGGTGTGGCGGCTGAAGCGGGTGGTCCCGCGGCGGCTGCAGCTGGTCTATCTCGGCAGTGGGGACGTGCTGACGTACGACCCGGTCCTCGCCGATCTGGAGCGGGTGGAGCGCAAGCTGCTCGCGCTGTGGGAGGCGATCCGGCAGGCGACGGAGACGGGTGACTGGCGGCCGCGGCCGACGAAGCTGTGCGGCTGGTGCGATCACCAGGCGCACTGCCCGGAGTTCGGGGGCACTCCCCCGCCGTATCCGTTGCCGGTGACGGTGAGGGCGGCCGAGTCCGGTGACGTCCCGCAGGGCAGAATGGGGCCGGACTAGCGAAGGAGACTTACGTGGCCATCCGCGTCCTACTGGTCGACGACCAGCCGCTGTTGCGTACCGGCTTCCGGATGATCCTGGAGGCCGAGCAGGACATCGCGGTCGTCGGTGAGGCCGGAGACGGTCTTCAGGCCCTGGACCAGGTGCGGGCGCTGCAGCCCGATGTGGTGCTCATGGACATCCGTATGCCCCGGATGGACGGGGTGGAGGCGACCCGGCAGATCTCCGGGCCGGGGCGGGACGGACCGGCGAAGGTGCTGGTGCTGACGACCTTCGACCTCGACGAGTACGTGGTGGAGGCGCTGCGGGCCGGGGCGAGCGGTTTCCTGCTGAAGGACGCCCCGGCGAACGAGCTGGTGCAGGCGATCCGGGTGGTGGCCGCGGGCGAGGCGATGCTGGCGCCGAGCATCACGCGTCGGCTGCTCGACAAGTACGCGACGCATCTGCCGTCGGGGGACGAGCCGGTGCCGGACACGCTGCACACGCTCACCGATCGTGAGGTGGAGGTGCTGAAGCTGGTGGCGCGGGGGTTGTCGAACGCGGAGATCGCCGCGGACCTGTTCGTCAGCGAGACGACGGTGAAGACGCATGTGGGGCATGTGCTGACCAAGCTGGGGCTGCGTGACCGGGTGCAGGCCGCGGTGTACGCGTACGAGAGCGGTCTGGTGCGCCCGGGCGCGCAGTAGGGCCGGCGAAGAGCGTGGGACCGGCGAAGGGCGCCCCTGCTGAGCGGGGGCGCCCTGTCGCGTGGTGGGGGCGGTCGGTCCTTGGCTGGGGTCAGTCCTTGCTGAGTTCCCAGAAGCGGAACACCGTCGAGGCGTCCAGGCAGTTCTCGAGGCCGTAGACGTTGTCGCCGACGACGGCGTACTGCTTGGCCTGCCAGATGGGCAGGACGGGCAGTTCTTCGGCGACGATGTCCTGGAGCGTGCCGTAGTCGGAGTCGGTGGCGGAGCGGTCGCTCTGGGCGGCGGTGCGCGGGATGAGCGTGCTGGTGATCGTCTTGTTGGCGTAGTTGTTGCCGAGGACGTTGCCGTCGCCGAAGAAGGGCGCGGTGAAGTTGTCGGCGTCGGGGTAGTCGGGGACCCAGCCCTTGACGTAGACGCCGTACTTGCCGTCGGCGATGTCCTTCTCGTACTGGTCGAAGGCGACGGACTTGACGTCGGCGTCGAACAGGCCGCTGGCGTTGAGCTGGGCGGCGATGGTCTTGAGTTCCTGGTCGGTGGCGGGGCCGTAGCGGCTGGGCGTGGACCAGAGGGTGAGTTCGACCTTGTCGGTGATGCCCTCGTCCTGGAGTGCGGCGGCGGCCTTGGCCGGGGAGGGGTTGGCGCCGTAGCGGTCGAAGAACGCGGTGTTGTGGCCCGCTATGCCGGCCGGGATGATCGAGTACAGCGGGTCGGCGGTGCCTTCGTAGACGTCCTTGATGAGGGCTTCGCGGTCGATCAGGTAGGCGATGGCCTTGCGGACGCCGAGTTTTCCGGTGACGGGGTCGTCGGTGTTGAAGACGAGGTGCTGGACCTCGGCGCTGCTGCCCTCGACGACCTCGGGGCCGCCGTCGTCGGTGCTCTGGTCGATGTCGGCGATGTCGGCGGCGGTGAGGCCGCGGTAGGCGACGTCGACGTCGCCGTCGAGGAGGGCCTTCTTGAGGGCCTTCTGGTCGCCGTCGAAGAACTTGAGGGTGACGCCGTTGTTCTGGACGTCGGCGGCGCTGCCCTTGTAGTTCTCGTTGACGGAGAAGACGGCCTCGTCCTCGCTGAAGGAGTCCAGCTTGTAGGGGCCGGAGCCGGTGGCGCCGTCGTCCTTGCGCAGGCCGTCGGCGTCGTAGTCCTTGTGGTCGACGATGGAGCCGGCGCCGGAGGCGATCTTGCTGGGGAAGGTGGCGTCGGGGACCTTGAGCTTGAAGACGACCGTCTTGGCGTCCGGCGTCTCGACCTTGCCGAGCATGGGGAACATGATGGCGGGGCCGGAGTCGTCGTTGATCTTCAGCATGCGGTCGAAGGAGAACTTGACGTCCTCGGAGGTGAGGTCGTCACCGTTGGAGAACTTCAGTCCGTCCTTGAGCGTGCACTGGTAGACCTTGGCCTGCTGGTCCGTGAAGGTGCACTCCTTCGCCGCGTCGGGCTCGGGTTCGGTGCCGCCCTTGGGGAAGCTCAGCAGGGACTGGAAGACGTTGTTGAACAACATCCAGGATCCGGGGTCGTAGCCGGAGGCCGGGTCCGTGGCGAGGACGTCGTCCGACATCCCGAGCACCACGGTGGAGCCGTCGCCGTCCGAGCCCCCGGTCTGGGCGCCGCAGCCGGTCAACAGGCCGGAGGCCAGCCCCGCCATGATCGGCAGGACTGGCCACTGGTTACGCATGTTCACGAAATACCTTTGTCGTCGGGTCCCGTCACACCGGTGCCGCCGTCCCGGGCTCCGGCCGCGGAAAACGTATCACCCGACCGCTGTCTCTCAGTTGCTGACTCCGCGGCCCAGCTCCCACAGCTGGAGGGTGGCCGAGGAGTTGAGGGCGTACGCCGTGCCGGTGATGTCGGTGTTGGCGGCGACGTACTGCTTGCCCTGCCACAGCGGGAGGATCGGGACGTCGTCGGCGACGATGTCCTGGATCTCGGTGAGGCTCTTGCCGGCGCTGACGCGGTCGGCCTCCCGGCGGGACTGCGGGATCAGGTTGTCGATGATGTCGCTGTTGCTGTACGGGGAGTTGAGGGTGTTGTCCTTGTCGAGGAACGGCGCGACGAAGTTGTCGGCGTCGGGGAAGTCGGGGAACCAGCCCATGCCGTAGACGGCGTACTCGCCCTTGCGCTCGGCCGGGATGAACGTGTCCCAGGGGGCGCCCTTGATGGTGACGTCGAACAGGCCGCTGTCGTCCAGCTGCTTCTTCAGCAGCTCGAACTCTTCCTTGGTGGCCGGACCGTAGTGGTCGGTCGTGTAGTTCAGCGTCAGCTTCACCGGGGTGCTGATGTTCGCCTTGGCCAGCAGGTCCTTGGCCTTGCTGACGCTCGGGTCGCCGTACTTGTTGAAGAACGAGTTGGAGTGGCCGGTGATGGAGGCCGGGACCAGCGAGTAGAGGGGCTCGGCCTGGGAGCCGTAGACCTGCGCGACCAGCTCGTTGCGGTTGATGACCTGGGCCATCGCCTGGCGCACGGCCTTGGTCTTCACGGCGGGGGCGTCGGTGTCGAAGGCCAGGTAGCGGATTTCCAGGCCGGCGAGCTCGACGAGGTCGACGTCGCTGTCGGCGGCGGCCTGGGAGAGCTTGTTGATCTGCGCCGGGGACATGGTGCGGGTCATCAGGTCGATGTCGCCCTTTTCGAGGGCGGTGCCCATGGCGTCGGCGTCGTCGTAGGACACCATGTCGACCTCGTCGTTGTTCACCTGGAGGGTCCCCTTGTAGTTGGGGTTCTTGGTGAACACGGCCTTGGTGACGGCGTCGCCGTCGGTCTCGGCCTTGAGGGTGTACGGGCCGGAGCCGTCGACCTCGAAGCCGTCGCGCAGCTTGTCCTTCTCGTAGTCGTCGGGGTTGACGATGCCGGCGACCGGGGTCGACAGCTTCTGCGGGAAGGTGGCGTCGGCGGTCTTGAGGTGGAAGATGACTTCGTTGTCACCCTGCGTCTCGACGGTGTCGATGGTGGAGAGCAGGGCGAAGACGCCGGAGTCGGCCTTGATGGCGCGGGCGCGGTCGATGGAGAACTTGACGTCCTCGGCGGTGATCGCGTCGCCGTTGGAGAACTTCAGGCCGTCGCGGAGCTTGCAGGCGTAGCGCTCGTTGCCGCTGTCGGTGAAGCCGCAGGACTGGGCCGCCTCGGGGACGGGGTCGCCGTCGCCCTTGGGCACGATCATCAGGGTCTGCACGGTCTGGCGCAGGATGTTCCAGGTGCCGACGTCGTAGGCGTAGGCGGGATCGAGCGGTGCGGGGGCGGCCTTGGTGGCGGTGAACCGGTCGGTGGTGCCCACGACGATGGCGTCGCCGCTGCCGCTCCCGCTGTCGGCCCCGCCGCAGGCGGCGAGTACGGGCGCGAGCAGACCGACCACGGCCGGCAGCACCAAAGTCTTGCGGTTCATGCTCGAGTTTCTCCAGAGCTGTCGGTCCGTGTATCCGGCATGCAGGGTGTCGCGGCGGATCACGGGGAAAGGGGTGATGTACCGCGACGAGATTAGTCCGCACCGGCACGAGGGTTCGCCGCCACCGGAGTTGAAAGCCCATCACGCAGCGGAACCGTATGCGAACGCATTGAAAAACCGTCAGCGGAACGATACGCGCAGCAGTCCATCAATCGGGACACAAGGGCGCGCTCGAACACCCCGAACGGGGCGTTGCGGCACATGGGGAGATCCCTGTCGACCCCCTGTGAGGTGGTAAACGTCACACGTCAACAGGGTCGGGCGGTACGTTATGCAACCGTTGTCGAAGATCTGAATTCCCCCGCGCGTACATCCGCCGAATTTCCTTGCTATCGGCGGTGCACGCTCGGTGAACACGCTCTCGCATTTCCGTCATCGGCCGATCACCAATGATCGGAGCAGCGATCATCGGAGCGCTCTCAGAGAGGCATCAGACCGCGCAGAAATGTCAGGTCGACCTGTTCCAGCGAGGGCACCACGGTGCGCCGCGCGGCGGCGGTGATCGGGGCCACGGAGGGCACCGCCACGACATGGCAGCCCGCCGCCTCCGCCGAGGCGACCCCGGTCGCGGTGTCCTCGACGACGGCACAGCGGGCGGGGTCCACGCCGAGTCCGGAGGCCGCGAACAGATAGGGGTCGGGGTAGGGCTTGGTGCGCGCGACCTCGTCGCCGGCCACGGTCAGGGTGAAGTGCTGGGGGCCGAGTGAGCTCAGGACGCGGTCGATGATGCGCCGGTGGGAGGCGGAGACGAGGGCCGTGGGCACCTCGTGCTCGGCGAGTTCGGCGAGCAGCCGGGCGGCTCCCGGCATCAGGGGCAGGGCGCGCGTGATGCGGTCCTCGAACCCCTCGTTGAGCAGGACGGACAGTTCGGCGAGGGTGATGTCGGCCCCGGTCGCCTCGATCAGGAACCCGGCACTGCGGCTCATCGGGCCGCCGACCACGACATGGCGCCAGGAGTCGTCGAGGGTGTGGCCGAGACCGGCGAAGATCTCGACTTCGACGTCCCACCAGAAGCCCTCGGTGTCCACCAGGGTGCCGTCCATGTCGAGGAGCACGGCCTGCAGGGCCGAGCCCTCGGCCGTGCGGGTTACGGGCGCGGGAACCGTGCTGGTCATCCACGTACCTCCTTGAGGGACGAGCAGGCCGGTTCCCGCGGGGGAACCGGCCTGCAGTGGACCGACCAGTGTACGACTTATCGGATCAGCGTGCTCAGTGGCACACCTGTCACCGTGCGTTGAAGTACTTCGCCTCGGGGTGGTGGATCACGATCGCGTCCGTGGACTGCTCGGGGTGGAGCTGGAACTCCTCGGACAGGTGGACGCCGATCCGCTCGGGCCGGAGCAGGTCGGCGATCTTGGCGCGGTCCTCCAGGTTGGGGCAGGCGCCGTAGCCGAGGGAGAAGCGGGCGCCGCGGTACTTCAGCGCGAACATGTCCTCGATGTCGGCGGGGTCCTCACCGGCGAAGCCCAGTTCGGAGCGCACGCGCGCGTGCCAGTACTCGGCGAGCGCCTCCGCCAACTGCACGGACAGGCCGTGGAGCTCGAGGTAGTCGCGGTAGGAGTTCGACTCGAAGAGCTTGGCGGTCTCCTCGCCGATGCGGGAGCCGACGGTGACGACCTGGAGGCCGACGACGTCCGTCTCGCCCGACTCCTGGGGGCGGAAGAAGTCCGCCAGGCACAGCCGGCGGCCGCGGCGCTGGCGGGGGAAGGTGAAGCGGGTGCGTTCGTTGCCGTGCTCGTCCAGGATGATCAGGTCGTCCTCCTTGGACACGCACGGGAAGTAGCCGTAGACCACGGCGGCCTCGAGGAGGTTCTCCGTCTGCAGCCGGTCCAGCAGGCCGCGCAGGCGGGGGCGGCCCTCGGTCTCGACGAGTTCCTCGTACGTCGGTCCGTCGCCGGTGCGGGCCTGCTTCAGGCCCCACTGGCCCTTGAACAGGGCGCCCTCGTCCAGCCAGGTGGCGTACTCCTTGAGCTGGATGCCCTTGATGACGCGGGTGTCCCAGAACGGCGGGGCGGGCACGGGGTTGTCGATGGCGACGTCGGAGCGGACGTGGCCCTCCTGGGGGCGCTCCTCGACCGCGACGGCGGCGGCCGCGCGGACCCGGCGCTGCTTGAGCTCGGGCAGCTTGGCGCCGGGCACGCCGCGCTTGACGCCGATGAGGGCGTCCATGAGGTGCAGGCCCTCGAAGGCGTCGCGGGCGTAGCGGACCTCGCCCTGGTAGATCTCGTGCAGGTCCTGCTCGACGTACGCGCGGGTGAGGGCGGCGCCGCCGAGGATGACCGGGTAGCTGGCCGCCAGGCCGCGCTGGTTGAGCTCCTCCAGGTTCTCCTTCATGATCACCGTCGACTTGACCAGGAGACCGGACATGCCGATGACGTCGGCGCGGTGTTCCTCGGCGGCGTCCAGGATCGCGGAGACCGGCTGCTTGATGCCGAGGTTGACGACGTTGTAGCCGTTGTTGGACAGGATGATGTCGACGAGGTTCTTGCCGATGTCGTGGACGTCTCCGCGCACGGTGGCGAGCACGATGGTGCCCTTGCCGTCGGCCTCGGACTTCTCCATGTGCGGTTCAAGATGGGCGACGGCGGCCTTCATGACCTCGGCGGACTGCAGCACGAACGGCAGCTGCATCTGGCCGGAGCCGAAGAGCTCGCCGACGACCTTCATGCCGTCCAGGAGGGTCTCGTTGACGATGTCGAGGGCCGGGCGGGTCTGCAGCGCCTGGTCGAGGTCGGCCTCCAGGCCGTTCTTCTCGCCGTCGATGATGCGGCGCTTGAGGCGCTCCTCCAGCGGCAGGGCGGCGAGTTCCTCGGCCTTGCCCGCCTTCAGGGACTTCGCCGTGGCGCCCTCGAACAGCTGCATGAGCTTTTGCAGGGGGTCGTAGCCGTCGCTGCGGCGGTCGTGGATGAGGTCGAGGGCGGTCTGGACCTCCTCCTCGCTGAAGCGGGCGATCGGCAGGATCTTCGAGGCGTGGACGATGGCGGAGTCCAGGCCCGCCTTGACGCACTCGTCCAGGAAGACCGAGTTCAGCAGGATGCGGGCGGCCGGGTTGAGGCCGAAGGAGATGTTCGACAGGCCCAGGGTGGTCTGGACGTCGGGGTGGCGGCGCTTGAGCTCGCGGATCGCCTCGATGGTGGCGATGCCGTCCCCCCGGGACTCCTCCTGGCCGGTGCAGATGGTGAAGGTCAGGGTGTCGATGAGGATGTCCGACTCCTGGATGCCCCAGTTCCCGGTGAGGTCGTCGATGAGCCGTTCGGCGATCTCGACCTTCTTCTCGGGGGTGCGGGCCTGGCCCTCCTCGTCGATGGTGAGGGCGATCAGCGCGGCGCCGTGCTCCTGGGCCAGGCGGGTGACCTTGGCGAAGCGGGACTCGGGTCCGTCGCCGTCCTCGTAGTTCACGGAGTTGATCACCGCGCGGCCGCCGAGCTTCTCCAGGCCCGCCCGGATGACGTCGACCTCGGTGGAGTCGAGGACGATCGGCAGGGTGGAGGCGGTGGCGAAGCGGCCGGCCAGTTCCTCCATGTCGGCGACGCCGTCGCGGCCGACGTAGTCCACGCACAGGTCGAGCATGTGCGCGCCCTCGCGGATCTGCTCGCGGGCCATTTCGACGCAGTCGTCCCAGCGGGCCTCCAGCATGGCCTCGCGGAACTTCTTCGAGCCGTTGGCGTTGGTGCGCTCGCCGATCGCCAGGTAGGAGGTGTCCTGGCGGAACGGGACGGTCTGGTAGAGGGAGGCGGCGCCGGGCTCGGGCTGCGGGCTGCGCTCGCCGGGCTCCGTGCCGCGCAGGCGCTCCACGAGCTGCCGCAGGTGCTCCGGGGTCGTGCCGCAACAGCCGCCGACGAGGTTCAGGCCGTAGTCGCGTACGAAGGTCTCCTGGGCGTCGGCCAGGCCCTTCGCGTCGAGCGGGAAGTGGGCGCCGTCCCTGGTGAGGACCGGCAGGCCGGCGTTCGGCATGCACAGCAGCGGGGTGCGCGAGTGCCGGGCGAGGTAGCGCAGGTGCTCGCTCATCTCGGCGGGGCCGGTGGAGCAGTTCAGGCCGATCATGTCGATGCCCAGGGGCTCCAGCGCGGTCAGCGCGGCGCCGATCTCCGAGCCCAGCAGCATGGTGCCGGTCGTCTCGAACGCCATCGACACCAGCAGCGGCACGTCGGTGCCGGTGGCCTCCATGGCGCGGCGGGCGCCGAGGATCGACGACTTCGTCTGCAGGAGGTCCTGGGTGGTCTCCACGATCAGGGCGTCGGCGCCACCGGCCAGCAGGCCCTCCGCGTTGGCCTGGAAGCCGTCGCGCAGCGTGCCGTAGCCGATGTGGCCGAGGGTCGGCAGCTTCGTGCCGGGGCCGATCGAGCCCAGTACCCAGCGCTGGCGGCCGTCGCGGGCGCCGAAGGCGTCGGCCGTCTCGCGGGCGATGCGGGCGCCGGCCTCGGACAGCTCGTGGACGCGGTCGGCGATGTCGTACTCGGCCATGGCGGAGTGGTTCGCGCCGAACGTGTTGGTCTCGACGCAGTCGACGCCCGTTTCGAAGTAGGCCTCGTGGACCGAACGGACGATGTCGGGGCGGGTCAGGTTGAGGATCTCGTTGCAGCCCTCGAGGTTCTCGAAGTCCTCGAGGGTGGGTTCCTGGGCCTGGAGCATGGTGCCCATGGCCCCGTCGGCCACCACCACACGGGTGGCCAGGGCCTGGCGGAGCGCGGACACACGGGTCGCGCTGTCGGCGGAAGGGGTCGGCGGCACAGAGGCCATGAAAGGGCTCCCTCGGATGCGACGGCTGTCGGCTTTGCGTTTCCTCAGGATGCGTGCGGGACGGCTTCCCGAGGAGAGCGCACGCCGTCAGGGTAGCCGGGACGGGGGCCGTATGGTCAGGGCGTCCACGGGACGGACGGGGACGGTGGGCCGGCCGGGTCCCTGGGGGCGGGGCGGCGCCGCAGGTCGGGGCACGGGCACACTGCCGTCACGTCACTCCGGGGGGACGTGTGGTGGAACAGGTGTCGACCGACCATTAGCGGGAGGTCGGCATGGACCGGTAGTGTTCGACATTGCCGAACGCCGGTACTTGCGTATCGCGCGTGGACGGGCGAAGGGGACGGAGGCAGGACGGCGATGGCACGGAACATCCAGTCGGTCGAACGGGCGGCCGCGATGCTGCGGCTGCTCGCGGGCGGGGAGCGGCGGCTGGGCCTGTCCGACATCGCCTCGTCGCTGGGCCTGGCCAAGGGCACCGCCCACGGCATCCTGCGCACCCTCCAGCAGGAGGGCTTCGTCGAACAGGACGACGCCTCCGGGCGCTACCAGCTGGGCGCGGAGCTGCTGCGCCTGGGCACCACCTATCTGGACGTGCACGAGCTGCGCGCGCGTGCGCTGGTGTGGACGGACGACCTGGCGCGATCCAGCGGTGAGAGCGTCCATCTGGGGGTGCTGCACCAGCAGGGGGTGCTGATCGTGCACCACGTCTTCCGGCCCGACGACAGCCGGCAGGTCCTGGAGATCGGGGCCATGCAGCCGTTGCACTCCACGGCCCTGGGCAAGGTGCTGTCGGCGTACGACCCGGTCGCGCACAGCGAGGCCATGGAGGCCGACCGCAAGCCGTTCACGGACCGTACGGTGTGCGAGCCGGCGGACTTCGAGCACATCCTGGACGTCACGCGTGCGCGTGGGTACGCGGCGGACGTCGAGGAGACCTGGGAGGGCGTGGCCTCCATCGCCGCGCCCATCCACGACCGGCGGCGGATGCCCGTCGGCGCGGTCGGCATCACCGGCGCCGTGGAACGGCTGGCCAGGGACGGTGAGCTGCGGCCCGAGCTGATCGCGGCGGTGCGGGACTGCGCCCGCGCGGTGTCGCGGGACCTGGGCGCCGGGCGCTTCTGAGCAACGAGGTCGGGCCGGGACGCCGTACGGCGTCCCGGCCCTCGTCATGCCCGTGGGCACCCCAGGGAGCACCGCCTGGATCTCGGGGATCAGTAACGATCGCGTTTTCGACAACCGAACCCTTGACGCACACGTGACGCCGGAGCAAGACTCCCGTCCATCGGTCGGCATTGTCGAACACCTACCGGCAATACGCGCTAGAGTGTGACAACGCCAAGGACCGGAATCGCTCTCACCCCCGAGGGCGCCAGACCCCCGGAGGGACCCGGGGAGAACGGCTTCCCTGGACGAAGGACAAAGGAGTCGCGGGTGTCCAGCTCCGACATCTTCATCGGCGAGACCATCGGTACCGCCATACTCATCCTCCTCGGCGGAGGCGTCTGCGCCGCCGTCACGCTGAAGGCCTCCAAGGCCCGCAACGCCGGCTGGCTCGCCATCACCTTCGGGTGGGGCTTCGCCGTGCTCACGGCGGTCTACACCTCGGCGCCGCTGTCCGGCGCCCACCTCAACCCGGCCGTGACGCTCGCACTCGCGATCAAGGACGACGACTGGAGCAACGTTCCGGTCTACTGGGCGGGCCAGCTGCTCGGCGCCGCGATCGGCGCGACCCTGGTCTGGGTGGCCTACTACGGCCAGTTCCACGCCCACCTCACCGACAAGGAGATCGTCGGCGGTCCGGGCGCGCAGGCCACCGCGGCCAAGGCCGTCGAGGCCCAGGAGCAGGGCGCGGGCCCGGTGCTGGGCATCTTCTCCACCGGTCCGGAGATCCGGGTCGCCTGGCAGAACCTCGCCACGGAGATCGTCGGTACCGTCGTGCTGGTGCTCGCCGTCCTCACGCAGGGCCTGAACGACAAGGGCAACGGCCTCGGCACCCTGGGTGCGCTGATCACCGCGCTCGTGGTCGTCGGCATCGGTCTGTCCCTCGGTGGCCCGACCGGCTACGCGATCAACCCGGCCCGTGACCTCGGTCCGCGTATCGTGCACGCCCTCCTGCCCCTGCCCAACAAGGGTGGCTCCGACTGGGGCTACGCCTGGATCCCGGTGGTCGGTCCGCTGATCGGCGGCGCCATCGCTGCAGGCATCTACAACGTCGCCTTTGCTTAAGAGCACGAAGAACACGCTGAGCACGAACAACCTCGGCCTTCACCGCACTTAAACAGCACCGCGCCGTACAGACAGCCCCTACCCACGGAACCTCAGGAGCACTCAGTGACCGACGCCCACACCGCCGGCCCCTTCATCGCCGCGATCGACCAGGGCACCACCTCTTCCCGCTGCATCGTCTTCGACCGCGACGGCCGGATCGTCTCCGTCGACCAGAAGGAGCACGAGCAGATCTTCCCCAAGCCGGGCTGGGTCGAGCACGACGCCAACGAGATCTGGACCAACGTCCAGGAGGTCGTCGCCGGGGCCATCGCCAAGGCCGGCATCACGCGTGACGACATCAAGGCCATCGGTATCACCAACCAGCGCGAGACCACGCTGCTCTGGGACAAGAACACCGGTGAGCCGGTCCACAACGCCATCGTCTGGCAGGACACTCGCACCGACGCCCTGTGCAAGGAACTCGGCCGCAACGTCGGCCAGGACCGCTTCCGCCGTGAGACCGGCCTGCCGCTGGCCTCCTACTTCGCCGGTCCCAAGGCCCGCTGGCTGCTCGACAACGTCGAGGGCCTGCGCGAGCGCGCCGAGGCGGGCGACATCCTCTTCGGCACCATGGACACCTGGGTCATCTGGAACCTGACGGGCGGTGTCAACGGCGGCAAGCACTACACCGACGTCACCAACGCCTCCCGCACCATGCTGATGAACCTCCACACCCTGGAGTGGGACGACAAGATCGCCGAGTCCATCGGCGTCCCGCTGGCGATCCTCCCGGAGATCCGTTCCTCCGCCGAGGTCTACGGCGAGGTCACCGGCGGCAAGCTGGGCGACCTGCTCGGCGGCATCCCGGTCGCCTCGGCGCTCGGCGACCAGCAGGCGGCCCTGTTCGGCCAGACCTGTTTCGCGGAGGGCGAGGCCAAGTCGACGTACGGCACCGGCACGTTCATGCTGATGAACACCGGTGAGAAGATCATCAACTCGTACTCCGGCCTGCTCACCACCGTCGGCTACCGCATCGGCGACCAGACCCCGGTCTACGCCCTGGAGGGCTCGATCGCCGTCACCGGTTCGCTGGTGCAGTGGATGCGCGACCAGATGGGCCTGATCTCCACCGCCGCCGAGATCGAGACGCTCGCGCTCTCGGTCGAGGACAACGGCGGCGCCTACTTCGTACCGGCCTTCTCCGGTCTGTTCGCCCCGTACTGGCGCTCCGACGCCCGCGGTGTGATCGCCGGCCTCACCCGGTACGTCACCAAGGCGCACCTCGCGCGCGCCGTCCTGGAGGCCACCGCCTGGCAGACCCGGGAGATCACGGACGCCATGACCAAGGACTCGGGCGTCGAGCTCGCGGCCCTCAAGGTGGACGGCGGCATGACCTCCAACAACCTGCTGATGCAGACGCTCTCGGACTTCCTGGACGCCCCCGTGGTGCGCCCGATGGTCGCCGAGACCACCTGCCTCGGCGCCGCCTACGCCGCCGGCCTCGCCGTCGGCTTCTGGACCAGCACCGACGACCTGCGCGCCAACTGGCGGCGGGCCGCCGAATGGACCCCCCGCATGGACGCGGAGACCCGCGACCGTGAGTACAAGAGCTGGCTCAAGGCCGTCGAGCGGACCATGGGCTGGCTCGAGGACGAGAGCTGACCCCCGCCCCACGCGCACAGCTCTGATGAGGAGTAAGAACCCGACATGACCAGTCAGTCCACCCTGAGTTCCGTGCCTGCCCTGGGGACGCACCCGGCGTCCGGCTCCAACCCGAGCCGCGCCGAGACCCGGGAGCAGCTCTCCAAGGCGTCGTACGACCTTCTCGTGATCGGCGGCGGCATCCTGGGCATCTCCACCGCCTGGCACGCCGCGCAGTCCGGCCTCAGGGTGGCCCTGGTCGACGCCGGCGACTTCGCCGGCGCCACCTCCTCCGCCTCCTCCAAGCTGCTCCACGGCGGTCTGCGCTACCTGCAGACCGGCGCGGTGAAGCTGGTGGCGGAGAACCACTTCGAGCGCCGTGCGGTCTCCCGCCAGGTGGCCCCCCACCTGGCGAACCCGCTCACGTTCTACCTCCCCGTGTACAAGGGCGGGCCGCACGGCGCGGCGAAGCTCGGGGCGGGCGTCTTCGCCTACTCCGCCCTGTCGGCCTTCGGCGACGGGGTGGGCCACCTGCTCTCCCCCGCCAAGGCCGCGCAGGACGTGCCCGAGCTGCGCACCGAGAACCTCAAGGCCGTGGCCGTGTACGGCGACGACCAGATGAACGACGCGCGCATGGCGCTGATGACGGTCCGCGCGGCCGTCGAGGCGGGCGCGGTCGTCCTCAACCACGCCGAGGTCACCGGCCTGCGCTTCACCCGGGGCCGGGTGACGGGCGCGGACCTCAAGGACGGTCTGACCGGTGACGAGTTCGGCGTCAACGCCCGGCTGGTGCTCAACGCGACCGGCCCGTGGGTCGATCACCTGCGCAGGATGGAGGACCCGAATGCCGCCCCGTCGATCCGGCTGTCGAAGGGCGCGCATCTGGTCCTGAAGCGGACCTCCCCCTGGAAGGCCGCGCTCGCGACCCCCATCGACAAGTACCGCATCACCTTCGCCCTCCCGTGGGAGGACATGCTGCTGCTGGGCACCACCGACGAGGAGTTCGAGGGCGACCCGGCGGACGTCGCGGTCACCGAGAAGGACATAGCGCAGATCCTCGACGAGGCCGCGTTCTCCGTCCGCGACCAGCAGCTCTCGCGTGACCTCATCACATACTCCTTCGCGGGTCTGCGTGTGCTGCCGGGCGGCCCCGGCGACACGGCGAAGGCCAAGCGCGAGACCGTCGTCACGGAAGGCCGGGGCGGCATGCTGTCCGTCGCGGGCGGCAAGTGGACCACCTTCCGCCACATCGGCCGTACGGTGATGCAGAAGCTGGAGGCGCTGCCGGGCCACCCGCTCGGCGAGGACTTCGAGCCGATCTCCTCGCTGCCGAAGAAGCTGCCGCTGCCCGGCGTCGCCAACCCGCGCGCGGTCGCCCACCGGCTCCTGGTGGACAACCCGGCGCCCGGCCCGCGCATGGCGGCGGACACCGCCAAGCACCTGGCCACCCACTACGGTTCGCTGGCCTTCGACATCGCCCGCCTGGCGAACGACAACCCCGGGCTGGGCGAGCGCGTCCACCCCGACGCCCCGGAGATCTGGGCGCAGGTCGTCTGGGCGCGCGACCACGAGTGGGCCGAGACTGCGGACGACGTGCTGCGCCGCCGTACCACGCTGACGATCCGCGGCCTGGCCACGGACGAGGTGCGCAGCAAGGTGCAGGACCTGCTCGACAAGAAGTGAGACCTCGGACCGGCTCTCTCCCCTGACCAGGGCCGGTACGGCGCGAGAGGGGCGGCTCCTCGTCAAAGGAGCCGCCCCTCTCGCGTGCGAGGTCATCCTCGCGGACCCGCGCTCAGTGCCGGGTGTTTCCGTGACTCCGCTCCCAGCGGGAGCTTCCAACCCGAAGATTGCGGTCCAGCCCGAACCGGCCCCTTGCGGGACACAAAGAAACTACCAGGAACAAAGGAAGCAGTGCGGGGCATTCAAGGCGGAGCGCGGCATCCTGCTGCCGGGCGACGACGGGACCTGGCCAAGCCGTTCCCGCTCACCGAGGCGTGGGTCTGGGAGGACGACGACGGGCCGCACGACGACCCCGAGGCCGTCATGGACCAGGTCAGCGACCATGGATCGGTGTCCTCGGAACCGACGGTTGCGGCATGTTCTGGCACCTCGTGGTCACCGGCCCCCACCGCGGCCACATCTGGAACGTCACCGACGTGGGCGCCACGCCCTTCGGCGCCGAGTTCGGCTACACGACCTGCGCGCCCGGCTTCGCCGGCTGGGTCGCGCACTGGGTGGCCGGCAAGGAGTGGTTCGACGCCGGGTGAGTTCAGGGGGCTTCCACCAGCGCCCTCACCTCGTCGGGGTTCCTCAGTTCCTCGCGCCGCACGATCAGTTCACGGCCCAGCAGCAGCGCCCGCCGGGACGCGGGTACCGGATCCGGCAGGGTCGTGAGGTCGGTGAGGTGGGCG
This sequence comes from Streptomyces sp. NPDC096132, assembly GCF_044763345.1. Classification (NCBI taxonomy): domain Bacteria; kingdom Bacillati; phylum Actinomycetota; class Actinomycetes; order Kitasatosporales; family Streptomycetaceae; genus Streptomyces; species Streptomyces sp. NPDC096132. The sequence continues at coordinate 344,316 of NZ_JBIWGA010000009.1, forward strand.
AAGCCGATGATGCGGCGGACGATCTCCGTGCCGGCGAAGCCGACGGACTCCGTCCACACGCGGCGCAGGAAGCGGTCGAGGTAGGCGTCGTCGAAGAAGGTGTCGACGCGGCTCGGCCACAGCCGGCGGAACTCCGCCTCGAAGGCCTCCCAGGACAGGCGGAGCTGGTCGGCGTGGTCGGACAGGGTGCCGAGGGCGCGGGCCCGTTCCTCCGAGACCAGCGCGTTGGCCCAGTACAGGCCGAGGTCGTAGCCGATCGGGCCGACGAAGGAGAACTCGGGGTCGAAGACGCGTACGACGGGGGCGCCGTCGCGTTCGCCGACCATGATGCTGCCGGTGTGCAGGTCGCCGTGGAGGAGTGCCTGGGCGCCGGTCATGAAGGCGTGGCGCAGGTCGGCGACCTCGGTGCGCAGACGGGTGTCGGCGCGGAACTCGGCGGCCAGGTCGGCGAGGCCCGGGTGCCAGTGGTTGTGCTCGTGCTCGATGTACGGCTCGGAGAGGACGACGTCCTCGGTGATCTTGCAGAGCTCGGGGTTGACGGAGACGGCGAGGAGGGCCTTGCGGTCGGCGGAGGCCATGCCGAAGTCGCTGGTGGCGAAGGTGAGCTGGGCGACGAACTCGCCGATCCGGGGCGAGGTGTGCGGGCCGTAGGCGGCGCCCTCGTTGAGGGCGGTGCGCAGCACCTCCAGGTCGGAGAGGTCCTCCATGACGAGGGCGTGGTTCTCGGGGTCGTAGCCGTGGATCGCGGGGATCTTGTCCGGGGCGACCTTGGCGACCTGCTCGTAGGCGCGGGCCTCGGCGTCGGCGCGGTCGGGGCTCAGCGGCCAGGAGGGGCCGGCGACGCGGACCCAGGGCAGCGCCTGCTTGAGGGCGAGGCTGCGGGTGTTGGCGGCGTTCGAGGCGAGGAAGACGCGGTTGACGTTGCCGTCGGACACCTCGCGGACGGTGATGTCGTCGGGGTTCGCCCAGTGGCCCCGTTCGCGCAGGTACGCCGGGATGTCGTCGGTCTCCAGGATGCGGTAGCCCATGGTCGGTGAACTCCCTTATGCGGTGCGGCGCTTGGACAGGGTGAAGCTGAAGACCAGGGCGAGGATGAGGACCGCGCCCTCGACGACGTCCTGTGTGTAGTACGGCAGGCCCTTGATGGTCAGGCCGGTGGTGATGATGCCGATGAGGACCGCGCCCAGGGCCGTGCCCCACACGTTGGGGCGGCCCCGGCCCAGGACGGACGTGCCGACGAGGGCCACCGCCACCGCCTCGAGGAGCTGGGAGGTGCCCGCCGACACATCGCCCTGGCCGATGCGGGAGGCGAGGATCAGGCCGCCGACGGAGGCGAGGACGCCGGAGATGACGTAGGCGAGGGCGCGGTAGGCGCCGACGCGGATGCCGGCCAGCCGGGAGGCCTCGGGGTTGGCGCCGATGGCGTAGAGGACGCGGCCCCAGCGGGTGCGGGCGAGGAAGACCCAGGCGGCGACGGTGAGGGCGCCGAAGATGAGGACGGAGAGGGGGATGCCGAGGACCGTGCCTCGGTCGATCTTCAGGAATCCGTCGGTGAACCTGCCGGGCGCGGTGGTGCCGTCGTCCAGGGTCATACCGGGGGTGATCGACTGGCCGTCCACGAGGATCAGCTTGCTGCCCTGGATGACGAACATGGTGCCGAGCGTGGCGAGCATGTCGGGGATCTTCAGGACGACGATCAGCAGCGCGTTGAGCAGTCCGGCGAGGGCGCCGGCCACCAGGACGGCGAGGATCGCGACCGTGCCGACCTGGTTGAAGACGACCATCGTCTGGGCGGCGACGGAGACCCCGAGGCCGGCGACGGCGCCGACGGACATGTCCATTCCGCCGACGGCCATGGTGAGGGTGACGCCGAGGCCGAGGATCGCGGCGACGGAGACGTACCGCAGGGTGTCGAGGAGGGTCGCCGACTCGCGGAAGGAGCCCTCGGTCAGCGCGAAGTACAGGAAGAGCGCGACGGTGACGAAGATGAAGCCGTACTTGATGACGGCGTTCTGGACGCGGACCGCGGTGGAGGTGGCCCGCGGGAGCGCCGCCTTGGTGGGGACCTCGGTGCTCTGGGTGGTGGTCATGGGGTGCTTCCTGGGACTTCGTGGGGGCGGGCCGGCATCAGAGGGACGCCGAGATGGTCTGGATCACGCGGTCGCGCTCCGCGTCCTCGCCGTACGCGTCGAGGTGGACCTCGCCGGCCGCGAGGACGACGACCCGGTCGGCGATCTCGAGGACCTCGTCGACGTCGGCGGACAGCACGAGGACGGCCGCGCCCTCGGCGGCGAGCGCCCGGGCCCGGCGGCCGATGTCCCGGCGGGCGCCGATGTCCACGCCTCGGAACGGCTCGTCCAGGATGAGGACGCGCGGGGTCTCGGCGAGCCAGCGGCCGACCACGACCTTCTGCTGGTTGCCGCCGGAGAGTTCCTCGACGGTGCTGTGCTCGTCGCGGGTGACGACGCCCAGGGCGTCGATGGTGTCGCGGCCGAGGGCGTCCTCCCTGGAGCGCTGGACGAGTCCCGCGCGGGACAGGGACTTCAGGAACGGCAGCGAGATGTTCTGGGCGACGGACCAGCCGGGGACCAGGGCGTCGGCGTGCCGGTCCTCGGGGACCAGGTGGACGCCGGCGCGGATGGCGTCGGCGGGGCGGCGGGGGGCGTAGGCCCTGCCGTCCAGTTCGGTCGTGCCGGTGGTGAGGGGTTCGGCGCCGAACAGGCCGCGGGCCAGTTCGGTCTTGCCGGCGCCCAGCAGGCCGACGACGCCGGTGACTTCGCCGGAGCGGAGGTCGAGGTCGAGCGGGGCCCGGCCGTCGAGGAGGCGGACGCCGCGCAGGGAGAGCACGACCTCGCCCGGGTCGCCCTCCCGGACCGGGCGGGCGGTGGTCGCCTCCTGGGCCTGGGCGAGCATCGCGCGCAGGGCGGTGTCCCAGCCGAACGGTCTCGCCTGGTCCTCGGTGAGGAGCCCGTCCCGCAGGACGACCAGCCGGTCGGCGAGCGCGTCGATCTCGCCGAGCCGGTGGGAGACGTAGAGCACGGCGATGCCGTCCTCGCGCATCCTCCCGACGAGCGCGAACAGCCGCTCGGCCTCGGCGGCGGAGAGCGCGGAGGTCGGCTCGTCGAGGATGAGCAGCCGGGGGCGGGTCGCGAGGGCGCGGGCCAGGATCAGCAACTGCCGGTCGGAGATGCCGAGTTCGGTGACGTCCTGCTTCAGGACCGCGTCGCTCCAGTCCAGGCCGAGGGCGGCCTGGATCTCGCGGGCGCGGGCGAGGGTCGCCCGGCCGCCCAGGAAAGGGTTGCCGCGCTTCTGGGCGAGTTCCTCGAAGACCAGGTTCTCGGCGACCGTGAGACCCGGGACGATGCCCTCGCCGATCCGCTGGTGCACGGTCTGGATGCCCAGCCGGCGGGCGGCGAGCGGGGACTGGAGAGCCGCGGGTTCCCCTCCGACCCGCACCTCTCCCCCGTGGTCGGTGTGGACGCCGGACAGGATCTTGATCAGCGTGGACTTGCCGGCGCCGTTCGCGCCGAGCAGCGCGACCACGCTGCCCGGTGCGATGTCGAGCGTGACGGAGGCGAGCACCGTCTTGCCGCCGAAGGCCATGCTGACGTCCCGCAGGCTCACCGCGGGGACCACGTCAGTGGGCGACATTGGAGATCCAGTCGGCGGTCGAGACCTGCGACAGGTTCAGCGCGGGCAGCGCCTCGCGCAGCTGGTCCATGTTCGCGATCTTCTTCTCGCGCAGGAAGTCCTGGGTGATGGCGACGGCCGGGAACTCCACGGAGGTCTTGTTCAACTGGCCGGCCAGTTCCAGGGCGGTGGTGCGCACGACGGCCGCGCCGACCGCGGAAGGGTCGGTGCCCGCCGTGGCGACCCAGGGGCTGTCCTCGGCGGTGATCTGCTGGATGTCGGCGTTGGAGACGTCCGCGCCGAAGACCTTCACCTTGTCCTGGAGCTTCTTGTTCTGCACGGCGAGGACGGTGCCCTTGGCGAGCTCGTCGTAGGGGGCGAAGACGCCGGCGACGTCGGAGTGCTGGGTGAGTGCGGCGGAGACCAGGGGAACGTTGTCAGTGGCCGTGGAGTCGGTGACCTTGCCGACCTTGAACTGCTGCTTCCAGCCCTCGGAGGTCACGGTGGACTTCCAGACGGTGTCGCGCTTGTCGAGTGCCGCGTAGCCGGCGACGTTGACGTAGCCGACCTTGGCGTCCTTGCCGACCTCCTTCGCCATCACATCGAGGACGGCCTTGGCCATGCTGGCGTCGTCCTGCTTGGTGGAGACGACGCCCTTGGTGTCGGTCTCGACGTCGTAGACGACGACCTTGACGCCCTTCTTCACGGCCTTGTCGATCTCCGGCTGGATGGTCGCGGGGAAGCCGTGGTCGATGATGATCGCCTGGGCGCCGGAGTTGATCGCCGAGGAGAGGTCGGTGGCCTGCTTGGCGTTGTCGGCCTGGGCGTCGTACACGGTCAGGTCGATGCCGAGGGCCTTGGCCTGGGCCTTGGCGCCGTTGCCCCACTGCTCGAAGTAGTCGCCGGCGCCGCTCTGGCGGACCAGGGCCACCTTGACCGTGCCCTCGCTGAAGGGGGCGGGCTTCTTGCCGGTGGCGGCGGAGGCGGAGGCCGCGGTGTTGCCCGAGTCGGTGGAGTCCGAGGCGTCGGAGGACTGCGAGCAGCCGGACAGCACGAGGGCGGAGACGGAGGCCAGCGAGAGCGCGGCAAGGGGCAGACGGGTACGGGACATGAGGGGCTCCAGGTGCGGGGCGGTGCTGAGGGGAGGAAACGAGGGGATGCGCGACCGGAGCGGGGGACGGAAATGAGCCGCGGCAGGAACGGCGGCGGACGCCCCGGGACATGGGGGCGCGTCAGAGCTCCGGGAGAGGTCAGCGACAGCTGGCCGTGGTCGACCGGAGCAGGTCCACGTACAGCCGCCGCACGAGCAGCAGCGTCTTCATACGCAGATCATGAGAACGTTTCCAGTCAGCCGTCAAAGAAATGGACATGAAATCTCGCGATACGAGACGACGACAAGGTCACAGTCGGTGTATGCACCATCGGGAGTTACCATCACCGAACTGGCACCTGCCCTGGCTTGTCGCGGTCGAGTGACGCTCCTCCACCGCCGCCTTCTCCCACTTCTGCCTTCCAGACTCCTGGAGTTGCTCCATGACGCTGCTGACGACCTGGCCCGAGTCCGGCCCGGAGACCCTGGTCCGCCGCACCTCCGACCCGGCCGAGATCGCCGCGGCCCTCGCGCCGCTGGGCGTGCGCTACGAGCAGTGGCCGATCCGCGAGGACGTCCCGTCCGACGCCGACAGCGAGACGGTGTTCGCCGCGTACGGCCCGGAGATCGACAAGCTGAACGACGAGGAGGGCTTCACCACCGTCGACGTCCTCGGCCTGCACCCCAGCGACGACCCCGGGTTCCCGGCGAAGGCGAAGGCGGCGCGCGAGAAGTTCCTGCAGGAGCACACGCACGACGACGATGACGAGGTCCGCTTCTTCGTCTCCGGCTCCGGCATCTTCTACCTGCACGTGAACGGCGAGGTGCACGCGGTCTTCTGCGAGAAGGGCGACCTGCTGGGCGTGCCGCGCGGCACCACCCACTGGTTCGACATGGGCACGAACCCGTCGTTCACCGCGATCCGCTTCTTCCACGAGGAGGACGGCTGGATCGGCAACTTCACCGGCTCCACCATCGCCACCCGCTTCCCGGACTACGACACCATCGCGGCGGGCTACGAGGCCGACAGGGCATCCGCGTGACGCTGCGACACCTGGCGTACGCCGTGGACGCCGTGGTGCTCGACATCGAGGGCACCACGAGCGCCACGGGCTTCGTCGTCGACGTGCTGTACCCGTACTCGCGCGCCCGTTTCGCCGAACTGCTCACCGAGCGGGCCGCCGAGCCCGAGGTGGCGCGGGCGATCGCCCAGGTGCGGGAGCTGACGGGCGAGCCGGACGCCGACGCGGCCGCGATCGAGAAGACGCTGAACGCCTGGCTGGACGACGACCGCAAGGCGACCCCGCTGAAGACCCTCCAGGGCATCGTCTGGGCGGAGGGCTTCGCGCGCGGCGACCTCGTCTCGCACTTCTACGACGACGTCGTACCGGCCCTGCGGGCCTGGCACGCGGCGGGTCTGCGGCTGTACGTCTACTCGTCCGGCTCGGTGTCGGCGCAGCGGGCGTGGTTCACCAACAGCCCCGAGGGCGACCTCATGCCGCTGGTGTCGGGGCTGTACGACACCGAGAACGCGGGCCCCAAGCAGGAGGCGGCGGCGTACCGCCGTATCGCGGAGGCGGCCGGGGTGGCCCCGGACCGGCTCCTGTTCCTCTCCGACCGGCCGGGCGAGCTGGACGCGGCCCGCGAGGCCGGCTGGCACGCCGTCGGAATCCGCCGGCCCGGGGAGCCGTACTACGAGCAGGGCGTCGGCGACCACGCGCAGGCGGGGACGTTCGACGAGATCACCGTTTCGAGGAGCACCACGTGACTGCCGACATCACCGCACTCGACCTGGAGGAGGCGGGCGCGGTCCTGGCCGCCGAGTCCGCCCGCTTCGCCTCCTTCGGCTGGATGCGGGGCACCTCCGGGAACCTGTCCGTGGTGCTCTCGCGCGAGCCGCTGCGGCTGGCCGTCACCGCCAGTGGTCACGACAAGGGTGAACTGACGCCCGCGGACGTGGTGCTGGTGGACGGACAGGGCGCGGCCGTGCGGGGCGGCAAGCCGTCCGCCGAGGCCGAGCTGCACGCGCGCGTGGCGGCGCTGACCGGGGCGGGCGCGGTCGTGCACGTCCACACGGTGGCGTCGGTGGCGCTGGGGCACCGGCATCCGGGCGGGATCGTCTTCCGCGACCTGGAGATGCTCAAGGGCGTCGGGCAGCCCGCCCACGACGTCGAGGTGACCCTGCCGGTCATCGCCAACAGCCAGGACATGAAGGTCCTCGGGGACCGGCTGGAGGCGGCGCGCGAGCCCCGGATGCCGGCGGTGGTCGTGGCCGGGCACGGGCTGTACGTGTGGGGCGAGAACCCCCGCCAGGCCCGGCACCACACCGAGGTCGTCGAGTGGCTCCTGGAACTGGAGCTCACCCGGCGCTGAACACCACGAAGGCCACGGTCGGTCCGACCGTGGCCTTCGGTGTGCCCGGGTGCTCGGGTACTCGGGGTGCTCGGGGTGCTCGGGGTGCTCGGACAGGCTCTCAGCGCAGCCGGTCCCCCGGCAGCTGTCCGGCCGACACCTCCAGCACGCCCCGCTCCGTCACCAGCCCCGTCACCAGCCGTCCCGGCGTCACGTCGAAGGCGGGGTTGTGGCCGCGCGATCCGGCGGGTGCGGTGCGTACGCCGCCCCACTCCAGCACCTCGTCCTCGCCGCGGAGTTCGATGTGGATGGCGTCGCCGTCCGGCGTCGACAGGTCGACCGTGGTCGTGGGGGCCGCCACCAGGAACGGTATGCCGGCGTCGGCGCAGGCGAGGGCCACGCCCACCGTGCCGACCTTGTTGGCGGTGTCGCCGTTGGCCGCGATGCGGTCGGCGCCCACGATCGCCGCGTCGACCTCGCCGCGCAGGACGGTGCCGGCGGCGGCTCCGTCGGCCTGGACGTAGTGCGGGATGCCCTCCTGGACCAGTTCCCAGGCGGTCAGGCGCGATCCCTGGAGCAGCGGGCGGGTCTCGTCGGCGTAGACGACCTCCAGCCGTCCGCGCGCGTGGAGTTCGCGGATGACTCCGAGGGCGGTGCCCCAGCCGGCGGTCGCGAGGGCGCCGGTGTTGCAGTGGGTGAGGATGCGCAGCGGCCGGTCCTCGCCGACCCTCTTCAGCAGCCAGTCCGCGCCGAAGGCGCCCATCGCCCGGTTGGCCTCGACGTCCTCGCGCTGGACGGCGGCGGCCTCCGCCAGCACCGCGTCGAGCCCCTCCTCGAAGCGCGTCATGACGCGGTCCACGCACACCATCAGGTTCACGGCGGTGGGGCGGGCCTCGCGGATGCGGGCGACGGCCTTGCGCACCTCGTCCTCGGACCAGCCCTCGCGCTCGCCCTGGAGCAGCGCGATCGCCACGCCGTACGCCCCCGCGGCCCCGATGGCGGGCGCGCCGCGCACGACGAGACGCTGGATCGCGTCCACCAGGGTGTCCACATCGCGGACGTCCACCGTCTCGTTGCGGTGCGGCAGCAGCGTCTGGTCGATGAGTGCGAGGCCGTTTCCGGTCCAGTCGACAGCGCGCAGTTCCTGGGGCATATCGGGACACTCCTGATGTTCCGGTGGGTGTCCGCCACCGTACATGACCTGGGAGAACCATAGTTCGAGACAACCGAGCAAGTGTCTGGAAACGGGTGTTACAGTCCAGCACCCAGTCCGCAGACCGAGACGAAGGAGGAGACCCATGCTGCTGACCAAGCGCCGTTTCCTCGACTTCGGCCGGTGTGCCGGCGACGGCTGTCGACGCTGAGCCTTCCCCCACCGCCCGTCGCACCCTCACCCTCCCTCACCCGCTCATCGTCGAGCGTGGTTCGCCGTACCTTTCGGAAGGTCCTCCGATGCCTCGCAGAACCCGTCGTACCCTGCAAGTCGCCGCCACCACCGCCCTCCTGGTCACCGCGGCCACCGCCTGCAACGCCGCCGCCAAGAGCGACGCCTCCGACAGCGCGAGCGGCGGCAGCGGCACGTCCTTCACCCTGGTCACCCCGGACGCCGTGGGACAGAACGAGTTCCTGAAGCTCGCCGTCAGCGGCGTCAAGGACGCGGCGAAGGCCCACGACGGGACGCAGAAGGTCTACGAGTCCACCGACACCGCCTCCCAGCAGCAGAACGTGCAGGCCGCCGTGGACGCCAAGCCGGACGTCATCGTGCTCGTCGGCTTCGAGTTCGCCGACATCGTTGCCCAGCAGGCCGAGAAGAACCCGAAGCAGCAGTTCCTGATCGTCGACGCGTGCACGACGAAGGCGTTCGCCAATGTCGGCTGCGCGGTCTTCCGGGAGCACGAGGGCGTCTACCTCGCGGGCGCCGAGGCGGGTCTGCTGAGCAAGTCCGGCAAGGTCGGCGCGGTGGACGTGCTCGACACCCCGCAGTTCCGCCGCTACAGCGACCCGTTCGCGGCCGGTGCCAAGCAGGTCGCCGCCAAGACGGAGACGTCCACGCGCTTCGTCGGCGGCCAGTCCCCCTTCGACGACTCGGCCCGCGCCAAGGAGCAGGCGAACACCCTGCTCTCCAAGGGCTACGACCAGATCATGGCGGCCGCGGCGGCCGGCAACTACGGCGTCTTCGAGGCCGCCAAGGCCAAGGGCGCGTTCGCGTACGGCGTCGACGTCAACCAGTGCCCCTCGGCGCCCGGCACGGTCGTCGACAACGTGATCAAGCGCACGGACGTCGCCGTGGAGAAGGGCATCGACGCGGTGCTGGGCGGCCGGACCGGCACGACCGTCTCGTACGGCCTGAAGGAGGGCGGCATCAGCCTGACCGGCCTGGAGGACGGCGTCGACTCCTCGAAGTGCGTGATCGCCGACCACAAGGACGTGCTGACGAAGGTCGAGGCGCTGCGCGACCAGATCGTCTCCGGAGAGCTGAAGGTCGATGACCCCGCCGCGAGCTGACGCCGACTTCGCTGTCGAGCTCCGGGGAATCACCAAGCGGTTCCCCGGCACGCTCGCCAACGACGCCGTCGAGCTGACCGTCTCGCGTGGTGAGATCCATGCTCTGATGGGTGAGAACGGCGCGGGCAAGTCCACGCTGATGTCGGTGCTCTACGGCATGGAGCGGCCCGACGCGGGGTCGATCCGGGTGGACGGGCGCGAGGTGACCTTCACCAGCCCGTCGGCCGCCATGGCCGCCGGGCTGGGCATGGTCCACCAGAGCTTCAAGCTGTTCGACTCGCTGACGGTCGCCGAGAACGTCGTGTACGCCGCCGAGCCGCGCCGCTTCGGTCTGGTGGACCGGGCCGCCGCGCGGCGCCGGGTGCGCGAGCTGGCCGAGGAGCACGGGCTGGCCGTCGACCCGGACGCCCGGGTCGGCGACCTGCCGGTCGGTCTGCGTCAGCGGGTGGAGATCCTGAAGCTGCTGCACCGGGGCGCCCGCACGCTCATCCTCGACGAGCCGACGGCCGTGCTCACCCCGGCCGAGGCGGACGCCCTGTTCGCCGTCCTCAAGTCGCTGACCGCGCAGGGCCGTACGGTGATCCTGGTCACCCACAAGCTGCGCGAGGTGCTGGAGGGCTCGGACCGGGTGACCGTCCTGCGGGACGGCCGGGTCGTCGCCCGGCTGGTCACCTCGGAGACGACGGCCGACGAGATCGCGGCCGCGATGACGGGCCGGGCGGTGGAGCTGGACCGGATCCACGCACCGGGCACGCCGGGCGAGACCGTCCTGTCCGTGGCCGCCCTCACCACGGACGCCGTCCACGGAGTGGACCTCACCGTCCACGCCGGGGAGATCGTCGGCATCGCGGGCGTCGCCGGCAACGGCCAGAGCGAGCTGATCGGGGCGCTGGCAGGGCTGCGGCCGGTCACCGGGGGCCGGGTCACGCTCCAGGGCGAGGACATCACCCACGCCTCGGCCACCGAGCGCCGGGCGAAGGGCCTCGCGTACGTCCCCGAGGACCGTCACGCGGTCGGTACGGCCCCCGCCGCCTCGGTCGCGGACAACCTGGCGATGGGCCACCACCGTACGTCCCTCTCCTCCCGCGGACTGCTGCCGCCGGCGGCGGTGCGTGCCCACGCCCGGCGCCTGGTCGAGCGGTTCGGCGTCAAGGCGGCGACCACCGAGGTGCCCGCCTCCGCGCTGTCCGGCGGCAACCTGCAGAAACTGCTCATCGGCCGGGAACTCGCCCATGACGCCCCGCTGCTGCTCGTCGAGCAGCCGACGCGCGGGGTGGACATCGGCGCCATCCAGAACATCCACGACCAGCTCGTCGCCTACCGCGACGCCGGTCACGCCGTCCTGCTCGTCTCGGCCGAGCTGAGCGAGATCCGGGGCCTCGCGGACCGGGTGCTGGTGATGTACGAGGGCCGGGTCGCGGCGTCGTACACGAAGGACGAGGCGGACGAGCGGACGCTGGGCCTCGCGATGGCGGGCGCGCCCGCTCCGGTGGAGGCCGTCGACTGACATGACACGCATATCCGGAGCCCTGCGCTCCCCCCTCACCTTCTCCGTGCTCGCGGGCCTGCTCATCGGCGCCCTGTTCCTCGTCGGCACCGGCGCGGACCCGCTCACGGCGTACCGGGCCGTGGTGACCGGCGCGCTCGGCGGCGACGGGATCGGCTCGACGCTGACCACCGCCACCAGCGTGCTCGGCCTGGCCCTGGCGCTGGCGATCCCGCTGCGGGCCGGGCTGATCAACCTCGGCGGCGACGGACAGCTGGTCCTCGGCGGCATCACCGCCGCCGTGACCGGCCTCTACTCCCCGCTCCCCGCGCCCCTCACCGTCGTGCTGGCCCTGCTGGCGGGCATGGCGGCCGGCGCCGGGTACGCGGTCCTCGCCGCCCTGTGCGAGAACCACCTCGGTGTCCCGCTCCTGGTCAGCAGCCTGCTGCTCAGCTACCCGGCGGTGTCGCTGGCCTCCTACCTGGCCCGCTACCCGCTCAAGGAGCCGGGCTCCAGCCTGCCGCAGACCCGCGCCCTGCCTGACGGGGTGGCGCTGCCCGCGTTCGGCGACTCGACGGTCACCCTCGGGCTGGTCCTCGTCGCGCTCGCCGCCGCCGCGTACTGGTTCACCGACCGGCGCACCGCCCTCGGCTACGAGATCCGCATGACGGGCCTCAACTCGCGTTTCTCCGCGTACGCGGGCGTCGAACGCCGGGGCCTGACCCTGAAGCTGATGTCGGTCTCCGGTGGCCTCGCCGGACTCGTGGGCGCCATCGGGGTGCTGAGCTTCCCGTACCGCTTCGTGGACGGCTCGCTCACCGCGCCCGGCTACACCTGGACCGGTCTGACGGCGGCGCTGCTCGCCGGTGCGGCCCCGCTGGGCACGGTGATCGCCGCGTTCTTCTTCGCCGTCCTCCAGGTCGGCGGTCTGGCGATGGAGCGGACGACCGAGGTGCCGCGCGAGCTGACGCAGGTGCTGCAGGCGATCGTGATCGTGTTCCTGGCGGCCCGGCTGAGCCTCCCGAGCCGGTGGTTCAGCCGTCGTTCCCCCGAAAGGGAGGCGGTCTGATGTTCTTCGACTCCGATCTCCTCATGTCGGCGCTGCGCGCCCTCACCCCGATCCTGCTGGCCGCGCTCGGCGGTGCGCTGTGCGAGCGGGCCGGGGTCTTCAACATCGGCCTCGAGGGCATGATGCTGATGGGCTGCTTCACGTCCGTGGCGACGAGCTGGTTCACCGGCAGCCCCTGGCTGGGCGTGCTCGCGGCGGCCCTGGCGGCGGCCGCGTACTCGCTGATCCTGGCCGTGGGGGCGGTGACCCTGCGCGGGGATGCCGTGGTCCTCGGCATCGCCATGAACCTGCTGGCCGTCGGTCTGACCAGCTTCCTGCTGCGCACGGTGTTCGGCGTGCAGGGCACCTTCGACGACCCGTCGCTCCAGGGCCTGCCGCTGATCGGCGGCTTCACCCCGCTCGCCTATCTGTCGTGGGTCGCGGTCGCGGTGGCCGCGGTGCTGCTGTCCCGGCATGTGTGGGGGCTGCGGCTGCGCGGGGTCGGCGAGGCGCCGGACGCGGCGGCCACGCTCGGTGTGCGGCCGGCGAAGTACCAGTACGGCGTGATCCTGGTCTCCGGGGTGCTGTGCGGGCTGGCCGGCGCGCAACTCGCCCTCGGCAACGTCACCTTGTTCACGGAGAACATGACGGCCGGCCGTGGTTGGATCGCTGTCGTGGCCGTCATGCTGGGCCGGGCCGCGCCGCTCGGGGTACTGCTCGCGGCGCTGCTGTTCGGGCTCGCGGAGGCCGCCGGGTTCCGTCTCCAGGGCCTCGGCCTGCCGCAGCAGGCGACCGACGCCGCGCCGTACGTCGTCACGCTCGGCGCCCTGTTCCTCACGACGGCCCGCCGCCGTCGCCTCCCCCGTCCCTCAGGAGCACGTTCATGACGCAGGATCTCCTGCCCATCACCCGCGTACCCCGCACCGGTCTGCCCGCGCACTCCGTGGTGGTCGGCGACCCGGCGCGCGCCGCCGCCGTCGCCGCGCTGCTCGACGGCGCCCAGGAGGTGTCGTACCACCGCGAGTACCGGGTGTTCAGCGGCAGCTGGAAGGGCGTGCCGGTGGTCGTCGCCTCGCACGGGGTGGGCGCGCCGGGCGCGATCCTGCTGTTCCAGGAGCTGGCGGACGCGGGGGTGCGGGTCTTCCTGCGGTTCGGTACGGCGGGCGCGATGCAGCCGGGCATCGGTGACGGCGACCTGGTCATCGCCGAGGCGGCCGTCCGCGACGACGGCGTCACCCACCAGCTGCTGCCCCCGGAGTATCCGGCGGTCTCCGCGCCCGAGGCGGTCTTCGCCCTGCAGCGCGCCGCCCGCGAGAGCGGCGCCCCGCACCACCGGGGCGTGGTCTGGACCCGGGCCGCGTTCCAGCCCGGCCTGCTCCCCCTCTTCTCCTACGACGGCGCCGGGCTCGCGGCGATCGAGATGGAGCTGTCGGCGCTGCTGGTCACGGCCTCGCTGCGCGGGCTGGTGGCCGGCGGTGTCCTCGTGATCGACGGGGCGAACGCCGACGAACTGGTCGACGCGGAGGCCACCGGTGGCTACGACCCGCACCGGGAGGTCGTCGCGGCCGGTGTCGAGCGGGGCGCGGTGGTGTCCCTGGAGGCGCTGCGGCTGCTGGCGCAGGAGGAGCGGGCGTGAGCGTCGACCTGCTGGTGCACGGCGGTGACGTCCTCACCGTGGACGAGGCCGGGACCGTCGTACGGGACGGGGCGGTCGCGGTCCACGAGGGCGAGATCGTCGCCGTGGGGACGACCGAGGGCGTCCGAGCGCGTTTCCCGGCCACCGAGGAGATCGACGCCGAGGGCTGTCTGGTCCTCCCGGGGCTGATCAACACCCACACCCATCTCGCGATGACGCTGCTGCGCGGCCGGGCCGACGACGTCACCCTCCAGGGGTTCCTGGAGCGGGTGCTGTCGTGGGAGGCGCGGCTGCTGGAGCCGAAGAACGTGGCGGCGGCGGTGCGCCTCGCGGTCGCCGAGAGCGTACGGGCCGGGGTGACCTCGGCACTGGACATGTACTGGTTCCACGAGGCGGCGGAGCGGGCGGCCCGGGAGACGGGCTGGCGGCTGCACACCGGGCCCACCTTCATGGACGTACCGGAGCCGCCGGACGGCATCGCGTACGAGGACCGGCTCGCGTGGGCGCGGCGGGACCTTCAGGCGCGCGGGGCGGCGCGGGGCGGGTACCGGCCGGTCGTGTTCGCGCACTCGGCGTACACCCTCTCCCCCGCGCAGCTCACCGACGTCTTCGCGCTGGCGCGGGAGTTCGGGGCGCTGGTGCACATCCACGCGGCGGAGAACGCCACCGAGGTGGCCACCGTCGAGGTGAAGTACGGAAAGCGGCCGGTGGAGCTGCTGGACTCGCTGGGGCTGCTCGGCCCCGATGTGCTGCTGGCGCACGCCGTGGACCTGACCGGGCCGGAGATCGCGGCGCTGGCCCGCACGGGGACGTCCGTCGCCCACTGTCCGGTGTCGAACCTGAAGCTGGGCTGCGGGATCGCGCCCGTGCCGAGGCTGCTCGGCGCCGGGGTGACGGTGGGACTGGGGACCGACGGGGCGGTCAGCTCCAACTCGCTGGACGTGCTGGGGGCGGTGCGGCAGGCGGCGCTGGTGCACAAGGCGGGCGGCGACCCGACGGCGGTCGGCGCCGAGCGGGCCGTACGGATGGCGACGGTCGAGGGCGCGCGGGCGCTGGGCCTGGGGGACCGGCTGGGCTCCCTGGAGCCGGGCAAGCGGGCCGACCTGATCGTGCTGGACCTGAACGCGCCCCATCTGCGGCCGGCGCACGACCCGTGGTCCACGCTGGCGTACGCGGCGCACTCGGCCGACGTGCGGGACACGGTCGTCGACGGGCGGGTGCTGATGCGGGACCGGACGCTCACGACGCTCGACGAGGGCGCGGTGATCGCCGATCTCGAGGCTCTCGTCCGCGCACTCCCCAGCGACACGCTCCCGGGCTCATAATGACCTGAGACATCCGATGTCTGAGCGGGTGGGCGAAACCGGTGGTCGGGGAGCGAGAGGGAGGCCGGTCATGGCAGTCACCGACGAGGCGATCGAGAAGATCAAGGGCATGATCGTCTCGGGTGCGCTGCGCCCCGGGGACCGGCTCCCCAAGGAGAGCGAGCTGGCCGCCGAGCTCGGCCTGTCCCGCAACTCCCTGCGGGAGGCGGTGCGCGCCCTGTCGCTGATCCGGATCCTGGACGTGCGCCAGGGCGACGGCACGTACGTGACCAGTCTCGATCCCCAACTGCTGCTCGAGGCGCTGTCGTTCGTCGTCGACTTCCACCGCGACGACACGGTCCTGGAGTTCCTGGCCGTGCGCCGCATCCTGGAGCCGGCCGCGACCGCGATGGCTGCCCTGCGCGTCAGCGAGCAGCAACTGGACGCGCTGGACGCCCAGTTGGAGAAGCTGGGCGACGCGCCGTCGGTGGAGGAACTCGTCGCGTGCGACCTGGAGTTCCACCGGGGCATCGTGCAGAGCGCCGGCAACTCGGTGCTGTGCTCGCTGCTGGACGGTCTGTCGGGGCCCACCACGCGGGCGAGGATCTGGCGCGGGCTGACCCAGGAGGACGCGGTGGCCGGGACGCTGCGCGAGCACCGCGCGATCCTGGCGGCGCTGCGCAGCCGGGACGCGGAGGCGGCGCGTGCCTGGGCGACGGTGCACATCGCGAGCGTGGAGCAGTGGCTGCGGTCCACGCTCTGAGGTGCGTCGCCCGAGAGGGGGGTGGCGCGGGGTGTTCGAGCGTGGCGAACGGGGCAGTGATCCGTTCACTCCCCCGTGCAAGGGGGCTGCGGGCGCCCCCGCGGAACGCCGTAAGGTTGGGTGGTCAAGCGAGGGCACGTCGGAAGGAGGCGCTGGGTGATCGAGCTCGAGGGGGTTCCCGAGCTGATCGACCCGGTCATGGTGGCCGCGTTCGAGGGCTGGAACGACGCCGGCGACGCCGCCTCCACCGCGGTCGCGCATCTGGAGCGGGAGTGGAAGGGCGAGGTGTTCGCGGCGCTGGACGCCGAGGACTACTACGACTTCCAGGTGAACCGTCCCACGGTGTTCATGGACGGCGGCGTGCGCAAGATCACCTGGCCCACGACAAGGTTGTCGGTCGTGCGGGTCGGGGGCGAGAAGCCGCGGGACCTGGTGCTCGTACGCGGTATCGAACCGTCCATGCGCTGGCGCTCGTTCTGCAACGAGCTGCTCGGCTTCGCACACGAGCTGGGCGTGGAGCTGGTGGTCATCCTGGGCGCCCTGCTCGGCGACACCCCGCACACGCGTCCGGTCCCGATCTCCGGGACGACGTCCGACGCCGACCTGGCGCAGCGGATGGACCTGGAGGAGACCAAGTACGAGGGCCCGACGGGCATCGTCGGCGTCCTGCAGGAGGCGTGCACGCACGCGGGTGTGCCGGCGGTGTCGCTGTGGGCGGCCGTCCCGCACTACGTGTCGCAGCCGCCGAACCCGAAGGCCACGCTGGCGCTGCTGAACCGGCTCGAGGACCTGATCGACGTGCGCATCCCGCTGGGCGAGCTGCCCGAGGACGCGCGTGCCTGGCAGGTGGGCGTGGACCAGCTGGCCGCCGAGGACAGCGAGGTCGCGGAGTACGTGCAGACGCTGGAGGAGGCCCGCGACACCGCGGAGCTGCCGGAGGCGTCGGGTGAGGCGATCGCCCGCGAGTTCGAGCGCTATCTGCGGCGCCGGGACGGCGGCGGCCCGCCCGACCCCGGGGAGCGGACCAGGCCGCCGAAGCCGCCGAAGCCGAGCGGGGAGACCTCCGAGAACACTGACGACGAGGATTCGTCGGAGGACTGAAACGGGGCGGTGCGCCATGGGGCGCACCGCCCCTTCCGTCACGCCGGGACGGCGACCACCGAGTACGTCGTCTGAGGTGTCGGAGTGGTCGTGAAGCGGGCGTTGGCCAGGTAGAGCCGGTCCCCGAACGCGGCGACCGTGGTCGGCACGTCGAAGTCCGTGTCCGTGATCCGCTGCTTGAACACGCCGCTGCGGCCGTCGGCGGCCAGCGTGAACACGTCGATCGCGTTCTGCCGGTTCTGCACGACGTACAGCGTCCGTCCGGTCCGCAGCAGGCCGTCGCCGTTGGTGAGCGGGGCCGCGTCCCCGAGGTCGACCAGGGTGGTGACGCCGGTGCGCGGGTCGACGCGGTGCAGTCCGCCGACCCCGCTCTGGACGACGAGCAGCGCCGAGCCGTCCGGGGTGCGGGTGATGCCGTTGGCGTTCACCGATCCGTTGTCGACCTGGGTCCAGGCGCCGCTCAGCGGCAGGCGTACGACGTCGGCGGCGTCCGGGAGTTCACCGCGCCGGCCCAGCGGCAGGGCGTACAGGGTGGGCTGGTAGGAGTCCGTGAACCAGGCCGCGCGCGGGGTGAGGAAGACGTCGTTGGTGAACGTCGGGGTGGTGGTGGCGAGCGCGTAGGAGGCGAGGATCTCGCCGCTGCGTACGTCCACGACCCGGGCGCCGGCGTCGCGTCCGGCGACGAACAGCCGCCCCCGGTCGTCGAGTTTGAGGCCGACGGACGGGGTGCCGGGGCCCTCGGAGACGATGGTGCCCGCGCCGGTGCGCAGGTCGGCGCGGTAGATCGAGCCGTCGCCGAGCGAGCCGAGGTAGGCGTGGGGGCCGTGGCCGATGGCGATGCCCTCGGGGCGGAAGCCGTCGGGCAGGGGGATCACGTCCGGCCAGGAGGCGGTCGCGTGGGCGGTCGTGCCGAGGGAGGCGGCGCCCAAGGTCGCGGCGCCGATCGCGAGGAGCCGGCGGCGGGAGAGGGGATGTGCGAAGGAACCGTGTGTGGGTGCCACGGGATGTCCTTCCGCGTAGGGACCGGCAGTTGGCCGGTCCAACGGTCAACTACCGCCCCACCCCATCACAGACAGCCCCATGGTCACAGCGTCCGACAGCATGTCGACAGCAAGCGAGGGGGCGCCTCCCGTGGTGTACGGGAGGCGCCCCTCGCTCACGGGTTACAGCGCGACGCCGAGCAGTGCGTCCACGGCCCGGGACACGACGCCGGGTGCGCCGATGTCCGTGCCGCCCCGCTCCTGCTGGAGCGCGGCCCAGCGGTCGACGGCGGCCAGCGCGGCCGGGGCGTCGAGGTCGTTCGCGAGGGCCTCGCGGATCTCCTCCACCAGGGCTTCGGCGGGCGGCCCGTCGGGCCGGGAGACGGCCGCGCGCCAGTGGCCGAGCCGGGCGACGGCGTCCGCGAGCACCTGGTCGGTCCACTCCCAGTCGGCCCGGTAGTGGTGGGCGAGCAGGGTGAGGCGGATGGCGACTGGGTCGACGCCGTCCGCGCGCAGCCGGGAGACGAAGACGAGGTTGCCCTTGGACTTGGACATCTTCTCGCCGTCCAGGGCGACCATGCCGGCGTGGACGTAGGCCCTGGCCATGGGGAACTCGCCGGTGAGCACCTGGGCGTGCGAGGCGCCCATCTCGTGGTGCGGGAAGGCGAGGTCGGAGCCGCCGCCCTGCACGTCGAAGGTCATGCCGAGGTGGTCGAGGGCGATGGCGACGCACTCGATGTGCCAGCCGGGCCTGCCCCGGCCCAGCGAACCGCCGTCCCAGCTGGGCTCGCCCTCACGGGCCGCCAGCCACAGGATCGGGTCGAGCGGGTTCTTCTTGCCCGGGCGGTCCGGGTCGCCGCCGCGCTCGGCGGACAGCAGCCGCATCGCGGCGGCGTCGAGGTTCGAGACCTTGCCGAAGTTCGGGTCGGACTCGACGGAGAAGTAGATGTCGCCCTCGAGTTCGTAGGCGGCGCCCGCGTCCCGCAGTCGTTCGACGAGCGGGACGATGCCGGGTATCGCCTCGACGGCGCCTATGTAGTGCTTCGGCGGGAGCATCCGTAGGGCGGTCATGTCCTCGCGGAAGAGGGCCGTCTCCTTCTCGGCGAGGGCGACCCAGTCGACGCCGTCGCGGTCGGCGCGCTCCAGGAGCGGGTCGTCGACGTCGGTGACGTTCTGGACGTAGTGAACCTGCCGCTTGGTGTCGAGCCACACGCGCTGCACGAGGTCGAACGCGTTGTAGGTCGCCGCGTGCCCCATGTGGGTCGCGTCGTACGGCGTGATGCCGCAGACGTAGAGACGGGCGACGGGACCGGGGTCGAGGGTGACCAAGCCACCGGTCGCGGTGTCGTGGATCCTCAGGTCGCGGCCCTGACCAGGCAGGGCGGGGACCTCGGAAGCGGGCCAGGCATGCATGTCATGAGCGTAACCCGGACGGATGTTGCGTATACGAACCGGAGCGGCCCGGACGACCGGGAAGGCGCTCTTGTGCGATTCCGTCCGGTGTGCTTGCGGCCCCGTCCGGTGTGCCCGCGGCTCGTCACACCGGTGGCCAGGGGATGGCCGGCCACTCGCCGCTGGGCTCGGGGTGCTTCCCGGACTCCAGGAGGGCGTCGACACGGGCGCGTGTGGCGTCGAGTTCGGCGGGGGTGACCAGGGCGGCCAGGGTGCCCGTGAGCCGCCCCGAGGGCTCCAGGGCGGCCTTGAGGCCCTGGAGGACGTCGACGGCCTCTCGGGTCAGGGGCTCCCCCGCCCAGCCCCACAGGAGGGTGCGCAGCTTGTTCTCGGTGTTGAAGGTCACTCCGTGATCGATGCCGTAGAGCCGGCCGTCGGCGGTGGGCAGCAGATGGCCGCCCTTGCGGTCTGCGTTGTTGATCACCGCGTCGAGGACGGCGAGCCGCCGCAGCCGCTCGTCGTCGGCGTGCACCAGCAGCGCGGTCCGGCCCTCCCCGACCTCGGCGAACCCGATCGCCTTCCAGCCGGGCTCCGGCTCCTCGGTGTCGACGAGCGCGAGCAGTTCGGCCTCGGGCGTGGCCTCGATCCACAGCTGGCACATGCCCTCGCCGTACGGTCCGTCGCGCAGCACGGTGGGCGGGACGAGCCCCCAGCCGGTCGCCTCGGACACCTCGTACGCGGCGACCTCGCGCCGGGCGAGGTTCCCGTCGGGGAAGTCCCACAGGGGTCTCTCCCCGGCGACGGGCTTGTAGACGCAGGTGGCCTCGCGGCCCTCGTGGGTGACGGTGCAGTACAGGGCCGCGTTGGAGGCGTCGCGGATGCGGCCCCGCACGGTCAGCTCGCCCCGGGCGAGGAGGTCGGCGGAGGCCGGGCCGGTGGTCGTCACGCCCCGCGGCGGTATCCGTTCTGGCGCGGACATACGTGTCCTTCCGGGTCGAGCGGCAGGCTGCACAGCGGGCACGGCGGCCGGCCGGCGTTGACGACGTCGAGGGCGCGCTTGGCGAAGGCTCTCGCCTGCGCGCCGGTGAGCCGGACCCGCAGCATCGGGGGCCCGTTCTCCTCGTCCTGGAGGAGCCGTTCCTCGGCCTCGGCGAGGTCCTCCTCGGAGTCCGCCTCCAGCTCCACGAGGGCCTGCGCCTCGACGATCATGCGCTGTTCCTCGCCGTCCCAGGCGAGGGCCATGGTGCCGACCCGGAACTCCTCCTCGACGGGGGCCTCGAGGGGGGCGGTGTCGGCGTTCTCGGCGGGCGCCACGGCGGGCACGGCCGCGTTGCCGCCGCTACGGCGTACGACCTCGTCCAGCAGTTCGTCCATGCGCTCGGCGAGCGCGGCGACCTGGGTCTTCTCCAGGGCCACGCTGGTCACTCGGGCGCCGGCGGTGGCCTGGAGGAAGAAGGTACGGCGCCCGGGCAGTCCGACCGTACCGGCCACGAAGCGGTCCGGTGGGTCGTAGAGGAACACCTGACGGGACACGTCCTGTCTCCATGGGAGTCGTGGGTTCGGGAACGTCCATGCGTGTACGCGCGTATGTGGACCGCTTCACCCTACTGCGGCCGACGATCACGGTGCGCCCGCGCCGCCCCCGACCGTCGCGTCACCGGTCGGGGGTTCCTCGCGCGGCGCCAGCGAGGCGAAGTCGCCGGTGTCGCCGAGGCGCACGAGAAAGGGGCGCAGCCGGGTGTAACGGATCGCGGTGATGGAACACGGTTCGACGGAGATCCGCTGGAAGAGGTCGAGATGAAGCCCGAGCGCGTCCGCCACGAGCGACTTGATGATGTCGCCGTGGGAGCACATCAGATAGACGGCGTCGGCGCCGTGGTCGCGCTCCACGCGCGCGTTCCACTCGCGTACGGCCTCGGCCGCGCGCGTCTGCATGGCCCGCATGGACTCGCCGCCCGGGAAGGCGGCCGCGGACGGGTGCGCCTGCACGACCTCCATCAGGGGCTCGTCCTTCAGTTCGGCGAGCTTGCGCCCGGACCAGTCGCCGTAGTGGGCCTCCCCGATCCGCTCGTCGGTGTGGACGGGCAGGCCGGGGCGGGCGTCGAGCAGCGGCCGGATCGTCTCCTGGCAGCGCTGCAGGGGGCTCGCGACGACCTCGGCGATCGGCAGCCCCTCCAGCCTGCCGGGCAGCGCGGCGGCCTGCGCGGCCCCGCGTTCGTCGAGGGCGACGCCGGGCGTCCAGCCGGCGAGCACTCCGGAGGTGTTGGCGGTCGAACGTCCGTGCCGGACGAGGATCAGCGTGGGCATGCGGCCCAGCGTAGGCACACACGCGCGTGCGCTGTGCGGCGCGCGAGAGGAGAATACGCTCCGTGATCGTCGACTGCGGGATCTACCGCGACGGGCACCGCACGGACGGCCCGGAGGACCTGTCCGACGCGCTGGCCGAGGCACGCGCGTCGGGTGGTTTCGTGTGGATCGGGCTGCACGAGCCGACCGAGCAGGAGTTCGAACACGTCACCGAGGAGTTCGGGCTGCATCCGCTCGCCGTGGAGGACGCCCTCAACGCCCACCAGCGGCCCAAGCTGGAGGTGTACGACGACTCGCTGTTCCAGGTGTTCAAGCCGGTCGTGTACGAGCCCGAGAGCGACGCCGTCTCCTCCGGCGAGGTCATGGTCTTCCTCGGCGACGCCTTCGTGGTCACCGTCCGCCACGGCGAGGGCTCTCCGCTGTCCGCCGTACGACGGCGTCTGGAGGAGGAGCCGGAGATGCTCGCCAAGGGGCCCACGGCGGTCCTGTACGCGATCGCCGACGCGATCGTGGACCACTACCTGGAGGTGGCGACCGAACTCGGCACGGATCTGGAGGAGCTGGAGGCGGAGGTCTTCTCGCCGACGGGCGGCGGCTCGCGCCACACCGCGTCGCGGATCTACGGCTACAAGCGGCAGCTGCTGGAGTTCCGGCGGGCCACGGTCCCGCTGACGCCGCCGATGACCCGGCTCGCGGACGTCGGCGGCCTCGGTTCGGGGCTGCCCTACGTGAACGACAAGGCGCGGCCCTTCTTCCGCGACGTCAGCGACCACCTCACGCGCGTGAACGAGTCCGTGGAGGGCCTGGACCGGCTGGTCTCCGACATCCTCTCCGCGCATCTCGCGCAGACGAGCGTCCGGCAGAACGACGACATGCGGAAGATCTCCGCGTGGGCGGCGATGGCCGCGGTCCCCACGATGATCGCGGGGATCTACGGCATGAACTTCGACCACATGCCGGAGCTGCACTGGCTGTGGTCGTATCCGGCGGTGGTCCTGGCGATGGCCGGACTGGAGGTGCTGCTGTACAAGCTGTTCAAGCGGCGCGGCTGGCTGTAGTCAGGCGAACTCGGCGGCCGTCGTCGGCGGGCCGTCCAGGGCGTTGCGGTGTTCGGGCATCTCCAGGGAGACCATCCGCCGCCAGCCCGCGAACCGCTCCCAGGCGTACACGGCGTGGATGCCGGCCGCGAGGACGGCCGACTTGGCCTTCGGCCAGCCGAGGATGCGGCCCATGTGGGCCATGACGGCGAGGCTGACGTCGCGGTAGACACGGATCTCGGCGAGCGCGCACTCGCGCAGGGTGCGCTGGATGGCGCGGCCGTGCCCGGCGTACGCGAAGCGCAGCAGTTCCTCGTGGCAGTAGGCGAGGTGGTTGTCCTCGTCGTGGGAGATCATCTTCACCGCGCGGCCGATGCCGGGGTGGTCGGCGAAGTGCTTGCGCAGCAGGTCCATCTGCTCGGAGGCCCGTTGCTCGGTGACCCGGCTGTGGGCGAGGTAGGTGACGATGTCCTGGACGGTCAGCGGCCGGTCGGCCCTGAGCTTGTCGTGGGCGAGGCCGATGCCGTGGCGCTCCAGGAGCATCGTGTAGTCGGTGTCGGGCGGCACGGGGACGGGTTCGACGCCGCGCTTCTTCATCAGGGCGTTGAAGATGCGCCCGTGCTTGTCCTCGTCGGCGCCGTGCCGGGTGATCTTGGGGGCGAGGTCGCGCTGGTCCGCCGGGACGAGCGCGGCGATGCGGGCGTTCTCCCAGCCGCCCTGCGACTCCCCGCTGGCGGCGATGGAGCAGAACAGGGCGAAGGACTCGTCGTTGTCGAGGATCTCCTGGAACAGACTCTTGGCCGAAAGCATGCAAATGAGTCAAATGCGGCACGGTACTCGCCGCAACAGCTGTGTCGGAGGACTCGGCCGAAAGGATGAGGACCTCGGGCGCGCCGGAGGCGTAACCGCGCGCGTTCCGGCGCGTTGTTCTTCGTGACGGCCGTGGCGGGGAAGACCCCCGAGCCCCCACCACGGCCGCAGAACTTCCCCCTTACGCCAGCCCGGCGAGCTCCAGCGCCTGGGCGCCGGCCCGCAGCGCGGCCAGGCGCTCGTCCAGGGTGAAGCCCGCGGGGGCGAGGGTGAGGGTGGTGACTCCGGCGGCCGCGTAGGCCTTCATCCGGTCGGCGATCCGCTCCACCGAGCCGAGCAGCGCGGTCCGGTCGATCAGGTCGTGCGGGATCGCGGCCGCGGCGCCCTGCTTGTCGCCGGCCAGGTACTTGTTCTGGACCTCGGCCGCGGCCTCCTCGTAGCCCATGCGCTGCGCGAGCTGGTTGTAGAAGTTCTGCTTGCGGCTGCCCATGCCGCCGACGTACAGGGCGGTGTACGGGCGGAAGGTGTCCGCGAGCCGCTCGACGTCCTTGTCGTCGCCGAGCGCGAGGGGGAGCGTCGGGCAGACGTCGAACCCGTCCAGCGTCTTGCCGGCCTTCTCGCGCCCGGCCCGCAGATGCTTGATCGCGGTGTCCTCGAGGTGGTCGGCCGAGGGGAAGATGAGCAGCGCGCCGTCGGCGATCTCACCGGTCTGCTCGAGGTTCTTCGGCCCGATCGCGGCGATGTACAGCGGGATGTGCTCACGCTCCGGGTGCACGGTCAGCTTGATCGGCTTGCCCGGGCCGCCCGGCAGCGGCAGCGTCCAGTGCTCGCCCTCGTACGACAGCCGCTCCCGCGTCATCGCCTTCCGTACGATCTCGACGTACTCACGGGTCCGGGACAGCGGCTTGTCGAACTTGACGCCGTACCAGCCCTCGGAGACCTGGGGCCCGGAGACGCCGAGGCCGAGGCGGAAGCGGCCGCCGGACAGGGAGTCCAGGGTGGCGGCGGTCATCGCGGTCATCGCGGGCTGGCGCGCCGGGATCTGGAAGATGGCCGAGCCGACGTCGATCCGCTCGGTCTGCGCGGCGACCCAGGTGAGCACGGTGGCGGCGTCCGATCCGTAGGCCTCGGCGGCCCAGCAGACGGCGTACCCGAGGCGGTCGGCCTCCTGGGCGACGGCCAGGTTGTCCCCGTCCATTCCGGCACCCCAGTAGCCGAGGTTGATCCCGAGCTGCATGGCCGATTCCCCTTACTGATCAGTAACGACGCTGTTGCCCCGACCTTAGCGCGGGGGGCCGGGGGCGGGGAGGGCGGTGTGGTGAGGGTCGCTCGGCCGGGTGCCGGCGGCGTGGCCTGCGCGGCGGCGGGACTCCGGGTGACCGGAATCCGAAGGTGACGCGCGGAGATTCCGTTGTCCACAGGCAACCCACGGCCCAGTTCTGGCCAGTAATCTCGGCGTTCATGGAGCAGAGGCATCTCGGCCGCACCGGCCTGCGTGTGTCCCGCATCGGGCTCGGCACCCTGACCTGGGGGCGTGACACCGACGAGCACGACGCCGCGGACCTCTTGAAGACGTTCTGGGAGGCGGGCGGCACCCTCGTCGACACGGCGGACGTGTACGGCGACGGCGATGCCGAGTACCTGCTGGGACGCCTCATAGAAGGTCTGGTGCCGCGCCGGGACCTGATCATCTCCACGAAGGCGGGCAGCGTGCCCGACCCGGACCGGCGCTTCGACGGCTCCCGGGGCCACCTCCTCGCCGCCCTCGACGCCTCCCTCGCCCGCCTCGGCACGGACTACGTCGACGTGTGGCACGTCCACGCCTTCGACCCGGACACGCCGCTGGAGGAGACCCTCCAGGCGCTCGACATCGCTGTCGCCAGCGGCCGCGCCCGCTACGCCGGTGTCTCCAACTTCTGCGGCTGGCAGCTCGCCAAGGCCGGCACCTGGCAGCTCGCCGCGCCGGGCACCCGCACCCGGCTGGCCAGTACGCAGATGGAGTACTCACTGCTGCAGCGCGGCGTGGAGCGCGAGGTGCTGCCGGCCGCGCTGGACCTGGGCATCGGGCTGCTGCCCTCCTCGCCGCTCGGCCGGGGCGTGCTCACCGGCAAGTACCGGGGCGACGCCCTGCCGCCGGACTCGCGCGCCGCCTCGGACCACTTCGCGCCCTTCGTCGAGCCGTACCTGGACGACACCGCGAGCCGCATCGTCGACGCCGTGACGACCGCGGCGGACGGGCTCGCCGTGACCCCGCTCCAGGTCGCCCTCGCCTGGGTCCGCGACCGGCCCGGTGTGACCGCGCCGGTGGTCGGCGCGCGCAACGCGCAGCAGCTCACGGCGGCACTGTCAGTGGAGGCCCTTAGTCTTCCTGACGAGATCTGCCGGGCCCTCGACGACGTGTCGGCGCCCGTGCACCGCTATCCCGATCACGACTGGAGCACGCTGTGAGCACGGAGCCGGACCCCTCGGAAAGCACCGAGAACACCGGGCCGGGGACACCGGACGACACCGGTGCAGCGGAGAACGCCGGGAACGAGAACGGGGGGAACGCGAACGCCGGGAGCGAGAAGGGCGGCGAGGAGGCCTCGGCCGAGCTGTCCGAGGCCCAGGCCGAGCTCGCCGCGCAGAAGCTGGAGCGGGAGCGGATCGAGCGGCGCAAGGCCGAGAGGGCGGGGCCCGTCGACAGCGGTGCCAAGCTCAGCGGCAAGGCCGCCGACCTGCTCGCTGCGGTCCGCGCCGTGGAGAGCGGGGCCAAGCCCACCGCCACCGTCTTCAGCGAACCGGAACCCCCGCGCCGCCCCGCCGCCTCCGAGCCCGTACGCCGCCCGCAGCCGGTGGCCGCCGAGCCGGCCGCTCCCCCGGCGCCCGCGCCGGACACCGTGGAGGCCGTGCGGCGCGTCCTGCACGACGGCGGCGCCCCCGAGGCCCTCGCGCCGCAGGTCGCCGGGGCTCTCGGCGAGGGTGGCGAGGACACCCTGCGCGAGGACCCCTGGCAGCTGCTGCGCGTCACCGGCGTACGGCCCGAGCAGGCCGACGGTTTCGCGCGGGCGCTGCTCGGACCGGAGTGCGCCCCCGACGACGAGCGGCGGGGCCGGGCGATGACGGTCTGGCTCCTGGAGCAGGCCGCCCTGGCCGGTCACACCGCGCTGGAGCTGCCGACGCTCACCGCCGCACTCGGCCGGCAGGCCGTGCCGGACGCCGACGCGGCCGTGCAGGGCGCCCTGGCCGAGGGTGAGGCGCTCGCCTTCCAGGACGCCCTGGAGGAACCGGGTGCCGCCCCCGCGCGGGCCGACGAGGAGGACGGCGAGGAGGAGGCACGCCCGGTCCGTGTCCTGCTCGGCCTGGAGCGGTACGCGCTCGCGGAGGAGAGCCTCGCGGACGGCCTGGCCCGGATCGTGAACTCCCTGGCCAAGGAGGCCTCCGCGGAGGCCGGGTGGGAGTCGGCCGCGGCCTCCGCGTCCGGCAGCGCGGCCGAGCTGATCCGGGCCGTCGCCGGTCACGGCCTGGTGCTGCACACCGGCGGCGAGGCCGCCCGCGCCGAACCGGCGGCGCTGTTCGCCGCCGCCCGCGCCCTGGGCCTGCGTGCCGTCGTGGCCTGCCACACCTCGATCGGCCGACACGGGTTCGGCTCGCTGGTGGGCGAGGCCGGGGACGCCGTCGTCACCCTGTCCGGTCTGCTGTCGGGCGCCGAGGGCCCCGGCCGGGACGGCGACGGCGCCCTCGCCCTGGACCTGCTGATCGTGCCGGACGCGCCGCGGCTCGACGTGGAGAGCGCCGCGATGGTGGTGGAGTCGCTGCCGGACGGCGCCCGGCTGGTGCTCGGCGGGGACCCGGCGGAGCTGTGGTCGGCCGGTCCGGGCCGGGTCTTCGCCGATCTGCTCGCGGCCCGGGTGTGCCCGCAGATCGCCTCGCGCACGCCCGACCCCGGGCCGCTCGGCGAGCTGCTCTCCGGGATCGGCATCGGCGAGCTCAACCAGGTCGAGGCGCCCGGCAAGGAGCTGGTGATCGTGCCGGTGCGGGACGCGGCCGAGGCCGTGCACCGGACCATGCAGCTCGTGTTCGAGTCGGTGCCGCGGGCCTTCGGCGTCGAGCCCGGGCAGACGGTGGTGATCACCCCGGGCCATGGCGGCCCGGCCGGTACCCGTGCGCTCAACGCCGGCATCAAGGAACGCCTCAACCCGGGCCCCGGCCGCTTCGGCGGCTTCGACGTCGGCGATGTGGTCGCCCACTCCCCCGTGCCGGGGCAGGTGGAGCTGGGCCGGGTGGAGAAGGCGGACGCGGACGGACTGCATCTGTCCTGCTCGGGCACCTCCGTCGTCGTACCGCGGGAGCGGGTGGAGCAGACCGTGCGGCACGGCTGGGCGCTGACCGCGTATCAGGCAGCGGGCAGCCGGTGGCCCGCGGCGGTCGTGGTGCTGCCCGGGGACGCGGCGCAGGCCCTCTCCCGTCCGTGGGTGTACACGGCCTTCGGCCGGGCGGAGCGCCATCTGTCGGTGGTGCACGGTGTCGAGCAGGCGCTGGCGAGAGCCGTCGCCGAGGTCCCGGCCAAGCCGCGGACGACCCGACTGCCGCTCCTGCTGCGCACCCAGGTACCGGCGGCCGGCTGAGGACTCCTCGGGGCGAACGCGGGCGGGGGGGGGGGGGGGGGGGCGGCGGGGGCCCCCCCCCCCCCCCCCGGGGGGGTAGGTGGCGCCACAAACCCCGGCGCGGGGGCCGCCCCCCCAAGAGCCCAACACCGG
>NZ_JBIWGA010000010.1:0-26188 GCF_044763345.1 Streptomyces sp. NPDC096132
AACTCACCCGCCGTACCCACCGGCACCGGCGCCAGACCCTCGTCCAACACAAACACCGACGTATTCCGAATCGGAACACCGATCGACGGAACACCCGACCCCGGAGAGACGACGGCGTTCGTGGCCTCAACGGTGATCTCGGTCGGACCGTAGGAGTTGATCATGTGGCGGCCCGATGCCCACTGATCGACCAGCGAGGCGGGGCAGGAGTCGCCACCCACGGCGATCGTTTCGAGATCCGGATAGGGGCCTGTGGGGACCGTGGCGAGGACGGGGGGCGGAAACTCAGCGTGGGTGATCCGGTGTTCGACCAGCATCCTGCCGAGCTGCTCGCCCGCGAGCCGCCCCGGCTCGGGAACGACCAGCGTCGCGCCGGCGGCCAGGGCCGTCCATATCTCTTGAACGGACACGTCGAAACTCAGCGAGGCGAACTGAAGGACCCGCGACACGGGGGTGACACGGGTGCTGTCGATGTGGTCCAGGACGAAGTTCACCACCCCCCCGTGGGCCACGAACACACCTTTGGGGGTGCCGGTGGAGCCGGAGGTGTAGATCACGTACGCCGGTGACGCCGCACGCAGCGGCGCCAGCCGCTCCTCGTCGGCCACATCCTCCGCGGACCGCACCGCGACCGCCTCCGACAGCTCCTCACCATCGACGTCAAGCCACGAACACACCCCCTCCAGACCCTCACGGGCCACCCCACGATGCGACAGCACCAGCCGCGGCTCCGCGTCCCTCAACATGAACGCGATACGGTCCGCCGGGTACTCCGGATCCACCGGCAGATAGGCGCCGCCGGCCTTCAGAACCGCCAGCACCGCCACCACCATGTCCACCGACCGGTTCAACGCCAGCGCCACGATCCCCTCGGGACCCACCCCACGAGCCACCAGCTCACGCGCCAGACGATTCGCCCTGGCGTTCAGTTCGCCATAGGTCAGGCACTCGCCACCGCACTCCACCGCCACCGCATCCACAGCCCGCGCGACCTGAGCCTCGAACAGCACCGGCAAGAACGCCTCCGCCGCCGGACGGGTTTCCTTGGGCGATTGTTGGGTGGTCACAGATGGAACCTGCCTCACGAGTGGAAGAACCTGACCGAGCCCGGCGGAGCCGACTGGGCGACCGGGCGAGTGGCGCGGCGCGGGCCGCTCAGCCCCAGCCGGTATCGCCGGCCTTCTTGGACAGGGCCACCACGGTGGAAAGGGATTCCTGACCAAGGGTGTTCACGGGTGTCGAGTGAATCCGGAACGGGGAAGAGGGTTCACTCACGGAAAGCAGCGCAATCCCCATCACCACGGCAGACATCAGCAGAACCGTCCGCTTGAGGTTCATGATTCTCTGATCCTCACTTGCACTATTCGCGGGGGCTGGCTTGTGGCGCCCCGGCATTATGGAGCGAGAAGGCACCTGGCTCTCGAACTCCGGACTATGTGACACGGCGCCTTCCGGACGCCTCCGACACCCTGTCATCGAGAACACGCGAAGATCGACGGCGCTCGTGGTTCAGCTAGTGACACGGCAGCAAGATGACTGACGGACACACAAGGAGGAAAACGGGCAGAGCGCCCGAGAAACCGCGAGACAAAGAGGGGTCGCCGAGGGCGTCATTGCAGACGCTCTTGGCGACCCGAAGCAAGCGAATCGGACGGTCCGGCTCCCGCCGGTCCTCAGCCGGCGGTGTCCTTCTGCGCCGTGGTTTCAGCGGCCGTTCCGATCCGGGCGGCTGCTTGCCACCCACGGGATCCCAGCAGGTAGCCAGCCCTGAACCGGGTCTCGGCCTCCAGCCGCGACATGACCTCCGCTATGTGGCGTCGACAGGTTCGCACCGACATCCCCATGCGCTTGGCGATGACCTGATCGGTGAGTCCTTCGCTCAGTAGGCGGAATATCTTGAGTTTCAACTCATCGCCGATTTCAGCGAGTTCACCGTTGTTCCAACTCAGAGGGAACGGCTGGGCCGCAGCCCATACCAACTCGAACGTGTTCACCAGGAAATGAACCAGGTCGCGATCATGAATGATCACAGCCCCGTTGACGCTGTCTCGGACCGATATCACCGCGACTTTCCGGTCGAAGACGAGAAGACGCATGATCTGGTCGTCGACGGTCCGCACGTCCGCGCCGAGTTCTGTCACTCGCTCCACATAGGCCCGGGTGCCGGGACTGAAGCGCGCGGTGTGCTGATAAAGGGTACGCATCCGCACACCGCGCCGGAGCATCTGCTCGTCGCGGCCGATGGCCTCCTCCAGGACCTCCTCACGGCGCCCGCCACCCGGCTGGGAAGTCAGCACCTCCTCACGGCAGTTCGCGGCGAATCCGGCGATGACCCCTCTGACATCGTCGAGATCCTCGATGCGTTCCATGCGCGTAGACTCGGCGCCGACTTTGTCCTGGCCGCCGTAGAGGGGGATGAGCGTCGACAGACGCTCACGCGCCTGCGCAGCGTCCATGCGCTGCTGCCAGATTGCCCGTTCGACCGGGCCCACCACCTCAGCGGTGACCATGTTCGGATCCACCGCCACGAACCACCCGGCGTCACCCTCGACAGGTGCCAGCAGCCCGATGTCGAGCAGCGTGGCCAGCCCGTCACGTACGGTCTCAGGCGGCAGGTCGAGCGCCGCGATCAACTTGCCCGCTGTCACGACCTGTTTCGTCAGCGCAAACCGATACAACTCCATATGTGCATGGCCAGCCCCTTTTCGCACGGTCTGGTAGGTTATGTACCGTTCCACCGCTATGTCCCCCCGCTCATCTTGCTGCCGTGCATCTTAATGAACCACCTTGTGACGTCGATCCGGCACCTCGGTGATGACAGCGTGAGCGGTATCCCCGGAGGCATCGATGCACGGCGCGAGCACGCCGGCACGGATACGGAGTCACCATGAGCCACGTCATGTACGGCGACGCGTTTCAATCGGCGGTGGAGGAGCTACGCGTCCCCGGTATGGGTACGGAGAACGTCGGGCCGTTTCTCGCCAGCCTGGTCCAACTCCTCCGTCCCGAGCGCGTGCTCGAGGTGGGCATGGGGTACACCACGCCCTTCCTGGCGGGAGCACTCGCCCACGCCGAGGGGCTGGCCGACGAGGAGCGCAACTCACTCGCAGCCAAGACGCAGGCCCGGCTTCTCGCGGGCGATGCCCTCGACGAGTCCTGGCTCCTTGAGCACCCTGCGCTCGCAGTTCCCGGCGCCTACCTGGAGCCCTACCGTCCGCGTATGGTCGCCATCGACGACCTCTCCATCGAGGAGTCGTCCGCCGGACGCGTTCAGGACGTCCTGCGCAATGTCGGTCTGGACGACCGGGTGACCATCGTCAACTCCGACGTGCGCAACGCGGCCGACCGGCTCCCGGCGGACTTCGCCACCATCGACTTCGCCTGGGTCGACGCTTGGGAGTGCCTGTTCTTCTTCGACCACTTCTGGGACCGGATCAACCCGGACGGCGGCATCGTCGCCATGCACTACCTGATGACGTATCCGCAGGGCGAGGCCCTGTTGGAGTACCTCCACACCTTCCAGCAGGCCCATCCCGGGGAGATGGAGATTCTGAGCCTTCTGGAGTCGCGCAAACTGATGCAGAACAGCGTGACCGTCCTGCGCAGGACCAGCAAGCCCGAGCACCGTCACTACGCCGACTCGGGCTCGGAGGTCAGGTACACGCCGGAGCTGCTCTCCGATGCCGAGGAACTCGTCCGCCGTGTCCCGAACACCGACAAGGCCGCCCCCGTGCAGTAGCCTGCCTGGCGGAAGCACACGTCAGACCAGCGCGGCTTCGATGACGGCCGCCACCCGGGCCAGCTCGCCCTCGAGGTAGAAGTGCCCGCCCGGCAACACATGGCAGGCGAAGGGGCCGCAGGTCTCCTCCTCCCACGCGCGCACACCTTCGACCGGCACCCGTGGATCACTCGCGCCGGCCAGTGCGACCACGGAACACGCGAGCCTGGCGTCGGGCCGGTACTCGTACTTGTACAGCAGCCGGTAGTCGGCACGCAGCGCGGGCAGCACGAAGCCCATCACCTCGGGGTCGGCCAACAGCTCCCTGGCGCTGCCGCCGAGGAGCTCGAGCTCGTCGAGGACGCGCCGCTCATCGGCGTCGTACAGTCTGGGCGCACCGACGGGGGGCCAGGGCAAGGACGGCGCCTGCCGCGCCGACACGAAGAGCGCGGCGGGCTGCCATCCCTCGCGTTCCATGCGCCGCGCGGCCTCGAAGGCCGGCAGCGCGCCCATGCTGTGCCCGAACAGGCCGATCCGCCGTCTGTCTTCGCGATATGGCTCCAGAGCCTGCAACACGGCGTCCACGATCTCGTCGACATCGCCGGCGCAGGTCTCCGCGATGCGATCCTGCCGCCCCGGGTACTGCACGGCCAGCGTCTGCACACGGTCCTTCAGCACCGCGGACAACGACAGGTAGGCGCCAGCCGATCCTCCGGCATGGGGAAAGCACACCAACAGCGCCTCGCCTTCCGGCGCCTGGTGGAAACGTCGAACCCACTTGCTCATCGCACCCACTCACTCACAGATCCAGCCCACTCAAGGACTCACTCTTCGGTCCACTCGCTCGTACAAGCGAAGAGGCGGTCGCCGGGCCCGCTACCCAGCAACCGCCTCTGTCTGCTCCTCGTCCTCCTCGCGGACGGCGACTCCCGCAACGGACCGCTCAGTCGGAGACGCCGCTCGGCACGTGAAGTCCCTCGAAGGGCCGTACATCGAGGGGCATGGCTTCGCGGTTGACGAAGAAGGCCGGGCGCGGGTGGTCCCAGCCCACCGCGACGTTACGCACGGGGTTGTAGGAGACCAGGCCGAGCGTCCTACCGCGGCTGGACCGGTTGGGTGCCGAGCCGTGCAAGATGTTGCTGTCGAAGAAGACCACGGTCCCCGCCTCGCCGGTGACCTTGACCAGTCCGCGTTCGCCCGCGATGTCCTCGGCGACGTCGTCGGGGATGGAGTGCGCCAGGTTGGTCGACACCAGCGACGCCCAGTTGTCCTCGCCATGCTCCGAGGCGTGGACGGACGGCGCCTGTTCGGCCTCTTCGAAGCTGGTGGTCACCCGGTGCGTGCCCGGTATGAGCTGTAGTGGACCGTTCTCCTCGGTGACGTCGTCGAGGAGAACGCCAGCCGTCAGCGCAAGCGGCTCGGGCATGCCGTCCGCCCGCGCCCAGAAGGTGAAGTCCCGGTGCCACTCCCAGACTTCGCCGGACTCGGCTGCCTTCGGGTTGATCTTCCACTGGAAGACGTACATGTCCTCACCGAGCAGCAACCGCGCGATCTCGGCGAGTACGGACGACTCGGCGACCGTACGCCAGACCCCCGACTTGCGGTGCAGGCCGTATACGGCCCGCACGGTCGACCCGTCGTCCTCGACGAACCGCTGCGGCCCTTCTTCGTCCAGGACGGCGGGGAGCTCGGCCTGCATCTCCTTCAGCAGTTCCGGCGGAAGCAGCGATGGGAAGACGACGAAGCCGTCCTTCCGGTAGCGCTCCACGATCTCCTGGTTGGAAGTACCGAACATCGGATTCCTTTCTTGGTACAGCGCCCTGGTCGGGTGGGCGACCGCGATCACGGACGTGGACGCGCGGTCGCGGTGAGCTTCGGTCTCGCGCTCGGGGCTGCGGCGACGTGCGGGCAGAGTTCCGCAACGGACGGGGCCTCGAAGATCTTGACCATGTCCAGTTCGACGCCGAACACCGTGCGCACTCTGCTGATGAGGCGCGTGGCGAGCAGCGAGTGGCCGCCGAGCGCGAAGAAGCTATCGTCAATCCCCACTCGGTCGATGCCGAGGACTTCGCGGTAGATGCCGCAGAGGGTGGCCTCCCGCTCGTCCCGCGGCTCGCTCCCTTCGCGGAGCGCGTTGGCGGGCGATTCCGCCTCCGGCCGGGACGCGGGCCGCTTCTCCGGCATCGCCGGGACGTCGATCCGCTCGTAGGCGATCTGCGGATCGGACGCGACCTGTGCCATGAGGGCCACGAGTCGTTCGCTGACGCGTTCGGCCGTGTCGCGGTCGAACAGATCCGCCGCGTAGGCGATGTGCCCGTGCAGGCCGCCGGGGTTCCCCTCGCGGTCATGGATCTCCTCGAGGGTGATCTCGACGTCGAACTGAGCGCCGGCTTCGTAAACTTCCTCGACCCGTACGTCGACGCCACGCAGCCGGAAGTCGGCGCCCGCGGTGTTCTGGAGCGTCAGCATGATCTGGAAAAGCGGATGGCGGCCAGGGACGCGCGGCGGATTGAGCGCCTCCACGAGACGTTCGAAGGGAAGATCCTGGTGCGCGTAGGCGTCCAGGTCGGCCTGCCTGACCCTCTGGAGTATCTCGCCGAAAGTCGGGGCTCCCGAGATATCGGTGCGCAGCACCAGGGTGTTGACGAAGAAGCCGACGAGGTCGTGCAGGGCCTGGTCGGTTCGGCCGGCGACAGCCGTGCCGATCGGGATATCGTGGCCTGCTCCGAGCTTGGACAGGAGTGTGACCACACCGGCCTGCAGCACCATGAAGATCGTGGAATGGGACTGCTTGGCGAGCTGCACGAGGCCCGCGTGGACCGAGCTGTCCAGAGTCACCGGAACCGATATGCCCTCACGGCCCGCCTTCACCGGTCGAGGGTGATCGGTTGGCAGCCGCAACTCGTCCGGGAGTCCGTCGAGCTGCTCGGACCAGAACCGCAGTTGCGAGCTGTGGACGCTCTCCGGGTCGCTCTCCTCACCGAGCAGCTCGCGCTGCCAGAGCGTGTAGTCCACGTACTGGACCGGGAGTTCCGCCCAGACGGGTGCCTGTCCGTCGCAGCGTGCAGAGTAAGCCGAGCTCAGATCACGCCACAGCGGAGCCAGGGACCAACCGTC
The DNA here is from genome assembly GCF_044763345.1 of Streptomyces sp. NPDC096132. Taxonomy (NCBI): domain Bacteria; kingdom Bacillati; phylum Actinomycetota; class Actinomycetes; order Kitasatosporales; family Streptomycetaceae; genus Streptomyces; species Streptomyces sp. NPDC096132. Next base: position 6,836 of record NZ_JBIWGA010000010.1, read on the forward strand.
GCCGGCCACATGGTGGACCACCAGCAGCAGAACACGTTCGCTCGGGTCGAGGACGAACATCCAGGCGCGCAACGGTGTCTCGACCGTGAGGTCGAAGGGCTCCCGCACGACGCGGTGTATGGCGTCGGACAGGTCGGCCTCCGTCGTATCGACCGTGATGATGCCGGGGACGGCGGCGTCCGCGTCGACGACGTTCTGATAGGGCACTCCGTCCTGTTCGGGGAACGTCGTGCGCAGGGACTCATGACGCGCGACCACGTCGCACAGCGCGGTCCGCAGGGCCTCCTGGTCCAGGGGGCCGGTCAGCCGCAGCGCCAGGGGCGAGTTGTACACCGCCTTCGATCCCTCAAGCTTGTTCAGAAACCACAAGCGCTGCTGCGCGAATGAGAGAGGGATCAAGTCCTGCCTCCTGTGAGTTCGATCATTTCCGCGACCGCGTTACGGTCCGTCTTTCCGGACGACGTCAACGGAAAGGAGTCCACCGTGTGATACAGGTGCGGAACCATGTGACGCGGCATTCTCGCCGCGGCCCACGTCCGCAGTTCGCGAGAGATGTCCCCACTCCGCCCTTCGGCGGGAACGACACAGGCGGAGAGAATGGGCGTCCCGGTCCGCGCCCTCGTTACCACCGCGACCGCGCCCTGCACGGCGGGGTGTTCCTGAAGGACCGCCTCGACCTCACCCAGTTCGATACGGAAACCCATGATCTTCACCTGCTCGTCGGCGCGCCCCACGTATTCCAGCTCACCGCTCGGGAGATACCGCGCGAGATCGCCGCTTCGGTAGTACCGCCGGGTCTCGGCCGCGGACGATTCCTCGACGAACCTCTCGGCCGTCAACTGGGCGCGGTTCAGGTAGCCGTCTGCCAGCCCGCCCCCGAACAGCCACATCTCGCCGACCTGCCCATCGGGAAGGATCTCCCTCTGCTCGCCGCGGATCTCGATGCCGAGATGCGGAAGCGGACGGCCGATCGGGGAGCGGACAGCCCCGGCGAGGTCGGCGTCCGTGATGCGTTTGAACGTCGCGTGGACGGTGGTCTCAGTGATCCCGTACATGTTGGTCACGGCGGGCGGACCGTCGGGTGTCAAGGCCAGGAACTCGCCCACGTCCTTCAGGTCCACGCTCTCTCCCCCGAAGACGAGGTGCCGCAGAGGGAGGGCCATCGCCGAGTCCTTGAGGGCGTCCAGCATGTACCGGAAGATCGACGGCACCTGGTTGAGTACCGTCACTTCCTCGGCCGCCAGGAACTCGACGAACTCATGGGCGGACTGCACGACGCCCGTCGGCACGCAGACGACGGTGGCGCCGGTCGCGAGTGCACCCCAGAGTTCCCACACCGAGAAGTCAAAACTGAGCGAGTGGAAGAGCGCCCAACGGTCGTCCGGGGTGAAGTCGAAGAGTGGCAGAGCCCCGTGCAGCAGGGAAAGGACATTGGAATGCGTGACCACGCATCCCTTGGGCTGCCCGGTGGAGCCTGACGTGTAAATGACGTATGCGGGATCAAGTGGATTCAGAGAATGCTCGAGGACCTCTTCGGGATCACCCCCGGCCGGATCCCCTTCGCCTCGCGAACTAATAATCTCCAGATCGTGGACAAAGATCTGTGACACGGCGTCCGCCGGGCCGACGATCGCCTCCACCTTCGAATCATCTATCAGATATTTCAGCCGGTGCGGCGGATACGTCGGGTCCAGCGGAACGTACGCAATGCCAGCCTTCATGACGGCCAGGATGCCGACGATTGAATCTATGTCCCTGCCGACGAAAAGACCCACGAACCGCGCATCACGAGACCTGGAACACGAAATTTTCCGGGACAGCTCGTCAGACCGTCGATCGAGCTCAGCATATGTCAGACTTTCAGGTCCGTCCGAAACGGCAATCTTATGCGGGAAACGTCGAGCTGTCGACCGGAACAGGTCAATCAGCGAACGGAATTCGAGGATGCGTCCCTGCATAGGAACTCCAATTACTACATCGTCCCGGGCCCCTTTGAATACAGACAGCCACGAGACCGTAAACGGCTGCCGGGAACATCAACCAAAATACGAGGTTCATCGATCCCTGGCGTAACTCCTGACCTTCTCCCGCCCGAGACCCGCTCTCCCTCCTGCATGCTCAGCCCTCCCCACACTGTCAGCACGGCGACGCGGCACTCGACCGTCGCAGTGGATCATCAAGCTGCACGACAGCAAGATGACCACAGAAAATAAGGAGCTTATCCACTCAAAATCAGGCAGAAGGGGCAGCTCGAGGGCTACCCCGTCCCTATCTAACGGTGCGGCTTGACAAGGTTGAACTCGTAGGGGCAGATACCCGGCTGCAGCGCGAGTTCGGACGCGTGGAGGCACCGACAGGGCGAGGTTGCCCAGCACAACCGCAACGAGGTGAACCTGTTCGAGAAACCGTTGAGCCAGCGAATCGGCGCCCGTCCGCGGGTTTGTCGATCCGGCGGCGAGAGCAGGAGACTGCTTGCAGGCGAAGGCCTGACGGCACTCAGCCGCATCGGCCGGTTCCCCCGACTCACCACCTCGGACACCATGCACGGCACCACACACACTGCGCGGCCCCTGGTCCATGCCTTGTCTATATTGCGGGCGCACATCTGTTACAGCAGTCTCGCCACGTGATCAGGCCATAATCCGCTCTGGTGAACCATCAGACTCTTGAAGGCACCATTGTCCGCCTCGTCCCGCTGTCCCCAGATCACGCCGAAGCTCTGTTTCCGTCAGCATCCGACCCTGAAGTCTGGCAGTGGATGCCCCACCCCCGTCCGACGTCCGTAGCCCAGCTGCGCGAGATGCTGAGCAAGATGACTGCAGAGTCGAAACGACGATGCTTTGCTGTGCAACGCCGGGACGATGGTGCTGTGGTCGGATCGACGAGCATCTACGACCTCGACCTGGCCGAGAGCCGCGCCGAGATCGGCGCAACCTGGTTCGACCGTTCCTGCTGGGGCGGCCCCTACAACGCCGAGTCCAAACTGCTCCTGTTCGGTCATGCCTTCGACGACCTCCGGCTTGCCCGGGTAGCACTTCGCACCGACAACCTCAACATACGATCTCAGCAGGCCCTGGCTCGCCTTGGCCTCGTCTACGAAGGAACGCTGCGCAGCCACATGCGACGCCAGGACGGCACCCGCCGCGACTCTCTGTATTACAGCTTGCTCGCGGACGAGTGGTCTTCCGTCCGTGGCACACTGCGGGCTCGGGTCGCCTCCAAGGCCTCAGCTTGAAGCAGTCGGTGACCGCCGCCTGGTTATGCTGCCGGCAGCCGAGTCAGGCCATACGCCGAGTCTTCAATCCCTTTCGTGCCAGAGCGCCCACTCCCGGGCTGCGATCATGGCTGACTGCGACTTCCGTTCACATGCGCCCGGTCCACCATGCTCGGGATACGGCCAGCACGGCGTCAGCGGGCCAGCGCTGGGGCCGTAATTGTTCGTGCCCGCCACTCGATCCAGCCCCGCATCGCGGGGAACAAACCCAGCAGCCAACTGCCGCTGGTAGTGCTCCCCCATCACCTCCTCCGCCGTCACCCCGGCCCGGCCGAGAGCAATCACTCTGCTGCCGCAGCGCCAGCGCTCGACCCTTCTCACTCACCTCTCGCCACCCCGCGCGTGTTTCATCTCGGTCGGCTTCCTCCTCCTCTCGCTGGACTCCCTTTGTCTCGTCCCGGTTCCGCTCCGGGCCACTCTCTCGCTGAGTCTCGTCGGAAGGCGTCGACGAGGCACGAGCAGTCTCGCCGCGCTCTCGCCCGCCGGGACGATGCGCGAGTAGTACCACCGACAGCAACAGGGCTGGCCCGGTTGAAGGAGCAGTACCTCGCCGTCAAACCGGACTTCGACCCTGACGTGGCGGCCTACTGGTCGAAGTACCAGCGGATCTTCTCCCCCGACGGGCTGCGGACGTGCGACCCAGAGTCCTCAAGGACTTCGCCAACTCCGAGGTCGGAGCCCGCCCCGGCAATCAAGCAACCTTCAACTCCGCGTGGAACGACATGGGCGATGCCGCGGCCGGGCAGGCGACCCGCAGGACGATCGAGTACCTCCTGCGTGAACCCGACGACGTGCCGCTCGAAGACCGTCTCCAGCACCTGCTGTCCGGCACCAAGCCGTTCGCCATGACCGGTTTCAAGGGGGCCCTCCTTACGAGGGTGCTCTGCGTGATGCACCCCGACCGGTTCCTGACGATCCTCAAGTACACGACGGAGGCCAGCGGCAAGCGCGAGATCGCGCGGATGGTCTACGGACTGGAACTGCCGGCACCCGAGTCGGTGAACTGGACCCGCGGCCGGCTCATCCTCTGGAGCAACGACCTCCTGAATGACCTCGTCGGCCAGGGCTTCGCCAACCAGCAGCACGCCGCCGCGTTCCTGTGGTGGGCCAAGGATCAGGTCGAGGGACTTCAGTAGGGTGCGGCTCCTCGCGGATCAGGCGGGGAGGCGCGTGGAGGGGCCGAGGACCGGGCCCCACTGTCCGTCTCCGGACGACGGGTACGCGGTGCGCCCTCATCTGCCAGTGGCACCAAGATCATCGCTGGCATCTGACCACTCGGTCGCACATCGGACGGACGGGAAGCGGGAGCAACGTCATGGCCCCACGCGGGTGCCGCACCTGACGGACACCGAAGTCACCTCGTAGCCCGGCGACGAGGAGACCGAGACGCGCTGCCCCCTGCCGCACCGAAGTGGACGGCCGATTGTCGAATGGCGTCCCGCCGAGTGCAACGCCAGGACTCTGTTGGCGATCTTGTGAGGGGTGCTGACGCGACGTCTGTTCTGCTGTTCGCTGGAGTGAGGCGGGGTGGTGTCTCGGGGAGGGGTCCGGGGATGTCGTTGCGGCCGAGGAGTTATCAGCGGATTCCGACGCGGACGGTGCTGACAGACAGCGTGGGCGGCGTGTCCGAAGGGGGCGCCGGCGATGCTGATGAGGGACCGGTTGGACGTGGTGTTCGAGGACGAGGACTTCGCGGACCTGTACCCGCGTGATGGGCGCCCTGGTCTGTCGCCTGGGCAGTTGGCGCTGGTCAGCGTGTTGCAGTTCGCGGAGGACCTGTCCGATCGCGCTGCCGCAAATGCGGTCCGTACTCGGATCGACTGGAAATACGCCCTCGGCATGGAGTTGGACGATCCCGGGTTCGATCACTCGGTGCTGTGCGAGTTCCGGGCCCGGCTGACCGAGGGGGATGCGGCCGACCGGCTGCTGCAGGTGATGCTGAACCGGCTGGTCGAAGCCGGCCTGCTCAAGGCCGGAGGCCGCCAGCGCACCGATGCCACACACGTGCTCGCCGCCGTCCGTAGGCTCAGCCGCCTGGAGTTGGCCGGCGAGAGCCTGCGGGCTGCACTCGAGCAACTCGCCCAAGCAGCCCCGGACTGGCTGCTGCCGCTGGTGGAGCCGGAGTGGGACAAGCGCTACGGGCGCAAGGTCGAGATCGGCAAGGTTCCTGGCGGGAAGGCCGGAGTCACCGCCCTGGCCGAGGCTTTCGGCCGGGACGGATGCAAAGTCCTGGCCGCCGCCTGGGCGCCCGACGCCCCGCCCCGGCTGCGCGCGTTGCCGCAGGTGGAGATCCTGCGCCGGGTGTGGGTGCACCACTACTACTGGGATGCACGCGGACGCCTGCGCTGGCGCGACGGCCACGCTCTGCCTCCGGCGTCGCTGCGGTTCGACTCCCCGTACGACACCGACGCGCACTATTGCGTCAAGCGGGACACCGCATGGTCCGGCTACCGCACCCATTTCACGGAAACGTGCACGTCAGACCTGCCGGAGGTGGTGGTGCACGTGGCCACGACGATCGCCCCGGTCCAGGACGGCGAGCTCACGGACCAGATCCACGACGACCTCGCCGCGTCCGGCCTGGCGCCGGGCGAGCACGTGGTCGATGCCGCCTACGTGACCGCGCAGCGGATCGAACGCGCCCAGCGCGTCCACCAGATCACGCTGCTCGGCCCGGTCGCTCCCGACCCCAGCCACCAGACCAAAGCACAGAACGGGTTCGACAAGGCCTCCTTCACCGTCGACTGGGACGGCCACCAGGTCGTCTGCCCCCGCGGGCAGACCAGCCGGACCTGGAAGCCACTACGGATCTCCAGCCACGACTACATCCAGGTCCGCTTCGGCGAGGCCCCATGCCGGGCCTGCACGGACCGGGCCCAGTGCACCAACTCCGAAGTCCGCCCGCGCTCGCTCGCCCTGCTGCCCACCCGCGAACTCCACGAGATCCAGCAGGCCAACCGCCTCGACCAACGGACCCGGTAGTGGCAGGACCGCTACGCGATCCGGGCCGGCATCGAGGCCACCCTCTCCCAGAACATCCGCACCTGCGGCCTCCGCAGAACCCGCTACCAAGGCCTGCAGAAGACCCACGTCCAGCACGTCCTGACCGCTCTGGCCTGCAACGTCACCCGGATCGCCGACTGGATCGCCAGTCCGACCCGAAAGCGGCGGGCACCCAGCCACTTCCACGCCCTCTGCACCGCCACCAGCTGACCCTCACAAGATCGCCAACAGAGTCACGGCGTTGCACTCGGCGGGACGCCATCATTTCCTCCGCGGGACTGGGCCAGCTCATCCGGTCCCTGGGCATCACACCCGCGGAACTAGCGGCCCTGCGCAAGCGGCCATCCGGAGGACCGCCGGCTCTGTCCTGCCGGATGACGACCGCTGGATCGGTCCGCTCTCGGCCGCCCGGGCCCCGTACCGTAAAGTCGGATGGGTGTAGCTCTTCCGCAGGGACGAGCTACACCCGATGGCCATGGGCTTCTTCCACCACCTCGCCGACGAGGGCGCCGTCGCATGGTCCGGCGGCTCCGAACCCGGATTCGAGGTCAACCCGTCAGCCATCGCCGCGATGAGCGAGCGCGGCATCGACATCTCCCGCGAGTTCGCCAAGCCCTGGACCGACGAGGTCGTCCGCGCCGCCAACGTCGTCGTCAGCATGGGCTGCGGCGACGCCTGCTCAGTCTTCCCCGGCAAGCGGTACCTCGACTGGACCCTGGACGACCCCGCAGGCAGGACCGTCGAAGATGTCCGCCCGATCCGTGACGAGATCGAGCGCCGCATCCGCGGACTCCTCGACGAACTCGGCGTCCCGGCACAGCACTGACCACGCGAGGGCACACCTAGGCTCGGCAGCGCGGCCTGGCGCGACAGGGCGGCCGGAATCGCGAGCACCGGGTGCGCGCGGCCGTCGGCGTTCGCTCGACACGAACAGGGCCAGCCTGGAGAAGAACAGGACGAAGGTGCCACCGATGCGCCGGACACCTCCGACGAGGAGGCTGCCCGGCGCCATGTTCCCCCTACGTTCCCCGTGGCTCACGCAACAGACCTCTCTCGGTCTACTCCCGAGGAGAAAGGCCAGTTCAGAGACCTGATACCGCAGATCTCGCCGCAGACAGCAAACCACCGACCTACGCATTACAAATGCGCAAGGCAATCTCGGCCCCATCTGGGCCCCATCTGGCCCTCGCACGCACCCCATAGCGCAGTGGTTTAGACCATCAACCCTTCAAGGGAAAGCAAAAGCCCCAGGTCAGACGCCGTCTAACCTGGGGATTCTTTGAGCCGCCTTCGGGATTCGAACCCGAGACCTACGCATTACGAGTGCGTTGCTCTGGCCATCTGAGCTAAGGCGGCGCGCCGTCCGCACTATGGTGCGATCAGCAACGTCGGTAAGTCTACACAGTTTCTGGGGGTGCTCCGCACCACCCCCGGAGGCGGCCGTTCCGGGGGTGGGGGCGGGGCTATGAGCAGCGCTTCTTCGCCGCCGGAGGCGTCCCGTGGAGAAGGTACGCGTCGATCGCGGAGTCGATGCAGGCGCTGCCGCGGCCGTAGGCGGTGTGGCCGTCGCCGACGTAGGTGAGGAGGCGGGCGGAGGAGAGCTGGCTGCTGAGGGAGCGGGCCCAGCGGTAGGGGGTGGCCGGGTCCCGGGTGGTGCCGACGACGACGATCGGGGCGGCGCCCTTCGCCTCGATGCGGTGCGATTCGCCCGTGGGCTTCACCGGCCAGTACGCGCAGTTCAGGGCGGACCAGGCGAGGCCCGCGCCGAAGACCGGGGAGGCCTTCTCGAAGGAGGGGAGGGCCCGCTCCACCTGGGCGGGGGTGTCGAAGGCGGGCGGCAGATCCAGGCAGTTCACGGCCGCGTTGGCGGACATCATGTTCGTGTAGCGGCCGTCGGGGGCGCGTTGGTAGTAGCTGTCGGACAGGGCGAGCAGTCCGGCGCCGTCCTTGTCCTTGATCGCCGAGGTCAGGGCCGCGCGCAGTTGCTCCCAGGTGCTCTCGTCGTACATCGCCGCGATCACACCGGTCGTGGCGAGCGCCTCGCCGAGCCTGCGGCCGTCGGGATCGCCGGTGGGGACGGGGTGCTTGTCCAGCCTGGTGAAGAACGCCTTCAGGCGCGGGCCGACCTCGCTCTCCTTGCCGCCCAGGGGGCAGTCCGGCCGCCGTGCGCAGTCCTTCGCGAACGACCGGAACGCCGTCTCGAAGCCCCCGGTCTGTTCCAGGTTCAGCCGGCGGGCGGACAGCGACGGGTCCAGCGCGCCGTCCAGCACCAGCCGGCCCACCCGCTCCGGGTAGAGGCCCGCGTACGTCGCTCCGAGGAACGTGCCGTACGACGCCCCCACGTATGTCAGCCGCCGGTCGCCCAGGACCGCCCGCAGGATGTCCATGTCACGGGCGGACTCCATGGTGGACACATGGCGGAGCAGCTTGGGTGCCTGCGCGCCGCAGGCCTCCGTGAACTCCTGGTAGGCGTGGACGAGTTCGTCCGTCTCCCGGCGGTCGTCGGGGGTGGTGTCCGTCTGCGTGTACGCGTCCATCTCGCGGCCGTCCAGGCACTCCACCGGCTCGCTGCGGGCGACGCCCCGGGGGTCGACGGCGACCATGTCGTAGCGTGCGCGGACCTCGGCCCGGTAGCCGATGCCGGCGAAGCCCTGGAGGTAGCCGACCGCCGAGGCGCCGGGTCCGCCCGGGTTCACCAGGAGCGAGCCGAGCCGCTTGCCCGGGCCGGTCGCCTTCTTGCGGGACACGGCGAGTTCGACGTCGCCCGCGCCCGGGTGGGCGTAGTCCAGTGGCGCCTTCAGCGTGGCGCACTGGAAGCCGGGGACACCGCAACCCCTCCAGTTCAGCTTCTGCCCGTAGTACGGCGCCAGCGCCGACGGGGTCGCCTTCGGCAGCGCGGCCAGCTCCGCCCGCGCCGCCGAACCGGCGGAGGAGTTCGTCGAGCTCCCGGAGGAGCAGGCGGAGACGGCGAGCAGCGCGGCGAGGGAGAGGGAGAGGGAGAGGGAGAGGACACGGAGGGTGCCGCCGGTTCGGGGCCTGCCGGGGGATGGCCTGGTGTACATCCAGCGAGCCTAACTCTGAGCGATGGGGCGAATGCTGTCCGTGCGCGGACAGCCACGGATGAGCTACCCCGTCAACCGACGGCAGACGTTCACCCGCTCCCCTGCGCCTGCCCGGACTCCCGGCGTCAACCCGCTCTCAGCGCCATCGTCATCGCCTCCACCGCCAGCAGCGGAGCCACATTGCGGTCGAGGGCCTCCCTGCACGCGCCGATGGCCTCGATGCGGCGCAGCGTGGACTCCGGGCTGCTGCCGCGGGCCAGGCGCTCCAGGGTGTCCTCGGCGTCCGCGTTGGCGATCGCGATGCGCGAGCCGAGCTGGAGGGCCAGGACGTCGCGGTAGAAGGCGGTGAGGTCGGTGAGCGCGAGGTCGAGGCTGTCGCGCTGGGTGCGGGTGCGGCGCCGCTTCTGCTTGTCCTCCAGGTCCTTCATCACGCCCGCCGTACCGCGCGGCATCCGGCCGCCCTGGGCCGCGCCCAGCGCCGCCTTCAGCTCCTCGGTCTCCTTGCCGTCCCTCTCCTCGGCGAGCACCCTGGCGTCCTCCGTCGCCGCGTCCACCAGTTCCTGGGCGGCTCTGAGACAGCCGCCGACGTCGTCGATGCGCAGGGGCAGCTTGAGGACCGCCGCGCGGCGCTCCCGGGCGGCCGGGTCGGTGGCCAGGCGGCGGGCCCGGTCGACATGGCCCTGTGTGGCCCGGGCGGCGGCCGCGGCGACGGCCGGTTCGATGCCCTCGCGGCGTACGAGCATGTCGGCGACGGCGTCGACGGACGGCGTGCGCAGGTTCAGGTGGCGGCAGCGGGAGCGGATGGTGGGCAGCACGTCCTCCAGGGAGGGCGCGCACAGCAGCCAGACCGTCCGGGGGGCGGGCTCCTCGACCGCCTTGAGGACGGCGTTGGCCGACTTCTCGTTCAGCCGCTCGGCGTCCTCGACGAGGATGACCTGCCAGCGGCCCGTGGCGGGCGAGGTGTACGACTTGCGGACCGTGTCGCGCATGTCCTCGGCGAGGATCTGCGTGCCCACGGCGGCGACGGTGGTGACATCGGCGTGGGTGCCGATGAGCGCGGTGTGGCAGCCGTCGCAGAAGCCGCAGCCTGGGGCGCCGCCGAGCGCGCGGTCCGGGCTCACGCACTGCAGCGCGGCGGCGAACGCCCGCGCCGTCTGGGTTCGGCCCGCGCCGGGCGGGCCCGTGAACAGCCAGGCGTGGGTCATCTTCGACGCCTCGGGCGGCGGGGCGTGGGAGGTGGCCGCGGTGACGAGCGCGTCGGCGTCCCGAGCGGCAGCCGTCAGCTGCTCACTCACCTTCTCCTGCCCGACGAGGTCGTCCCACACGGTCATGGGTCACGCCGCCCTTCCGTCACATCGCACGCTGCCGGTTCCATTGTGCGGGCGCCCACTGACAACGGGGGCCGTCGGCCGGAACGACCGCGCGACCCCCGTGGCGTCTCAGCGCCGCCGTCCCCGACCCCGGCCGCCCTGGCCCTCGTCGAAGTCGTCCTCGTCCCGGTGCGGGCCCAGCAGTTCGTCCGCGAGGGACGGCAGGTCGTCCAGCGGGGTCTCCTCGGCCCAGTCCGGGCGCGGCCGCTGCCGGGGCGTGCCCGCCTCGTCAACCTGCGGCAGCTCGCGCGTACGGTCCTCGGAGCCGTCCGGGCCGACGCCGTCCCGCTCGTCGCGGAAGAAGCCGGGCGGCACCCGGTCAGCGGGACCGTCCTGTCGTACGGGCGGCAGGACGGCCGTCTCGTCCACGGCACCCCCGTCCCGCACCGGCGGCAGCACCGCGGTCTCGTCGGCGGCCCCCGCAGGGGGCGCGGGAGAGGTGACGGGCGGCAGTACGGCCGTCTCGTCGGCCGCTCCGGCGGGCGGCACCGACGGCTGGGGCAGCTCCGCCGTCACCTCGGCGTCGGCCCCCTTCCCGGACGACCGCGGGGACTCCGCCGGGTCCTTGTCCATGCGCACCCGGGGCAGTGGGGTGGTGTCCTCCACCGGCTTCTTGTCCATCCGCACCCGCGGCAGGACCGCCGTCTCCTCGACCGGCCCGCCCGACGCGTTCGTCGGCGTGACCACCGGCGTCGGCACGGTCACCGCGTCCGGTGCGGCCGCCGGGGCCGCGGTGGGCGGCTTGGGCCGGGGGCCGACCTGGGCCGCCGCGGCGGCCTGCTCGGCCGCGCGGCGCGCCTCCTCGGCCCGCAGCAGCGCCTCCTCGGCCTTCCGCTGCTTCTCCAGACGCGCGGCCTCGGCCTTGCGCTGTTCCTCCAGGCGCGCGGCCTCGGCCTCGGCGCGCCGCCGGGCCTCCTCCTCGGCCAGCTTGCGGCGCCGCTCCTCCTCGACCCTGCGCCGCTCCTCCTCCACCTTGCGGCGGGCCTCCTCCTCGGCGCGGGCCTTCTCCTCGGCGAGCAGCCGCTGCCGCTCTTCCTCCGCACGCCTGCGTGCCTCCTCGGCGCGCTGCCGGGCCTCCTCGGCCTGGCGCTCGGCCTCACGCCGCTGCGCCTCCTCCAACTCGCGCCGCTTGCGCTCCTCCTCCTCGGCGCGCAGCTTGGCGAGCTGCTCCTGGCGCTCACGCTCCAGGCGCTCCTCCTCGGCCTTGCGGGCCGCCTCTTCCTCGGCCTTGCGGCGGGCCTCCTCCTCGGCCTTCTTCCGCGCCTCCTCCTGGGCCTTGATCTCGGCCTCGGACAGCGGCAGCATCCGGTCGAGCCGGTGGCGTACGACGGTGGTGACGGCCTCGGGCTCCTGGCCCGCGTCGACCACCAGATAGCGGCCGGGGTCGGCGGCGGCCAGCGTGAGGAAACCGGAGCGCACGCGCGCGTGGAACTCGGCGGGCTCCGACTCCAGGCGGTCCGGGGCCTCGGTGAAGCGTTCGCGGGCGGTCTCCGGGGCGACGTCCAGCAGGACCGTCAGGTGCGGGACCAGGCCGTTCGTCGCCCAGCGCGAGATCCGGGCGATCTCGGTGGGCGACAGGTCGCGGCCGGCGCCCTGGTAGGCGACGGACGAGTCGATGTACCGGTCGGTGATCACGACGGCGCCGCGCTCCAGGGCGGGCCGGACGACCGTGTCGACGTGCTCCGCGCGGTCCGCCGCGTACAGCAGCGCCTCCGCGCGGTGCGAGAGGCCCGCGGACGACACGTCCAGCAGGATCGAGCGCAGCCGCTTGCCCACGGGCGTGGCGCCCGGCTCGCGGGTGAGGACGACCTCGTGGCCCTTGGCCCTGATCCACTCGGCGAGCGCCTCGGCCTGGGTGGACTTGCCGGCGCCGTCGCCGCCCTCCAGGGCGATGAAGAAGCCGTTCGCGGCCGGGGCCACCGCCGGGTCGTCGCCGCCGAGCAGCGCGTCCCGCAGGTCGAGACGCAGGGGGACACCGGAGCGGTCGTCGACCTTGGCCAGCACCAGCACGGCGACCGGCAGCAGCAGCGCGCCGACCAGCATCAGCGTGAACGCGGCACCGCCGTGCGCGAACACGAACTTGCCGTTCTCCAGGCGGTGCGGCCCGATCAGCGCCGCCAGCAGCGGGGCGCCCACGGCGGCCAGCGCCACGAAGACCCGCACGACCGCGTGCAGGTGTTCCGTCGTGCGGGCGCGACGGCTGTCCTCGGTCTCCTGGTCGAGCAGCGCGTGCCCGGTGTTCGCGGCGACTCCCGCGCCGATGCCGGCCAGACCCATGATCAGCAGCACGCTGGTGACGTCGGGGACCAGCCCGGCGGCCAGCAGGGCCACGCCGGTGAGGGCGATCGCCAGCGCGAGCAGGCGCCGCCGCGACAGCGCGACCAGCACCTTCGGTGCCGTACGGACGCCGACGACGACCCCGCCGGTCAGCGCGAGCACCAGCAGCCCGTAGAGCACCGGGCCACCGCCCAGGTCCTTGGCGTGCAGCACGGCGACGGCGACAGCGGCGGCGATGGACGCGGCGACGGCCGCGCAGGCGAGGACCAGCAGCGGGATCGCGCCCGTGCGGCCCGCGTCGACGCCCGAGGCCGTCTTCGGCCGGCGCAGCCCCTCCAGCGGGGACCGCGCGCGCGGGGTGCGCGCCGACGGCAGTTCCAGGAAGACCACGACGGACAGGGACCCGGCGAAGAGCCCCCCGGCGACGTACGAGGCGAGGGCCGCCTGGTGCTGGGCGAACCAGTCGATGCCGGTGCCCAGCAGATTGTTGAACAAGGACGCGACGATCAGGGTGGCCGCGCCCAGCGGGATCGCCACGAAGCCCGTGCGCAGCGACAGTCGGCGCAGGGCGTCCATGTGGTCCGGCAGCGGCCGTACCGTCGCGCCCTCCAGCGGCGGGGCGGGCAGCAGCGCGGGGGCGGCGCCCTCCCGGGCGACCGTCCAGAAGCGCTCGGCGACCCCGGTCACGAAGACGGTGACCAGCAGGAAGGCCAGCGCGTCGTCCGGCGTCCAGTCGATCCACAGCGGCGCGACGAGCAGCAGGGCGGCCCGCACGCCGTCCGCGCCGACCATGGTCCAGCGGCGGTCGAGCGGGCCTTCGGGGGAGGTGAGGGAGGTCAGCGGGCCCAGGAGGACCGCGCCGAAGAGAAGGGTGGCCAGAATCCGCACCGCGAACACGGTCGCCACCGCGAACGCCACGCCCCGGTAACCGCCCCCGAAAGAGCCCTCGGCGATGGCCGCCTGAAGGGCGAGGAGGACGAACACCAGGAGCGCGAGAGTGTCTCCGACACCGCCCACCAACTGCGCACTCCACAACCGCTTCAACTGCGGCTCGCGCAACAGGGCGCGTACGGCGCGCTCGCGGGAGTCCGCCACCAGGGCGTCGTCCGGTGCCGGGTGGTGGGCCGTTGGCTGCTCGGCTCGCGTCATGCTTTCAGCCTATCGGCAGCGACTGACAGCCCGGCGCGCCCGCCCGCACGTACGACCGCCCCGACACCAAAGTGATGCCGGGGCGTTCGTTTCGTGAAGCCGCGAGGGGAAAACCGTGACCGGAATCGGGCTGTTCGCCCCGCCGGCACGGTCCGCTCGGTCGGCGGGCCGGTCGGTCGACGGACCGTCAGGCGACTCGGTCCGTCACGGTCGGCCGGCTCAGTCCTGCGACGTCGACCGTGCGGCCGTCGTCTTCTTCGCGGCCGTCTTCTTCGCCGCCGCCGTCGTGGTCGTCTTCGCCGCGGTCTTCTTGGCGGCCGTCTTCTTCGCCGGAGCCGCCTTCTTGGCCGCCGTCGTCTTCTTCGCGGGCGCCTTCTTCACCGTCTTCTTGGCGGGGCCCTTCGCCCGCTTCTCGGCGAGCAGTTCGAAGCCGCGCTCCGGGGTGAGTGTCTCGACGCTGTCGCCGGAGCGCAGGGTCGCGTTGGTCTCCCCGTCGGTGACGTACGCCCCGAAGCGGCCGTCCTTGACGACAACAGGCTTCTTGCTGACCGGGTCCTCGCCGAGCTCCTTCAGCGGCGGCTTGGCGGCGGCGCGCCCACGCTGCTTGGGCTGGGAGTAGATCTCCAGCGCCTCTTCGAGGGTGATCGTGAAGAGCTGGTCCTCCGTCTGCAGCGAGCGCGAGTCCGTGCCCTTCTTCAGGTACGGCCCGTAGCGCCCGTTCTGCGCGGTGATCTCCTGGCCCTCGGCGTCGGTGCCGACGACCCGCGGCAGGGACATCAGCTTGAGGGCGTCCTCCAGAGTCACCGTGTCCAGGGACATCGACTTGAACAGCGAGGCCGTACGCGGCTTCACGGCGTTCTTGCCGGTCTTCGGGGTGCCCTCGGGGAGCACCTCGGTGACGTACGGGCCGTAGCGGCCGGCCTTGGCGACGATCTGGTTGCCGCTGTCCGGGTCGGCGCCCAGCTCGAAGTCGCCGCTCGGCTTGGCGAGCAGTTCCTCGGCGTACGTGACGGACAGCTCGTCGGGCGCGAGGTCGTCGGGGACGTCGGCGCGCTGGTGGCCGTCCGTGTCCTTCTCGCCGCGCTCGATGTACGGGCCGAAGCGGCCGACCCGCAGCACGATGTCGTTGCCCACGGGGAACGACGACACCTCGCGCGCGTCGATCGCGCCCAGGTCGGTCACCAGTTCCTTGAGGCCGCCGAGGTGGTCCCCGTCGCCGTTGCCGGCCTCGGCGGCGCCGCCGCCCTCTCCGGTGCCCTCACCGAAGTAGAACCGCTTCAGCCACGGCACGGACTGCGCCTCACCGCGTGCGATGCGGTCGAGGTCGTCCTCCATCTTGGCGGTGAAGTCGTAGTCGACGAGCCGCCCGAAGTGCTTCTCCAGGAGGTTGACCACGGCGAAGGACAGGAAGGACGGGACGAGTGCCGTGCCCTTCTTGAACACATAGCCGCGGTCGAGGATCGTGCCGATGATCGACGCGTACGTCGACGGGCGGCCGATCTCGCGCTCTTCGAGCTCCTTGACCAGGCTGGCCTCGGTGTAGCGGGCCGGGGGCTTGGTGGCGTGCCCGTCGACCGTGATCTCCTCGGCGGACAGCGCGTCGCCCTCGCCGACCTGGGGCAGGCGGCGCTCGCGGTCGTCCAGCTCGGCGTTCGGGTCGTCGGCGCCCTCGACGTACGCCTTCAGGAAGCCGTGGAAGGTGATCGTCTTGCCGGAGGCGCTGAACTCGACGTCCCGGCCGTCGGCGGCGGTGCCGCCGATCTTCACGGTCACGCTGTTGCCGGTCGCGTCCTTCATCTGGGAGGCGACGGTCCGCTTCCAGATCAGCTCGTAGAGCTTGAACTGGTCGCCGGTCAGACCCGTCTCGGCGGGCGTGCGGAAACGATCACCCGAGGGGCGGATCGCCTCGTGCGCCTCCTGCGCGTTCTTGACCTTCCCGGCGTACGTGCGCGGCTGGGGCGGCAGGTAGTCGGCGCCGTACAGCTGCGTGACCTGGGCACGGGCCGCGGCGACGGCGGTGTCGCTCAGCGTCGTGGAGTCCGTACGCATGTACGTGATGTAGCCGTTCTCGTACAGCTTCTGCGCGACCTGCATGGTGGCCTTGGCACCGAAGCCGAGCTTGCGGCTCGCCTCCTGCTGCAGCGTGGTCGTACGGAACGGGGCGTACGGCGAGCGGCGGTACGGCTTGGACTCGACCGACCGCACGGAGAAGTTGGTGTTCTCCAGGGCGGCGGCCAGCGCGCGGGCGTTCGCCTCGTCGAGGTGGAGGGTGTTGGCGCTCTTGAGCTGCCCCAGGGAGTCGAAGTCGCGGCCCTGCGCGATCCGCCTGCCGTCGACGGTCTGCAGACGGGCGACGAGGGACGACGGGTCGCTCGGGTCACCGGCCCGGCCGGTCGCGAAGGTGCCCGTCAGGTCCCAGTACTCGGCGGAACGGAACGCGATGCGCTCGCGTTCCCGCTCGACGACGAGCCGGGTCGCGACGGACTGGACTCGGCCGGCCGACAGACGCGGCATGACCTTCTTCCACAGGACCGGCGAGACCTCGTAGCCGTAGAGGCGGTCGAGGATGCGGCGGGTCTCCTGGGCGTCGACCAGCTTCTGGTTGAGCTGGCGCGGGTTCGCGACGGCGGCCCGGATCGCGTCCTTGGTGATCTCGTGGAAGACCATCCGCTTCACGGGGATCTTCGGCTTGAGGACCTCCTGGAGGTGCCAGGCGATCGCCTCGCCCTCCCGGTCCTCATCGGTGGCGAGGAAGAGCTCGTCGGACTCCTTGAGCAGGTCCTTGAGCTTCTTGACCTGGGCTCGCTTGTCGGCGTTGACCACATAGATCGGCTGGAAGTCGTGCTCGACGTCCACGCCGAGGCGGCGGACCTCGCCCGTGTACTTCTCCGGCACCTCCGCAGCGCCGTTCGGAAGGTCGCGGATGTGCCCGACACTGGCCTCGACGATGTAGCCGGGGCCGAGGTAACCCTTGATCGTCTTCGCCTTGGCAGGCGACTCGACGATGACGAGTCGGCGGCCGCCCTTTGCGGTCTCGCTGGTCGGGGACAACTTCGCTCTTCTCTCCGGTCGACGCTGGGGCCTCCCCAGGCCTTGCTCCCGGGGTCGGGTCATGGTGACGCTGCGGAGTGTGACGGTACATCCCGCCCCCGTGTCAAACGGGAAAAGCCCGCAACGGCCACTCGAACGGTAACCCGACTACCGCCATTCCTGCCGCCCGGAGTGCCGACCGGTCCTTTTCCGCCGGAGCGGAACGCGTCCTCTCCTTTACCGGCGTGACCCTCCTTACGCAGTTCAAACAGGAGACGCGGCAAGATCCTCGAACACGGAACCGGGGCGGATTCAGAGGCGGGTGAAGCACCACGTTCCGACGGCGAGTGCGACGATCGCGGCGAGCGTCGCGAGGGTCGCCGATGCGACGGGGCTCACACCCTGGGCGACGGGTTCGCGATGCCGTACCCGGACCGCCGTCCACACCAGCAGTGCGCCTCCGAACAGGGCGAACACCATTCCCGCGAAGATCGCCGGCCCGCTCTCCATGATCGTCCCCGCCCCTTTTCTCCCACCCGCGCGTGCATCGCCCTGGGGAGGCTGACACGCGCGGGCGGCGCCCCGGCGAACCCGAGGTGAACGACAGGCCTACGGGTGGGAGCGGCGGGCGGCCGACGGGGCGCGTGGCCGGCCGAACCGGTCGCCCGCCCCGGCGCCTCCCGAGCACGGGTCGAGTGCGACGGGCCTCACACCGAACCGGGCACGGGTATTTTTCCGGTCGTCTTCTCGTTGTCGGCCCGGCCCACCGTGCACACGATCTTGGTGAATCCGTCGTTCCAGTCGTCCTCGTCGGTCACCCAGCCGAACACCTTGCGCTCGGCGCCGCGCGCCCAGGCCGACTCGAATTTGTTGCCGCAGAGCTTGGTCGCGTTGTCGATGCCCTTCTTGTAGCTCATTTTGTCGGGCGTCTGAACGGTTCCGATCACTTGGTCCGTGTGCGGTTCGGCGCAATCCGTGAGCAGCGCCTTGTAGCCGTCGTCCAGGTCCTCGTAGATCCAGCAGTCGCCGACGCTCATCTGTCCGACCCACAGGTCGAGGCCCGCCTGCCGGAACCGGCCCACCTCCCCGCCGATCGCCGCATGGCGGCCGAGTACGAGACATGCCGTACCGCTGTTGGCCGCGTCGAAGCCGTCCTGTGTCGGTACGACGGCGTACCCGCCCGCGTCCGGCAGGGCGTCGACGAACGCCTTGCTCCGGGCGGCGCACCGCGCGGCGCCCTGCGCCTTGGCGTCGGCGTAGTCGGTGGCCGTGTCGACCGCCACGACCTGCCCGTCCGGCCAGTCGTCCGCGCAGTCCACCACGCCCAGGTTCGGCGCCGACCCGAACGGCGTCCCCGACCACACCGCCTTCACGCAGTCCCCCGTCTCCAGCGGCTCGGTGAGCCCGACGACGTCGCCGTACGGATACACGGGACCGGTCGGCGACTGCGACGCCGACGCGCTCGCCGACTTCTTCGTCCTCGCGTTCGCGTCCTGGTCGCCGTCGTCCCCGGCCAGCGTCACGGCCGCCCACGTCCCACCGGCGACTACGAGCACGACAGCCACGACGAACGCGACAACAGCGACCCGCTTCCTCCCGTCGGGAGACGGAGGACCGGCAAGGGCTGCGCCCGTCCCGTAGGACGGGAAGCCTCCGGAGGCCTGGTGGTAGCCATGGGGCGGCGTGCTTCCGGCTGCCACGCCGGGGCCGTGGGGCGGCAGACCTCCGACGGCCTGCCCCGGGCCGTGAGATGCCCGGCCGCCGACGGACTGGCCTGGACCGTAGGGCGGTTGGCCTCCGGTGGCCGCGCCTGGACCATAGGGCGGTTGGCCTCCGGCAGCCGCGCCCGGGCCGAGGTACGGCGGGGTGGGGCCACCGCCCTGGGGCAGCGGCGGCGGGGCCTGAGCCGGGGAGCTCTCGGCAGTCTGGGCGTAGGGGTTACCGACGTCGAAGGGCTGCTGGATGGGCGGCGGCTGCCAGGGGGCGTAGGGAGCGGGGCCTGACGAGACGTCGTGCGGCTGGGGGTGAGACGGGACACCGGGGGTGTGGGAGCCGGGTGTGTACGGGCCTGGCGGGACACCGGGGGCGTGAGGGCCGGGCGCCACACCAGGCGTGTTGGAGCCGGGTGTGTACGGGCCCGGCGGGACACCCGGCGTGTTCGAGCCAGGCGTGTACGGGCCCGGCGGGA
>NZ_JBIWGA010000010.1:26286-277031 GCF_044763345.1 Streptomyces sp. NPDC096132
GACACCCGGCGTGCTCGAGCCAGGCGTGTACGGGCCCGGCGGGACACCCGGCGTGCTCGAGCCAGGCGTGTACGGGCCCGGCGGGACACCCGGCGTGCTCGAGCCAGGCGTGTACGGGCCCGGCGGGACACCCGGCGTGTGAGGGCCAGGCCGCACACCAGGCGTGTTGGAACTCGGTGTGTACGGGCCCGGTGGGACACCCGGTGTGTTCGAGCCAGGCGTGTACTGGCTCTGTGGGACACCTGGCGTGTAGGGCCCCGGCGGCACGCCCGGGGTCTCCGGGCTCGCGGGTCCTGCCGAACCTTGCGAGGGAGCGCCCGCTCCGGCCGCCGCACCCCTGCCCGGCGTCGCTGCCTCTCCGGGCGAGGAGGCCCATCCCGGCGAAGCGCCTCCTGCTGGGGACGCGCCCCCACCCGGCGTGGCACCCCCACCCGGGGTAGCGACCCCACCCGACGTGGCACCCCCGCCCGGGGTAGCACCCCCACCCGTCGTAGCGCCCCCGCCCGGGGTATTGCCCCTACCGGGCGTGGCCGGTCCCTCATAAGGCGCCGGACCACGCCCGGCCAGCGGTGCGGCCGACGCCCCGGGCCCGAGGCCACCGACCCCCGACCCTGGATCACCGACCGCCAGCCCGAAGCCACCAACACCCGCCCCAGGACCACCGACCGCCGCCCCGGAACCGCCAACACCCGCCCCAAGACCACCAACCGCCGCCCCGGAACCGCCAACACCCGGCTCGAATCCGCCGACCCCAGAGCCAGGACCACCACCCCGTGGGCCGCCCCCCGGGCCGCTGTCGGCCGCGGCCGCAGGCGGGTCGGCGTGCCCCGAGGGCCACCCCTGGGCAGCCGCCTCCCCCGCTGCCCGTGCCGCCCGCACCACCTGTTCCAGCCCCCGCCCCACCGCCTCCGGCGACGACCGACGGACGGGGTCCTTGACCAGTAACCCCAGGATGACCGAGGTGAGTTGGCCGGCACGGGCCGGTGGGGTCGGGTCCTCGGAGAGGAGGGCCGTGAGGGTGGCGTAGTCGCCGTGGCGGTCGAAGGGCCCACGGCCCTCGACGGCGGCGTACAGCGTGGCGCCGAGGGAGAACAGGTCGGCGGCCGGGGTCGGCGGCTCGCCCCGTGCCCGCTCCGGGGCGAGATAGCCCGGGGTGCCGAGGATGCCGGCGGTCGCGGTGAGCCGGGGTTCGCGGGACTCGGGCTGGAGGGCGATGCCGTAGTCGGTGAGCAGCACGCGCGCGTAGGAGTCGCCCGTAGCGTCCGGTGAGAGAAGGACGTTGGCCGGTTTCACATCCCGGTGGAGGATTCCGATGCGGTGCCCGGCGGTGAGCGCGTCGAGGACGGCGAGCCCGATGCGGGCCACCTGTGCGGGCGGAAGCGGCCCTGAACGCCGTACGGCCGCCTGGAGGTCGATCGCGTCGGGGACGTACTCCATGACGATCCACGGCAGGCCCTCGTGCACCACCACGTCGTGCACGGTCGCCACGTGCGGATGGCCGCGCAACCGGGCCGCGTGCCGGGCCTCGCTGCGGGCCCGGGCGACGCGCTGAGCCGGCTCGGTCGCGTCCGTGGCCATCTCCGGGAACGCGATCTCCTTCATCGTGACCTCGCAGGCCAGTTCCTCGTCGTACGCGAGCCAGACGCGGCCCATGCCGCCCGCGCCCAGCGTCCGCCGCAGCCGGTACCGGCCGCCCACGATCCGGCCCGCACCCCGGTCCGGCGTCTCCCCCGCCATCGCGCCTCCCCGAGACAGCGCGCCTCCCCCGAGTGCGCGCGAAGTTTGTCCCCTTGAAGGTAGCTTCGCACGCACCACTGACAGGAGCCATTTTCCGCAGCAATCCTGCCAATCCCGTCAGATCGGGCGCAGGGGTATCGGGAGCTCCGATCCGTCTCAGGCGGGGCGGGCGGCGGCCGGGTTCACTGCGCCGGTTCCAGGAAGCCCTGCTCCACCAGCAGCCGGATCTGGGCGGGCGTACGGTCGCGCAGCAGCACCGGGTCCTCGCCGACCAGTTGGGCGATGGCGTCCAGAATGCGGCCCGCGCTCAGCGAACCGTCGCACACGCCCGCGAAGCCCGCGCCGACCGTGTCCACCTTCGTGGCGCGGCGCATCCCCCGGTGCTGACGCAGCACGACGTGCTCCGGGTCCTCGGCGCCGGGCATGCCGACCTGCTCCTGGACGATCTCGCCGGCCAGCCTGAAGTGCCCGGCGAGCAGGGCCGCGTCGTCGTGCGCGCGCAGGTAGTCGAGCCGCTCGAAGTGGGTGCGGACCGTGTCGCCGAGCGGCTGCTCGACCGGGTGCGGCCACTCCTCCACGGTGACGACCGACTCGGCGGCCGCCGTCTTTCGCAGCGTGATCCAGCCGAAGCCGACGGCCTTCACCTTGCGCGCCTCGAACTCGTCCAGCCACGCGTCGTACCGCGCCTGGTACTCGGCCGGGTCTCCCCGGTGGTCGCCGGAGTCCCTCAGCCACAGTTCGGCGTACTGCGTGATGTCCTGCACCTCGCGCTGCACGATCCACGCGTCGCAGCCGCGCGGCACCCACGACCTGAGCCTGTCCTGCCAGTCCTCCCCTTCCACGTGCTGCCAGTTGGCGAGGAACTGCGCGAATCCGCCCTCGTTCAGCCGTTCCCCCGCCCCTTGAACGAGCGAGCGGCACAGATCGTCCCCGCTCATCCCGCCGTCCCGGTATGTCAGCCGGGCGCCCGGCGAGATCACGAACGGGGGGTTGGACACGATCAGGTCGTACCGCTCGTCGTCCCGGAGCGGTTCGAAGAGCGAGCCCTCGCGCAGTTCGGCGGCGGGGGCGCCCGACAGGGCGAGCGTGAGCGCGGTGATGTGCAGGGCGCGCGGGTTGAGGTCGGTCGCCGTCACGCGCGTGGCGTGCTGTGCGGCGTGCAGCGCCTGGATCCCGGAGCCGGTGCCGAGGTCGAGGGCGGACGACACGGGCGTACGGACGGTGATCCCGGCGAGGGTCGTGGAGGCACCGCCGACCCCGAGGACCACCCCCTCGTTCCGGCTGCCGATGCCGCCGGCGCCGCCGACCGCGCAGCCCAGGTCGGACACGATGAACCAGTCCTCGCCGCCCGGCCCGCCGTACGGCCGTACGTCCACGGTCGCGGCCACCTCGTCGGCGCCGACCCGGACCAGCCAGCCGCTCTCCACGCACGCGTGTACGGGAAGGAATTCCTCCACGCGCGCGTGCGGCACGGGCTGCTGGAGGAGGAAGAGGCGGACGAGCGTCTCCAGCGGCGTGTCCCCGCGCGTCGCCCGGAGGGCGGGCACGGTCTCGCTGCGGGCCAGAGCCGCGTACGCGGGGGCGCCGAGCAGGTCCAGCAGGCCGTCGGCGGTGAAGGAGGCCGCGAGGAGCGCCTCGCGCAGCCGGGCGGCCACGTCGGGGCGGTCGGCGGAGGGCAGGGGGGACAGGGTGGCGTCGTCACTCACGCCCCCCATTGTCTCCGCTCACCCTCCCCGGCGCGGCCCCGGGAACCAACTCGCCCCGGCCCGCACTCAGCCCTCACGTCAGCCCTGCGACGCGCACGTCAGCCCTCGGAACGCGTACCTCAGCCTCGCGTCCCGTCCCGGCCGGCGCACACCTCGGCCCCGACCGGCGCGCACCTCGGCTCTCGCGACGCGCGCCCCAGTCCTCGCCCCGCGCCCCTCAGCTCGTCGTCGCGCGGGCCGAAGCGGACGCGGCGACCTTCTTGCAGCTCTCCTGCTTGGCCATGGCGTCCTTGACGTCGCCCTGCTCCAGGTTCTTCAGCGCGGTGTTGCCGGTCTTGCTGAGCGTGCCGAGCTGCGTGGCGATGTCCGCCAGGCCGTCGGCGAACTTCGCCTGGTCCTTGGTGTTCAGCGCGTCGACCTGCTTCTTGAGGTCCGCGTAGGAGGTGGAGAGCGTGTTGAGCGCCGCGACGGCGTCCGTCTGCTTCTTCGCGCCCCCCTCGACACCGGGCGGCGTGCCGGCCTTCTGCACGGCCTGGGCGAGCGCCGCGTAGGCGTCGGACATGTCCTGGAAGGCCTGCGAGTCGGTCTTCTGGACGTTCGCGGGGGCGTTGTTGTCCGTGGCGGCCTGCTTGATCGCCGCGTTGGCCGCGTCGACCTTCGCGTCCTGTGCGGGCAGCGCGTCGCAGACCTTCTTGGCCCAGGCGTCGAGCTCCTTGTTGCCGTCGTCGCTGCTGCATCCGGACAGCGCCAGTACCAGTACCGCACCGCCGGACAGTGCGGCCGCGAGCTTCTTGTTCACCGGTTTGGTCCCTTCCATGGCCCTCGGCCCCGGAACATACACGCCAACCGGGCGACAGCCCCAGGCCGAATGTCCGCTCCATTCGGCTTTGAAGCCATTTGCACCAAGAGAGAGAAGGCTCACGGCCCCGGCACACGAGCACCACAGCGGGCGGGCGACGCGTCAACCCGCGTCGCCCGCCCGCCCTTTGAACTGGGCCCCGGCGGCCCGCCTACGAAACCACCGCAGGATCGGCCGACTTGGACGACGACTCGGCGTTGTCTTCGTCACCCATGGCGATGCCGCGGCGCTTGGAGACGTACACCGCGCCGACGATCACCACGAGGGCGAGGACCGCGATCACGATCCGTACGCCGATGTTCTTGTCGTCGCCGTAGCTGAACTTGATCACGGCGGGCGCGATCAGCAGCGCCACCAGGTTCATGACCTTGAGCAGCGGGTTGATCGCGGGACCCGCGGTGTCCTTGAAGGGGTCACCGACGGTGTCGCCGATCACCGTGGCCGCGTGGGCCTCGCTGCCCTTGCCGCCGTGGTGGCCGTCCTCGACGAGCTTCTTGGCGTTGTCCCACGCGCCGCCGGAGTTGGCGAGGAACACCGCCATCAGCGTGCCCGCGCCGATCGCGCCCGCGAGGTACGCGCCCAGCGCCCCGACGCCGAGCGTGAACCCGACGAAGATCGGCGCCATGACGGCGAGCAGACCGGGCGTGGCCAGCTCGCGCAGGGCGTCCCGGGTGCAGATGTCGACGACCTTGCCGTACTCCGGTTTCTCGCTGTAGTCCATGATCCCGGGGTGCTCGCGGAACTGCCGCCGCACCTCGAACACCACCGAACCCGCCGACCGCGAGACCGCGTTGATCGCCAGCCCCGAGAAGAGGAAGACGACCGCCGCGCCCGCGATGAGGCCGACCAGGTTGTTGGGCTGCGAGATGTCCATCATCAGGCTCATCGGCGCGCCCGCCCCGGAGAGCTTCTCGCCGACGTCCTGCGCGCCGGTCGTGATCGCGTCACGGTACGACCCGAAGAGCGCCGACGCCGCGAGGACGGCCGTGGCGATGGCGATGCCCTTGGTGATGGCCTTGGTGGTGTTGCCGACCGCGTCGAGGTTGGTGAGCACCTGCGCGCCCGCGCCCTCGACGTCGCCGGACATCTCGGCGATGCCCTGCGCGTTGTCGGAGACCGGCCCGAAGGTGTCCATCGCGACGATCACGCCGACCGTGGTGAGCAGGCCGGTGCCGGCCAGGGCCACCGCGAACAGCGCCAGCATGATCGACGTACCGCCGAGCAGGAACGCCCCGTACACGCCGAGGCCGATCAGCAAGGCGGTGTAGACGGCCGATTCGAGGCCTACGGAGATTCCGGCCAGGACGACCGTGGCGGGGCCCGTCAGGGACGTCTTGCCGATGTCCCGGACCGGGCGGCGGGTGGTCTCGGTGAAGTAGCCGGTCAGCTGCTGGATGACGGCGGCCAGAAGGATGCCGATCGCCACCGCGACGAGGGCGAGGACGCGCGGGTCGCCGTCCTTGCCGAGGATCGCCTCGTCGGTCACCCCGTCGAGATCCGCGTAACTGCCGGGCAGGTAGACGAAGACGGCGACGGCCACCAGCACGAGCGAGATCACCGCGGAGATGAAGAAGCCCCGGTTGATCGCGGACATGCCGCTGCGGTCGGTCCGGCGGGGGGCGACCGCGAAGATGCCGATCATCGCCGTGATCACGCCGATCGCGGGCACGAGCAGCGGGAAGCCGAGTCCGGCGTCGCCGAAGGCAGCCGTGCCGAGGATCAGCGCGGCGACCAGGGTCACGGCGTACGACTCGAAGAGGTCGGCGGCCATGCCCGCGCAGTCGCCGACGTTGTCGCCCACGTTGTCCGCAATGGTCGCGGCATTGCGCGGATCATCCTCCGGAATGCCCTGTTCGACCTTGCCGACCAGGTCGGCGCCGACGTCGGCGGCCTTGGTGAAGATGCCGCCGCCGACCCTCATGAACATCGCGATGAGCGCCGCACCGAGACCGAAGCCCTCCAGCACCTTCGGCGCGTCGGCCGCGTACACCAGCACCACACAGGAGGCGCCGAGCAGACCGAGCCCCACCGTGAACATGCCGACCACACCGCCCGTGCGGAATGCGATCTTCATTGCCTTGTGCGAGACGGCGGTGAGATCCTTTTCCGGTTCACCTGGTCCCGGAGTCGCTTCGCGGGCCGCCGCGGCGACCCGCACATTGCTGCGCACGGCGAGCCACATGCCGATATAACCGGTGGCCGCCGAGAACGCCGCACCGATCAAGAAGAACAATGATCGTCCGGCGCGTTGATTCCAGTCGTCCGCGGGTAGCAGCATGAGCAGGAAGAACACCACGACGGCGAATACGCCGAGCGTGCGCAACTGCCGGGCCAGATAGGCGTTGGCGCCTTCCTGGACGGCGGCCGCGATCTCTTTCATGCTGTCGGTACCCTCGCCGGCCGCGAGCACCTGGCGCAGCAGGACGCCCGCGACCACGAGCGCAGCCAGCGCGACGACCGCGATGACCACCACGAGCAGGCGGTTGCCGTCGGTCAGCACTGCGGCTGCGAAGGTTGTGGAGTGGTCCAACCGATGAGGGGTAGAAAGCCCCGCCATTCGTCCTCCTTGACGCTTGGGCTGAGCTCACGATGTGGACGGATTGTAGGTACCGGAACCTGATCAAAACAGTGCGCGGTAAACAGAATTCGCCTACACGTCCAGTAATGCCTTCGAAGCATTCTCCGATCATTGACGAGATCATTGACGGGATGATTGATCGTGAATTACTTCACGAAATGCGTGAGCTGATTCGTCGGCTCATGATTCACTTCGTGGAACAACTGTAAGCACGAGTACCCGGGGGCGCGCATGCCAAAGGGCCCCACCGGAGTGGGGCCCTTGGGGTACGGGGACAGTCGGGTCGGCTCAGCCGAGCGTCGCCGCCGCCGGTGTCCTCGGCCAGGTCATACGGATCAGCCCGCCGTGCTCGCCGGCGGTGACCTCCACGTCGTCGACGAGGCCGCTGATGACCGCGAGGCCCATCTCGTCCTCCTCGGCCTCCGCGTCGTCCGCGGCGGAGCCGGGCACCCGGTCGCCGGGGGCGATACGCGGTGCCTCGTCACCCACCTCGATGGAGAACTGCTTCTCCTCCTCGATGAGCGCCACCTTCACCGGAGCGGTGATGTTGCCGCTCTGGTGGAGGCCGACGGCGCGCGTGCAGGCCTCGCCGACGGCGAGCCGCACCTCGTCGAGGACGGCCTCGTCCACTCCGGCCCTGCGCGCCACCGCTGCCGCCACCAGTCGGGCGGTCCTGACGTGCTCGGGCAGCGCGCTGAAGCGGAGTTCAACGGTGGGCATGCGTCCCCCTCGGAACTACGGGCGTGCTGTCGAGGGGCCGGGCTGCCGAAGCCCGGTCCCCCGGTGTTCAACTGGGCCGTCCGGGCCACAGGGGCCCGGACGGACGGGTCAGTCGGTGGCCGCGACCGCTTCTTCGACCGAGGTGTGAATGGGGAACACCTTGGTGAGACCGGTGATGCGGAAGATCTTCAGAATGCGCTCCTGGTTGCACACCAGGCGCAGCGAGCCCTCATGGGCACGCACTCGCTTCAGGCCGCCAACCAGCACGCCGAGCCCGGTGGAGTCGAGGAAGTCCACGCCCTCCATGTCCACGACGAGGTGGAAATTCCCGTCGTTCACCAGCTCGACCAGCTGCTCGCGCAGCTTGGGCGCGGTATATACGTCGATTTCGCCACCGACCTTGACGATCGTGCGATCGCCGACGGTCTCGGTCGACAGGGACAGGTCCACGGATCCTCCAGCACCTTGCTATCGAGCGGTCGCCCCTCGGGACACCTCGGCAGAGCCCCCTGGACGGTTCGCCAGCCGCGATGGCATTCAATCACTTACCGGCAGGCGTGCACGACGCCTTGGCTCCATTGTCCGTCACGCCAGTGACACACTCGGTGCCGATGGCCAAGAATCACCGATCCGATCGATCCTCGGCACAGCCCGCGCCCCGCCTGTCGCCGGGCGCGCTCCTGGACCGGCTCGCCCCGGGCCCGAGCCGGGCATCGCGCATCACTCATACGGAGCACTTGCCCCCGCGCGAGGGCCGCCATGCAGTCTGGCCTGACCGGATTCGCCCGGAGGTGATCGCGGCGGTCCAGGCATGCGGAATCGAACACCCCTGGGCCCACCAGGCCCGCGCCGCCGAGCACGCCCTGGACGGCGACTCGGTGGTCGTCGCCACGGGGACGGCCTCCGGCAAGTCCCTGGCCTATCTCGTACCCGTGCTTTCCACCCTTCTGGACGGTTCCCAGGCCCCGAACGGCCGCGGCGCGACCGCGCTCTACCTCGCCCCCACCAAGGCTCTCGCCGCCGACCAGCGCCGCTCTGTGAAAGAACTTTCACACCCGCTGGGCAACGCCGTGCGCCCGGCCCTGTACGACGGCGACACGCCGTTCGAGGAGCGCGAGTGGATCCGCCAGTACGCCAACTACGTCCTGACCAACCCGGACATGCTGCATCGCGGCATCCTCCCGTCCCATCCCCGCTGGTCCTCCTTCCTGAAGTCACTGAAGTACGTCGTCATCGACGAGTGCCACACCTACCGCGGTGTCTTCGGCTCCCACGTCGCCCAGGTGCTGCGCCGCCTGCGCCGTCTGTGCGCCCGCTACGGCGCCTCCCCGGTCTTCCTGCTGGCCTCCGCGACCGCCGCCGAGCCCGCGGTCGCCGCCGGCCGCCTCACCGGCCTGCCCGTGGTGGAGGTCGCCGACGACGCCTCACCCCGCGGTGAACTGGTGTTCGCCCTCTGGGAGCCCCCGCTCACCGAGCTGCACGGCGAGAAGGGCGCCCCCGTCCGCCGTACCGCCACCGCCGAGACCGCCGACCTGCTCACCGACCTCGCCGTCCAGGGTGTCCGCACGGTCGCCTTCGTCCGCTCCCGGCGCGGCGCCGAACTGATCTCGGTGATCGCCCAGGAACGGCTGGCCGAGGTCGACCGCTCCCTCGCCCGGCGTGTCGCGGCCTATCGCGGCGGCTACCTGCCCGAGGAACGGCGCGCCCTCGAACAGGCCCTCCACTCCGGCGAACTCCTCGGCCTCGCCGCCACCACCGCCCTGGAACTCGGCATCGACGTCTCCGGCCTCGACGCCGTCCTGATCGCCGGCTACCCGGGCACCCGCGCCTCCCTGTGGCAGCAGGCCGGCCGGGCCGGGCGCTCCGGCCAGGGCGCGCTGGCGGTCCTGGTCGCCCGCGACGACCCGCTGGACACCTTCCTGGTCCACCACCCGGAGGCCCTGTTCGACCGCCCGGTGGAGTCCACGGTCCTCGATCCCGACAACCCCTACGTCCTCGCGCCGCACCTGTGCGCGGCGGCCGCGGAACTCCCGCTGACGGAGGAGGACCTGGCCCTGTTCGGCCCGGAGACCGAGGCCCTGCTCCCCCAACTGGAGGCCGCGAAGCTGCTGCGCCGCCGGACGAAGGCCTGGCACTGGACGCGCCGCGAACGGGCCGCCGACCTCACCGACATCCGCGGCGAGGGCGGCCGGCCGGTCCAGATCGTCGAGGAGGGCACGGGCCGGCTCCTCGGCACGGTCGACGCGGGCTCCGCACACACCACCGTCCACGAGGGCGCCGTCCACCTCCACCAGGGCCGCACGTATCTCGTCCGGTCCCTGGACCTGGACGACTCGGTCGCCCTGGTCGAGGAGGCCGCCCCGCCCTATTCGACGGTCGCCCGCGACACCACGTCCATCTCCGTCCTGGAGACCGACGTCGAGGTCCCCTGGGGCGCGGGCCGCCTGTGCTACGGCTCCGTCGAAGTCACCAACCAGGTCGTCTCCTTCCTGCGTCGTCGGCTCATCACCGGTGAGGTGCTCGGCGAGTCGAAGCTCGACCTCCCTCCTCGTACGCTGCGCACCCGCGCGGTGTGGTGGACGGTCACCGAGGACCAGCTCGACGCCGCCCGCATCAACCCCGAGATCCTCGGCGGCGCCCTGCACGCCGCCGAACACGCCTCCATCGGCCTCCTCCCGCTCTTCGCGACCTGCGACCGCTGGGACATCGGCGGCGTGTCGGTCCCGCTGCACCCCGACACGCTCCTCCCGACGGTCTTCGTCTACGACGGCCATCCCGGCGGCGCGGGCTTCGCGGAGCGCGCCTTCCACACCGCCCGCGCCTGGCTCACCGCCACCCGCGAGGCCATCGCCTCCTGCGAGTGCGACGCCGGCTGCCCGTCCTGCATCCAGTCCCCCAAGTGCGGCAACGGCAACGACCCGCTGCACAAACGGGGGGCAGTGCGGCTCCTCACGGAACTGCTCCGGGGGGCGCCGGAGGAGACTGCGCGGGATGCGGGTGCCGGGGCCGGGGCCGGGGCCGGGTCTGACGCCGGGACCGGGTCTGACGCGGAGGCCGGACTTACGGCACAGGCGGCGGAGGCGGAGACTGTGGCGGACGGGGGGCTGGGGACTGGGGCGGACCAGAGGCCGCAGGCTGAGCCGGACGAGGGACCAGGGGCTGCGATACCGGCCCCGGAGGGCCCGCCCGTGCCCTGACCTCTGCCGTGAAGGGCCCCTGTCCCGACGCCGCCGTCACGTCCGAGATCTCTCCCGCGACGGCGCATCGCACGAGCCTCGCGCCCTGCGCACGGGCCACCCGACCCGCCCGGGCGCAGGCCTGCTCCTCGCCGTCCGTCCAGTGGTCCGCCGCCGCGAGCGCCGCGAGGTCCGCGCCCCCGGCGGCCCGGTGCCGGACCACGACGGCCTGCCCCAGGGCGAGAACCACACCGAACACCACGCACAGCACAGCGATCGCCCCGAGACTCCAGACGCTGGCCGAGCCCCGGTCGCCCCGCCGCCGCAGCCACACCGCGACAGCTCCGGCCACCGTCCCGACCCGGCGTCCGAGGCCCCCGGCCGCCCTCACAGGCCCACGTCCGACACCGCCGGCCGTCCTCACAGGCCCATGTCCGACACCGCCGGCCGTCCTCACGGCCCACCTCCAACCGGCTCCGCCGGTCTCCCTGGCGTCTCCACGGCCGTCTCTGTCCCCAGGGCACCCTCCACGGCCCCTGCCGTCCCCAAGGCGCCCTCCGTGGCCTCCGCCGTCCCCAAGGCCTCCTCAGCCGCCGCCACAGCCTCCTCCCGTACCTCGAACGGCAGCCCTCGCAGCAGTGGTGGCTTCGCAACGACCGTCACCCGTACCTGGTCGCCCTCCCGGCTCACCGTCACCCGCGCACCGCGCGGTGCCGCCGCGCGGGCCAGGTCGACGACCGCGGCGGGCGGGTCCTGCCGAGCCGCCGCGCGGGCGCCGGTCCTGGCCGCGTCCACGCACTGGATCCGAGCGGCCACCACGAGCAACCCCCACACCAGCGCCATCGCGAACGCCACCAGCACCGGCAGCACCACGGCCGACTCCGCCGTCACGAAGCCCCGGTCCCCGCCGGGCCACCGCCGCCGCTCACATCCCCGCACTGAGCGCCCGTTTCACCATGTCATGCAGTTGCGCGGTGACGGCTTCGCTTGTCACCACCTGATAGAGGAGCACGGCGAACCCCACGGCCGCCACCAGCCCCATCGCGTACTCGGACGTCACCATTCCGGCGTCCCTCCGCGCGCTCCGCATCCCACACACCAGGGCACGCAGCCGTGCCCGTACTGCCTTGTACATCTCAACCCCCGTGAGGTTCGGTCCTGCCGGTCTCTCGCTGCTCGGTCTCTCGTTGACGGTCTCTCGTTGCCGATCTCTCGTTGCCGGTCTTCTCTCGTAGCTCGATCCGCGTCGTCGGATCACTCGGCGTCGTCCGCGCTCACCTCCGTCTCATGGCCCGCCTCCTCCCATAGCCCCGCCCGCGAGCCCGATGACGACCGGCAGGACGCCGATCGCGATGAAGGCGGGCAGGAAGCACAGCCCCACCGGTGCGGCGACCATGACGGCCGCGCGCCGGGCCCGGGCCGTCGCGGCCCGTGTCCAGTCGGCGCGGGCGTCCCCGGCGAGCCGGGCCACGGGGCCGGCCGCCGGAATCCCCGTCACGTCGGCCCGTTCCAGCAGCCGTGCCAGGGGCGCCGCACCCGGCATCTCTGCCAACCTCCGCCACGCCGTGGCCGGTTCGCCGCCCAGCCGCACCTCGGCGGCACCGCGCGCCAGCCCTTCCCCCACCGGTCCGCCGAGGGCCTCGCCCACGGCCTGTGCCGCGATCGCCGGACCGGCGCCCGCCGCGATGCACGCGGCCAACAGGTCGGCGGCGAGCGGGAGTTGCCCGGCGGCCAGCCGCGCGTCTGCCTCGCTCACGGTTCCCGCCGCCCGCTGCCGACCGTGCCACCGCCACAGCCCGACCGCGCCGATCGCCCCGACCACGGCTCCCGTGAAGCCCCCGATCACCACCCATCCGACGCCCACCGCGGCCCCGGCCGGCAGCCACGTCCGTACGGCATCCCGCAGCCCCGCGCGCGGGACCTTCCGCGACCGCTCCCGCCCCAGCAACTCGGCCACCCGTCGCCGAACCCTGCGGAGGCGCCGCAGCCTCTCCAGCCACCAGGCCGGCCCCGCGAGGATCAGCACGATCCCCACGGCCGCCCCCAGCCTGTGGACAACTTCCGCGCTCATGCGACCTCCCTTCTCGTCACCCACCGCACGTCACCTCACGCCCCTTCCGCTTTCCGTACGATCCGCAGCGCCCACCCCACGCCCGCGCCCTCCAGCACCCCGCCCGCGAGCAGACAGCCCAGCCCCGGCCCGGTGTGCAGCAGGACGTGCAGCGGATCGGCGCCGAGCGCGGCGCCCAGTAGAAGCCCCAGGACCGGCAGGCCGGCCAGCATCACCGCCGTGGCGCGCGGCCCTGCCAACTGGGCCCTCAGGTCGGCTCGTTGGTCGCGCTCGGTACGCAACGCCCCTTCCAGGCGATCGAGTCCGGCAGCCAGGCCCGCCCCCTGGTCCACGGCCACCCGCCAGCACGCGGCGAGTCCCAGCAGCCCACCGGCTCCCGGTTGCCGTGCGGCGGCCGCGAGCGCCTTGGGTACGTCCCCGCCGAACCGTGCGGCCGCCAGCACCGCCGCCTGCGCCTCACCCAGCCCTCCGGAGTCCCGCGCCGCCCGCTGCAACGCCTCACCGGGCTGCCGGCCGGCCCGCACCTCCCCGGCGAGCGCCGCGCACAGCGCGATCACGGCGTCTCCCCGGCGCTCCCTGGCCCGCCGTGCCCGGGCAGCCCGCCGCACCCGGCGCAGCAGGGGCACCCCGGCCGCCCCCGCGACGACCGGCAGGACCGAGGCGCCCAGTACCGCCAGGACCAGCCCGACGACCGGCGCCCACCACTCGGGCCGCCACCGCCCCCGGAGCCTGCGCAGTCCGAGGGCCAGGTCCTGCCAGGTCGGCGGCCCGCTGCCGACCACCCCGCCCCCGGCGAGCAGCAACTGCGCCCGCCGCGCCCCGGAGTAGGGCCCGCCCAGCAGCCATGCCGCCGCTCCTGCGCAGGCTGCCGCTGCCATCGACATCTCACCCATCACGTACATCGCACTCCCCGTTCCCTTCGCCCGCTCGACCGTCCTGACTCCGCAGCAGCTCCCGCAGCCGCTCCCACCCCCGTTCCTGCGCGAACGCGTCCGGCCGCCACCTCAGTGCCGGCACCGTCCGCACCAGCCCCGAGGGATCCCGCTCCAGCACGTGCACCTCCGCGATCCGCCGCCGCCCGGCCCGGTCACGGACGAGGTGCAGCACCACCGAGAGCGCGGCCGCCACCTGGCTGTGCAGCGCGGCCCGGTCGAGCCCGGCCGCCGTGCCGAGCGCCTCCAGCCGGGCGGGGACGTCCCCGGCGGCGTTGGCGTGGACAGTCCCGCAGCCGCCCTCATGGCCCGTGTTGAGCGCGGCCAGCAGATGCACCACCTCCGGCCCGCGCACCTCACCCACGACGAGCCGGTCCGGCCGCATCCGCAGGGCCTGCCGCACCAGGTCCTCGAGCGTGACGAGCCCGGCGCCCTCCTGGTTGGCCGGTCTGGTCTCCAGTCGGACGACGTGCGGGTGGTCCGGCCGCAGCTCCGCCGAGTCCTCGGCGAGAACGATCCGCTCCCCCGGCCCGACCAGGCCGAGCAGCGCGCTCAGCAGGGTCGTCTTGCCGCTGCCGGTACCGCCGCTGACCAGGAAGGACAGCCGCGCCCGCAGCAGGGCCCGCAGTACCCGGTCCCCGCCCGGCGGGACGGTGCCCGCGGCCACCAGTTCGTCGAGCGTGAACGCCCGCGGGCGTACCACCCGCAGCGACAGGCAGGTGCAGCCGACGGCGACCGGGGGCAGCACCGCGTGCAGCCGCGTCCCGTCGGGCAGCCGGGCGTCGGCCCAGGGCCGGGCGTCGTCCAGGCGCCGTCCGGCCACCGCCGCCAGACGCTGCGCGAGGCGTCGTACGGCCGCCGCGTCGGGGAAGGAGATGCCCGTCAGCTCCAGGCCGCCGCCCCGGTCGACCCAGACCCGGTCCGGAGCCGACACCAGTACATCGGTCACCGAGGGGTCGGCGAGCAGCGGCTCCAGCGGCCCGCTGCCGATCAGCTCGGACCGCAGTTGCTCGGCCGCGCCGAGGACCTCCGCGTCCCCGAGCACCCGCCCCTGCTCCCGCAGCGCCTGCGCCACACGCGCGGGTGTCGGCTCGGCGCCGGTCGCGGCCAGCCACTGCCGTACGCCGTCGAGCAGCGACCTCTCCAGAGCTGGCACGGTGCTCATGCCCCACCTACCCCGGGCAGCTGTTCTGTCGCCTTGCCCCGTTCGACTCCGGGCAGCGTGCTCGTGGGCCAACTGCGACGGTCGGCACCCCGCTCACCCTCAGCTCGTACAGGCCCAGTTGGTGTGTTCACGACCCACCCGCCTCGGTCAGGGCCCGCTCCCAGAACTGCTTGCAGAAACGGCCGAGTGGCCCGCGTGCGGCGGCGCCCGGTGGTGCCTTGCCGCCGTCCGGGCGCAGCAGGCCCTGTTCCACGGGCACCTCGCCGGCCAGGGGCAGTCGGAGCAGCCTGGCCACCTCGCGGTCGTCGAGGCCGGGTGCGTACGGTCCTCGTACCGCTGCTCTGAGGTCGCGCAGGACCATGCCGGCCGCGGAGGCCACCCGGCCTGCCGCCGCGACGGCGCGCAGTTCGGCGGGGACGACGAGGAGGCCGAGATCGATCTGGGCGAGGGCTTCGGCGACCCCGTCGTCGATGCGGCGTGGCAGGTCGACGACGACCGTGCCGCCCCGGCGCCGGGCCGCGGCGAGTACCGCGCGCACGGCCTGCGGCGGAATGGCGACGCAGTCGCCGCGGTCCCAACTGAGGACCCGCAGCGAGTGCAGCTCGGGCAGCGACTCCTCCAGGGCGCCTCCGCCGACCCGTCCGCGTGAGGCGGCGAAGGCGGGCCAGCGCAGACCTTCCGTCGCCTCTCCGCCCAGCAGTACGTCGAGTCCGCCACCCAGCGGATCGGCGTCTACGAGGAGGGTGCGCAGACCTTCGCGCGCGGAGGTGACGGCGAGGGCACACGCGAGCGTGGACGCTCCGGCGCCGCCGCGGCCACCGATGACGCCGACGGTGAGCGCGGGCCGGCCGACGCCCTCGGCGACATCGGCGATGCGGTCGACCAGCCACTGTTCGCCGTCGGGCAGCACCAGGACGTGGTCGGCGCCGATCTCGACGGCTCGCTGCCACACGCCGGAGTCGTCCTGGTCGCGTCCGACGAGGACCACCCCGCGTCTGCGGGCGGCCCCGCGCACCCGGCGCGCGGCGTCGTCGCCGACCAAGATGAGCGGCGCCGCCTCCCAGCCCCGGCGCTCCGGCACGGAGTGGTGCACCTCGGGTGTGGCACCGGCGGCGGCGCACAGGCGCAGCAGGTCGTCGAGGAGGTCCGTGTCCTCCGTGACGATCAACGGCTTGCCCTGCCGGCCGGAAGCGGCGGGCGGCGGGTCGTGTGTGACGGCTCCGGCCATGGTTTTCGTCCCCCTTTGCTGCGGGTCGCGCAGCCCCTGCGGCCCCGCGATTCCCGAACGTGCGAAGAACCGGGCAACCGGTCTCCATATGAACGGCCGACAGAAACCGGCCGCGCGCACCCGGCAAACGGAACCGGTCTCATGAACTCGGCCCGAGCGGACGCGTTGGAATCACGGTGCAGCGAACCGGGAAATCTTGTGGATCTTGGTGGAAAACTGTGGACAGGCAGGCGGTTGTGAATATCGCCGTCACCCATACCGGTGACCCCTGCGCCATCTCCCGTACGACGTCCGCAGAGCAGTCCGACGACTACCCAACGTGACGGATCACGGACATGCCGAAGGGACGGCCCCAGCCACGTCGGAAGCGCGGCACAGCCGTGTACGGAACGGGAAAACCCACCCGGACATGCGACGACCCCCGCCGGGGGGGAGAGCGGGGGTCGTCTCCACGGCCGACTCGGGGGGGGAGGAGCCGGACCGGGTTAGCACGGTCGCGAACGATCCGTGACTTCCATGGTGTACCCGAGAGCCCTCTCAGGCAAACCCACGCGCCCACCTTACGCCGAATGGGCTGCCCCTATGCTCTTGGTTGTGGAAAACCACTCCTTGCCCCGCACAGCCGCCTTCTTTGACCTGGACAAGACGGTCATTGCGAAGTCGAGCACGCTCACCTTCAGCAAGTCCTTCTACCAAGGCGGGCTGATCAACCGCAGGGCCGCCTTGCGGACCGCATATGCCCAGTTCGTCTTCCTCGTGGGCGGTATGGACCACGACCAGATGGAGCGGACCCGCGAGTACCTGTCCGGGATGGTGCGCGGCTGGAACGTCCAGCAGGTGAAGGACATCGTCGCCGAGACCCTGCACGACCTGATCGACCCGCTCATCTACGACGAGGCCGCCTCCCTCATCGAGGAACACCACACGGCCGGCCGCGATGTCGTGATCGTGTCCACTTCGGGCGCCGAGGTGGTCGAGCCGATCGGCGAGCTGCTGGGCGCGGACCGCGTGGTGGCCACCCGGATGGTGGTGGGCGAGGACGGTTGCTTCACCGGCGAGGTGGAGTACTACGCCTACGGCCCGACGAAAGCGGAGGCGATCAAGGAGCTGGCCGCGTCGGAGGGGTACGACCTGGAGCGCTGCTACGCCTACAGCGACTCGGCGACCGATCTGCCGATGCTGCAGGCCGTGGGCCATCCGCACGCCGTGAACCCGGACCGGACCCTGCGACGCGAGGCCGTCGCGCGCGGGTGGCCGATTCTCGACTTCCACCGGCCCGTACGGCTGAAGCAGCGGATCCCCTCGTTCTCCGTGCCGCCGCGCCCGGCACTCGTCGCGGTCGCCGCCATAGGCGCGGCGGCGGCCACCGCGGGCCTGGTCTGGTACGCGAGCCGTCGCCGGGCGGCGACCGCCTGAGCTGCTGTGACCGTTTGAAACCTATTTGGCAGCAAAAGTAAAGAACTGGCGGCAGGGCTTCCGCTTGTCCTGGTCCTGGAGTAGAAAGGACTCAACGGCCCGCGAGACCAAGGACATCCGAAAGGATCACCTTAAATACCGCATTTGGCCCCACGGACCGATGCATGAACATCGAGCACCCACGCGACGTCGACCCGTCGATTACGGGCCAGCCGCACCAGGTAAGGGCAAAGATCCCGGCCTGATGGGCAACATATCGAGGACGCTTGGTAACCCGGTGAACATGCCAGCGGCGGTACGAATTCTCGTACCGCCGCAACCCGTGTGCGGGGATTTCGAGGTCTAGGCCGCCCCGCGCTGCAGCGCCTCGCACACCGCTGTCGACTCACGCGCGCCCAGTTCGACCGCCCTGCCGCAATGGGCGATCCAAGCCGCCATGCCCTCCGGGGTGCCGGAGGCATAGCCGTCCAGGGCCGCCATGTAGGCCGCCCGGCCCAGTTCGGCGTGGCCCACCTCGGCCGGGCAGACCGACTTCGGGTCGAGGCCGCTGCCGATCAGCACGATGCGCTCCGCGGCGCGTGCGACCAGACCGTTGTACGACGTGAAGGGGCGCAGGGCGAGGAGCTCGCCGTGGACGACGGCGGCCGTCACCAGCGCCGGCGCCGAACTGCCCTCGATGATCAGCCCGGACAGCCCCTCCAGTCGGCCGGCCAGCTCGTCGGCGCCGGGCAGCGGCAGCTCGATCAGCGGCTCGTCGACCGCCTCTCCTGCCTGCCGCGGCCGCCCGATGTCGTCCCCGCCGCCCGCCGCGGCCACCAGGTGCAGCCGCGCCAGGACCCGCAGCGGCGACTGCCGCCAGATGGACAGCAGCTGGCCCGCCTCCGCGGTCAGCCGCAGCGCGGCGCCCATGACCCGCGCCTCGTCGTCGACGCCGAAGTCACTGCGCCGGCGGACCTCCTCCAGGGCCCAGTCCGCGCCGGACAGCGCCGCCGAGCCGCGGGCGCCGCGCAGGGCGGCCTCGGAGGTGATCTCGGTGCTGCGGCGCCGCATGACACGGTGCCCGTAGACCCGGTCCACGGCCTTGCGCACGGACTCCACGGACTCGGCCACACCGGGCAGCGAGCCCAGGGCCGCGAGCGGATCGGCGGACGCGCCTGTCGTACTCATGAGTACGACATTACGCAACCCTGGCCCGCACCCCTCGAAGGAGTGGTCTTCTTCACGCACCGTCGCCACGTACAGCTATCTCCGGACTACGCTTCGTGAACATGAAAATTGCTTTCGTCGGGAAGGGCGGTAGCGGCAAGACCACCCTGTCGTCCCTGTTCATCCGCCACCTCGCCACCCTCGGCGCCCCCGTGATCGCCGTGGACGCGGACATCAACCAGCATCTGGGTCCCGCGCTCGGCCTCGACGAGACGGAGGCGGCCGGACTGCCCGCGATGGGCGACCACCTGCCGTTGATCAAGGACTATCTGCGCGGCTCCAACCCGCGCATCGCCTCCGCCGAGACGATGATCAAGACGACACCGCCCGGCGAGGGATCCCGGCTGCTGCGGGTGCGCGAGGACAATCCCGTGTACGACTCCTGCGCCGAAGCGGTGGAACTCGACGGCGGCGCCGTCCGTTTGATGGTCACCGGCCCCTTCACGGACGCCGACCTGGGGGTCGCCTGCTACCACTCCAAGACGGGAGCGGTGGAGCTGTGTCTGAACCACCTGGTGGACGGCCGTGACGAGTACGTCGTGGTCGACATGACGGCAGGCTCGGACTCCTTCGCCTCCGGCATGTTCACCCGCTTCGACATCACGTTCCTCGTCGCCGAGCCGACCCGGAAGGGGGTCTCCGTCTATCGCCAGTACAAGGAGTACGCCCGCGACTTCGGCGTCGAACTGAAGGTCGTCGGCAACAAGGTGCAAGGGCAGGACGACGTCGACTTCCTCCGCGCCGAGGTCGGCGACGACCTCCTCGTCACGGTCGGGCACTCGGACTGGGTGCGTGCCATGGAGAAGGGCCGGCCGCCCCGGTTCGACCTCCTGGAGGAGCCCAACCGTGACGCCCTGCACCTGCTGCGGACCACCGTCGACACCGCGTACGAGCGGCGCGACTGGGAGCGCTACACGCGCCAGATGGTGCACTTCCACCTGAAGAACGCCCAGTCCTGGGGCAACGAGCGCACCGGGGCCGACCTGGCGGCACAGGTCGACCCCCACTTCGTCCTCGGCGAAAGCGTGGCGGCGGCCGCCTAGGACACATGCCCCCTGCTACCGGGCCACCGGCGCGCCGGGTGCGCCCTTCGGGGCGGGGGCGGGGCGGCCGGCCAGGAAGGACGCCCAGCCCTGCTTCGGGGGCTCACCGACTCCCAGCGACCGCAACCTGGCCAAGGTCGCCGGGTCCTGGGCGTCCAGCCAGTCGGCCAACTGCCGGAAGGACACGCACCGCACGTCCGGCTTGTTGCAGACGGTCTGCACGACCTCCTCGACGGCGCGCATGTACGTGCCGCCGTTCCAGGACTCGAAGTGGTTGCCGATGATCAGCGGAGCGCGGTTGCCGTCGTAGGCGCGGTGGAAGCCCCGGAGCAGACCGTCACGCATCTGGTTGCCCCAGAACTCGTACTTGCCGGGGTCGCCCTGGGTCTGGGTGCCGGACTGGTTGACCATGAAGTTGTAGTCCATGGTGAGCTGTTCGTAGGTGTGGCCGGGGAAGGGTACGAGCTGCATCGACAGGTCCCACAGGCCCATTCTCTTGCGGGGCCAGAGCTGGTTGTTGACCCCGCTGGTGTCGTAGCGGAAGCCCAGTTCGCCGGCGGCCCGCATGAAGTTCTTCTGACCCTCGAGGCAGGGGGTGCGGGCGCCGATCAGCTCCTTGTCGTAGTCGAAGGGCAGCGGCGCCGCCTTCGTCAGGCCGGTGTTGGTCCTCCAGGTCTTCACGAACTGCTTGGCCTGGGCGATCTCGTCCTTCCACTCCTCGACGGACCACTCGCCGACGCCGCCGTTCTTCCCGCAGAAGTGGCCGTTGAAGTGGGTGCCGATCTCGTTGCCCTCCAGCCACGCCAGGCGCAGTTGCCTCACGGTGTCGGCGATGCCCTGCTCGTCGTTGAAGCCGATGTCGGAGCGGCCCGGTGAGTGCTGCGGCGGCCTGTACAGATCGGACTTCTCCTCCGGGAGCATGTACACGCCGCTGAGGAAGTACGTCATGGTCGCGTGGTTGGCCTTGGACACCTTGCGGAAGTGGGAGAACAGCTGCTGGCTGTCCTCGCCGGCGCCGTCCCAGGAGAACACCACGAACTGCGGGGGCTTCTGACCCGGCTTCAGGCGCTCGGCTCTGGGCAGGTGGGGCTGTGGTCCGGTGTAGGCGGTGGAGCCGTCCCCGATCAGGCGCATCGCGCTCCTGGGCGCCGG
Organism: Streptomyces sp. NPDC096132; assembly: GCF_044763345.1. Taxonomy (NCBI): domain Bacteria; kingdom Bacillati; phylum Actinomycetota; class Actinomycetes; order Kitasatosporales; family Streptomycetaceae; genus Streptomyces; species Streptomyces sp. NPDC096132. The sequence continues at coordinate 47,276 of NZ_JBIWGA010000010.1, forward strand.
GGCTCCCTTCTGCGGACCCGGCGCTCCCGTCCTCGTACCGTCGGTTCCCGCCGCGCATCCGGCGAGTGATGCGGCGACCGTCGCGGCGGCCACGGCGCCGACGGCGATCCTCTGGTTGGCGGCCATGTCCGCCCACCTTCTTCCTTCTCTCGGCCCACGCCGACGACGGCGTCGTGTTGGTCGCGTGCCGGGGCGAGCCGGCAGCGCGGTCAAGGTCGCATGGGACAGAGAAGGAATTAATACGACAAGCCGATGAAATGCCCACATCACACATGAGAGTGATTCATTGCCCTATTTGCCACATAAATCCATGCCCGACCTTTACTCTGCATTACGATCGTTTTACCGAGCGTTGATTGTTCATCCCGCCGCTGTACGCCGTGACCCACGGCCGCGACCGCCCCCGACTCGACGGGGGACCACCAGTCCCGCGACCGCGCTGCCCCGGAGGAGACGGGAACATGTCAGCCTGCGTCCCCACTCGTACGTCCGACTCGACACGCACGAAGCACGTCCACCCGCCCCACAGCCCCCCACCAGGCCCGCACCGCCGCTTCCGCGTCGCGGGCGCCGACGTGTCCGCCGCGATCGCGGTCTTCCTGATCGCCCTCCCCCTGTCCCTGGGCATCGCCCTCGCCACCGGGGCCCCGCTCCAGGCCGGCCTCGTCGCGGCCGCCGTGGGCGGAATCGTCGCCGGCCGCGTCGGCGGCTCCCCGCTCCAGGTCAGCGGACCCGCCGCCGGACTGACGGTGGTCACCGCCGACCTGATCCAGCGCTACGGCTGGCGGACCACCTGTGCCGTCACCGTCCTCGCCGGCCTCGCCCAACTCGGTCTCGGCTGCCTGCGTGTGGCGCGCACCGCCCTCGCCGTCAGCCCCGCCATCGTGCACGGCATGCTCGCCGGCATCGGCGTCACCATCGCCGTCGCCCAGTTGCACATCGTCCTCGGCGGCACCCCCCAGAGTTCCGTCCTCGACAACCTCCGTGCGCTGCCCGCCCAGCTGGCCGGGCTGCAACCCGCCGCGGTCGCCGTGAGCGCCCTGACCCTGACCCTGCTGCTCCTCTGGCCGCGCATCCCGGGCCGGGCCGGCCAACTCCTGCGCAAGGTGCCGACCGCCCTCGTCGCCGTCGCCGGGGCCACGGTCACCGCTTCCCTCGCCGGCCTCACCCTGCCCAAGGTCGACCTGCCCTCCTGGCGCAGCCACGCCCTGCCCGGACTGCCCGAGGGGCCGGCGCTCGGCGTCGCCGCCGCCGTCCTCACCATCACGCTGGTGTGCAGCGTGCAGTCGCTGCTCGGCGCGGTCGCCGTCGACAAGCTGATCGCCTCCCGGCCCGGCCTCATCTCCTCCCCCTCCGCCCGCTCCCCGCGCGTCGGCCGCTCCGACCTCGACCGCGAGCTGCTCGGCCAGGGAGCCGCCAACATCGTCTCCGGCGCGCTCGGCGGACTGCCGGTCGCAGGGGTGGCCGTGCGCAGTTCGGCGAATGTCCAAGCAGGTGCCGTGAGCCGGAACTCCACGATGCTGCACGGCGTTCTCGTAGTAGTCGCCGCGCTGCTGATGGTCCCGATCCTGGAGCTCATCCCGCTCGCCTCGCTCGCCGCCCTGGTGATGGCCGTCGGCATCCAGATGGTGTCCCTGCACCACATTCGCACGGTGACCCGCCACCGAGAGGTGCTGGTGTACGCCGTCACCACCCTCGCCGTGGTGTTCCTCGGCGTCCTGGAGGGCGTGATGCTGGGGATCGCGGTGGCCGTCGCCGTCGCCCTCAACCGCCTCACCCGCACCCGTATCACCCACGACGAGCAGGAAGGAGTCCATCACGTACATGTACGAGGCCAGTTGACGTTCCTCGCGGTGCCACGGCTCAGCCGAGCCCTGCATCTCGTGCCCCAGGGCACCCCTGTCGTGCTCGAGTTGGACGGCTCCTTCATGGACCACGCGGCGTACGAGGCACTGCAGGACTGGCAGAAGACACACACCGCCCAGGGCGGCACCGTCGAGCTGACCGGCCGCCGGCTCAGCACGGGTGCCACCACCCAGCCCCAGTCCGACGCCTACGCCTACACCGACGCCGGCGTGGATGCCGGAAGAGCCGAAGCGACCGCCGCGCCCGCCCCCGACTCCCCACCCACAGCCGGGACCCCGTTCGCCGACTGCCGCTGCCGACCCTGGACACCCTGGCGCAACCACCAGTGCGAGGCCCCGCGCTCCGCGCCCTTCTCCGACACCTCCCCCGGTGGGTCCCCGGGAGAACGGCCGGACGGAGAGCCTGGCGCGCTTGCCGCCGGACACACCGCAGAACCCTCTGCGGGGCTTACGGAGCCCGCCGCGGCGGAACGGGCGGACGGGCCGACCGGGGCGACCGGACCGACCGAGCCGACCGGGGCGAATGGGACAGCTGGAGCAGCCAGGGTGACTGGGGCGGATGGGCAAGCCAGGCCGACGGGAGCGGGCGGGCATACCCAGGCAACTGGAGCCGACGGTCAGGCCGGAACGGCCGGGTCAGACGGCCCCGGCCCCAACGGCTCCAGACGACCCGACGCCGCGTCGACCAGACCCGCATCAACCGACCCTGCAACCACCCACCCTGCACCCACCGGAGCAGGACCGGCCGACCCCGCGCCTGCCGGACCCGACCCGACCGACACCACACCTGCCGGACCCGACCCGACCGACACCACACCTGCCGGACCCGACCCGACCGCCCCCGTGCCGGCCGGACCCGGATCCGACAGCGCCGCATCCACCCATCCCGGACCCACCGGACGCGGTCCGACCGACACCACCTCCGCCCACCCCACGACCACCGGCCCCAACTCCACCAAATCCACAACCACCGCCCCTGGATCGACCGCCCCTGGCGACACGATCTCCAGGGACCCCAATGGCACGCCCCCCAGCGGCACGACCCTCGGTGGCACGATCCCCGACCGCCCGATCCCCGGTGGCACAGCCCCCGGCGCTACAAACCACCACACTCTCGAACCCAGCAGTCACCAACTCGTCCGCGGTATCAGCGCGTTCCAGCGGAACACCGCGCCCCTGGTGCGGGGGGAGCTGGCGCGGCTGGCCAGGGAGGGGCAGCAGCCGACTCAGCTTTTCCTCACCTGCGCCGATTCGCGGCTGGTCACCTCGATGATCACCTCCAGTGGTCCGGGCGACCTGTTCGTGGTGCGGAATGTGGGGAACCTGGTGCCGCCGCCGGGCGAGGAGAGCGGGGACGACTCAGTGGGGGCAGCGATCGAGTACGCGGTGGACGTGCTGAAGGTGCGGTCCATCACGGTGTGCGGGCACTCGGGATGCGGGGCGATGCAGGCGCTGCTCAGTTCCGAACCGGGTGGTGAGCAGACCCCGTTGAAGCGGTGGCTGCGGCACGGGCTGCCGAGCCTGGAGCGGATGGCCGACGACCGCCTCCCCTGGGCACGGTTGGCCGGGCGGGCGTCGGCGGACGCGGTCGAGCAGCTCTGCCTGACCAACGTGGTCCAGCAGTTGGACCATCTGCGCGCCCACGACTCGGTCGCGCGAGCCCTGGGGGCCGGGGAGCTGGAGCTGCACGGGCTGTACTTCCATGTGGGGGAGGCACAGACGTATCTGCTCACCGAGAGAAGCGGGGGCGAGCTGTTCGATCATGTGGGGGTGGCGCACCTGACGGTGTGAACGGCGTCGGGTGGTGCCCGCCGAGCCCCTCTCCGCGGCGAGCACCACCCTCACCGGGCCGCCACCACCGGGCCACCCCCATCGGGCTGCCCGGGCAAAGAGTGTGAAAGGCGTTACACCGGCTGAACTCCGTTCGGTCCCGGGCCGTGGGTACGGATGAGTCCGGCCCACTCCGAGACCGACAGGTCTAAACCAATTTTCCGTCGACCCTTGTCACCGGCCCCCCGGTTCTGATGAGCTGTGGCCTGGGACACAACGGACACCCTTCGAGAGGGAGATGTCGTGAGCAACGAGAGCCTGGCCAACCTGCTCAAGGAAGAGCGCAGGTTCGCGCCGCCCGCCGACCTGGCCGCACACGCCAACGTCACGGTGGAGGCGTACGAACAGGCCAAGGCTGACAGGCTCGGCTTCTGGGCCGAGCAGGCCCGTCGGCTGACCTGGGCCAAGGAGCCGACGGAGACGCTGGACTGGTCGAACCCGCCGTTCGCGAAGTGGTTCAAGGACGGTGAGCTCAACGTCGCGTACAACTGCGTCGACCGGCATGTGGAGGCCGGGCGCGGCGACCGGGTCGCGATCCACTTCGAGGGTGAGCCGGGCGACGGCCGCGCCATCACCTACGCCGAGCTCAAGGACGAGGTGTCGAAGGCCGCCAACGCGCTGCTGGAGCTGGGCGTCCGCAAGGGCGACCGGGTCGCGGTCTACATGCCGATGATCCCGGAGACGGCGATCGCGATGCTGGCGTGCGCCCGCATCGGCGCCGCGCACTCCGTGGTCTTCGGCGGCTTCTCGGCGGACGCGCTGGCCACCCGGATCCAGGACGCCGACGCCAAGGTCGTGATCACCTCCGACGGCGGCTACCGGCGCGGCAAGCCGTCCGCGCTGAAGCCGGCCGTCGACGAGGCGATCGCCAAGGTCGACAACGTCGAGCACGTGCTGGTGGTCCGCCGTACGGGCCAGGAGGTCGCCTGGAACGACGAGCGGGACGTGTGGTGGCACGAGATCGTGGAGCGGCAGCCGGCCGAACACGCTCCCGAGGCCTTCGACGCCGAGCACCCGCTGTTCATCCTCTACACGTCCGGTACGACGGGTAAGCCGAAGGGCATCCTGCACACCTCCGGCGGCTACCTGACGCAGGCCGCGTACACGCACCACGCCGTCTTCGACCTCAAGCCGGAGACCGACGTGTACTGGTGCACCGCCGACGTCGGCTGGGTCACCGGGCACTCGTACATCGTCTACGGGCCGCTGGCGAACGGCGCGACGCAGGTCATGTACGAGGGCACGCCCGACACCCCGCACCAGGGCCGTTTCTGGGAGATCGTGCAGAAGTACGGGGTGACGATCCTGTACACGGCGCCGACCGCGATCCGTACGTTCATGAAGTGGGGCGACGACATCCCCGCGAAGTTCGATCTGTCCTCCCTCCGTGTCCTCGGCTCGGTCGGTGAGCCGATCAACCCCGAGGCGTGGATCTGGTACCGCAAGCACATCGGTGCCGACCGGACCCCGATCGTCGACACCTGGTGGCAGACCGAGACCGGCGCGATGATGATCTCGCCGCTGCCGGGTGTCACCGCCACCAAGCCCGGCTCCGCCCAGACTCCGCTGCCCGGCATCGCCGCCACCGTGGTCGACGACGAGGCCAACGAGGTGCCCAACGGTGGCGGTGGCTACCTGGTGCTGACCGAGCCGTGGCCGTCGATGCTGCGCACCATCTGGGGCGACGACCAGCGGTTCCTCGACACGTACTGGTCGCGGTTCGAGGGCAAGTACTTCGCCGGCGACGGGGCGAAGAGGGACGACGACGGGGACATCTGGCTCCTCGGGCGTGTCGACGACGTCATGCTGGTGTCGGGGCACAACATCTCCACCACCGAGGTGGAGTCGGCGCTGGTGTCGCACCCGGCGGTCGCCGAGGCGGCCGTGGTCGGCGCGGCCGACGAGACCACCGGACAGGCGATCGTCGCGTTCGTGATCCTGCGCGGGACGGCCGCCGAATCCGAGGACCTGGTCTCCGAGTTGCGCAACCACGTCGGTGCGACGCTCGGCCCGATCGCCAAGCCCAAGCAGATCCACCCGGTGACCGAGCTGCCCAAGACCCGCTCCGGCAAGATCATGCGCCGGCTGCTGCGGGACATCGCCGAGAACCGTGAGCTCGGCGATGTGACCACGCTGACCGACTCGACGGTGATGGACCTGATCCAGGCGAAGCTCCCGGCGGCACCGAGCGAGGACTGAGGCCCGGCACCCCGACAAGGGCCTGCGGCACCCCCGCCCAGGGCCCGCGGCACCCCGCAAAAGGACCGCCCGGCACATCGCATGCCGGGCGGTCCTTTTGTGCATAACGTGAGATTCACCGGATACCTCCCACCCCACCTTAGGTAAACTAATAAAAACAACGTCAACCTCAGGTGCGCCGGGAAGTCTGGTCGGCATGTGCTCAGTGCTGCCCGCCCACCGGAGGTCTCCCCGTGACCGCGCCCCGTACCACCACCGCCCGCAAGGTCTTCGAACGCCTCTCCCTCCCCGAGCGGACCTTCGTCGCGGACGCGCTGCGGACCGAGACCGTCGGCGGTGTGCTGCTGCTGATCGCCGCGGTGGCCGCACTGATCTGGGCGAACATCCCCGCGCTGCACGACAGCTACGAGAGCGTCAGCCACTTCCACCTGGGCCCCGAGGCCCTCGGACTCAACCTCTCGATCGAACACTGGGCGGCCGACGGCCTCCTCGCGGTCTTCTTCTTCGTCGCGGGCATCGAACTCAAGCGCGAACTGGTCGCCGGGGATCTCAAGGACCCCCGGGCCGCCGTGCTGCCCGTCGTAGCCGCGCTGTGCGGGATGGCCGTACCGGCGCTGGTCTACACGCTCACCAACCTCACCGGCGGCGGCGACCCGGGCGGCTGGGCCGTGCCCACCGCGACGGACATCGCCTTCGCGCTCGCCGTGCTCGCCGTCATCGGTACGTCGCTGCCGAGCGCCCTGCGCGCCTTCCTGCTCACACTCGCCGTCGTCGACGACCTGTTCGCGATCCTGATCATCGCGGTCTTCTTCACCGACACCCTCGACTTCGCCGCGCTGGGCGGGGCGGTCGTCGGCCTCGTCGTCTTCTGGCTGCTGCTGCGCAGGGGTGTGCACGGCTGGTACGTGTACGTGCCGCTCGCGCTGGTCGTCTGGGCGCTGATGTACAACAGCGGCATCCACGCGACGATCGCCGGCGTCGCCATGGGTCTGATGCTGCGCTGCACCACCCGGGAGGGTGAGGAGCACTCCCCCGGCGAGCACATCGAGCACCTGGTGCGCCCTCTGTCCGCGGGCCTCGCCGTACCGCTGTTCGCGCTGTTCAGCGCCGGTGTGGCGATCTCGGGCGACGCGCTGGCCGATGTGTTCACCAAGCCGGAGACCCTCGGGGTCGTCCTCGGTCTCGTCGTCGGCAAGACGATCGGCATCTTCGGCGGGACCTGGCTGACCGCCCGCTTCACCCGGGCCTCCCTCAGCGAGGACCTGGCCTGGGCGGACGTCTTCGCCGTCGCGTCGCTCGCCGGCATCGGGTTCACGGTCTCGCTGCTGATCGGCGAACTGGCCTTCGAGGGCGACCAGGCCCTGACCGACGAGGTCAAGGCCGCCGTCCTGACGGGTTCGCTGATCGCGGCGACGCTGGCGACCGTGCTGCTGAAGCTGCGCAACGCCAAGTACCGCCGGATCTACGAGGCCGAGGAGCGCGACGAGGACAGCGACGGCATCCCGGACGTCTACGAGCAGGACGACCCGGCGTATCACCTGCGGATGGCCGAGATCCACGACCGCAAGGCCGCCGAGCACCGCCGCATCGCCGAGGAGATCGCCCGGGAGAGGGCCGCGGAGAAGGATCCCGCCCGTCGCATGGAGGCCGAAGTACCGGGCGGGGCAGGCGAGGACGGCGACGGTCCGGCATGATCTGACGGGACGGTACAAAAGAAGTCAGAAACATGACCAGCAACACAGAGCAGCAGAAGAGGGAGACCGCGATGAGCGCACCCGACGGCAGCCCGGTCGGCGCCGAACGCAGCATCGGCCAGCTGTTCGCCTCGGCGACGACCGAGTTGTCGGCGCTGGTGCACGACGAGATCGCGCTGGCGAAGGCGCAGCTCAGGCAGGACGTCAAGCGCGGCGCGGCGAGCGGCGGGGCGTTCACGGTGGCCGGCGGAGTCCTGTTGTTCTCGCTGCCGATGCTGAACTTCGCGCTGGCGTACGGGATTCGGACCTGGAGCGACTGGAACCTCGCGATCTGCTTCCTGCTGTCCTTCGCCGCGAACGTGCTCGTCGCGCTCATCCTCGTGCTGATCGGCACGGTCTTCGCGAAGAAGGCCAAGAAGAGCCAGGGCCCGCAGAAGGTGGCCGCGTCGATGAAGGAGAGCGCGGGCGTCCTGCAGAAGGCCAAGCCGCACCCCCGCCCGGAGCTGCCGCAGGACCGGGTGCCGGAGGCCATCGAGGCTGTGGCACGCTCGTCGTCATGACGGACCCCGCCACCCCTTCGGCGCAGCCCACCTCGGTCGTACGGCCGGAGGTCGCCGCCGGCACCAAGGTGACCCACCGCGAGGTGGCCGCGAACGGCGCCCGCTTCCACATCGCCGAGGCCGGTGACGGGCCGCTGGTCATGCTGGTCCACGGCTTCCCGCAGTTCTGGTGGACCTGGCGGCACCAGCTGGGCGCGCTCGCCGACGCGGGCTTCCGGGCCGTCGCCATGGACCTGCGGGGCGTGGGCGGCAGCGACCGTACGCCCCGGGGCTACGACCCGGCCAACCTCGCCCTCGACATCACCGGGGTGATCCGCTCCCTCGGCGAGCCGGATGCCGCGCTCGTCGGCCACGACCTGGGCGGCTATCTGGCGTGGACGGCGGCCGTGATGCGCCCCAAGCTGGTCCGGCGGCTCGCCGTGGCCTCCATGCCGCACCCCCGGCGCTGGCGCTCGGCGATGCTCGCCGACGTCCGGCAGTCCACCGCGAGCTCCCACATCTGGGGGTTCCAGCGGCCGTGGATCCCCGAGCGGCAGCTCGCCGCCGACGACGGTGAGCTGGTGGCCCGGCTGATCCGAGACTGGTCCGGGCCGCGGCCGCCGGAGGACGAGGCGCTCGAGACGTACCGGCGCGCGATGTGCATCCCCTCCACCGCGCACTGCTCCGTCGAGCCGTACCGGTGGCTGGTGCGCTCGATGGCCCGGCCGGACGGCGTCCAGTTCTACCGGCGCATGAAGCGGCCCGTGCGCGTCCCCACGCTCCACTTGCACGGCTCCCTCGATCCGGTGATGCGCACCCGCAGCGCGGCCGGCTCCGGCGAGTACGTCGAGGCGCCGTACCGCTGGCGCCTCTTCGACGGCCTCGGCCACTTCCCGCACGAGGAGGACCCGGTGGCGTTCTCCACCGAGCTCGTCAACTGGCTCAAGGATCCCGAACCCGATCGGTGACCGTGCCGTGGCGCCCGGTATCCGGAGTGGAACGTCTGTACTACGAACGGCCAATTGCCCGGCGCATAGGCCAATTGGCGGGCCTCGGGGCGGTTATCGACCTTGGGGCGGGGGCAGACGTCGGGGTATGGGCTGGACGCACGACTACAGTGACGCAGCACGCAACCGCCGCTCGGCCAGTGGCCTGAGCTCCCACCAACGAGGCGCCGACCCGCAACTGCCGGGCTCCGACCTCCGGGTGGGCATTCCGCGCATCCTGCGCCGCCGGGCCCGCTGGGTCTCGGTACGCCTGCGTCACCCGCGAGGCTGACGCCCCCGTCCCGCCTGGAGGGCCCCGCCTAGAGGGCGCAGCTGTCGCTGTCCACCTGCTGACCGGCGGTACGGCCCTCGAGGATGTCCCGCTGGATCTCTTCCGCGGTGAGCGCGTATCCGGTGTCCGCGTCGTCGAGCGACTTCGCGAAGACCACGCCGTACACCCGGCCGTCGGGAGTGAGCAGCGGGCCGCCGGAGTTGCCCTGGCGGACGGTCGTGTAGAGCGAGTACACCTCACGGCGCACGGTGCCGCGGTGATAGATGTCCGGGCCGTTGGCCGTGATGCGGCCGCGCACCCGCGCGGCACGGACGTCGTACGACCCGTTCTCCGGGAAGCCGGCGACGATCGCGTCGGCGCCGCTGGCCGCTTCGGCGGTGGTGAACCGCAGCACGGGCGCGTCGAGGTCCGGTACGTCGAGTACGGCGATGTCGCGCTTCCAGTCGTACAGCACCACCGTGGCGTCGTACTTGCGGCCCTCGCCGCCGATCTGCACGGTGGGCTCGTCGACGCCGCCCACGACGTGCGCGTTGGTCATGACGCGGCGCTCGCCGAAGACGAAGCCGGTGCCCTCCAGGACCTTGCCGCAGCTCTCAGCAGTGCCCATCACCTTGACGATGGAGCGCTGCGCGCGCGTGGCCACGGCGCTGTTGGCCAGGGCCGGGTCGGGCGGCTGGACGTCGGTGATCGGCTCGTTGGAGAACGGGCTGAAGACCTGCGGGAAGCCGTTCTGCGCGAGGACGGAGGAGAAGTCGGCGAACCAGGTGTCGGCCTGGTCGGGCAGCGCCTCGGCCACCCCCTGCAGGACCGTGGAGTTGCGGACCTCCTTGCCGAGGGTCGGCAGGGTGGTGCCGGCCAGGGCGGAGCCGATCAGCCAGGCCACCAGCAGCATCGCCACGACGTTCACCAGCGCGCCGCCCGTCGCGTCCAGGGCGCGGGCCGGGGACCAGGTGATGTACCGGCGCAGTTTGTTGCCGAGATGGGTGGTGAGGGCCTGGCCGACCGAGGCGCAGACGATCACGACGACGACAGCGACGACGGCCGCCGTCGTGCTCACCTCGGAGTTGTCGGTGAGCCAGTCCCAGATGACCGGCAGCAGGTAGACGGCCACCAGGCCACCGCCCAGGAAGCCGATCACCGACAGGATTCCGACGACGAAGCCCTGGCGGAAGCCGACCACCGCGAACCACACGGCCGCGACCAGCAACAGGATGTCCAGCACGTTCACGGGGTTCACCCTGTCATGACCGCCAGTCGAGCGGGACCTGCTTCTCCCGGTCCCAGGGGCGCTCCCAGCCCGCGAAGTGGAGCAGCCGGTCGATGATGCCGGCCGTGAAGCCCCAGACGAGGGCGGATTCGACCAGGAATGCCGGGCCGCGGTGGCCGCTGGGGTGGACGGTCGTGGCGCGGTTGGCCGGGTCCGTGAGATCGGCCACGGGGACCGTGAAGACCCGGGCCGTCTCGTTGGGGTCGACGACCCCCACCGGGCTCGGTGCGCGCCACCAGCCCAGGACGGGCGTCACGACGAAGCCGCTGACCGGGATGTACAGCTTGGGCAGGACGCCGAAGAGCTGGACGCCGGACGGGTCCAGGCCGGTCTCCTCCTCGGCCTCGCGCAGCGCGGCCCGCAGTGGCCCGTCGCCCTGCGGATCGCCGTCCTCCGGGTCGAGGGCGCCGCCGGGGAAGGACGGCTGGCCCGCGTGCGAGCGCAGCGAGCCGGCCCGCTCCATGAGCAGCAGCTCGGGGCCGCTCTCGCCCTCACCGAAGAGGACGAGGACCGCCGACTGGCGCCCTCCGCCGTCCTTCGGCGGCAGGAAACGGCTCAGCTGGCGCGGCTGGACCGTCTCGACGGCGTGCACGACCGGGTCCAGCCAGGCGGGCAGGCCCTCCTTGCCTAGCGGCACCGGAGCAACCCGCACACCGCTCGCGGTGCCGCCGGCCGCGTCACCCGCCGTATCGCTCTCCGTATCGCTCGCCGTGTCCCTTGTCGTGTCACTCACCCGTGTCATCACCACACCACCCCCCGTTCTGCCGGGTCCAACGCGCGAGGACCCGTAGATCGTTCCGCCGGCCGTGCCTGCGCGGTCGCTCCGCCGGCCGTGCCACCGTCGCCGTTCCCCTCATCCGGCCCCCAGCGGCGGGGCCGCCCGGCCGCCCGCGTCCAGATAGGCCTGCGGCGGGTTGAGCCGCTGGCCGGGGAAGCCGCCCTTCTCGTACTTCAGGAGCTTCTTCGCCTTCTCCGGGTCCGTCTCGCCCTCGCCGTACGCCGGGCAGAGCGGGGCGATGGGGCAGGCGCCGCAGGCGGGCTTGCGGGCGTGGCAGATGCGGCGGCCGTGCCAGATGACGTGGTGGGAGAGGTCCGTCCAGTCGCTCTTGGGGAAGAGCGCGCCGATCGCCGCCTCGATCTTGTCGGGGTCGGTCTCCTCGGTCCACTGCCAGCGGCGTACGAGCCGCATGAAATGCGTGTCCGCGGTGATCCCGGGGCGTCCGAACGCGTTGCCCAGCACCACGAACGCGGTCTTGCGGCCCACGCCGGGCAGCTTGACGAGGTCCTCCAGCCTGCCCGGGACCTCGCCGTCGAACTCCTCGGTGAGGGCCTTGGACAGCCCTATGACCGATCTCGTCTTGGCGCGGAAGAAGCCGCAGGGGCGGAGGATCTCCTCGACCTCCTCCGGGTTGGCGGCGGCCAGGTCCTCGGGGGTGGGGTACTTGGCGAAGAGGGCGGGGGTGGTCTGGTTGACCCTGAGGTCGGTGGTCTGGGCGGACAGGACCGTGGCGACCAGGAGCTGGAAGGGGTTCTCGAAGTCCAGCTCGGGGTGGGCGTAGGGGTAGACCTCGGCGAGTTCGCGGTTGATGCGGCGGGCGCGGCGGACGAGTGCCGTACGTGACTCGGGTTTCTTGATTGCCACGGGTTTATTGCCGGGAGTCTTTTTAGTCACCTTTGCCGTTTTCCTACCGTCGCCGGGGTCCTGTTCGCCCACAGCGGAATTGCGACGTACAACCACCCGCCCAGCCCCCTTGGCCTGTGCTCTCACCGGCGATTTGGACACCCGGCCAGCCTAAAGCCCGGCACCGACATCCGCCCCGGACCCCGAAGATCGGAGCCCAATTGGCCCCCTGCCGCTTACCTCGGGACATGTGTGCGGCATCCTTGTGACAGATCACACTGTTTGGACCGTCCGGCAAAATGGGGAACACGGTCCCCTGGTAAGCGGGGGACAAGATCCCCTGAGCAGGTCGACAAGGAGAGAACTCGTGGACGACGTTCTGCGGCGCAACCCGCTCTTCGCGGCACTCGACGACGAGCAGGCCGCGGAGCTGCGCGCCTCCATGAGTGAGGTGACCCTCGCCCGTGGCGACTCCCTGTTCCACGAGGGCGACCCGGGCGACCGGCTCTACGTCGTCACCGAGGGCAAGGTCAAGCTCCACCGCACGTCACCCGACGGCCGCGAGAACATGCTGGCCGTGGTCGGCCCCGGTGAGCTCATCGGCGAGCTGTCGCTCTTCGACCCGGGCCCGCGTACGGCGACGGCGACCGCCCTCACCGAGGTCAAGCTTCTCGGCCTGGGCCACGGCGACCTCCAGCCCTGGCTGAACGCACGCCCCGAGGTGGCCGCCGCGCTCCTGCGCGCCGTCGCCCGGCGCCTGCGCAAGACCAACGACGCCATGTCCGACCTGGTCTTCTCGGACGTCCCCGGCCGTGTGGCGCGCGCCCTGCTGGACCTCTCCCGCCGCTTCGGCGTGCAGTCCGAGGAGGGCATCCACGTCGTCCACGACCTGACGCAGGAGGAGCTGGCGCAGCTCGTCGGCGCGTCGCGCGAGACGGTGAACAAGGCGCTCGCCGACTTCGCGCAGCGAGGGTGGCTCCGCCTCGAGGCGCGGGCCGTGATCCTGCTGGATGTGGAGCGGCTGGCGAAGCGTTCGCGGTGACGGGAGCGCTGCGGCTGCACTGGGGGCTGCGCCCCCAGACCCCCCTTCGGCCCTGAACGGGCCTCGTCCTCAAACACCGGACGGGCTGGACTTGGGACAGTTGTCCCATGGCTGAAACGGTTCCCCTCAGAGGTCTCGACCCCCAGGGCTACATCGCCCGCGAAGGCTCCCTCTCGCACGTGCCGCACGCGTTCCGGCCCCTCGTCGCGAGCGCCCGGGACCGGATCCTGGACCTCTTCGGGACGCGGCTGCACAGCGCATACCTCTACGGGTCGATTCCGCGCGGCACCGCGCGCGTGGGGCGCAGTGATCTGGACGTGGTGGTCGTCCTGTACGACGAACCGGCCGCGGCGGACCGGGCCGACGGGCAGGCACTGATCGAGGCCCTCGACAAGGAGTTCCCGCAGATCGACGGCGGCGGAACGCTCCTCTACGGCCGGGCGCGGCTTCTGAGCGACCTGGAGACGTACGACCTGGGGTTCTTCGTCGCGTGCCTGTGCACGCCGCTCCTCGGGGACGATCTCGCCGAGTACCTCCCCCGCTACCGCCCCGACTCCCTCCTCGCGCGCGAGACGAATGGCGACCTCGGCCTGCTGCTGCCGCGCTGGCGCGAGCGGATCGAGGAGGCGGCCGACTCCGCGGAGGCCCGCCGGCCGCTCGTCCGGTTCATGTCCCGCCGCTTGGTGCGCACCGCGTTCACCCTGGTCATGCCCCGTTGGAACGGCTGGACCAGCGATCTGCACGAGATGGCCGAGGCGTTCGCCGCCTACTACCCCGAGCGGGCGGAGCAGGTGCGCGCGGCGGCGGCGCGCGGACACGAGCCGACCGGCGACGCGGCTGTCCTCACGTCGTACGTCGACGACCTCGGTCCATGGCTCGCGGACGAGTACGCGCGCGTGCACGGCATCAAGGCGCCGCGCCCCGACTAGGGTCTCTCCGGCATGATCCGCCGGACAGGCCCTAGATCAGCCCGTGCTCCTGCAGATACTCCATCTGCGCCCGTACGGAGAGTTCCGCCGCCGGCCACAGGGAGCGTTCGACGTCGGCGTACACATGGGCGACGACGTCGGCGGCGGTGCCGAAGCCGTCCTCCACGGCCGTCTCGACCTGGGCGAGGCGGTGGGCGCGGTGGGCGAGGTAGAACTCGACGGCGCCCTGGGCGTCCTCCAGGACGGGTCCGTGCCCCGGGAGGACCGTGTGGACGCCGTCGTCGACGGTGAGGGACCTCAGCCGCCGCAGGGAGTCCAGATAGTCGCCCAGACGGCCGTCGGGGTGCGCCACGACCGTCGTGCCGCGGCCCAGGATCGTGTCGCCCGTCAGCACCGCCCGGTCGGCCGGGAGGTGGAAGCAGAGCGAGTCGGCGGTGTGGCCCGGGGTCGGCACGACCCGCAGCTCCAGCCCGCCCAGCGTGATCACGTCACCGGCGCCCAGGCCCTCGTCCCCGAGCCGCAGCGCCGGGTCCAGGGCCCGCACCTTGGTGCCGGTCAGCTCGGCGAAGCGGACGGCGCCCTCGGCGTGGTCGGGGTGGCCGTGGGTCAGCAGGGTCAGCGCGACGCGCTTGCCGGCCTCCTCGGCGGTGTCGACGACCGTCCGCAGATGACCGTCGTCCAGCGGACCCGGGTCGATCACGACCGCCAGCTCGGAGTCGGGCTCGGAGACGATCCAGGTGTTGGTGCCGTCCAGGGTCATCGCGGAGGCGTTGGGCGCCAGGACGTTCACCGCGCGCGGGGTGGCCGGTCCGGACAGGACTCCGCCGCGGGGCTGGCCCGGGAGGGCTGCTGCGTCGGTCATGCGGGGCCTCCCCCTGCGCCGATCGGGATGTGCTTGGTGAACTCGCCGTGGCCCGGCCAGGACAGCACGATCTCGTCCTCCGTGAGACGGGCCTCGGCCAGGACGGGCGTCAGATCACGGCGGGGGGCCGCGGCGAGCGCCTCGGCGGCGGTGGCGTACGGGGTCAGCTGGCGCAGGGTCGCGATGGTGGGCGGCATCATCGTCAGCTCGCCCTTGTCGTACCCGGTGGCGGCCTCCTGCGGGCGGATCCACACCGTGCGGTCGGCCTCCGTGGAGGCGTTGCGGGTGCGCTGCCCCTCGGGGAGGGCGGCCACGAAGAACCAGGTGTCGTAGCGACGGGGCTCGAACTCCGGGGTGATCCAGCGCGTCCAGGCACCGAGCAGGTCGGAGCGCAGCACCAGGCCACGGCGGTCGAGGAACTCCGCGAAGGACAGGTCACGGGCGGCGACGGCGGCGCGGTCCGCCTCCCAGTCGGCGCCCGTGGTGTCCCCGACGACGGAATCGGCGGTCGGCCCGGCGAGCAGGACGCCTGCCTCCTCGTACGTCTCCCGTACGGCCGCGCAGACGATCGCCTGGGCCGCCGCCTCGTCGACGCCGAGTCGCTCGGCCCACCACGCGCGCGTGGGGCCCGCCCAGCGCACCAGGCGCTCGTCGTCGCGCGGGTCGACGCCGCCGCCGGGATAGGCGTACGCGCCTCCGGCGAAGGCCATGGAGGCGCGTCTGCGCAGCATGTGGACGGCGGGACCCCCGTCCGCGTCTCTCAGGAGCAGGACGGTGGCCGCGCGCTTGGGGGTGACGGGCGTCAGCGTCCCGTCCGCGAGCGCGCGGATGCGTTCCGGCCAGTCCGAGGGAAACCACTGCCCATTCGCCATGGGCGCGAGGCTATCCCCTGGTGAGCGAATGTTCGAGAGGTACCCGAGGTCAGGGTGCCTCTACGGGACGAGCTCGACCTGGATCTCGACCTCGACCGGAGCGTCCAGCGGCAGCACCGCGACGCCCACCGCGCTGCGCGCGTGCACGCCCTTGTCGCCGAGGACCTCGCCGAGCAGCTCGCTCGCGCCGTTGAGGACGGCGGGCTGGCCGGTGAAGTCGGTGGCCGACGCGACGAAGCCGACGACCTTCACCACACGCGCGATGCGGTCCAGATCACCCGCGACCGACTTCACGGCGGCCAGGGCGTTCAGGGCGCAGGTGCGGGCCAGCTCCTTGGCCTCCTCGGGGGTGACCTCGGCGCCGACCTTGCCGGTGACCGGCAGCTTTCCGTCCACCATGGGCAGCTGGCCGGCCGTGAACACGTACGGCCCGGACTGCACGGCGGGCTGGTAGGCCGCGAGCGGCGGCACCACGGCGGGCAGGGTCAGGCCCAGCTCGGCGAGCTTCGCCTCGACCGCGCTCACGCCTTCGCCCGCTTCAGGTAGGCGACGAGCTGCTCGGGGTTGTTCGGCCCGGGCACGACCTGGACGAGCTCCCAGCCGTCCTCGCCCCAGGTGTCCAGAATCTGCTTCGTGGCGTGGACGAGCAGCGGCACGGTTGCGTATTCCCACTTGGTCATGGGGCGACTGTATCCGCTGTGGCCCGAGGGGCCTTCGCAGGCCATGTGGCCGGTCGCACACCCGGCTGCACACCCGGTCGCACACCCGGCTGCACACCGGTTGTCCACAGGCCAAGTGGCCGATACCCGCCTCCGTTGTCCACAGCCTCCCGATTGCCTCGGGCGCGGACTGGTTACGCTCGAAGACGTGAGCAGGCTCCAGGTCGTCAGCGGCAAGGGCGGGACCGGAAAGACGACGGTCGCCGCAGCCCTCGCGCTGGCCCTCGCCACGGCAGGGAAGCGGACGCTTCTCGTCGAGGTGGAGGGCCGGCAGGGCATCGCGCAGCTCTTCGAGACGGAGGCGTTGCCCTACGAGGAACGCAAGATCGCCGTCGCGCCGGGCGGTGGTGAGGTGTACGCCCTCGCCATCGATCCCGAACTGGCCCTTCTGGACTACCTCCAGATGTTCTACAAACTGGGGGGCGCCGGACGGGCCCTGAAGAAGCTGGGCGCCATCGACTTCGCCACCACCATCGCACCCGGCCTGAGGGACGTGCTCCTCACCGGCAAGGCGTGTGAGGCGGTGCGCAGGAAGGACAAGAACGGGCGGTTCGTATACGACTACGTCGTCATGGACGCACCGCCCACCGGACGCGTCACCCGCTTCCTGAACGTCAACGACGAGGTCGCGGGCCTCGCCAAGATCGGCCCGATACACAATCAGGCACAGGCCGTGATGCGGGTGCTGAAGTCGCCGGAGACGGCCGTGCACCTGGTGACGCTGCTCGAGGAGATGCCGGTCCAGGAGACCGCCGACGGCATCGCCGAACTGCGGGCGGCGAAGCTGCCGGTGGGCCGCGTCATCGTCAACATGGTGCGGCCCGAGGTGTTGGACGCGGATGAGCTGGAACTCGTACGAACCGTGACACGTTCCTCCCTTGCGCGGTCGTTGTCCGCGGCCGGGCTGGGCGGGGCGCGGCGCGGCGGGCACGCCGAGCGGCTGGTGGACCCGCTCCTGCAGCAGGCCGAGGAGTACGCCGAGCGGCACGCGCTGGAGCACGAGCAGCGCGGGGTGCTGGGCGAGCTGGGCCTCCCGCTGCACGAACTGCCGCTGCTCGCCGAGGGAATGGACCTGGCGGGCCTGTACGAACTCGCCACCGAGCTGCGGAAGCAGGAGATCGCATGAGGGGGACCGTATGAGTCGCGACCAGGGCCAGGCACAGCACCGGATCTCCCCCACACGCGTACTCGACCTCGACCCGCTGCTCGACGACCCGGCGACCCGCATCGTGGTCTGCTGCGGTTCGGGCGGGGTCGGCAAGACGACGACGGCGGCGGCGCTGGGACTCAGGGCCGCCGAGCGGGGCCGCAAGGTGGTCGTCCTCACCATCGACCCGGCGCGCCGGCTCGCCCAGTCCATGGGCATCGACTCGCTCGACAACACCCCGCGCCGCGTGAAGGGCGTCGAGGGCGACGGCGAGCTGCACGCGATGATGCTCGACATGAAGCGCACCTTCGACGAGATCGTCGAGGCGCACGCGGACCCGGAGCGGGCTGCCGCGATCCTGACGAACCCGTTCTACCAGTCGCTCTCCGCGGGCTTCGCCGGCACGCAGGAGTACATGGCGATGGAGAAGCTGGGCCAGCTGCGCGCCAGGGACGAGTGGGACCTGATCGTCGTCGACACTCCGCCGTCCCGTTCGGCGCTGGACTTCCTGGACGCGCCGAAGCGGCTCGGCTCGTTCCTGGACGGCAAGCTGATCCGTGTCCTGCTCGCGCCCGCCAAGGTCGGCGGCCGCGCGGGCATGAAGTTCCTGAACGTCGGGATGTCGATGATGACCGGCGCGCTCGGCAAGCTGCTGGGCGGGCAGCTGCTGAAGGACGTACAGACGTTCGTGGCGGCGATGGACTCGATGTTCGGCGGGTTCCGCACGCGCGCGGACGCCACGTACAAGCTGCTCCAGGCGCCCGGGACGGCATTCCTGGTGGTGGCGGCTCCCGAGCGGGACGCGCTGCGGGAGGCCGCGTACTTCGTGGAGCGACTGGCCGCCGAGGACATGCCGTTGGCCGGTCTGGTGCTCAACCGGGTCCATGGCAGCGGCGCGGCCCAGCTGTCCGCCGAGCGGGCGCTCGCCGCCGCGGAGAACCTCGACCTGGCCGACGCACCCGCCGACGCCGCTGCCGATTCCCCCGCGGCGGAAAATCTTGAAGAGCCCCGCATTGTGGATCAGGACGGCGGGAAAGCTGGACTTCGTAACTCTCCCGACACGTACGCCAGTTCAGAATCTCCCGCAACCGATCCGGGGCCCGAATCCCACACTGCCGATCAGCTGACCGCAGGCCTGCTGAGGCTGCACGCCGAGCGTATGCACCTGCTCTCCCGCGAGCAGCGCACACGCGACCGCTTCACCGCCCTCCACCCGGAGGTGGCGGTGGCCGAAGTGGCGGCGCTGCCCGGCGACGTACACGACCTCGCGGGACTGCGGGACATCGGCAGCCGGCTCGCGGCCAACCGGCCGGAGCTGCCCGAGGCTGCCGACAGCTGAGCGAAGCGTTCGCCTCAGCTCACCGCCGCGTAGTTCTCGTACATCTCATCGTCGTCGAGCGACACGATGCCCGCGCCGCGCTCGTACTCCGAGCGCGCGGTCTCGAGCAGCCGGCGCCACGAGGTGACGGTCGGCCGCCTGCGCAGCAGGGCGCGGCGCTCGCGCTCCGTCATGCCTCCCCACACACCGAACTCGACGCGGTTGTCGAGCGCGTCGGCCAGACATTCGGTGCGTACCGGGCATCCGGTGCACACCGCCTTGGCCCTGTTCTGCGCTGCTCCCTGAACGAACAGTTCATCCGGATCGGTAGTGCGGCAGGCAGCCTGCGCACTCCAGTCGGTAACCCAGCCCATACCGGCGCCGTCCTCTCCCGAATCGAGGCTCCCCCACGGCGGCAGCGGCATATTCACCGCCGCCAGTTGAGGACGTTACGGAAGGTGGGCACAGCGCAACACCCCCTTCGGGCCCAATCTTGAATGGCCCGAACGGACTATGGGTAAGCGGCAGATCACCCGGGGGAGTGAGCCTGCGACATACATGACTATCCCGGCAATCAGGACAGTTCTGTTGGGTCACAACGGACGCCGACTGACACACAAGGCGGATTCGGGCACGCCCCCACCAAAAAAGTTGGGGAACCTCCGGAACGATTCGGGGTCGCCGGACGTATTGATACGTGGCCCTACTGCTGTGACAGTTGAGAGCAGCTTAGGCCAAGGCATATACGCGTGTCCGGCGAATGAGAACGTAGGCTGCCCTCATGCCAAACAAGCGCTCGGGCGGTGGCCTGTCCGCCACGCAGCAGGCCGCCAAGTTCCTCGGTGTCAGTGTGCTCTCGGGAGCCGTACTGGCGGGCATCGCGCTGCCCGCGTTCGGCGCCCTGGGACTGGCCGCCAAGGGGTCGGTGGAGTCGTTCGACGAACTCCCGGCCAACCTGAAGACGCCGCCGCTGAGCCAGCGCACCACGATCCTGGACTCCAAGGGCTCCCAGATCGCGACGGTCTACTCCCGTGACCGCACGGTGGTCGACCTCAAGAACGTCTCGCCGTACATGCAGAAGGCGATCGTCGCGATCGAGGACTCGCGCTTCTACCAGCACGGCGCGATCGACCTGAAGGGCGTCCTGCGCGCCCTGAACAAGAACGTGCAGAGCAACGGCGTCTCCCAGGGCGCCTCGACGCTCACCCAGCAGTACGTGAAGAACGTCTTCGTGGAGGAGGCCGGCGACGACCCGACGAAGGTCGCGCAGGCCACCCAGCAGACCATCGGCCGCAAGATCAAGGAGCTGAAGTACGCGATCCAGGTCGAGGAGGAGCTCGGCAAGAAGAAGATCCTCGAGAACTACCTGAACATCACGTTCTTCGGCGAGCAGGCCTACGGCGTCGAAGCGGCCTCCCAGCGCTACTTCTCCACGCACGCCAAGGACCTCACCCTGCCCCAGGCGGCCCTGCTGGCCGGCATCGTCCAGTCCCCGAGCCGCTACGACCCGGTCAACGACGCGACCGAGGCCACCAAGCGCCGTAACACCGTCCTCCAGCGCATGGCCGAGGTCGGCGACATCTCGGAGGCCGAGGCCGCCAAGGCGCAGCAGGCCCCGCTGGGCCTGAAGGTCACCCAGCCGAAGAACGGCTGCATCACCGCCGTCCAGGGCGCCAGCTTCTTCTGCAAGTACGTCGAGCGGGTCTTCCTCAGCGACCCGGTCTTCGGCAAGACCAAGGAGGCGCGGGCCAAGCTCTGGAACCAGGGCGGTCTGACCATCCGGACGACGCTCGACCCGCAGTCCCAGCAGTCCGTCCAGTCCTCGCTGAAGGACCACGTCTACAAGTCGGACAAGGTCGCCGCGGCCTCCACGCTCGTCGAGCCCGGCACCGGCAAGATCCTCGCGATGGGCCAGTCGAAGCCGTACGGCTACGGCAAGAACGAGACCGAGTACAACTACTCGGTCAACGCCTCCATGGGCGGCTCGAACTTCGGCTTCCCGACGGGTTCGACCTTCAAGCCGTTCGTGGCCGCGGCCGCGATCGAGGAGGGCCGGCCGGCCAACCAGACCTACTCGGCGCCGTACTCGATGCAGTACCCGGCGACGGTCCAGACCTGCAGCGGCAACCCCTGGGTCAACGACGGCAACTACAAGCTGGAGAACGAGAGCACGACCGAGAAGGGGCCGTACGACCTGAAGACGGCCATGAACAAGTCGGTCAACACCTACTTCGTGCAGATGCTCGCAGACATCGGCATGTGCCCGGTGGTGAAGATGACCAACGCCCTCGGCGTGGTCCAGGGCAACGGCGACAAGGTCCCCGAGGTCCCCTCGTCGATGACCCTCGGCTCCACCGGTCTCTCCCCCCTGACGATGGCCAGCGCCTACGCCGCCTTCGCCAGCCGCGGCATGTACTGCACCCCGATCGCCATCGAGTCGATCACCCAGACCACCAACGGCAAGAAGAAGTCGCTGGAGGTCCCGAAGTCGACCTGCTCGCGTGCGATGAGCGAGAAGACCGCGGACACCATCAACACCCTGCTGAGCGGTGTGGTCGACTCGGGTACCGGCCAGCAGGCCGGTCTGTCGGGCCGCGCGAACGCCGGTAAGACGGGTACGACGGACGAGCGCAAGAACGCCTGGTTCGTCGGCTACACCCCGAACCTCTCGGGCGCCGTGTGGGTCGGCAGCGCCACCCAGAAGGTCAAGATGACCAACATCAGCATCGGCGGCGTCTACCACGCCCAGGTCTACGGCGGTGACACCCCCGGCCCGATCTGGCGGGACGCCATGACCGGAGCCCTGCAGGGCAAGGAAGCCCCGAGCTTCAACCTCGTCAACATCCCGAGCAACAACCCGGGCCGGGGCAACGACGATGACGACGACGATGACGACAACAACAACGGCAACGACGACGGCTTCATCGGCGGCCTCCTCACGGGTGGCACGAGCGACGGCGGCACGACCGGCGGCGACAACTCGACGGGCGACATCGGCAACCTGTTCCAGGGCACGAGCAATGGGAACGGGAACGGGAACGGGGGGCGTGGCTGAGGTGCCACGCCGGGGCCGGTAGGCGCATCGGGGACGGGAACGGCCCCTGTCTCCTCGTACCGCGGAGTGAGTAGCGGTACGAGGAGACAGGGGCCGTGCTGTTGCGGCGACTGTGGGCCGGTGTGCCCGGGGCTCAGCCGGTGTGCCCGGGGCTCAGCCCGCGAGGAGCTTCTTGACCGTCGCGGCGACGCGGCCGCCCTCGGCCTGTCCCGCCACCTTCGGGTTGACGATCTTCATGACGGCGCCCATGGCCCGCGGCCCCTCGGCGCCGGCCGCCTTCGCCTCCTCGACGGCCTGGGCGACGATGTCGTTCAGCTCCTCGTCGCTGAGCTGCTTCGGCAGGTACGCGGCGAGCACCTCGCCCTCCGCCTTCTCCCGCTCGGCGGACTCGGCGCGGCCACCCTGCGCGAAGGCCTCGGCGGCCTCCCGGCGCTTCTTCGCCTCGCGGGTGATCACCTTCTGCACCTCGTCGTCGGAGAGCTCGCGCTTCTCCTTGCCCGCGACCTCCTCCTTGGTGATCGCGGCGAGCGTCAGCCGGAGCGTCGAGGAGCGGAGCTCGTCGCGCCCCTTGATCGCGGCGTTGAGGTCTTCCTGCAGCTTCGACTTGAGCGTGGTCATGCAGGTGATTGTCGCAGGTGTGGCGGCCCCGACGCCCGTTCATTTAGGGAGCGATGGGGACGGACACCCAAGGGACCCCGGCGGACGGGCACTCAAGGGCCTGCGGGGAAAGAGCCGCCGACGGAATCTGACACGATGGAGGTATGCGCGCGCGATACGGAGTACCTCTGTCCATCGCGGCGGCTGGCGCCGCCGGTCTGGTGTACGCGGCGGGTTTCGAGGCCCGCTCCTTCCGACTGCGACGGGTGACAGTCCCCGTCCTCCCCTCCGGAATGCGCCCCCTGCGCGTGTTGCAGGTCTCCGACATCCACATGGTCGGCGGCCAGCGCAAGAAGCAGCGCTGGCTGCGCTCGCTGGCCGGCCTGCGCCCCGACTTCGTGATCAACACGGGCGACAACCTCTCCGACCCGGAGGGCGTGCCGGAGACCCTGGACGCGCTGGGCCCCCTGATGGAGTTCCCGGGCGCGTACGTCTTCGGCTCCAACGACTACTACGGCCCGAAGCTGCGCAACCCCGCCCGCTACCTGCTGGAGAAGACCCAGGGCCGCCACGGCCTGAACGGCAACCCGCCCGCGGTCGACGTCGTCCACAACCCGTGGGAGGACCTGCGGGACGGTTTCGACGCGGCGGGCTGGCTGAACCTGACGAACACGCGGGGCGTGCTGAAGATCGACGGCGTGTCG
The DNA here is from genome assembly GCF_044763345.1 of Streptomyces sp. NPDC096132. Lineage (NCBI taxonomy): Bacteria > Bacillati > Actinomycetota > Actinomycetes > Kitasatosporales > Streptomycetaceae > Streptomyces > Streptomyces sp. NPDC096132. Next base: position 70,814 of record NZ_JBIWGA010000010.1, read on the forward strand.
GTGGAGCTGACGGGACTGGACGACCCGCACATCAAGCGGGACCGGTACGCCCAGGTGGCCGGCGGACCCTCGGCCTCCGCCGACTTCTCCATGGGCGTCGTCCACGCCCCGTACCTGCGCGTCCTGGACGCGTACACGGCGGACGACTACCCCCTGATCCTGGCCGGCCACACCCACGGCGGCCAGATCTGCATCCCCTTCTACGGCGCCCTCGTCACCAACTGCGACCTCGACACGGACCGCGTCAAGGGCCTGTCGACGCACACGGCGGAGGGGCGTACGTCCTACCTCCACGTCTCCGCGGGCTGCGGGACGAACCGCTACACAGCGGTGAGGTTCGCCTGCCCGCCGGAGGTGACGTTGTTGACGTTGGTGGGGAGGGAGTAGGGGGAGGGGCTGAGGGGGCGGGTGTTTCTGGGCGGGTGTGGCTGGGGCCGTGCGTGGCGGGAGGCTTTGCGTGGCTGGAGGCTGTGCGTAGCTGGGGGCACTCCCCCGTACAGCCCACCCACATCGCCCCTTTTGCCCCACTTGCCTAGCGTGAGGGCATGATCGCGCCGATACCCAGGGACATCCCGGACCTGCCCCCGATTCCGCGGACCCACAGGCTCCTGCCGTCCTCCGTCCCCGCCTCAGCGGTGGTGACTCCCGTACGCCGCCCCCTCGCCGCCGCCCTGCGCCTGCTGCTCGCCGTCACGGCGGCCACGGGCGTGACGCTCGCGCTGCTGACCGGCAGCCCCCTGTGGACACTGAGCCACTTCTCGGTCCAGAGCAACCTGCTGCTCGCCGTCGTCGCCTTCCTCTCCGCCCGCCGCGCGTGGTCGGCCCGCACTCCCCTCCCCTCCGCCCTGACCGGCGCCACGCTGCTCTACGTCACGTTCACAGGCCTGGCGTACCACCTGCTCCTGGCGGGCATGACGCCCCCGTTCTCGGTGACGGACTCGACGACCGCCCCCACGGGCTGGGCAGCGGCGGCCCACCACCTCCTCCATACGGTGACGCCCATCGCCGCGGTCCTGGACTGGCTGCTCCTGACCCCGCCCGCCCGCCTACGCCTGCGCCAAACGGCGACCTGGATGCTCTACCCCGCGGTCTACCTGCTGTTCTCCCTCACCCGAGCCGAGTTGATCTCCTCCGGCACCCCGGGCCGCTACCTCTACCCCCTCCTCGACGCCGAGGCCCACGGTTTCCAGCACACCCTGGCCAACGCCCTCCTCCTCGGCCTCTCCTTCTACGCCCTCGCCGTCCTCCTCGTGGCCCTCGACCACATCCGCCCCCACCCGTTCCACCACCGCGCCAAAACCGGATTTCGTCTCCAGCCACCAGTGGGCTAAAGTAAACGACGTCGCCGCGACAAGCAGGACAAGCAGCGACATCGGGGTGTAGCGCAGCTTGGCAGCGCGCTTCGTTCGGGACGAAGAGGTCGTGGGTTCAAATCCCGCCACCCCGACAGCTAAATAGCAGGTCAGGCCTGGTGCTGAGAGATCAGCACCGGGCCTGTCTCGTTCTCCAGAGGATCTCTGGAGAAATCCTGGAGAAGATCTTGGAATCTGCCCCCAGATCAGCGCGCTGCTAGCGAGCTTTCAGCAGCGCATCCAGAGCGGTCACGGGCGAGCCGAGACTCATGGTCCGACGCACGTCCAACGCTTCCTCCCACATCCCGGTGAGCGCAGTCATGAGCGCCTGTCGCATCCCTGGCGTGATGTGGTCATAGCGCGACTGGACGGAGCCGTCCTCGTGGCCCATGCGTTCGTCCATGAGCTTTGGCGGGGTCCCCACTTCCCTCATCAGGGTCTTGTGAGTGTGGCGCAAGCCGTGCGGAGTAAGCCCCGGAGCGATCGGCACCCAGCACGCCTCAGCCCGCGTGGCGGCTCCTCGCCCGCGGGCCGGGATGCCGGGCCACGGCTCAGCAACGACAGGCACCGGCCGCTCTTCCTGACTGCCTCGCCCGGGATACCGCCCCGTCGCGGCCGGCCGAAAGAGCCACGTGGCGAAACCGGAGCGCCGCCAGTGAGCAGCCAACTCCCCCGATGCGGCGTTACGGATGTACCCGAGAGCACTGACGGCTTCCAGCACCTTCAGGCGCGTCGGCTCCGCCACGGCATCAGGGCGGTTGAGGACGTTGGACACAGTGCCGGTTGATACGCCGCAGCGGCGCGCCACGTCGACGAGCTTCGCACCGGGGCGGCTTACGGCCCCGTTGGCGGTGCCATGACCGCGGAAGACGTAGGCCAGTCCGTGACACTCGCAAGGCTTCGGTCTCGTCCGGGCCACGTGACCGGCCAGCAGCGAGGCGAGGAAACCCGGGGTGTCGATGTCGCGATAGGAGTCGTCCTTGGGCGGACAGCGGTGCAGTTCGCCCGTGTCCAGTTCGTAGAGCTGCCACTCCACGCGGATGCTCTTCGGTCGAACGAACTCAGGCTCAAGGCCGACGATCTCGCCCCAGCGCATGCCGGTGTAGCCCTTGAGGATGCCGGCAACGAACTCGTCGTCGCGGCCGGACAGCAGCGCCATTCTCTCGGCGAGCAGCAGGATGCCGAGTGCGGTCGTAACTGCCTTCTCCGGGCCACGGTTACGTGAGCGGCCGGCACGCTTCCCTCGTCCGCGGCGCTTGGTTGCCGGATTGGAGTCGCGCAGCCCCTCGTCAACAGCGTCGGCAAGGATCAGGTGCAGCGTCGCCCGCCACGTCTTGACGCTGGATGTCGCATAGGGCACCGCGCGTTCACGCTTCTCCCAAGCGGCAATGTCGGTGCTCAGGATGTCGGCGATGGCGAAATCCTCGAATGCTGGGAGCAAGTGCTCTTCGATGTGCCGCCGGTAGTTCTGCATGGTGGATGCCGCCAGGTCTTGTGCGGCATACCAGCGGTTGACGTAGGCACCGAAGGTGATGTGCTCACGAGGCGCCTTCTTCGTTCCGGCCAACAGCTTCGCTTCCTCGGCGTCTGCTGCCTTCTTTGCCGCGGCCTTGGTCCGGAAGCGGATGGCATCGCCATCGGCATCGCGGACAGTGGCGTACTTGCCCGGCGCGAGCTTGTACCGCCCGCGCCAGTAGCTGCCGAGGCTCTCGGCATAACCCACCTTGTTCTCCTATGTACGGGTGTGCCGCCCGGCTGGAGAGCCGAGCGGCACACGGAATCAGGCTGCGTTGGACTGTGGTCGACCGCCCTGCGCCCTGCGCGGGGTCCTTGCCTTCAGGGAGGGGACGGACGCCACCGTTGTGATCGTCCTGCGCCGGGGTGCTCGTTTTGCTGGCGCGGGAGCGTCATGCCTTTCGGTAGGGCGGCTCTCGAAGATGTGCATGATCTCGGCGAAGTGCTCGGCCGTGAACCGGTAGCTCCCTGCGAGCTTGGTGAAGGGAATGCGTCCCTTGCGGGCTTGCTCCTTCACCCACCACTCCGAGCAGTGGAGGGCCTTGGCTATGTCGCTCGGGAGGTAGACAGGAGGAAGGGTTGGGGGGTCCAGTCGCGGAGCGGTGCTCATGTGGCGGTGACTCCTCACGAGGAAGCGGGATCCCGTGACAGAACTGACAGAACCTCGCCTACAGGCCGCTGACCTGCATCTTTGACGCGTTCTGGATCTTTGACAGAACTGAATTAATTGCTGACAGAACCCCGCCAGGGGAGGTTCTGTCACAGGACCCCCGACGGTGGTGTCGGGGGTTCTGTCGAGTTTTAATTGGGTTCTGTCAAAACCGTGATCATGGTCGTTCGTGCAGGTCAACGGCTTGGGTGGGGGGTTGTGTCAGTTCTGTCGGCGGTCTGGGGGTTGTGTCAGGCTCCGCGGGTGATGCGCGGGTGGGTCTCGTAGCGCGGAGACGGCGGCCGGCCGCCGCGACCGGTGCGCGGGGGCGGCGGGAACTGGCGGATCCAGCCGTGCTCTTCGAGCAGGGCGAGGGCGGGGTCCAGGTCGCCGATGGCGGAGAAGTCGGCCCGGCGCAGCATCCGGAACAGCTCGCGCTTGGTGAACTGCGCGGGGTTGCTGGAGACGAGCTGGGCAAGGACGGTCACAGCGGATTCGTGGGCGGGGTCGGCGCTCATGACGCTGAACACGTCCAGGGCGTGCGCGGTGAAGTAGTCGCCCAGTTCGGTGGCGGCGGCCATGGTGGACGCTTCGATGGGCTTGTGCCAGCCGTCCTCGGGGTGGGCGGCGAGGTGGAGGAGTCCGGCGATGCGGGCCACGGCTCCGTCCCGCTTGGACGCCCATTTCACAATCGGCGCGAAACTCCCATCCGGCCCGAGACGCGACTCGGTGACCTTCTGAAAGGCCAGCAGGACCGCGTCGGCTTCGGCGGTGAGCTGGATGAGGGCGGGGTCGGTCCAGTCCGCCAGGGCGAGCGTCAGGCCCGCCAGATGCTTGGCGTAGGTGGCGGCGACCTGCTCGTCCAGCAGGGCGGGGGTCAGGTTGCGGGAGCCGACCAGGGACAGGGGCTTGGAGTAGAGGAAACGTGCGAGGAGCCCGCGCCCGTCAGCTCCGTCGATGCGGCTGAGCGCGTCCAGGACTTCCGGCTGCACGGCCAGACCGATCGTGACGGCGGGTGAGTCGACGTGCTGGGCACTACGGCCCTGCCGGTTGACCCTGAGCATGTCCCCGGCGTGGCCCTTGAGGAACATGCCCATGTTGGGCTTGCCCGTGTAGCGGCCGGCGATGATGTCGAACAGCTCCCCCTCGGCGCTCAGGCAGGAGATCCGCCCGCCTTGCTCGTCCAGGAGCGTCCCGACGTTCTCCGGCGTCACGTCGTCCGCGACGAGTTGCGGTTCGGCAGGAACCCGCATCGCGTCCGCTTCCTGAGCCAGCAGGACGGCTTCAGCAGTCAGGGTGTCGCGGTGCTCAGGCTCCGCACCGGCCGCCTTTCCCTGGGCTTTCTCGGCGGCGGACTTGGCCAGCCTCGTCAGGGTCTCCGCCTCAGCCCTTACGGGCCCGGAGAGTTCGATCAGAGCCTTCTCCGCATCGAGCAGCGGCTTGACCATGAGGTCGAAGACGGCGGACTTGCGGTTGCCGGGGGGCAGGGCGACGGCGGTGTAGATGTTCACAGGCTCACGCCAGTGCCCGCGTACGCACACCTTGACCCGCCCGCCGGCGGCGGTGGCCAGCACTGCCAGGGCCAGGCATCCGGCGAGGTCCGCCGGGGTCTGCGTCTCCTCGGCGACACCGCGCACCATGGCGCCCAACCAGTCGGGCAGGACGTCCACAGGGAAGTGCGGAAGCGGCGGGCGGGCCCGCAGGGGAACGGGTTCGTCCCAGGTGGGGCCGGTGATCTGCTCGGGTTCGATGTGATCGAACCCTTCCCACAGATCCGCGCCTGCGTCGTGGGTCGTCATGCGGCGGTCCTCCCTTCCGAAACGGGGTTCAACAGCGGGCATGCGGTGCGGTGTTCGCCGTGAGCGGCGATCAGTTGCAGGGCGGCGGCGCGGCCGATGGCGTGGCGCTCGTAGCCACAGGTGCACCAGGAGCGGGCGGACGGGGTGACGCTCCAGGACGGCGGCGCGGTGATGCGGAGCCAGGCCACGGGGCGGCGCCCGTCGTCCCGGCTCGGGTCAGGGCGAACAGCAATGGGGACGCCTTCGGCGGCGCCTGTCGGCTCGCCCACGGCCGCCGTGTCCACAGGCTGTGGAGCGGCGACCGGTCGGCAGGTGCGGGGGAGGCTCTTAGTAGGCGGTGGTGTGGTCATGCAGCTCGCCTGCCGGCCGTGTTGCGGGCGATGGACCAGTCCAGCCCGCGGGTGATGACGTCGTCGTAGTAGCGCTGCGACTGCGTGGCGTTGGCCGATGCCGCCCTACTAAGAGCCTCCTCGACCTCCTCACGGTCGAGGTCGCCGGACGCGACCAGCCGACCCAGAGCGCGAGCGGCCCGCAACAGTACGGCGTTGCGGGCGCCGTCCGCGGCGTGCGCGACGTTGTCGACTTCGCCCCGCAGCGCGGCGGCGGCGTACCCGCTCGCACGGGTCGTGACGGCGAGCGTGCCGCCCTGGGCAGGCCGTGGGCGGGGCGTGAGCGCTGCGTGCAGCCAATCCGGCAGGGGAGCCGGTGCACGGTCGTCCAGGACGGTGTAGGTGCCGTCCGGGGTGGTGCTGCCGACGGCGACGACGTAGCCGCCCCACCCTCGTGTGTCGATCTTCTTCGCGAGCCGTCCGGCGGTGGAGTGCAGCCGGGCGCCGGGGGGTTGGGTGAAGTACAGGTGCTCTCCGCCGCGCGCGGTCCGCACCCGGTAGGTGTCGGGGACGGTGTGCCCGGCGCGCTCGCAGAGCGCTGCGAAGTTGGCGGCGCCGTCAGGCGTTCCTTTCGGCTCTTGGGGCTTGAGGGTGTCGAGGTCGACCACGAGCAGCCCGGCCGGGCCGGTCGCGATCCCAACGTTGTACGGCTGCTGCGCCCACGCGGCGGCCAGCAACTCGGGATCGGTGGTCGCGCGCTGCTCGGGGGTCTTGTGTCCGTCGGCGCAGCGACCGGTACCGGGGCAGTACTTCTCCGCGTGGCCGGCCGGGCGCTTGTCGCCGGGGCGGAGGGGGATGATGTGCCAGCCGCGGGCGGCGGCGTCCAGTGCCGCGCGCAGCAGCACGGATCGGGGGGTCTGGTTCATGCCGCGCTCCTGTCGGTGAGCAGCGTTTGGCAGTGGGTGGGGATGGCGGCCAGGACGCGGCCCCGCCAGCGCATGGCGTAGTCGAAGCAGTTGGCACAGTTCTTGTGGGTGTGGCCGGGCAGCGGGGGCCGCCATCGGGCGTGGGAGCTCCAGGCGGCGGAGTCAGCCGAGGCGAGCAGGTGGCCGACGCGTTCCAGGCCGAGAATCTTGAAGCCGAACCCGTGCAGGCGCAGCCCGTGGGCGGCCATGGCGGTGACGATGGCGGCGCCTTCGCGGGTGGACTGCAGGCGGCATACCGAGCCCAGGCCCACGGTCGGCTCACGGCGCAGGTCGACCCCGGCCCGCTCGTACAACTCCACGCACCGCTCGTACTCGGGGACGGTGCGGCCCTGGAGAACGGGGACGATGCGCAGGTCGGGGGCGAGGGAACGCAGTTCGAGGAAGTTGGCGACCGTGCGCCGCTGGTGTTCGGCGACGCTGAGGTGCGTGCCGGCGAACACGTTCGGTCCGGCCTTGCCGCCGTGGATGATGAGGTCTTCGCACATCCAGTCCTGCGGGGCGGCCCAGTCGTACGGGCCGACGCATTCCCAGATCCGCCGCAGGTCGCCGATGTACTGGCGAGGGGTGCGCGTCCACTCGCCGTGGCGCTGGAGTTCCGAGAATCCGCCGGAGTCGACCGCGTACGGACCGAGCGCGGGGTAGAGCTTGGCAGCGGCCGTGAAGTGCTCGGACTTCAGAAACAGCGGCTTGTCGGTGAGTTTGATCCAGTGCCGTTTGTGGGTGGTCAGGTAGAACCGCATGCGGCCCACGGCAGGAACTCCCACCGGTAAGGCTCGCCGGACGGGGGTGGGTTCGGTCATGCTGGATGTCCTCCAGTTCGTCGTTAGCGTGCTGGAAAGCAAGGGCGGCCCCGTCTTCATTGGCGTGAGGGGGGCCGCCCTTGGCGTAGCTAGGTGTTCTTGCTGCGGGCGAGTCGCAGGGTGATTCCGCCGATCCCGATGGGCCCCGCGGCCCCGGCGATGACGGTGACGGTGTGGGCCGCGGCGTCCAGCAGGAAACACAGGGCGGCGACCAGTCCCCAGCCGCCGACGACGGCGGCGCCGGTGATCGCGAACGGGATGAGCAGGCGCCGCCACGGGACACCGGGCGCGGTGGTCGCGACGACGATGACGACCGGCTGCCCGGTGGCCTGGGCGCGGCGGTAGTCGTCGGCGGGGATGTGCGGGGCCATCTGGCCGGGCGGGGTGTGCTGGCTCATTTCTGGCTCCCTCGGGGTGTGCCGCGGGCCCGCGCCAACAAGTGGCGCGGGCCCGTGCGGATGGGTGGGTTGCTTGTCGTGTTGCTTGTCGTCTCTCTTGTCGCGTGCTTGTCGCCTGGCTTGTCGCTTGTCTTGTCTTGTCGCTTGTCGCCTCCCAGCTCACAAGCCGTTTCCACGCCCCACGGACCGCTCAGACGACATGTGGAGGAGCGGGGGCGACAAGCGACAAGCGATCAGTCGTCGGGGGCGTGCGAGTGGTGAACGTAGCGAGCTTTGGTGCCCTCTCCGACGCGTACGCAGGTGCCGTCCTGCATCCACGTTTTCAGCCAGCCGACGACCGTCTGACGCGTCGTGCCGTAGGAGTCCGCGAGCGCGCGGGCGATCGCGGACGCTCCAGTGCCCGTAGCGCCGGCAGCAAGCAGCGCCGCAAGCGCGGCCTGTTGCGCGGGACTGTCCTGCTCGGCCTCACCCCGCAGCGCCGACAGATTCAACCCGCCCCCGTTGGCCGGGGGCTGTTCGGTAGTGGCGGTGTTCGGGTCGGGGGTGGTGGCGAACTGGGCGTCGATCTCCGCCCGGAAACGGGCCAGCATCTCGTCCTCCGGCGAGACCCGTCGCCCCTCCCGCCCGCTCAGCGCGGACAACCGCAGACCTGAACCCGCACCGGACGCACCGGTGTCGGTGTGGTCGTCGTCGGGGGTGTGGTCAAGCATCCACGCGGTGCGACCGGTGTCCCAGCGGCGGGCGTAGGCGGGCCCGGCGGCCTTGGCGGAGATCTCGTCCAGGCGTGGATGCCGGTCGGACGTGGCGGCGGTGATCTCCCGGATCTGATTGGGCAGGATCCGCCACGCCTTGAACAGCGCCGCCGGAGACTCCGGCGTGCCCATGAACCCGGCCCCCTTGTACGGCGCCTGCTCCACCCGCAGACCGCGCCGTCCGGGGAACAGCTTGCCCAGGTCCATGCCCTCGGTCTCACCGCCGGTCAGCGCGACGCGCACCTTGCCCTCACGGCGGATCATCAGGTTCCCGAGCACACTGCCGGTGGCCCCGAGAGCGGTCAGCACGGTGCGCACGCCCATGGCGCGCAGCATCCGGATGACTTCCAGGATCTTCTTCGCCAGTTCCTTCATCTGCCGGTCGGTGCTCACCAGGATCTCCGCACCCTCGTCGATCACCAGCAGAATCTGAGGAATCTTCGCGCTCACCGGCAGCAGATCGGTGTTCGCCCTGGCCAGCACATCCTGGTACGCCTTCTTGCGATGCAGCCCCACCGCGAGGGCGGCGTCCAGCATGGTGAGGGCTTCCTCGTGGGTGCCGGCGAGCCAGTCGATGCCGGGCCGCACCGGCTTGCCGTCCTCCCCCTTGATCTCCCCTTTCAGTGCCGGGAGGACCCAGGGCAGTCCGGCGGATCCGGCGTTGAGGTCGATGACCCAGGTGAGGACGTCCTCGGCGCGGGCGAACCCGGCGAGGATCGTGTGGACCATGTTGGTCTTGCCCGACCCGGTCGGCCCGACGACCAGCGCGCACTGCTCGCGCAGGTAGGCGGCCACCGTCTCACCGTTGGTCCGCACCCCCCACGGCAACCCGGTGAGTACCGAGAGCGGGCCGTAGTCGTCGGGGTAGGGGCAGTCGTCCTTGAGGACGTTGACCGTGGTCACGTCCAGGATGATGCGGCCCTGGTGGACACCAGGGCCGGCGGTGGCGGTGCAGCCGTGCGGCAGCTTCGCATCCGCCGACAGCGCTACCGAGTGCTGCGCGATGCGGTCGTAGGTGATGCCGCCCTGGGGTTCGAGGTCGAGGGAGTACCCGGCCCCGGTCTCCCACCTCTCCACCCCGAGCACCCGCACGCTGATGTGGCAGATCCGCTGAATCCGCTCGATCCATTCGGCGGCGATCTCGCGCCGCTCAGCGGACAACTCCTGCATGATCTGGCGCTGTTCGAGGGCGATCGCTTCCTCCTCGCGTGCTTCCTCGTAGAGGGCGGCGGAGCGGGCGGCGGCGCCGATCCCGACCCCGATGGCGGCCAACGACCCCAGAGCGGCCCAGGTGAGCGGACCGTTCGTCATGGCCCACGTCGTCCACCCCGCCCCGACGAGCCAGGAGGCGGCGCGGGTGGCCAGGGTGCGGCCGGCGTTGCGCACCCGCAGACCGGCGACGGTGTGACCGAGAGCTCCGGCGGCGCCGACGGCGAGCGCCCAGCCAGGCGGCATGTGGGTGGCGGCGCCGGTGGTGGCGACGGCGAAGGCTCCGGTGGTGGCGGACAGAGCGCCGGTCACGGGTCCGTGACCGGCCGCCCAGTCCAGCACCGGACCACTGCTCGCGACGTTCTTCTTTGCGGTGGCGGTGCTGCTCATGTCAGACGTTCCATCCCTTCTCGGCCTCGGGGCCGTTGCGGGGGTCCTCGTGGCGGGCGATGTCCTGCTCGTGGACCTGCCGGAACAGCGGCCCCATGTCCTCGGCCACGGCCACGGCGCTCATGACGGCGCCGAAGATGTCGTTGAAGCCGTCCGCGACTTCCTTCTCCAGCGGGAACTCCGAGTCGGAACGCTCGGCGAGGATCTTCATGACGTTCGCCACGGACGTGAGCGCGGCGGGCAGTCCCTCGACCATGGCGAGGATCTCCATGGCGTTCTCGGGCTCGTAGGCGTTGGCGGCCTGCTCCATCTCCTCGGCCGCCTCTTCGAACCGGAAACCAGACACGTTCTCTCCTTCACTGACCTGGGATGTTGCAGGGGTAGGGACGTTCGCGGCCGGTCGCTCGACCTGGTCGGCGATCCCGCCGGTGCCGTCCTCGGCGGCCTCCGCATCGGCGGCGGCCTCCTCCCCGCGCAGCTGCGCGCGGGTGGCTTCGTCCCGCTGTGCCCGCTGCTCGGCAGCTCTGGCGACCATGCGCCGGTACAGGCGACGGCCGGGGTTCATCAGCCACCCGATGCCGAACTTGCGGCCGATCGGGGTGGTCAGGCAGCCGAGCAACCCGACCGGCAGGGCGAGCAGCACGGCGAGCAGCCGACGGCCCTGGAACCGGGCCGCCGAACGGCGCAGCGCGCGCCGCGCGGCCTTGCGAGCCGGAGCCTTACGCACGGCGGCACGCTGCGCCTTCACGGCGGCGCCGGTCTTCGCGTCGCGCTGAGCACGGGACTTGGCGACAGCGGCGTCACGCGCGGCCCGCGCCTTCCGGGCGGCGCCGCCCATCAGGCGACCGGCCAGCCCCGCCCGCTTATCCGAACCGGACCTACCTGCGGCTGCCTTGGCGTTGCGGCGGGCGTCGGCGACCGCGCGCCGGGCGGTGGTGGTCTGCGCCCGCTGCCCGGCACGCGAGCCAGCGGCGGCCTTCTGCGCGGCGCGCAGTGCTTTGATCTGCCCAGCCGCCTTGCCCGCTGCCTTCCCGGCGCCACCGGGCTTGTGCTTGGCGGGGTTGTTGCCGGGCTTGCTGTGGGTCTTCCCGCCGGTCGCGGTGCTGGCGTGACCGGCGGTGGGGTCGGTGGGGCGGCGGTGCTGGCCGGGCGCCTTGCCCGACCGGCCACCGGCCCCACCGGCACGGGCACCGATCGAACGGCCACCGGCACCGCGGGTGCCGGTGCCGGTGCCTCGCAGACCCGCGCTGCGGGCGGCGTTGCGGCCTGCCGTGCGGGCGGCGGCCCGGCGGGCGTCGCGGCGGGGATTGGGGGTGCGGGAACGGGCGGCGGCGACAGTGCCGAGGACGACCATGCCGGTCGCGGCCACCATCGCGGCGATCGGGCCGCCCACCAGGGAGGCAGCGGCGACCGTGCCCACCGTGCTGTTCGCCCCGGACAGGGCCAGCGGCACGATCGGCCAGCCGCCGGGCGTGTGCTCCACCTCCTTCGCTTCCTTCACTGGCGCGGTAGGCGGGGTGTCGGGCGGCGGGGGCGGGGTGGCCGGTACCGCCTGAACGGCTACCGGCTCGGTGCTGAGTTCCGTCATGCTGAGAGCACTCCTTAGGGGAGTAGGGCCCGGCCGAAGCTGTAGGAGGCGATTGGCCGGGCCCGCCGAATGCGGCAGGTCAGGTGCGGTGCGGGTGGCGGGCGGCGATCTCCTGCCAGCGCCGGTTGTCCGCAGCGTTCGCGCGGGTCAGGCTCACCCGGAAGTCGCAGCCGGGCCGCGTGCAGCGGTGCGTGGTCGTCGACCACGCCTCGACCAGCCGGAACAGCAGGCTGGAGAACGTGGCCAGACACGAAGCGGTGCAGGCGAACAGCAGCAACAGCGGCACGCCGTAGCCGGACAGTCGCACGCCGATCGCGGCGGCCAGGGCCCCGCTGACGGCGACCGCACCGACGGTGAGGATGCGGTGACGTGGGTCTTTCACTCGTGAACTCCCCTGCTCAGACATGGTGTTCAAGCGGCGCGCTGTTCGTCGTCGGGGTAGGCACACAGCACGCACATCCCGAGCGAGACGGGGATGACGTAGCCGGCGTCAGTGCGGCACTTCGGGCAGAGGCGGCGGGCGGCGTTCGCCTTGGCGAGCGCCGCCCACTTCGCCGGCGTCATCGGCCGCACGGGCTTCGCGGCGTCGATGCGGTAGAGATAGGCGACCAGCGGGCCGCGCCGGTAGCGCGGGCGCAGCACCTGCCCCGTGACCGGCTGGCCACCGGGCCGTAAGCCGCGGGCGCGCAGTTGGCGGCGGGTGGCGTAGCCGTCAGGGGCGCACCGCCACGGGAACGTGGGTATCCCGTGGCGGGCACCGGTGGGGTCGAAGCACTTGGCGTGCCCCCAGCCCATCACTCGCCCCCCACGGCGACCAGGTGCGGCCGGTCGTTCTCGTCGGCGTCGCGGACGGCGAGGATCTGCTTACGCGCCCACGACTCGCTCATGCCGTACGCCTCACCGAGTGCGCGTGCGGACAGGGGGCGTGCGGCCTGTACGGATTCGGCGTACGTACGGCGGGCGTCCTGCCGCACACGCTCCAACTCCGCATCCTCGAACTGAGCCTGCCGTGCGGCTTCCTCCTCCGCACTCAGCTCCACCGTGCGGGCGGTGTGCGGGGCGTGCGGATCGTCGGCCCGCACGGCATCCGCACGCTTCCCTACCTGCGCTGATACGGCCGAAGCAGCATCCGGACGGGTGTCGGCGGGGGCGTTGCCGGGGAGAGCGTGCGGGGTGTCTGCGGGAGTGTGCGGAAGGTGTGCGGGCTCATCCGCACGCTCCCCGTCCGGGGCACGCACGACGTCGATGGGCTGGTGGTGCAGCACCTTGGCCACCAGGTCGGAACCGAAGTAGATCGACCCGACGGGGAGGGAGGTGGCCAGCAGCACCAGGGCCCAGTTCGCGGGGTCCCAGTCGGCCAGCCTCCCCCAGTCGACCGCGCGGCCGTGCAGCTCGGGCACAAGTCCGTGGACGTAGTTGAGGACCAGTGAGGCCAGGGTGTAGACGGCCAGCACCCGCAGCGCGAAGTCACGTGCCTTGCCGGTCAGGACCAGTGCGGCGACCAGGGCGAGCGCCATCAGACCGTCGACCACGAACGGGTACAGCGTCGCGGCCGTGTCATCCGCGCCGATCACGCGAGCCACGTCCCGCAGAGCGTTCCACGACACCCGAAACGCCATGAGGACCACCGCGACCAGGGCCAGCACCAGCAGCTTCTTGCCGGTCCGGTTCATGCCACACCCCCGACCAGTTCGGGGGCCCGCACGTCGCCGTAGCCGGTCAGCTCCACCGTGGCACCCGCGTAGTCGACGGTCGCCTTCAACACCCGCGTCCGGCCGTCGCTCTGCTCGCAGTACGCCACGGCGTCCGGGGCGATGCCCAACGCTTCTCGCCACGTCTCGAAGTCCGGCAGGCCGCGGTGGAACGACAGCTCCAGCCGCTCCGAGAAGATCGGGGACACGTGGACCTCCGGCGCCGGCAGGTGCCCGAAGTCCACGGCCAGCAGACGCAGCACCCGCAGCGGGACGGCCAGGTCGTCCAGGGTCAGGGACTCGCTCACGCGGCCACGTCCGTTCCGGCCACAGCCTTGTTGGTCAGGTCACGGCGGACGGCGAGCACCTTGCGCCGGGCCCGCCGCAGACGGCGACCGTCCAGCACTGTGACCGGCTGGTCCAGCAGGCTGATCTGCACGTCCAGCAATTCCACTTCCGCCTCGATCAGCGGGAGCTCCCGCTCGATCGCGTCCAGCTCAGCGGCCGTCGGCCCGCCGTCGTACTCGTCGCGGGTAACGGCCGCCTGAACAGCACCGATGTGCTTCATGGGTCGTGGTTCCTCTCAGGGTGATACGGCCCGAACAGTGGCCCCGGTGTTCGAGCACCGGGGCCACGCGCCGCTTGAAGTCGGACGTTCCGGCTCCCCGCACTCCCGTCCGTACGACCAGCACGTCAAGCGCGGTCGGACGGGCGGGAGAGGCAGCCGGCCAGGGCGCCCGAAGCGCCGTGAACCAGAGCGGACCGAACTACCGCGTGGCGCCGTCGGCCGGTCCGTACCGGCGGCGCTGGATATGTCGTCGGTGCACACCGACCTCCCGCAGATCGCAGGGACACGGCTTTCGCCGGTCCGCCGTTGCCACGGCGGACCGGCCCCGAGCCGAATCGGGCGCGTCATCGTCACTGCTCTGACGCCAGCAGGGCGGCGCGTACCAGGTGGCGCACCCAGGGCTGACCTCCCGTGAGGAAGGGATGATCCCGAGGAACGTTCTCCAGGGCTGACACGCGGGGAAAGTGGCCGCCGACGAACGTCACCCGGTCGCCACGGGGACGGGGACTCACACCCCGTCGATCTAGACACCCTGTTGAGTTCTCAACGAACAACCAGCTCAGGGCCCCACCTGCACGAGCGATCCCGAACCGACAAGCCATGGAGGCAACCCAAAGAGGACCCCTCCAACTCGCTGTCCTAGGACTACGAGCGACCTAAGATGAGAATGCACCGCAGTCCTAGGACTGTCAACAGTCCTAGGACTGTGTGCTTCACTGGGACATGTCGAGAGGAGTTCTGCGTGGCACCCAAGGCACCGAAGTGGCGGGAACTGGCGGACCGGTACGCCGAGCAGATCAGGAGCGGCAAACTCAAGCCTGACCAGCAACTTCCGCAGATCCGGGAACTCGTGGAGGCGGGTGAAGGCTCGAAGGAGACCGTCCACCGGGCGTACAAGGCGCTCGAAGCCGAGGGCTTGGTGAGCATGGCCCGTGGCCACGGCACCACCGTGCGTCCGAAGGCTCCGCTCAAGCGTCTCGGTATCGCCCGGTACGACAAGGCAAAGTGGCGGGACGGCGACGAAGTCGCGTTCATCGCGGACCGCGTGGCGTCGGGTCGCACCTACAGCCGGAACGAGCAGACCCAGAGCGTCAGCCGAGTGAAGGCGCCGGCGGCCGTAGCTGTAGCCCACGGACTCCCCGAGGGCGCGGATGTCTACGCGCGCGCACGGCTCGTGAAGGAAGGCACCCAACCCACCCACACCCTGACCAGCTACTACCGCCCCGAGCACGTGGAAGGTACGCGCATCGTCGACCCGACCCCTGGCCCGGCCGGTCGCGGCGGCGGCTTCCGTGTCCTCTATGACGCCGGGTACGAGATCGACCACATGCGCGAGGAACTGTTCGCGCGCGTGCCCACCGCTGAAGAGGCCCAGCTACTCCAGCTCTCGCCAGGTGAGTGGGTGGTAGAACTGCACCGCACCACGTACACAGCGGACGGGACGGTCGTAGAGTTCGCCGTCGGAGTCCACGCGGCAACGCGCTTCGCGTGGTCGTACGACTTCAAGGTCCCCGACTCGGCAGCAAGGGAGGGCGAGAGCGAGTGATCTCGGCTCAGGCATGGGCGGACGCTCAGCGGCTCTGGGACTTCCAGCAAATGGGCCATGAGCCACGCCCATGCTCGGTGGCCATCGGACTCGGCAGCCATGACCTCGGGGTGGCCGACGCCACCGCAGATCTCTTCCACCGGGGCATGGCGCCGGTCGTTCTCTTTACCGGAGCGACCAGCCGGACCACCCGTGAACGGATGCCGCGTGGTGAAGCCGAGCACTACCGTGACCGCGCGGTCGAACTGGGGGTCCCCGCGAGCGTCATCCTCGTCGAGCCGAACGCCCGGAACACGGGCGAGAACATCCGCTTCTCTCGAACGCTTCTCGAAGAGCGACGGGTTCCAGTTTCCACGGCGCTGCTGGTTAGCAAGCCGTATGAGGAGCGTCGAGCGTACGCAACAGCGCGGAAGCACTGGCCCGAAATCGAGTGGGTCAGTGCTTCCGCGCCCATGTCACTTGCCGGGTATGTCGATTCGATTCAGGACACGCGACTTGTTATCGATATGCTGGTCGGTGCTCAGCAGCGACTCATGGTCTATCCCCGTCAAGGGTTCATGATTGAGCAAGACGTCCCTGACGATGTTGCGAGAGCGTTTGAGCGTCTTTGTAAGCACGGCTACACAAGTCGACTCGTGCGGGAAGTACTCTGAGCTACCCTCGCGCTCATGGACACGGGGGTAGAATCATTGCTATTTAAACCAAGTCAATGAGCCAACCCAGAGCAGGAAAAATCCAGTAGCGGTTGCGGACCAGTTGAGTGCTGACGTGAAGTTGCGATGCTTCTCCATGGCTATAGTGGCGAGTGTTTTTGCTTGCACCCATGCCTCGCGACGTGACGTGGAGGGTGGCAACTGCACGAGCCCCTCTATTGATGCGCTTTCCAACCAAGGCCATGAGTAGCGCGTCGCCTCACTCCCTGGTTGAGTTCTAGGGATGAGCACGCTCTTCATGTTGTATGCAGATTTCACCAAGGAAATTAGAGTGACTGCGAGGAGTCCGGCTTTGATCGCGTCACCGGGAAATTCTGACCAGTTTGCTACATGGGCTCTGTCAAATTTAGCTGTGATAGCTGCGACAAGCACCGCTAGGGCTGCACCGAGCAGACCAGTCTTTGCGTCTGCTGCACGAATCCACTCACCTGTTTGTTCGAGAGTGAATCTTACGTCTTCGCCGGGATCATGGTCCGCGACCTCAGGAACCGGTGGATTCTGAGTCGATGGCGTCCTTCTCCGATTAAGCAGCATTCCGCCCATAACCCTCTGTTGGCCACACGCCGCTCACTCGCCATTCGGTATAAGCGGCGAGCCAGTGTGCTGCCCACGCTGTTGCCGTGGCAGTGGTATGAACCTCGGAATTCCAATCGTCCGCCGCCGCGACGCAAAGAGCTCCCGAGTCGTAGAGGTGAGGCGACCTGCGCCAACGCCTGCCCTCTTGACGGCCCAGCTTGAACTTGCTGACCAAACGTATGGTTGGTAGCGACCTGTTCGTTTGGGGCAGGACTGCGATCAAGAACTTCCCGCGCCCTGTATCGATCGTGCCCCCGTACCAGAAATCATCGTCTTCCTCGAACAGGATGAACCCGGGGAAGGCTTTGCTCATTGCCTCGATGTCGCGCTGACGGGCTGAGGCGTCGACTTTCCACCAGGCGTTGTCGTGTTTCCCGCGCGCCGGGGCGGGATCTGGCCCTGCATGGAATCTATGCGGCTCTACCCGAGTCGCGGCCCTTACTGCCGCTCCTGCGGCCGGACTTGATGGGGTGTCGAATATCACCCTTCCGTTAACAGTGATGTATCGAGGCACGTCGATGCCTACGTGCCTCAGCAGAGAATGAATGGACATTTTGATGAATCCTGCTTTCTTTAGAGAATGATTGAACCTACCGGATCTCCGGATAGATCCTCACGCACCCTGTTCAGGTGCGCGAGATAGCCCGACCACTTAACCTGGTGATAGTGGTAACGGCGTGTTTTGTAGTCCTGCTGGTAGATCTTGGGCGATCCTTCATGCTCTTCGTAATGGCCGTCCGGAAGCAGATCGGCCAGCCCTTCCCCGATGACGACTTCCCATGACTTAGCAAACTTCTCGCACTTGGCGGCGAAGTTCGCGGAGAATCCGACTACATTTACTTCGCTGGCTTCGTGGCTACCGATTCTTACGAAATCGAGTCGTCCATAGTCGGCGCCGGCGCGGATCTGAACTGGTCGCATTCCAGATTGCTCCAGCAGTTGGTTCAGAGCGTTCCTGACGGCATCCAAGGCGAATGAGCATGCGAGCATTGAAAAGGCGGCTGGGATCTTAGGGTTCTGAACGTTGTTGTCCCCGAAGCAAGCGAATACCCCATCGCCCCTGAGCCCCAGGATGTAACCGCCACAGCTTTGTACGACCTCGGCCACCTGTGACATTACGGCCGTGTTCAGTCGGAGGACTGATTCTGGGCTTTCCCAGAAAGTTCTGGATGTGAAAGCGACAAGATCAATGAAGACAGTCACCCCATAGCAATGACCGCTCTCGCCGAGCCCTAGGTGAGCAAAGTGGGGGTGGCCGGTCGATGGCATCGCGGCGGCGTGGGCAAATTCTTCTGACCGAGCTGATTTCTCCAGCAGGCCCGAGGCTGAAGAGAGCCGTCGGTATCGGCTCAGGACGTCGCGAGCAAACTGGTCCTGGTTGAGCTTGTTCGACACTTCACCCTCCATGCGGCGTGCGGCATGGCGGGTGCCGTCACTTCTTCACAGTGTACGGGGAGCCACTGACAATCAGGGTTCGCGTCGCTCTGACGATAATGTGTTATCGGCGGCACTGTGTGACGCTCTCAGGGCATTGCGTGTCATCGGTTAGGTAAGGCTTGCAAATCAAAGTAGCCCGTCGCGCCGACGGCAGCGGCCAGTGGCCCCTCTGTGAGGGGGACGATGAATCGATCTTGCTTTCGGATTCATATAGAGCCTCGACGGCCGGGCGCCTGTGGGTGCCGTCCAGTGGCTGACCCTAGGGTTTGGCAAGCGTGTTTTATGGCAGAGCCTGACGGCAATGCCGGCGTTCGCAGCTGTTGCGGGCGGATGGGAGAGCGCTACATCCTGGCCTGCGCCCCGATGGGAAGCTCTAAGCGAGGTACGGCTCACGTATAGCCGGGGAGGGCACCTGGGGAAGGGTGCGGCCCGCAGGCCACGGACCGTACGCCCGCGCCGCCTCGCGTTTGCAGCCTGAGATGCTCCCCGAGACCTCTGCGGCCATCCTCTGGCCAACACGGTCGTCTCGGTAGGGCGCAAGGCCTTGTATGCGCAGGTCAAGGCCCAGTTGGCCGCGCGGAATCCGATGGTCTTGAAAACCGCTGCGACCACAACGCTGCCAGCGCTGTGGTCGCAACATCTAGGAGTAAGTACGGCGCAGGCCCCCCGCTAGCGGGGCGGGCGTGTGCAACGCAAGCCGCTGGCACTGGTCGCTACAGGGTGTCTCCAGCGAAAGCACGGTGGCACTGCCAAGCGATGCAGAGCAGGCCGTGGAACGGCCAGTGCTACAACTTGCCTCAAGCGGCAGTCGCTGCCGTCACTGCTTGCACGACCGCAGCTATCAAGGCCAACGTGGTCGCGAACGCGGCTCCCGCCGTGATGAGTGCCGTCGGGTACGAGGCTTCGCCCCGACGTGCCAGATAGCACGCTGTCGCCCCCACCAGTGCCGCGATCAACACCGCGATAACGCAGCCCATCACGACCAGAACAGCCTTGTCCGACACGGCCTACCATCCTTTCAACCAGCGCAGCGGAAGTCGCTGCCGAACCGAAAGTGGCGGACGCGGTGTTCGCCGATGTTCACCGTGAACGACGACGAACAAAGATGAACGACAGCACCGGAAAACGGAGCCGGACCTCATGGACGACCAACGCCACCCCGAGGCGCAGTCAGCGATCACGGCTGAGGGGGCACTCGCAGAGTTGCGCCGCCTCCTCAAAGTGGGTCGTTTGAAGAAGCACCTGACCATGGACCAAGTGAGGGCTCGTAGCGGTCTTGGGCGCACCGTAGTAAGCCAGGCCTTCAGCTCCTCCGCACCTCCGCCGAGCGGCGCAACCATCAGTGCACTTGCCAGTGCCTTGGCTCTCGACACCGACCAACTGCTGCATCTACTCGATGTAGCAACTCAGGCTCGCAGCACACCCCCCACGCCTGCGGCCGGCGTGGGGGAAGATGACGTAACCGGAGTGGATGAACTGGGGCGGCCGATTACGGATTGGGATCCGCACGACCTGGAGGTCCATCCCGCTGCTGATGCCCCTGCCCCCGGCAGTGGAGGCGGGCGCCGCTGGTCGGCGAGACTGCCTGCATACGTGCGTCGTCCTCACGACGATGAGCTAGCTGCTTTAGTCTCCGAAGTCGGCATGGGACACAGTCGGATGGCTGTGCTAGTTGGTTCCTCATCGACAGGCAAGACACGGGCCTGTTGGGAAGCCGTTCAGCCACTGGCTACGCAAAGGTGGCGGTTGTGGCACCCTTTCGATCCCACACGTGCTGAGGCGGCGCTCGCTGACATCGAGCGTGCCGGGCGTCGCACGGTGGTGTGGCTCAATGAAGCTCAGCACTACTTCGGTGCCAGCGGCGGTCTGGGGGAACGTATCGCCTCGGCGATCCACAGTCTCTTGACCGACCCGAAGCGCGGACCTGTCCTTGTTCTGGGTACCTTGTGGCCGGAGTACGCCAACACTTATACCGCCCTCCCGGAACCCGGGCGGACCGATCCGTATACGCATGCCCGTGCGCTGCTCTCCGGACGGCTGGTCGTACTCCCCGACAGCTTCGATAGCACTGCGATCAAGGATGCGCAGGCCGTCGCGGCGGCCGGTGATCACCAACTTTCCCATGCGCTACAACATGTACGCGACGGAAAGATGACGCAATTCTTGGCCGGAGCTCCCGACCTACTACGCCGCTACCAGTCAGCCTTGCCACCGGCCCGGGCGCTACTGCGCGCGGCCATGGATGCTCGCCGCCTCGGTGTCGGCCCCCAAATACCGGTCTGCTTCTTGGAGCAGGCTGCAGAGGGTTACCTCAGCGACGATGAGTACGATTGCCTTAGCGATAACTGGCTCGAGCAAGCCCTCGTGGACAACACGCAACCCGTACACGGCAATCTAGCTCCCTTGCGGCGCAATCGTCATCGCTACCGAGGGACTGTCACGCCTCAAATCCATACGAACCCTTCCTCACCGACTTACCGTCTCGCCGACTACCTCGAACAGCACGGGCGCTATGAGCGCCGGCATCTATGCCCCCCTGAATCGTTCTGGCAGGCAGCCCACGACCACCTCGGACCCGAGGATTTGGTCAACGCAGCTAACGGTGCCCATCATCGCTATCGCACCCGCTGGGCTTATCAATTACTCCAACGAGCCGTCGAATCAAACTACGTTCCTGCTATCACGGAACTCGCCTGGCTCCTGGAGGTACGTGAACCGGAGTGCTCCGCCCGCTTGTACGAGCAAGCCATAGAGGCGGGCGACACGCGTGCCATGTGCTTCGTGGCCCACGCTCGCGACATGGATATGGACATTGAGGGCGCCGACGAGATGTATTGGCGAGCCGCTGACGCGGGCGACGGGGAAGCCATTGCTGTTTTGTCTGAGCGTTTGGACGCATACGGGGCTGCGGAGGGGATCGCGCGAGTCTATCAAAAGAGCGTCGACCTGGGCGACACGCGATGCATGAAACACCTGATCGAATGGAAAAAGGAAGCCGAGCGCCTAGCCGACGTCGACTGGTCATCTCCCCAGTATCAGGATGGGGGACGCAGTGAGGTGCTTGTGTTGCTGGCGCGGTGGCGGGCAGAGGTTGGCGACAGTAAGGAAGCAGAGCGGCTCAATCAAGAAGTTGCCGATGCGCGCAGCAGCACCAAGAAGGTAGCTCCACGCGTCGAACAAGATATTTTTTCGGCCATTAGTGAAGGTCAGCCCGAGCTTCGGAAATGGCTGAACGAGTTGCGCGAACGGGGCGTACACCATGCCGGTGCCGAGCAAATAATGCTGAATGTGGTTGATTCGGGCAATGTTGAGGCGCTGCATTGGCTGCACGACGATATAGGTGATCGATGGCCGCATTTCATAGATCTCTGGCCCCATGGCCTGGAGCCGGATGGCAGCCCATCCTCACCGTGGTAACCGTCAATCCGTGCTTGGGATCTCTCCCGCCGAACCGGTCGACCAGATCACATCCCAACTCCTCGCGATGATCCCGACCGAGCAATACCGGGCCATCGTCGTCGAACTTGTCCAGCTTCCGCAGTTGTTCATCGCCGTCTAGAAGCACGACAGGCCGGGGCCCGCCCGAACCAGGCCCCGGCCACCTCCCCAGTCTCACCCCAGCCCCTGATCTGACTAGCACTGATAAGGCAGAGGAGCCAGACGTGGCGACCTCACCGAACCGGTCACGGACTGTTATGGACAGTGCCGAAGCCGAACGAGCGGGTCGGATGTCCTGAACCAAGGTCACCAGGGTCGGAATCGCATTGGGGCAAAGAGGTCACCAGGTCGAGCTGGTGTCATCACGCGAGGGTGTTGACGCCCGACAGCAGATGGGCCCTCTGTTGCGAAAAGTCTGCAACTGAGGGCCCATCTCTGCCGGATTGCGGGGTTCTCCGCGGCCCCAGAGGCGTGAGGCTTCCTGGCGGGTTCCACCAGGCGACCCAAAGCGGGATCCGCGGCGGCGGCCCTCAGGTACAGCAAGGCTGCGGGTTAAGGGCCGACGGCCAATAGGTCAGCGCTGACCGGGGCGTGGGTGTCTAGTTGGTGGGCTCGGATTCGCCACTAGTGAGGTCGGTCCACTTATCGGACAGAATTTTGTTCTCGACCTGGCTGATGTGCGCCGGGGTGTTCGAGGCTGCCGCTGCGACGACGGTCTCCCCAGTTCCCTTGAGCTTCACCGTCTTCTTGGTGCCGTTTTTCTCCTGCAGGCAACCTGTAATCCGAATCCAGTGCCGGCGGTCACGCCGCCAGTCGATGGCTGCCAGACGCTGCTTGAACTCGTCAAAGGACACCACCGGAGTAGGAACCGACTGTTCCGCGATGATCTCGGTGAACCTTTTCACCAACTGCTCAGTCGTGTCGTCTCCGGTTGCAGTCTCCTTCTGCATCGCGTCCATGATCGGCCCGAGTTTGTCGCGCCGCACCTGGTTGTAGGCCAATGCGAGGGCCTTGAGAGCGAATGCCCATCCATGGACGTACAGCCGTCGGTAGGTGTCGGCCTGCTTGGTGTCGCTCCAGGCGCTGCCGAATTGACCTTCCAACGTTTGCAGGAACTCGCGGCAGTACGGCAGCACCGCCTCGATGTGGTGGTGCTTGATGTGCTCGCGCTTGCGGTTGCCGTGGGAGATCACGTTGAGCAGCATCTGCTCGAGCGTCGATGCGTCGACGATATTTTGTACCGCTGTGAGCGTGGCTCCCGTACTGCGGCCATCGGCGACGCGGTTTTCGAAGATGGTGCCCTTGACTGCCTGGTTGCGCAGCTTGGCCAGGGCGGACGAGGTGTCGAAGGTCGCCACCAGGTTGGTGTTCTTCTTCGTACCGCGTCCATTGCGATCTGCGAAGCTCTGGGCCGCCGCGTCGACGTCAACCTTTAGTTCGACCTCAAGGGTCACGAAGAAGGTGTCAAGTGCACCGTTCTGGAGAGCGAGACGATTCTGCGCTGCCTCGAAGAGGGCGGCGGTCTGGGTCTGTCCGTCGGCCTGCATGATGGGCCGTTTGGGCAGGTAGATCTCGCCGTAGAGGGCCGCCGGGTTCGCTTCATCGAATGCGACGAAAATGGGCTGAGGGTCCTCCTCGAACTCCTCGACCGACTGCCATCCGGTGACGGTAGGCAGGTATGCGACCCGCTCACCGCGGACTGCCTCCAAGATGTATCGACTGAAGTCACCACGGTTGGCGGCCTTCGCGCCCTTGAAGTCGCTCTGTGTCTTGAGGTGGGCGGCCTTCATGCCGTTGGCCTCGTAGTCGACAGCGCGTGGCGGATCGGAAGGGTTATACCTTACGAGGTCCGTAAACTGCCGCAGGCTGGGATGCACTGTGACGCAGATGCGGTACCCGTCCTCCGCACCTTTTAGGCACAAAGTGCCGCGGATAGCGTGCCGCTTCTCACTCTCATGCTGGAAGCGGTAGCGATGCTGCTCGAAGTTGGCTCGTGCCTCCTCGTCTGAGCTCACACGCAGGATGCGCAGGCCCCCGTACCTCTCGTCCTCGGGGATGTCGTCGGTGTTGATCAGCTTCTGCTGACTGATGAACGGTGTACTCATGGCGTCTCCTGCTGGTAGGGCTCGGCTCCCGTCGAGGCGAGCAGCCCGGACTGGCGGGGAATCTCGGGAAGCGATGTGGGTTCTGCACAGGTCGGGATGCCGCCTGCGTGGGCGAGGAGGGGCGGCAGAGTGACTAGCTCGATCGAAAGGTTCAACCTTTCAACGGTGTAGCGGATCTCGGGTTGAAAATTGAACGCTGCGATGACGCCACGGATTAAACAGTCGCTGCCGGCGGCTTCCTCAGCCCGGCGTGCCATGGCCACGTAGACCAGGATCTGCCCAAGCGCCTCGTAACTCGCACTGATCTTGAACTCCCACAGGCGAGTGACGTTGCTCCGATCGATCGTGCGCATATCCGCGCGGACAGCCGTGCCGTCGTAACTGTTCTCCCTGGCGATAAGCAGCTCGCCTGGACGGTGCTGGGCCAGTTCCGAGGCGTAGTAGTCCCGCACTCTGCACTCGCGCTCATGCAGCACTACTCGATCTCGCGTCATTGCATCCAACTCTCGCCGTCATCAACCCTCGCCTCAGAGACATTAGTTGATGTCTCGTCAGACTTCAAATGCATCTCGGAGATTCAGGCGCGCACCGTCGAGACGACTGCATGCGCGCGGCTCGACACATGCCGGCAGCCTGCGTGATGTGCTGCGCCCGGCTCCGCCTTCCGCAGAGCCCGCGGGCCTCAGTTCTGTCCCGTGGCGACAGGACTCATCAGAGCCTGGAGGGTGTCGGTACCTATCGCGTCTGAGGAGATGCGACGGCCTCACGCCGGTGAAAGGCTGGGGCTGTGTGCAGTCGACGTCCCGCCACCCTGGCTGACTGTCGTCAACTGAGGTTCTGGCAGGGCATGTCGAAGGTCCCGGCCCTCAGTTGAGTGGGCTCAAGTTGGGTGGGGAGCTCCCAGAACGGGTCACGACAAGGGGAGTTGGACTGCTTCACGGAGGGCGCCTACCGCTTCCATGGAGAAATCCTGGAGATGATCTTGAGGTTGGGGCCCCGGAGCGCCAACGGAGACCGATGCATCCCGACGCTCTGACCTGCCACTTTGACCTGGATCTCTGGTCGGCGATCTTCCAGGGCCTAATTCGGGACGAAGAGGTCGTGGGTTCAAATCCCGCCACCCCGACATCGGTCAGAGGCCCATTCACGTGATCGTGAATGGGCCTCTGTCGTGCGTACAGCAGCGGAGTACAGTAACCGCCATGGCTCTTGCCGGCCGTCCTTGTTCGACAGCACGCAACCTTGCGAGGAGAGGGCCCTGTGAGGATGCGGCATCCAGAGCGTCACACCGAACGTCTATGGCTTCGTCAGTGGCGAGAGGAAGACCTGGACGCTCTTGCGGAGATGGACGCGGATCCGGAAGTCATGCGGTACATCGGTGACGGCTCGCCCAGTACCCGTGAGCGCACCACCGCAGCGCTGGCCCGTGCTCGCGCAGCCTGGGACGAGCGCGGCTACGGCCTGTTCGCCGCCGAAGAACCCGCGACCGGCGAGCTGATCGGCTGGGTGGGTCTGGCCGTTCCGACCTTCCTCCCCGAGATCATGCCGACGGTGGAAATCGGATGGCGGCTGCGACGCCGCTCCTGGGGTCGAGGCTATGCCACCGAAGCGGCCCGAGAGGTCTTGGCGTTCGCATTCGACGAGGTGGCGCTGGATCACGTCGTCAGCATCTGCCATGTCGACAACCACGCCTCGACGCGCGTCATGGCCAAACTCGGTATGACGTTCGACCGCACCACTCGCGTCCCCGCTCATGGGCAGCCGGTTCAGGTCATGTCGCTGACGCGAGAAGCATTCCGCGCCTCGGCCGATGGCGTTCTTCCGCGCCCGCCCGCCCGCAGGCCGGCACGGTCGTAAGGACAGCGACCGCCGGCCTACCCGGACTACGCGGCCCTCCTGACACCCAGGTCTGGCATCACCAACGCGTCGCGCCGAGTGTCCTGAGCGCTGCTCGACCCATCGCTGCAGGCGGGCGCAGGCCACCAGTGTGCTGCCGTCTCCGCTGAGGTAGATCAGGAAGGTCCATTTCTGATCGGCGGAATCGATCAGCCCTCCGCGCACCGGCCGGGCATGCTCGCGGAGGAGCTGCACCATTCGTTCCAGCCCAAGAGGTTCCACTCCACGCAGCCGCATGCGCCGAAGTCGGAATGCAAAGACCCCGGCATGCCGCTCCTGCGGGATGCGTCGTGTCCCACACACTGTAGGTGGCGCCGCTGCGGAGGGCGGCCAGAGCAGCCGCGGACACCTCGTCGTCACCGGTGGTCAACAGCTTCTCCAGTGGTAGCGCCCCTCCGGGGCCTGGTAGCGGCTGGAATGGCCGTCGCCGGCCGATCCGGCCAGAGCTACGGCTCAGGGGACTTCTGACATCCACCGAGCCTGAGCCCCCTCATTCCAGCTGCC
The DNA here is from genome assembly GCF_044763345.1 of Streptomyces sp. NPDC096132. Classification (NCBI taxonomy): domain Bacteria; kingdom Bacillati; phylum Actinomycetota; class Actinomycetes; order Kitasatosporales; family Streptomycetaceae; genus Streptomyces; species Streptomyces sp. NPDC096132. The sequence continues at coordinate 97,055 of NZ_JBIWGA010000010.1, forward strand.
GAACCGAGCTTCATACAGAGGCGCTAGGGTGTCGCCCTCGCCGCTTCTCCTAGGGGGCTCGTGAAGCTCATCTGGCTGCTGCTTGGCCTGCTCCTCGCCAGTCTCGCAATCGGGGGTGTCGTCAGCGCCACCCACGAGGCTGACACCGTCTCCGTCGTCGGAGACCTGTTCATCAGCACACTTCTCGGCTGGGCGGCGATCGCTGCCTGGAAACGCGCCCGCTGAGGCGGAGGCCTCAGTCGCCAGGGGCGACCGGCTTGGGGTCGGCGTCGAGGGCATCGAGTACTGCTTCGCCGTTCGCCCTCGCCCACTCGGTCAGCATGTGGATCGGATCGCGCCTGCGTGCCGGCGAGTTCCCGCTGATCGGTCGGCCGCCGTTCGTCCTCGGCCGGGACATCAGCGGCGTGGTCGAGGGGGCGCCGCAGACGTGGCGGTTCAGGCCCGGCGACGTGGTGTTCGGGATGCCGCTGTTCCCGCGGGCGGCGAGCGCGTACGCCGCGGTCGTGTCGGCGCCCGCGATGCACCTGGCACGCAAGTCGGCGTCGCTCTCGCACGTCGAGGCGGCGGCGCTGCCGATCGTCGGGCTGACGGCGTGGCAGGGGCTCGTCGACGTCGGCGGCGTGACCGAGGGCGACCGCGTCCTGGTCCACGGTGGTGGTGGCGGGGGCGGCCACGTCGCGATCCAGATCGCGAAAGCGCTCGGCGCGCACGTGATCGCGACCGCCGGAGGGAGCAAGCGGAAGTTCGTCGAGGGGTTGGGCGCCGACGAGGTGATCGACTACACGGCGGTCGACTACACGGCGGTCGACTACACCGAGGCGGTCCGCGACATCGACGTCGTGCTCGACACGATCGGTGGCGACACCGTCGAGCCGTCGCTCGACGTGCTCCGCCCAGGCGGTCACCTGGTGACGGCGGTCGCCGAGGAGGATTCGGAGCTCATCGCCCCGTACGAGGCGGCCGGCATGCGCTTCAGCGGCATCGCGGTCGACCAGGATCCGGCCGCCCTGCGAGATCTCGTCGAACTCGTCGAGCAGGGCAGGCTCCGGGTCCAGGTGCAGGAGACGTTCCCGTTCGAGCGCGTCGCCGACGCGCACCGGCTGCTCGGCGGCGGTCACCTCCAGGGCAAGCTCGTCCTCACCGTCTGATTCCGTCGTGGGGCCTCACGTGAGCGAGGCCCCACTGAAAGCAGTGAAGTCCGGCGACTCCATGGCGCAGGACACGTTGACGAGCCCTGGTCCGCAGGTCAGTTGGTGAAGTAGAGGTACTTCCAGGAGCTGTAGGTGGTGGAGTTGACGTTGTCTCCGGAGGAGTCGTTGATGTAGGCCGACCGGACGCGGACGCGGAGGCCCGCCTCGTCGGAGGCACCGAGGTCGATGACGCTCTTGCCGTCGGCGCCCAGTTCGAAGAACTCCTCGTAACCGCGGTGCCACGCGCCCTGGTAGTAGACGTCGATGTCCAGCCGGTGGCTGCGGCCCGGGTAGTAGCTCATCGTGGTGGTGAACAGGGGGCCGGTGCTCTTGCGGTACCAGTAGTACGTCGGAGAGGTGGTGCTGATCTTGCCGGTCTTGTAGTACTTCGTCAGCGAGGTGGAGACGCTCACCTTGGCGTACGCGGTGACCTTGACCGACTTCGGGGCGGTGCGGGCGTCACCGGCGAAGACCGCGGTGACGGTGGTGTCCCGCTTCATGTCCACCACGGCGGAGACGTTTCCGCTGGAGTTGACCGTCGCCTTCTTCACCAGGACGTTGGGCTTGTCCGAGCCATAGGGGTTGGCCCAGATCTCCACCGTGCGGCTCTTGTAGGTGGTGCCCAGGTGCGCGGTGAAGGTGACGTCCTGACCATAGGAGTACACCTTGCCGCTGTTGTTCAGGCTCAGCGTGGTGGCGGTCCGGGAGACGGCCACCGTGTCCGAGCCGGAGGCCGGGGCACGGGTCGCGTCGCCCGCGTAGGAGACGGTGTACTTCACGTCGCCGCCGGCAGGCGGGGTGTCGGTGAAGGAGAAGGTGCCGTCCGCCTTGGTCTTCACCGAGGCCAGCGCCTTGCCGGAGGGCGACTCCAGGTCGGTGCGCTTGACGCCCAGTACCGTGCCGGCCGGCAGCGCGCTGGCGTTGGCGGTCTTGCCGGTGACGGTCAGCGACTTGGCGCGGGTGGCCGTGGCGGGCGCGCTCACCGTCACGGTGGTGACACTGCGGGAGACGGCCACGGTCCGTGAGGCGGACGCCGGAGCGTGGGCGGTGTCGCCCGCGTAGGAGACGGTGTACTTCACATCGCCTTCGACCGACGGGGTGTCGGTGAAGGAGAACGATCCGTCCTCACCGGTCGTCACCGGGGCCAGTTCCGTGCCCGACGGCGACTGCGCGTCGGTACGGGTGACCGTCAGCTGCGTCCCGGCCGGCAGCGCATCGCCACCGCTGACCTGCCCAGTGACCGTCAACGGCTTACCGGGAACGGCCGAGGCGGGCGCGCTCACCGTCACGGTGGTGACACTGCGGGAGACGGCCACGGTCCGTGAGGCGGACGCCGGAGCGTGGGCGGTGTCGCCCGCGTAGGAGACGGTGTACTTCACGTCGCCTTCGACCGACGGGGTGTCGGTGAAGGAGAACGATCCGTCCTCGCCGGTCGTCACCGGGGCGAGCTCCGTGCCCGACGGCGACTCCGCGTCGGTACGGGTGACCGTCAGCGGCGTCCCGGCCGGCAGCGCATCGCCACCGCTGACCTGCCCAGTGACCGTCAACGGCTTACCGGGAACGGCCGAGGCGGGCGCGCTCACCGTCAGCGTGGTGGCGGCCTTGGTCGGCGCGTTCAGCGTGTTGAGGCGGTACGTGCTGCCGCTGCTGGTGACCGCGAAGAGGTGGTTGCCGTCCGGCTCCCAGGCCAGGCCGTCCGGAACCAGGGTGCCGGTGCCGGTGTCGGCGAATTCGTACTGCCGGACCGGCTGGGTGGCACCGGGCTTGAAGATGTAGACGTCCGGCTCGTACGGGCCGTCGATGCCCGCGGCGACGGTGCCGTCCGCGGCGATGTCGACGGCGTTCGGGTAGGCGTCGGTCGGGTAGTTGCCGACTTCCTTCAGGTCGGTGGTGGACAGCACCTGGTGCTTGTAGGGCCAGCCGCTGGCCGTGACGACCTGGCTGCCGTCGGGGGTCACCGCGAGATCGCGCAGGTTGCTGCCGGCCTGGCCCTGGGCGATGAGCTTGGGCGCGTCGGCGCCGGAGACGTCATAGGTCGCCACGGCGGAGGGGCTGAGGCCCGGCACGGCGGCGGCCAGCACACCGGGCGCGGCCGGGTTGGACGCCAGCCGGGGTGCGTAGTACCAGCGGCTGCTGCTGTCCTGGGCAACGGCGAGGACGGGGTCCGGTCCCGAGAGGTCGAGGGAGCCGATGTTCCCGGACGTCGCCGTGCCGTAGCCGAACCACAGCTTCCCGCCGGCGCGGGCGAGGGTCGTCGGGGCGTCGGCGGTGCCGGTCGAGTAGCGCGCGGACTCGGTGAGGTCGGCTGTGTCGATCGCCGCGATCTCGTCGCTGCCCGCGACGGCCACGTACAGCGTCTGCGAGTCGGCCGAGAGTTCCAGGCCGCCTGCCTTCGGCAACGAGCCGAGCGTTCCTACGACGTTGCCGCTGTAGTCGGTGGCGACAACCTTGCCGTCGGCCCCGTCGCTGACGAAGACGCGCTGGTGCACGCTGTCCACGACGATGTCGGCGGCGGAGGCGACGGGCAGGACGGCGTTGCCGTCGGCGTGGGCGGCCGTGGACCCGAGGCCCGTCAGCGCCACGGAACTGAAGAGGACGGCGAGTGCCGTCGCGGTGGAGATTCTGCGGTTGCGCAAGGTGGTTCAAACCCCATGAGCCGTGGGAGGCCGCGCGTCACCGGAGGTTGGGAAGCACCGGGCGCGGCATGTTCCGGATGCCTATGACACGGGTGTGACAACGGAGCCGTCGGAATGGTTGTGCGCGGGAAGAAGCGAATCCGGTGCCTCTCCCACGGCGACGACGCGCCCGCCGGCCGCGAGCTTCAGTGCAAGTCCTCGGGTCCTGCGATGTGCAGGGCCGCATGTTCCACGACCTCCGGCCACACCTTCAGGCCCTCCCGCTCGAACGCCGCTGTCAGAGCCTCCCCGACCTGTGCCGCAGGGCGCCTCAGCCGGCGTCGTTCTCGGTCTGCACCCAGGCGAGTTGTTCATCAGTCAGCGGGGGGACGAACCCTTCGGGGAGCGCCAGCATGAGGGGCTGCGGCCACATGCTCTCCGGCCCGTGCAGTTCGCAGTGCAGGGCTACGACATGTGCCCCTTCCCCGCATGCCTCGTGCCGGTAGAAGCGATCATGGGACCGACAGAAGTACCCGAACGTCGAGCAGTCGTCATCCTCGGTCGGCTCGTAAAAGCCCGGATCGCGGACGATCAGGGTTACCCGCTCCTGACGGTTGAACCGAGGGATCGGCCGAGGGTCACACCACATCAGTCGGGAGGGGAGCACGTGCCCATCCTGTCGTATCGCCTGCGTGTGCGTACGGCCGCTGAGCCTTGGGGTGGGTGGAAGGGGTTGGGGGGCCGGAGTTCAGGCGGGCAGGTGAGCGCCCGGCCCTGTGTCGAAGGCCCGTAGTTCGTCTACGTAGTTTTACTGATGTCCTGTATCTGGTCGGGCCGTAGCGTTCGGCGGGCCGGGCGGGTGGCTCGCTGTTGCGTGGCGTACCGGGAGGCGCTTCGGGGCCCTGCCGGGCACGGTGGTGGTCCTCCCGCGGGCAGATCCGGGTGTCTCGGTCGTACGGGCCGGCGCGAGGAATACCGAGGTTGCCGCAGGTCGGATGCGGACCAGTGCCAACCGTCACCCCGCCTGGGCACCAACCGGTCAATCGCGAGGGACGGAACCGTTGAACGGCGCAGGACGGATCATCGACGGGCGGTTCGAGCTGCTGGAACAGCTCGGTACGGGAGGCATGGGCACGGTGTGGCGGGCGCGGGACACCGCCCTGCACCGTGACGTCGCCTTGAAGGAGGTCCGCCCCGCCGATCCGAGGACCGGCGCGGGGGACCCCGGTGCCCTGCGGGTGCAGCACGAGCGGGTGCTGCGCGAGGCGCGTGCGTTGGCCAGGCTGCGGCACCCCAACGTGGTGACGATCCACCACATCGTCGACCAGGACCCGTACCCCTGGCTCGTCATGGAGTTCGTGCCGGGGCTGTCCCTCCAGGACCGGCTGGAGACGGGGCCGTTGGACCCCCGCGAGGCGGCCCGCGTCGGCCGTGACGTACTGGCCGCGCTGCGCGCCGCCCACGCCGCCGGGGTCCACCACCGCGACGTCAAACCGGCCAACATCCTGCTGCGCGAGGGCCCAGAGGGTGCCCCGACCGCGGTGCTGACCGACTTCGGCATCGCCGGGCTCCCCGGAGTGAGCCGGCTGACCCATACCGGGGAGATGGTCGGCTCGCCCGAGTACATGGCCCCGGAGCGCATCCGTGGCGCCGACGACGCCCCGGCATCCGATCTCTGGTCGCTCGGCATGACCCTCTATGTCTCGGTGGAGGGGAGGAGCCCGATGCGGCGTGGCACCAGCCTTGCCACGCTCGCCGCCGTGCTGGGCGAGCCGGTGCCGCCGCCGGTGCACGCGGGCGACCTGGCCCCGGTCCTCTCGCAGCTGCTCGCACCGGATCCGCAGGCCCGGCCGGACGCCGCTCAGCTGGACGTGCTGCTCGCCGCCGTGGTCGACGGCACTGCGCCGTTGTCCGCGCCGGCCACCCATACACCGAATCCCCCCAAGCCGCAGACCCCTGGGTCCGAGACGCTGGTGCAGGTCGAGCCCCCCTTCGGCGGCCGCGGGAGCGCCGGGACGACATCCCGTCGTCGTACCCCCCGGCGCACAGCGCTCGCCGCAGCCGTCGGTGTGGTCGCCACGGCGCTGATCGCCGCGGCTTCGTACCGCGCCGTGTCGTCATCCGCAGACGTCGACGCGCACGCGGCGGCGAAGGCCGGAGCCGCCACCGCGACGGTCACCGCGAGTGCTGTGGCGCCGTCGCCGAGCGGAAGCGGGGCGAAGAGTCCCGGCCCGAGCGGCGACTCCAAGAGCACGGCCGGGCGGACGGCTGAGGCGGCTTCCGGGCGGGCGGCCGAGGCGGGCTCCGGGGGCGCGGCCGAGACCTCCGGGGCGGAGGAGGCAGCGGCGTCGCCGGACGGCGACGACTCGTCGGCCTCGACCCCCGGTGCGACGGCGACGGCGACGTCGGACGACGACGGGACGGTCGTGTCGTCCGGCGCGCTGCGGGGCCGGCAGTCCGGCAGGTGCCTGACGGCGAACCTGTACACCGCCGCGATCAAGACGTGCACGGGCGCGGTAGGGCAGTCGTGGGCGCTCGGGTCGAACGGCACCCTGAAGGGCGCGCATGGCTACCTGACGGCGACGGCCGGGAGTTACGCGCTCAAGACGGTTGCCGAGTACACCGGTGGCGGGTTGCAGCGCTGGCAGCTGACCTCCAGCGGCGAGATCGTCAACGAGGAGACGGGCAACTGCGTCGACGTCAACGGGCAGGAGATCGCCGACGGCAGCAAGGTGACCCTGTACATCTGCACCGCCAAGACCAATCAGGCCTGGGTCTGGCAGTGACCACGGCGACCACGGCGACTACGGCCCGCACTACGGCCCGCCGATCCTCGTAGGGGCCGAGCCGGGCGGCGGCGGCTTGGTTGCGGATGATACTAAGCTGGCAATGTGGGGCAATATCGGACATAGCTCTGAGGAATCGACGATGGGTCTCGGTGCCGGGCTTCCGGCCGTCAAGCGCGCATCGCGCACCTCCCTCGCCCGTGTGTCCATGGCCGTCGCGATCGCCGCCGCGCTGACCCTGGCCACGGCCTGCACCGAGGACGACAGCGGGGGCCAGGACGGCACTCCCACCGTCGGATTGCTACTGCCGGGGGGCGGGGCCTCCCGGTTCGGGCAGTTCGACAAGCCTCTGATCGAGAAGAAGCTGAAGGAGCTGTGCCCGCAGTGCCCCGCCGCGATCGTCGCCGCCACCCCCGACCCGGCGGTCCAGCGGCAGCAGCTCGACTCGATGATCACCAGGGGGGTCGACGTCCTGATCGTCGCCGCCGTCGACCCCAAGCTGCTGCGGCCGTCGGTCCAGGCCGCGGAACGGGTCGGCATCCCGGTCGTCGCCTACGACCGGCTCGCCCAGGGGCCGATCTCCGGTTACGTCACCTTCGACGGGGCGAAGGTCGGCAAACTCCAGGCGGAGGCGCTGCTGGAGGCCATGGGCGCCGAGGCGGACGGCGGCCGGATCGTCATGATGAACGGCGCCACGACCGACCCCAATGCCGGGTGGTTCAAGCAGGGCGCGCTCGCCGTCCTCGACGACAGCCAGGTGAAGATCGGCAAGTCGTACGACACCGTCGGCTGGCGGCCGGAGAACGCCTTCGTCAACATGCGGGGCGCGATCGCCGCCCTGGGCGCGGACAACATCGACGGCGTCCTGGCCGCCAACGACAGCCTCGCCGGCGCCGTGATCTCCGCCCTCAACGCCACCGCGGTCAGACCGCTGCCCCCGGTCACCGGCCAGGACGCCGACCTCGCGGCCGTGCGGCGGATCGTCAAGGGCGACCAGTACATGACCGTGTACAAGCCCTACAAGTCCGCCGCCGACGCCGCCGCCGAGATGGCCGTCGCCCTGGGGCGCGGCGAGCCGGTCGAGCCCATCGCCACGGCCACGGTCGACAACGGCACCGCGAAGGACATACCGGCCGTCCTGCTCCCGTCCGTCTCGGTGACTGTCGGCAACATCAAGGACACTCTGGTAAAGGATGGTTTGTACACCATCGATCAGATATGCCCCCCGAACCTCCGGTCCGCCTGTGACCAGGCCGGACTCACCTGACCACGCACCCGTCCGACCACGCACCCGTCGAGCAGCCGATGAGCACCTGAAGAGGACCCGATGAGCTTTCCTCGGAGGCGGAAGGAGCCCGGAGGCGGAAGGAGGTGGCCCCGTGCCGGTTCAGCCCCTGCTGGCGTTGCGTGGCGTCTCCAAACGGTTCGCCGCCGTCCAGGCGCTCGTGGACGTCGAGCTGGAGATCGGGGTCGGGGAGGTGGTCGCCCTGATGGGTGACAACGCCGCCGGGAAGTCCACCCTGGTCAAGGTGATCTCGGGGGCCGGTCCGGCCGACAGGGGCGTCATCGAGTGGCAGGGCAGTGCCATACAGATCAAGCGACCCCAGGACGCGCAGGTCCTGGGCATCGCGACCGTCTACCAGGACCTCGCGATGTGCGACAACCTCGATGTCGTCGGCAATCTCTTCCTCGGCCGGGAGATCCACCGGCTCGGCATCCTCGACGAGGTGGAGATGGAGCGCCGCACCCGCGAGCTGCTGCACACCCTGTCCATCCGCATCCCCGACGTACGGGTGCCCGTCGCCGCGCTGTCCGGCGGGCAGCGGCAGGTCGTCGCGATCACCCGTTCGCTGCTCGGGGCGCCCCGGCTGCTCCTGCTCGACGAGCCCACCGCCTCCCTGGGCGTCGAGCAGACCGGTCAGCTCCTCGACCTCATCGAGGAGCTGCGCGAGCGCGGCCTCGGGGTCCTGCTCATCAGCCACAACCTGGGCGACATCAAGGCCGTCGCCGACCGGGTCGCCGTCCTGCGGCTCGGACGCAACAACGGCGTCTTCGACGTGAACACCACCTCGCAGGAGCAGATCATCTCCTCCATCACCGGTGCGGCGGACAACGCCCCCACCCACCGTCCCTCCCGGCACGAGGAGGCATGGCCGTGAGGGGGATGAAGGGGAGGAGGGCCCGGGCGCGCGCCGACACCGGGGCTGCCGCCGATCGACGCCGGGACGGGGACGGCGGCGAACGCCGCGCCGGACACGGTGAGGAACGCCGCGCCGGACACGGCGACAGACTCGGTGACGGACACGGCGACGAGGGCCGACACGGGCGGCCCTGGTACGCCGGGCGGCGTCTCACCGCGTACGCCGACACCCTGCGCCGCCGCCTGCGCGAACGTGACCTCGGCCCGGCCCCCGTCCTCCTCACCCTCGCCGTGACCTGGCTGGTCTTCCAGCTCCTCAACCACAACTTCCTCTCACCGCGCAACCTGTCCATCCTCAGCGTGGACATCGTCGGGACCGGCATGGTCGCCGTCGGAATCGTCTTCGTCCTGCTGATCGGCGAGATCGACCTGTCCGTGGGCTCGCTCGCGGGACTGGCGGGCGCGGCGTTCGCGGCGCTGAACGTGAACCTCGGGATGCCGGAATGGCTCGCCGTGATCATCGCGCTGTGCTGCGGCGCGGCAGCCGGGGCCGTCCAGGGGTTCTCCTTCGCCAGGATCGGCGTACCCGCGTTCGTCGTCACCCTCGCGGGCCTGCTGGCCTGGAACGGCCTGATGCTCTACCTGCTGGGGACGGAGACCTCCATCAGCTTCAGCGAGGAGGGGTTCGTCGCCGAGCTGACCAGCCGCTACTTCAGTGCCGCCGTCGCCAACTACGGCCTGGCGGTGCTCGCCACGGCCGCGTACCTCCTCGTCGCCTACCATGACCGGCGCCGCCGCGGCGCCGCCGGGATGCCGTACCGGCCGGTGAGCGAGATCTGGGCGCGTACGGCGCTGCTCGCGGTGGCCGCGTTCGCCACCGTCTATGTGCTGGACCAGTTCGAAGGCCTGCCGCTGGCGCTCCTGATCTTCCTCGCGGTCGTCGTCGCCTCGGACCTCTTCCTGCGCCGCACTCCCTACGGCCGGCAGATCCTCGCACTCGGTGGCGGGGTGGAGGCGGCCCGGCGGGCCGGTGTCGATGTGACGCGGGTGCGGATCGCGGTGTTCGTGGTGTCAGGGACCATGGCGGCGGTCGGCGGCCTGTTCGTCGCCTCGCGGCTCACCTCGGCGAGCCAGGTGCCCGGCTCCGGCATGCTGCTGATCAACGCCGTCGCCGCCGCGGTCATCGGCGGCACCAGCCTGTTCGGCGGGCGCGGCTCGGCCTGGTCCGCGCTGCTGGGGGTGCTCATCATCCAGTCGATCGCCTCGGGCATGGCGCTGCTGGGGGTGGGGTCGCCGGTCCAGTTCATGATCACCGGTGGGGTGCTGTACATCGCGGTGGTGTTCGACTCCCTGGCCCGACGCGCGGCGGACTCGCCGGGGCGGAGCGGGTGGGGAGGGCGGGCCTGAGGGACGTCAGATCGGGGGCGGTCCCTCGACGATCGACCCGGGTCCGGCGTGTGGATACGACGGTGTCGAGGCGGGTTGGCCCCGGGGGACCGGTGCGGAAGCCGCCCGGGGGTGGGTCGCGCAGCCCGGCGCTCACAGGGTGCCGCTGCGCCCACCCTCCCCCACTCTCGGCTTCGCTCGAGCGGGGGGACCCCCATCGCCCCAGCGGCACGATTGCCCGCAGCTACGCGGGAAACGGTGCCGGCAACCCCCTAGGGGCGCGGGGAACTGCGCGACCAGCCCCTACCTGCCCGCGCCCGGCGACGGCGCCGCAGGCCAGGTGAGCCGGCCGCACCCGACGGCGGCGCCGTATGGACGACAGGGGCACGCCCGCCTTACAGGTACTCGCGCTGGGCGAGCGCCGCCTCCAGGCGGTCGTTGCAGCGTAGGGCCGGGGTCCCGGGGGTGTCCGGCCGGTCCTGGTGGGCGCGGAGGGCCGCGCTCATCAAGGTCATCAGCAGGCTGACGTCCGACTCGCACTCCAGGCGGACAGTCACCCAGTGCGAGCCCGGCACCAGCCGGATCGCGGTCGAACGCCGCAGATCGCGCTCGTACCGGCGGATCGCGCCGGCCGTGAGGTGCAGGTCGACACTCCGGTCGGAGTGGAAGTGCGCGATCTCGGCTCCGGCCGAGCGCAGTGCCCGGCCGGTGCCGCAACTGGACCGGACCTCCGTGAGGTCCGGCCAACTCACCAGCTGTGCCAGGGCATGCCAGGCCGTCGTCATACGCCCATCATGGGGCGCTCACCACATGGCCACCAGGGTTTGAGGGCGATGTAACCGGGACGTAGCGTCGGCCGACCGTGGCCCGCCCGCCTCCACCGCCGTCGGCTGAACGCCCGGAGCACGCCCCCCGTACTCCTGAGGGACCGATCCCCCACCCGCGTACGGAGTCCCGATGTACCGTCCCGTCCGTCGTCTGCTCGGTGTTCCGGTGTGCGCGGTCGCCGCGGCGCTGCTGCTCGCCGGATGCGGCGGGGGCGGTGGAGGCGGGGACGAGGAGCGGGCCGCCGCGTCGAAGAGCGCGGTGCCGAGCGCGCGCCCGATGACCCTGGAGGCGCTGGGGAAGGCCGTCGGCTGCGAGACGGCGCCGAAGGAGGGCGGCAAGACCCTCGATTTCCGGCAGGGTGTGTGCAAGTCGGCGGACGGCGACTACGTGCTGCTGACCTTCGACACCGCCGAGGGCCAGCGCGGCTGGCTCGACACCGCGCAGATGTACGGCGGTGTCTATCTGGTCGGCAACCGCTGGGTGCTCTCGGCCGACCCGCGCTCGGCGATGGAGAAGGCCCGCGCCGAACTCGGCGGCACCATCGAGGAGTCCCCGTACGGGGCTTCCCCCTCGGCCTCCTGAATTCTTGTCATCCGTGTCCCACGGTTTGTCCGAATGAATCAGTTTGAGTGAATAACTGGCAAATGCCGAAGGGCACTTGCCGCCGCCCCTACTGTCCATGCAGTCGCCGCCATCACCGAACAGAGGAGGCCGACTGTGGTTCAAGTACGGGTCAATGAAGGTGTGCTGTGGGTGGAGGGAGAGGCCTATCCACTGCGCAATATCGCCCACGTCGGTCAGCGTGTGCTGGAGATCGACAGGCGCGTGGCCTGGAAGAGGTTCATCCAGCGCAGCCTCGTCTGTTTCTTCCTCGGCGGATTCTTCGCGTCCTTCGGAACCGTCGCCATGCTCATCTGGCTCACCGTGCACGGTCTGCTGATCTGGCAGCTCGTCAAGCTCCTCAACAAACCGACCCTGTACGGCCTCGTCCTCAACACCTCCGGCACCCAGCACGACGCCGTGTGGTCCACGGAGGAGAGCGAGATCATGTACCTGGTGGGCGAGATCACCAAGGCGATCGGCCACCCGGACATCGCGCAGATCACCTACAACGTGCAGCACGCCGTGCAGGGCGACATCATCAACCAGTACGGCGACAACAACACCGGCAAGAACCAGCACAGCGGTTCCGGCAACATCGTGGGCTCGCGATGAGCGGCGACCAGATCCAGCAGTACGGCTCCGGCAATTTCGGCAAAGTCGTCCACAGCGGTTCCGGCGACATCGTGGCCGGCGGCAAACACGTCAACGGTGGCGCGGAGACCCGAGCGGCCGCTCTCGACACGCTTCTCAGGGAACTCCAGGCATTACGCCGTCACCTGGACGACGGCCGCCGGGCGGAAGTCGACGCGGCCGTACGGGAAATCGGCGCGAATCCCTCCGGCGAGGGTTTCCGGAAAGTACTGGAGAGGATCGCCGGAATCGCCGCCGTCCTCGGCTCCGTGGGAACTCCGGTCGTCACGGCCGTCATGGCCCTGATGGGGAGCTCGTGAACTGACCGTCAGTTGTTGTACGACTCGTCGTAGGGGTCCCGTGGCTCGGGCGTCGGCTTCGCGGCCGTGACCTCGAGGAAGGGAATGGGACCGTTGTTGACGGGGTCGCGGGACTGGCGGGGAACGTAGGTGCCGGTGACGGTCAGCCAGGTGTCGGGCTGCAGCACCGGCGGGATGTCCCCGGTCAGGGCCACCTTGACCGGCTGGGCGTCGGCGGCACAGCAGTTGAGGGCCATGCGGACCAGGTATGGGGTGCCGTCGTGCTCCAGGGCGACGAAGCCGGTGAGCTGGACCCGGCGTCCGGTGAGGCCGCGGCCGTGGTCGTAGACCGCGCGGCCCGCGTAGTCGACGAGGCCGAGGGGCAAGGGGTCGGTGGCCGGGAGGGCCGGGTAGGCGAGGGGTTCCTGCAGGGCCGTACCGGTGCGGGTGGCGCTGTAGGAGCCCAGGGCCGGCGGGGCGACCAGGATCAGGGCGAGGAGGGGGAGGACGAGGAGCCAGGAGACACGGGGTTCCGGGTGCGTGTGCCCAGGGCTGTCTTCCTCCCCGTGCACGTCCCTGTTCCCGTGCACGTCCTTGTCCCCATGCACCTCCCCCTCCCCCTTCGCCCTCCGGCGCTCGTACCACGCCGTCGCCAGCGCGGTGACGATCAGGACCGCGCCGGACGCCAGCAGCAGGGGACGCAGGCCCGCCTTGACGTAGCGGAGGTAGAGGTCGGTGGTGCCGGCGTGGAGGAGGGCCGCGCCGAGGAGGAAGAGGACGGCGGCCTGGGACTGTCGGTTCACAGCAGGACCGCTCCTGTCAGTACGGCCGACACGATGGCCAGGGCGAAGGTCATGGGGGCGAAGCGCAGGGCGAAGGCGCGGCCGAAGGTGCCCGCCTGCATCGCGAAGAGCTTGAGGTCGATCATCGGGCCCACCACCAGGAACGCGAGCCGGGCCGTCAGGGAGAACTGGGTCAGGGACGCGGCCACGAACGCGTCCGCCTCCGAGCAGATCGACAGGACGACCGCGAGGACGGCCAGCGCCAGCACCGCCACCACCGGGTTGTCGGCCGCCGTGCGCAGCCAGCTCTCCGGGGCGATCGCCTTCAGCGTCGCCGCGGCCATCGCGCCCACCACCAGGAAGCCGCCCGCGTGCATCACGTCGTGGCGGACCGAGTCCCAGAACGCGGCGCCCTTGGTCTGCCCCTCGTGCGGGGCGTGGGTGGGCGGGCGCAGCCAGTCGGTGCGGCCCAGGCGGTGCCAGAGCCAGCCCATCGCGCACGCCACCAGCAGGCTGGCGACGAAACGGGCCACGACCATCTCCGGATCGCGCGGGAAGGCGACGGCCGTCGCGGTCAGGACGATCGGGTTGATCGCGGGAGCGGAGAGCAGGAAGGCGAGGGCCGCGGCGGGGGTCACGCCCCGGCGGACCAGCGCCCCCGCCACGGGCACGGAGGCGCACTCGCAGCCCGGCAGGACCGCGCCGGCCATTCCGGCGACCGGGACGGCGAGGGCGGGGCGGGAGGGGAGGGCGCGGGCGAAGAAGGACGGGGGGACGTAGACCGCGATCGCCGCCGACAACAGGACGCCCAGGACCAGGAACGGCAGGGCCTGGATCACGACCGCCACGAACACCGTCGTCCAGCTCTGCATCACCGGGGCGGACAGGGCACGCCGGATCGGGCTCTGCAGCAGGACGAGGAGGAGCAGGAGCATGGTCAGGGCGAGGGGGGAGGTCAGCCGCCGGGGCTCGTCGGGCGGCGCGGGGGCGGTGTCCCCGCGTGGGTCCGCGTCCTGCGGGGCCGCTTTGGTGATGGCCACGGGTCGGGCACCTCCGCGTTCCGTGCTCTGGCTGATCCCTGTTTCTCGCATTCCCTCCCCTTTTCTACGGGAGTCGGGTGCCCGGTGTTCACCCGCTCCGTGGAACCTCCCGTCCCGGTGAGGCAGTCTTCTCCCTCGTGGGGAGCGTTCCGAATCAGGGTCGGGCGTCGGGCGGCGCCGGCGCGCACATGGTGGTCTGCGGCGACGACGGGCTCGCGCACCGGCTCGCCGCCGAGCTGCGGGGTGTCTACGAGGAGCAGGTCACGCTCGTCGTACCGCCCGCCGAACGCTCGGTGCGGCCGCCGGTCGTCGGACGGGCCCGTGCGGTGTCGGCGGCGCTCCTCGACCGGGTGGTGAGCGCGGCGGTCAGCCGGGCCGCCGGCAACGGCACCGCCCCCACCGCGGGTGAACCGGCGCACGGGCAGCGGACGTTGGAGGCCGTCGAGGCCACCGAGGCCGTGCTCGCCGAGGCGGGCGTGGAGCGTGCCGCCGCGCTGGCGCTCGTGTACGACGACGACGAGACCAACATCCGCGCCGCCCTCACCGCCCGCCGGCTCAACCCGCGACTGCGGCTCGTCCTGCGGCTGTACAACCGGCGGCTGGGCCAGCACATCGAGGAACTCCTCGACCAGGCGGCCGCGTTGGCCTCCGGCGGCGCCTCGGCACCGGACGAGGACGACGCCTCGACCACCGTGCTGTCCGACGCCGACACCGCCGCGCCCGCGCTGGCCGCGTCCGCCGTCGCCGGCACCACCAAGGTCGTACAGACGGACGGGCTGATGCTGCGCGCGGTCGAGCGGCCGCCGGGCGAGGAGGGTGACGCCCCGGGCGGGCTGAGCGGCCGGCCCACGCTCGCGCTGCTGTCCGCGACCGGCAACGATCCGGCCTTCGCGGACGGTTCCGAGAGCAGCGGGGAGCAGGGGCCGCTGCTGCTGCCCGATGCGGCGGCGGTGCGGGAGGCGGCCGGGCGGCGCGGGTCGGTGGTCCTGGAGCAGGTGGCGTACTCGGCCGGGCCGGCGCTGCCGGCGGGGCGGGGTGCGGGGGTCATGGGGGTCGTGGCGCCGTTCGCCTCCCTGTTCTCGCGGCGGCTGCGGTGGTCGCTGGCCGGTCTGGTGGGGTGTGTGTTCGCGCTGGCGGTGGCGTTGTGGGTGGTGACCGGGATCCATCCGCTGGGGGCGCTGTATCTGACGCTGCTGGACCTGTTCTCGATCAACGACCCGGCGGTCGGGGCGAGTACGGCCCGTCAGGTGCTGCAACTGCTGTCCGGGCTGGTGGGGTTGCTGTTGCTGCCGGTGCTGCTGGCGGCGGTGCTGGAGGCGCTCGGGACGTTCCGGGGGGCGGGGTCGTTGCGGCGGCCGCCCCGGGGGCTGGGCGGGCATGTCGTGCTGCTGGGGCTGGGGAAGATCGGCACCCGGGTGCTGACCCGGCTGCGGGAGCTGAACATTCCGGTGGTGTGCGTGGAGGCGGGGCCCGAGGCACGGGGGCTCGCGGTGGCGCGGCGGTTGCGGGTGCCGGTGGTGCTGGGGGATGTCACGCAGGAGGGGGTGCTGGAGGCCGCGAAGATCCATCGGGCGCATGCGCTGCTGGCGGTGACCAGTTCCGACACGACGAATCTGGAGGCCGCGTTGTACGCGCGGTCGTTGCGGAGCGATCTGCGGGTGGTGCTGCGGCTGTACGACGACGACTTCGCGACCGCCGTGTACCGGACGCTGCGGGCCGCGCATCCGCAGGCGTTGACCCGGAGCCGGAGTGTGTCGCATCTGTCGGCGCCGTCGTTCGCGGGGGCGATGATGGGGCGGCAGATCCTGGGGGCGATTCCGGTGGAGCGGCGGGTGTTGCTTTTTGCCGCGCTGGAGGTCGGGGGGTGTGCGCAGTTGGCCGGGAGGACGGTCGGGGAGGCCTTTCGGGCGGGGTTGTGGCGGGTGTTGGCGCTGGACGCCGGTGCGGAGGGGGAGGGTGGGGCCGGGTTGGTGTGGGATCTGCCCGACACGTATGTCCTGCGGGACTCGGACCGGGTGGTGCTGGCTGCCACTCGACGGGGCTTGGCGGAGCTGCTGGGGCGGCGGGGGCGGGTTACGGGGGTGTAGGCGCCCGGGGTTGCGGGGCGGGCGCGGGCTGGGGCTGGGCGGGGGTGGGATTCACTCACCCGCGCTCGCGGGGTGCCGCTGCGCCCACCCTCCCCCATCGCCCCAGCGGCACGACTGCCCGCAGTTACGACAACTTGGCAGCGTCGGCTGCTGCGCAAGCTGAACGGGCGCGGGCCCAGCTGCGCGGCAGACGTGACTGCAACCCCCAGGGGCGCGGGGAACTGCGCGACCAGCCACCACGCGCCCGCAGATTCCTCCGCCCCCAGCCCCCACCCACCCCCCGGCCCAGCTACCGCAGGTGCCTCTCCGCGAACTCCAGTTCCAGCCGAACCTGCTTGATGCGCTCGTCGACGACCAGGGAGCCGTGGCCCGCGTCATAGCGGTACACCTCGTGCACCGCCCCCCTGGCCTCCAGCCGCTTGACGTAGTTGTCGATCTGGCGGATGGGGCAGCGGGGGTCGTTGACGCCGGCCGAGATGTAGACGGGGGCCTTGACGTCGTCGACGTACGTCAGGGGCGACGAGGCCTCGAAGCGGTCGGGGACCTCCTCGGGGGTGCCGCCGAGCAGCGTGCGGTCCATCGCCTTCAGGGCCTCCATCTCGTCGTGGTACGCCGTGACGTAGTCGGCGACCGGGACCGCCGCGATGCCCAGCGTCCAGGCGTCCGGCTGGACGCCCAGGCCGAGGAGGGTCAGGTAGCCGCCCCAGGAGCCGCCGGTGAGGATCAGCCGGTCGGGGTCCGAGAGGCCCGAGGACACCGCCCATTCCCGCACCGCCGCGATGTCCTCCAGCTCGATCAGGCCGACCCGGATCTTGAGCGCGTCCGTCCAGGCGCGGCCGTAGCCCGTGGAGCCGCGGTAGTTGACGCGGATCACCGCGTACCCGTGGTCCACCCAGGCCGCCGGGGCCGCCGCGAAGGCGTCGCTGTCGTGCCAGGTCGGGCCGCCGTGGATGTCGAAGACGGTGGGCAGGGGGCCGGTGGCGCCGGCCGGCTTCTGGATCAGGGCGTGGATACGGCCGCCGGGGCCCTCCACCCACATGTCCTCGACGGCGACCGAGCCCGGGGACTTCATGCCGGGCGGGTCGAGGACGACCCGGCCGGTCGTCGAGCGGACCACCGGCGGCTCGGCGGCCGAGGACCACAGGTACTCCACGCTGCCGTCCGGCCGGGCCGTGGCCCCGGAGACCGTGCCCTGCGGGGTGGGCACCTTCACCAGCCCGCCACCGGCGAGGTCGTAGCGGAACAGCTCACTGCGCGCCTCGAAGCTGTGCGCGATCAGCAGCCCCGAGCCGTCCGGGTACCACTCGGCGCTGACATCGCCCGGCAGGTCCAGCGCCAGGTCGGTCTCCGTGCCCGTGGCCACGTCCCACACCAGCGGCTCCCAGCGGCCGCGCCGCTGGTGCCCGATCAGCAGCCGGGTGTCGCCGTCCACCGGCGCGAAGCCCAGGACCTCCAGGCCCAGCTCCTCCTGACCGCCCTTCGTGTCGTCCAGCTCGGCGACGGTCGTGCCGTCCGGCCGGACCACCCGCAGCGCGGAGTGCATCGCGTCCCCGTGCTCGGTGTGCTCGATCGCGATCAGCGAGCCGTCGTGGGAGAGGTCGCCCACGCCCGCCGACTCCCGGTGGCGGTACAGCTCGAAGGGGGGTTCGCCGATCCGCGCCACATGGATCGTGGTGCCCTCCTCGTCAGTGGAGCGGCCCACCACCGCCGTACGGCCGTCGCGGCTGAGCGCGAGGCCCGCCGGATACGACGGGTCCAGCCCCGGCGTCGCCAGCTCGTCCTCGCCGCCCTCGAACGGCTGCCGGCGCCAGACGCCGAACTCGTCGCCGTCCTTGTCGTCGAACCACCAGATCCACGCGCCGTCCGGGGAGAGCACGCCGTCCGTCGTGCCGTTCGCCCGTTTCGTCACCTGCCGTTGCTCGCCCGTGGCACGGTCCCAGGCGTACAGCTCATACGTACCCGTCGCATTGGAGACGAACAGGGAACGATCAGGCGCGTCCTCCGCCCAGTCCGGCAGTGACACCCGGGGCGCCCTGAAGCGCTTCTCCCAGTCCGGCATGTCCTCGTACCGCCCCGGCGCGGCGGACCCGTAGCTCTCAGTCATGGACCCATACTGCCCGCCCGCGGCGACAAACGACCCGCCCAGGCCCCCGGCCTGTGGATAACCTTTACGTCTACGCAGGTCAGCGCAGCCTGAACCGCTTTCCCGTGAGGGCGCGGCGAAGGCCCGGCATTTCCTTCCTCACCGGTACCGACCCCCCGCCCGGGCGCCGGGGGCGCGCCACGTACCGTGGAGGGCGTGTACCGGTTTCTGCTGACGCCCCGATGGTGGGGGATCAACGTCTTCGTGCTGCTGGCCATCCCCTTCTGCGTGTTCATGGGGTCCTGGCAGCTGAGCCGGTTCGAGGCGCGCGTCGACGACCATCGGGACGCGAAGGCGCGGGCCGAGTCGAACCGCGAGGAGGCTGCGCGGCCGCTGACCGAGATGCTGCCCGTGGACAAGGCGACCTCCGGCAAGCAGGTCACCGCGCGCGGGCGGTACGGCGAGCAGCTGCTGGTGCCCGACCGGGAACTGGACGGCAGGAGCGGCTACTACGTGCTGACCCTGCTGCGCACGGACGGCGGCAAGGCGCTGCCCGTCGTGCGGGGCTGGCTGCCCGGCACGGCCAAGGCCGCCGAGGCCCCCGCCCCGCCCTCCGGCGAGGTCACCGTCACCGGCGCGCTGCAGGCCTCCGAGCAGCCGGGGGACAACGGGGTGAGCGCCCAGGGCGGCCTGCCGGACGGGCAGACCGCGGCGATCAGCTCGGCGTCCCTGATCAACCTCGTGCCGTACGACCTCTACGACGCCTGGGTCACCCTCGACACCGCCGACGCCGGGATGACGACGGTGCCGGTGAGCGCGACGCCGAACACGGGACTGGACCTGAAGGCGTTCCAGAACCTGGGCTACACCGGCGAGTGGTTCGTCTTCGCCGGCTTCGTGGTGTTCATGTGGTTCCGGCTGCTGCGCCGCGAGGTGGAGTTCGCGCGGGACGCGGCCCTCGGGATCGTCCCGGAGGAGGCCGCCGTCCCGGCGAGTGCCCCGGCTCAGGACGAGGCCAGCACGCCCGTCCGGTAGATCACGCCCGCGCACGCGTTCGACACCGTCGTGGAGACCGTCGTGGAACCGTCGTCGGCGGTGTAGGCCACGACCACGCTGCCGTCGGCGGTGCCGTCCTCGGTGAGCAGCTGGGTGGTGGTGCCCGTGCCGGTGTCGCCGCTGCTGCTGTTCTGCTCGGTCGGCGTCGGGGAGGGAGAGGACTCGCCTCCGGTCGTGCCGCCGCTGCTGCTCGAGGTGGGGCAGGTCTCGGACGGCACCCAGGCGAACTTCACCTCGTACGCGGAGCCCGGGGCGAGGACGTGCTGGGTGACGTAGAGGGAGGGGTCGGGCAGACCGGCCGCCGCGTCGCCGGAGGCGTGCTGCAGGACGCTGATCTTCGTGGGGTCGGCGGCGCCCTGGGCGGCCGGGGTGAGGGTGACGGCCCCGGGGACGGTACAGGCGCTGGAGGAGACGTTGGCCACGCGGAACGTGCCGTAGACGGTGCCGGCCGAGTCGGGGCCGTCGACACTGCCGGACGTCGAGCCGAGCTGGGACGACGTGCAGGCGGGCGCGGACGCGGCGGAGGTGGAGGAGGACTCGGAGCCGCTGGAGGCGCCGGTGCTGCCGGTGCCCTTGCTGTGGCCCGACTCGGTGGCGCTGTCCTTGCCCGTCTCGTCGGACTTGCCGGAGGAGTCGCCGACCTTGCCGGTGGAGCCGCCGTCGGGGCCCTTGCCCTGGCTCGAGCCTCCCTCGGACTGGGAGGCCTGCCCGGCGATGGCGGGGTTGGCGTCCGAGCCGCCCGCGTTGGACACATGGAGTACGGCGGGGACCGCGGTGCCGATGAAGAGCGCCGCGGCCGCCATGCCGACGGCGGCCTGCCGCTTGCGGGCCCGGCGGGCGGGGACGGCCCGGCGCAGGTGGTCCAGCGTTCCGTCGCGCGGTTCCATCTCCTGGACCGCCTGGTGCAGCATCCGGCGCAGCGCCAGCTCGTCCGAGTCGAGCCCGTCGGGGCCCTGGTCGTCGAGGTGGTGGTTCACGGTTGAGTTCCCAGCGTGCGATTGCTTCGGCTCTTGTGTGCGGGGGGTCATCGGCTCGTGCCACGCGTACGGTTCGTGGCGCTCGTGCGAGTCCCGGCCCTCGGCTTCGTCGTTCACGCCGGTGCCTCCATCGCCTTGCGCAGGGCGGCGATACCGCGGGAGCCGTACGCCTTGACCGAGCCGAGGGAGATGCCGAGGGTCTCGGCGACCTGGGCCTCGGTCATGTCCGAGAAGTAGCGCAGCACGAGGACCTCGCGCTGGCGGCGCTGCAGACCCTTCATCGCCTTGATGAGGGAGTCGCGCTCCAGCTGGTCGTAGGCGCCCTCCTCCGCGCTGGCCATGTCCGGCATCGGCTTGGACAGCAGCTTCAGGCCGAGGATGCGGCGGCGCAGGGCGGAGCGGGAGAGGTTGACGACCGTCTGACGCAGATACGCGAGGGTCTTCTCCGGGTCGCGGACGCGTTTGCGCGCGGAGTGGACGCGGATGAACGCCTCCTGGACGACGTCCTCGCAGGAGGCGGTGTCGTCGAGGAGGAGGGCGGCGAGACCGAGGAGCGAGCGGTAGTGGGCCCGGTAGGTCTCGGTGAGGTGGTCGACGGTGGTACCGGCCGCCACCGCGTTCTCGGCGGAGCCGACCGGCTCGGAGCCGTCACGCTGGCTGGGGATGCGGGTGGGCCGCGCTGCGGGCATGGGCGCGATCACCGGCATGCCGCCGGATGCTCCGGCCACGCGGGGTCGGAGGACGGCACGAGCCATTGGGAGTTCGAGTACCTCAGCCACGCCAGTTGGACACACGTCCCCCCGCGGAGGTTGTACGTGCCGGGCGTCACTTTTACGTCGGACGAGGCCACGCCTACCCGTCTCATGTGTCCCGCTCTTCCCTTGTATCCCATATGAACGGGCGTCCCCACGCCCGGATCACGGCGTCCCCACGCCGGGACCGCAAAGACGCTCCCCGCCCTGCGCGCGGTTGCGCAGAACGGGGAGGAAAGTCTTCGGACAATCTTCAAACGCAAAGGTGTCCGATACAAGTGGTCCGGACCTTCGACCGGCTCACACTTTGTTCCGAAGATCTTACAAACGGACCCGCCCCTGGCCAGGGCATTTCCGCGTGGGAGCGCTCACTTCTTCAAGCGCTACGGAGACCGCAGACGTCACACCCACCCCAGGAGGAGCTGACGTCACGCCAGTTCCGCCGCCACCAGCTCGGCGATCTGCGCGGTGTTGAGGGCGGCTCCCTTGCGCAAATTGTCCCCACACACGAAGAGCTCCAGGGCGGTCGGGTCGTCCAGGGCCCGTCGGACCCGGCCCACCCAGGTCGGGTCGGTGCCGACGACATCGGCCGGCGTGGGGAACTCCCCCGCCTCCGGGTTGTCGAACAGGACGACCCCGGGCGCGGTGGCGATGATCTCGCGGGCGCCGTCCACGGTGACCGTGTCCTGGAACCGGGCGTGGACGGTGAGGGAGTGCGTGGTGACGACCGGCACCCGTACACAGGTCACGGCGACCGGCAGCCTGGGCAGGCCGAGGATCTTGCGGGACTCGTCCCGCACCTTCATCTCCTCCGAGGACCAGCCGTCCTCGCGCAGCGACCCGGCCCACGGGACGACGTTCAGCGCGACCGGCTCCGGGAACGGCCCGGTGTTCTCGCCGACGGCCCGCCGCACATCACCGGGGCAGGTCCCCAGCTCGGTCCCGGCCACCAGCGCGATCTGCTGCCGCAGGGTCTCCACCCCGGCCCGCCCGGCCCCGCTGACCGCCTGGTACGACGACACCACCAGCTCGCGCAGCCCGTACGCGGCGTGCAGCGCGCCCAGCGCGACGATCATCGACAGGGTCGTGCAGTTGGGGTTGGCGACGATCCCGCGCGGCCGGATGTGCACGGCGTGCGGATTGACCTCGGGGACGACCAGCGGCACGTCCGGGTCCATCCGGAAGGCGCCGGAGTTGTCCACGACGACCACGCCCTTGGCGGCGGCGATCGGCGCCCACTGTGCGGCGACCTCGTCCGGTACGTCGAACATGGCGATGTCGACCCCGTCGAAGGCCTCCTCCGACAGGGCCACCACCTCGACCTCCTCGCCGCGCACGGCCAGCTTGCGGCCGGCCGAGCGCGGCGAGGCGACAAGACGGATCTCACCCCAGATGTCCGCCCGGTGGGACAGGATCTGGAGCATGACCGTGCCGACGGCACCGGTCGCTCCCACGACCGCGAGCGTCGGCCGGCGGGCCCCCCTGATCGGCGGGGTCATCAGCGCCCGGTGCCTCCGTAGACGACGGCCTCGTCGCTGTCGGAGTCGAGCCCGAACGCGGTGTGCACGGCGCGCACGGCCTCGTTGACGTCGTCGGCGCGGGTGACGACCGAGATACGGATCTCGGAGGTCGAGATCAGCTCGATGTTCACGCCCGCGTCGGACAGGGCGGTGAAGAAGTCGGCCGTGACGCCGGGGTTGGTCTTCATGCCCGCGCCCACCAGCGAGATCTTCCCGATCTGGTCGTCGTAGCGCAGCGAGTCGAAGCCGATGCCGGCCTTGTTCTTCTCCAGGGCGTCGATGGCCTTGCGGCCCTCGGCCTTGGGGAGCGTGAAGGAGATGTCGGTCAGGCCGGTCGACGCGGCCGACACGTTCTGCACGATCATGTCGATGTTGATCTCGGCGTCGGAGATCGTCCGGAAGATCGCGGCGGCCTCGCCCGGCTTGTCCGGCACACCGACGACCGTGATCTTGGCCTCGGAGGTGTCGTGCGCGACACCGGAGATGATGGCCTGCTCCACCTTCTGGTCCCCAATCGGCTCACTGCTGACCCATGTGCCCTGCAGCCCGCTGAAGCTGGACCGGACGTGGATCGGGATGTTGTATCGGCGGGCGTACTCCACACAGCGGTGGAGCAGCACCTTGGAGCCGGAGGCCGCGAGCTCCAGCATGTCCTCGAAGGCGATCCAGTCGATCTTCTTCGCCTTCTTCACCACACGCGGGTCGGCGGTGAACACACCGTCGACGTCGGTGTAGATCTCACAGACCTCGGCGTCGAGCGCGGCGGCGAGAGCGACGGCGGTGGTGTCCGAACCACCGCGGCCCAGGGTCGTGATGTCCTTCTTGTCCTGGCTGACACCCTGGAAGCCGGCGACGATGGCGATGTTGCCCTTGTCGAGGGACTCCCGGATGCGGCCCGGCGTGACATCGATGATCCGGGCTTTGTTGTGGACCGAGTCGGTGATGACGCCTGCCTGGCTGCCGGTGAACGACTGGGCCTCGTGCCCCAGGTTTTTGATCGCCATGGCCAGCAGTGCCATGGAGATCCGCTCTCCGGCGGTCAGCAGCATGTCGAACTCACGCCCGGCCGGCATCGGGGATACCTGCTCGGCGAGATCGATCAGCTCGTCCGTCGTGTCGCCCATCGCGGAAACGACGACGACCACCTGGTGGCCGTTCTTCTTCGCTTCCACGATCCGCTTGGCGACGCGCTTGATGCCCTCGGCATCGGCTACGGAGGAGCCTCCGTACTTCTGCACGACAAGGCCCACGTGCGCTCCTCGCTCAGTTTGTCTCTTTCCGCACATACGCCCTTGTACTGCGGGTCGGCTCAGTCTAACGAGCGCCCGTATCTCACCCCCCGAGTACCGCATCGTGAGATGTGCCGGACGCCCGCTCGCAAACTTCCCTTCCCCCTGAAGCGGAAGTGATAGCTGTGAATTAAGTTTCAAGCACTATCGTGCGGTTGTGCACGTACTCCTGGTGGAAGACGACGAGCCGGTCGCCGAGTCACTGCGGCGCGGACTGAGGCGCTACGGCTTCGAGGTCGACTGGGTCACCACGGGCGCCGCCGCCCTGGCCCACTCCGACCCCTACGACGTCGTCCTGCTCGACCTGGGGCTGCCCGACACCGACGGCCTGGACGTCTGCAAGGCGCTGCGCGAGCGCGGTGACGTGCCGATCATCGTGATCAGCGCGCGCAGCGACGAGACGGACCGGGTGGTCGGCCTGGAGCTGGGCGCCGACGACTACGTGTCCAAGCCCTTCGGGGTGCGGGAGGTCATCGCCCGAATACGCGCGGTGATGCGGCGCGTGCAGCCCCGTACGCCGGAGGAGAACGCCGCCGGGGCGGACCGGTACGGATCCCGGCTGACGATCGACCGCAAGGCGGTCCGGGTGCACGTGGACGGCGAGGAGGTCGCCCTCGCGCCGAAGGAGTACGACCTGCTGGCCTTCCTCACCGAGGAGCCGGGCGCGCTGATGTCCCGCGAGCAGATCATGGAAGCGGTCTGGGACGCGAACTGGTTCGGCCCGACGAAGACGCTGGACGTGCATGTGGCGGCGCTGCGCCGGAAGTTCGCCGGGGTCCTCGCCATCGAGGCGGTGCGCGGGGTCGGCTTCCGGCTGGAGATCGTCAAGGACGCCGAGGCCTCGTGAACCGGCAACTCATCCGCAGCTACATCCTGCTCGTCGCGGTCGCCATCCTGCTGTTCACGGTGCCGGTGGCCTTCACCCTCACCAAGCAGCTGCGGGACGACACCGAGCTGTCCGTGCTGCGCGAGGCCAACACCATGGCACTGCTGCTGGGCAACGGCGACCGCATCTCGTGCGAGGCCCTGACCCAGGTGGCCGAGGCGTACGGCGGCAAGACCCCCGGCGAGGTCCAGGCGACCCCCACCGGCAGCTGTGCCCCGGACCTGCCGAAGCCCGCCGCGGACGCCGCGCTGACCCGGGCCGTCGAGGAGAACGATCCGACGACCGACTGGGGCTCCGACTTCATCTGGGGCAAGCAGCTGACGGTCACCGTCCCCGCACACGGGGACGCGGCCGTACGGATCGTCTACTCGACCTCGGACATGACCCGGCGACTGTGGTCGATCTGGGGCTTCCGGGCCGGGCTCGCCGTGTTCGTCCTGGCGGCGGCGGCCGCGATCGGCGCGTTCGCCGCCCGCCGGATCACCGCGCCGCTGCGCGAACTCAACTCCATGGCGAGCAAGTTCAGCGACGGCGACCTGACCGCGCGCTCCCCGGTGACGGGCCCTGCGGAGACCCAGACCCTCGCCCGCACCCTGAACCAGGGCGCGGAACGCCTGGACACACTGGTCGCCTCGCAGCGCATCTTCGTGGCCGACGCCTCGCACCAGCTCCGTACGCCGCTCACGGCGCTGCGTCTGTCGCTGGACAACATCGCGGACGGCGTGGACGACGAGTTCGTGCGGGAGGACGTGGAGCAGGCGACGGCGGAGGTGGTCCGCATGAGCCGTCTGGTGAACGGCCTGCTGGTGCTGGCGCGGGCCGAGGCGAAGGTGACGGCCGCGGAGCCGCTGCCCCTTCGGACCATCGTGGACGAACGGCTGACGGTGTGGAGGCCGGCCGCCGACGAGCGCGGGGTCACCATCGCGCTCAGGGGGAGTGGTGTCGACGACCGGCCGTCTGTGCTGGCCAGCCCCGGTCATCTGGACCAGGTGCTGGACAACGTGCTCTCGAACGCCCTGGAGGTCTCACCCGACGGCGGGACGATCACCGTCCGGATGGAGTCCGGGGCCCAGGAGGTGGTCCTGTCCGTGGCGGACGAGGGACCGGGCATGTCGGACGCGGAGAAGTCCCGCGCCTTCGACCGCTTCTGGCGCGGCCAGGGCCTGACCGGACGCTCCGGTTCCGGGCTCGGCCTCGCCGTCGTCAAACAGCTGGTGACGGACGACGGCGGGACGGTGACCCTGACGGACGCGGCCGGGGGCGGGCTGTGCGTACGGATCACGCTCCGGTCGGCACAGCGTGGGGGCTGATCAGCCCTCGGGCATCGCGGAAGAGTGGTGGTTCACGATGAGCCACTGGCCGCCGCGCTTCTCGTACTCGTAGGTGTAGCGGGCCTCCACAGCGCGCTTCTTGCCGGTGGCGGGGTCGGTGAGCGTGAACTCATAGACACCGGAGTCGAGGGCGGAGTTGCCGTCGAGGACGTTGATGTGTGTCTCGATCTTCTTGCCGACCGGCTTGTTCTCGAGGAAGTGCTCCATGTAGTCGACGATGCCGGCGCGGTCCGTGCGGACCTTGTTGGAGAGGGTGGGCAGCAGGACCGCGTCCTTGGCGTAGCGGTCCGCGACCTTCTCCGGGTCACCGGTCTGCAGCGCGGCGTTCCAGCCGTCGAAGAGAGCGGCGATCTGCTTCTTGCTGGGCTTCTTCGGCGCCTCGGCACCGGCCGCACTGACTCCCGCCGTCACCGTGGCGGCGGTGACGAGGGCGGTGGCGGTGACGAGGGCGGCGCGTATGCGGGTCTTGCGGGTCATCGCAACTCCTGTGCGGATGGTGCCTGTTGGGATGACTCAAGACTCGCGTCCGGCCGGTTAGGGCCCGTGCAGCCGTCGTACAGGGGACGTTTAAGAGGGTGCCAATTCTCAGGACCCCTTTCTCAGGCGGCGGCCCGCTTACCGCGCAGGAGGCTGACACCGGCCCCCAGCGACACGACCCCCATCCCCACCGCGGTCATCACACCCTGCGATCCGTCCACCACGAAGGGTGCGGCCACGGCGACGACGAGGTTGAACAGGAAGAGGAACCACAGGACGGGACGGGAGGCGAGAAGCGACTTCATGACGGGAGTCCTTGGAGATTCGGTGACCGGTGACTTCTGCTTGCGAGAACAACGATCCCGTCTTTGACCTGCGCAAAGGAGGGAGCGCACTCCCGAACCGATGGTGTAGTCAGGTACACCATGGAATTACTGTTGCCGGCGATCGTGCTGCTGGGTTCGTGCGTGCAGTGGCTGACGGGGATGGGTTTCGCGCTGGTGGCCGTCCCCGCGCTGATCCTGCTCCTCGGCCCGTCCGAGGGGGTCGTCCTGGCGAACTGCGCGGCCGGCGCGATCAGCGTGGTGGGCCTGACGACCGGCTGGCGCCGGGTACGCCCGTCGGCGATGCTCCCGCTCTGCGCCGCGGCGGCCTGCACGG
Source organism: Streptomyces sp. NPDC096132 (assembly GCF_044763345.1). Classification (NCBI taxonomy): domain Bacteria; kingdom Bacillati; phylum Actinomycetota; class Actinomycetes; order Kitasatosporales; family Streptomycetaceae; genus Streptomyces; species Streptomyces sp. NPDC096132. Next base: position 124,472 of record NZ_JBIWGA010000010.1, read on the forward strand.
TCCCGGCGGGCGCCTGGCTGACCCGCCAACTCCCGGAATCCGCCCTGCTGTTGACAATGGGAGGCCTGGTGACGGCCGCGACCCTGCTGATTCTGCGCGGCGTCCGCGTCCCCGCCCTGCGCGGCACCCGGGGCGCGATCGCGGCGGGCGCGGCGGGCGGTTTCATGAACGCGGCAGCGGGCGTCGGCGGCCCACCGGTCTCCCTCTACGCCGTCAACGCGGGCTGGACGGTACGGGAGTTCGTCCCCAACGCCATGTTCTACGGCGTCTTCGTCAACGCCTTCTCGGTGGCGGCGAACGGCCTGCCGTCCCTGACCGGCGGCCAGTGGGCGTCGGTCACCGTCGCGATGGCGGCGGGCGCGGCGCTCGGCAGATCCCTCGCGGGCCGCCTCCCGGAACCCCGGGCCCGCCTGCTGGTCCTGGGGCTGGCGCTGGCGGGCGGGGTGACGGCGGTGGTGAAGGGGGTGTGGGGGCTTTGATCAGTCCGCGAGCTTCTTCAGCGGCTCGGTGTCGAGGGTGAAGCCGACGGGGTCGGGAAGCTTGATAGAAGCCCCAAACGGCAGCTTCTCTTCATGCCGGTATCTGCCGTTCTCCGGTTGGTTGTAGACGACGACAGAGCAGTCGTCCCGGTCGATCAGAAGGTAGACGGGGATTCCGGCGGCTGCGTATCCGTCGGGCTTCTCCACCCGGTCGCGCTGGCGGGTGTCGCTGTCGTGGGACGTCACCTCCACGGCCATGAGCACATCAGCCGCATCGGACCAGTCCCCATGGCCCTCCAGGAAGCCGAACGGCGCGAGGACACCGTCGGGGCGTGCGCGTCCGTTGCGATACTGCTCGACCTTCATGCCGCGGTCGCCGTAGAGCCAGAGCTCGGGGCGATGCTGCATGCACAGCCGCTGCAACCAGGCGATGATCTGGTCGTGGTTGCCATCGGTCACGGGTTTGACCTGGACCTTCCCCTGGACGAACTCCAGCCGCACGGTCTCCGGGGCATGGCGTTCCAGCTCCTCGAACTCCTCGACGGACATCTGCGGCTGCTGCTCGGTCCTGGGGGTCATGGCGTCGCCTCCTCGACTCCATGGTGCCCTGACCGGCACGTCCTGCACGCTCATACGAGCCCGGCCGCGCGCCGCAGGGCCTCGACGCGTTCGGTGACGTCGATGACCTCCTCGGCGCCGACCAGGTCGCCGCCGCTGTCACGCGGGCCTGGCAGGAAGGTGTCCGGGACAGCGCCGTACACCGGCCCCTCGGCCTCGATCAGCGCGATGCACTCGCTGCACAGGCCCCCGCGGATTTCCACGGTCCGCTCGTCCGCGTCGCACAGCCCACAGGCCATGATCACGCGCGAGACCCTGGCACGACGAGCGGCCTTCTGCCGGATCTTCGCCTTCTTCGGGGGCAGCTTGGGAGGCATCTTGTTCTCCAATCGGTTGCGGGCGAGGCCGCCCGGGTTGGTGACGGCCGACGGGAGCCCGTCGGTCAGGGCCTTGGTGATGTCGTGAGGCCTCGCGCCACGGGCCAGCCACTCGTTGGCGAGGGATTCGAGGGAACGGCAGTCACTGTCGGACAGCGGCAGCCGGGCGTCGGCCTCGCGAAGCCCGGCGAGGGTTTCGTAGGCGGTGCCGGGCTGCTCGGTGGACTCCTCCGCGGGCTCGGCCGCCTCCGCGGACTGTTCCTGTTCGACCCGTGCCAGTCCGGCCAGATAGTCCTCGGTCACGTCCTTGCCGTGCAGCCTCCGCACGAAATCCGCCCACCACTCCTCCGACCTGCGGGTACGCGACCAGTACGTCCGCGTCACCCAGCGCATCGAGTTGTCCTCGACGGTGATGTGCTCCTTGACCCAGCGCAGATGGCCGGCGAGGGTGATGCGCCCCATGGAGGTGCGGACGGCCTGCTGGCCGTAGCGGGGGTGGTGGGCGGCGATGGCCTTGTAGCCCATCGCGTGGCCCACGTGGAGGTGGTCCACGAAGACGGCGATCTCGCGGTCACGGGGGCTCAGATGTGCGAAGTCCGCGTCGGCGTGCGGGTCTTCGTCAGCGGCGACACGTTTTCCGTAACCCGTTTTGGCCATCGGGTGCGACGGGGACGGCAGGACAGGACTAGGCTCGGCGTAAGCCACGATCGAAAGCTCGATTCGATTCGTAGGGCAGGCCCCGGAGCCGGTGTTGGCGCACCGACCGGGGCCGATCTATGTGCCGCGAACCTAGATCCCCTTCACGTTCCGGCGCAAGCCGATCACGGATCGTCACTCTTTCGAGGTAGACGGCTTCAACTCACCAGCCGGCTTGGTTGGTTGGGTTGTTTCAAACCAGCCCAAAACCCAACGGAAGAGCTCGGGGCCCGGGGCTCAAGCCCCGGGCCCACCTCAGTTTCCGGTGGACGCCGAACCGATGTCACCGCCCGCCGCGATGGAACCCGGGCCGGACGCTGTCACGTTCCCGGTGCTCCGTGGACCCGAGGTGGGCGGGGTGGGAGGGGGCGGAGACGACGGTGCCGCTGTGCCGCCCGTGGACGCGTATCCGATATTGCCGCCCGCCGCGACCGCTCTCTCGCCGGAGGCATGGACGTCCGGCGTGGGAACTGGCGGGGCCGGGGCAGCGGACGAACCGCCGAACTGAGCAATAGCAGCGAGCACAAGCCGCAGAGACCGAGCCCTGCCCACGCCCATGGCTTGAGTGTCATGTGGGCATTGTGGCCGAATGCCCTACTGCGGAGGGGGCTTTGCCTTCCGTCCGATGGAGTTACCGCTTGGGGGGGAGCTCGTCGACAACAGTGCGCAGCGCCTCGAACATGCGCAACATCGGCGTGATGACGGATTCGTTCTCGCTCAGCAGCGAGAACACCTCCCACAGGAGGCTCACCGTCGCATCGGCGTAGCGCTCATCCTGTGCGGCCCCATACACCTGGAGCAGCACCAGCCGAGCGCTGACGGTCACAGGATGGTCGTCACCGAGGACTCGTCGGCATGTCTCGAGGTCCCGCTCGGCCGCGCTCACCTCGTCCTTCGTGGCGGGGGTGAACTGCTGGGCACCCAGGACTCCGGCTTTCTCGACCATGTGGCGTACCACGGTGACCAGGTTCTTTTCGTCTCCCTCCGCGACGGCAACCACTCCGCTCATGAGCTGGATCAGGCTCGCCGGCAGGGCACGCATGCTGGCCAGCATGGTGACCCGGCCCCTCACAACGAGGGTCACAGGATGTTCCTTGCCCAGGGCCCTGAGGCAGTCGGCGAGCAGTTCCTCGCACAGACCCCGGGCCCGTGCCAGATCACCGGTCGCCGTCAGCGCCATCACCACGTCGTGCCGGGCCTCGAAGATACGGCGGTCGTCCTTCCCCAACAGTCGGACACGAGCCGCTAGGCAGTCCTCGGCCAGCCGCAGGGCTCGTTCCGTCTCTCCCTGCAACGACGCGACCCTGTGCAGGTTCGTCATGGCCAGCAAGGTCGCTTCGTGGTCCGGGCCCAGGACCCGGCCGCAGTCGGCCAGAACCTCCTCGGCGAACGGGGCGGCTTCCTCGACCGACCTCAGCATGCGCGTTGCCTGGGCCGACAGCACCCGCGTGACGAGCGTGTCCTCCGCCTCCAGGCCATGGTGTCGTACGCATGCGGTCTCCGCCCGCCGCAGCAGGTCGAACGCCCCGCGCGCGACCTTCACCCCGGCGCCGAGCATGTAGTCCCCTGTCCTCGCCAGCAGCCGCGCCATCGCCGCCGTGTCGTCCTCCGACGGGACATGCTGGGCCAGCGCCTCGGCATGCGGGATCAGGGACCGCATGACCGGCCACGCTGACGGGTCGTCGATGTCTTCGGGCACGGCCCGCGCCAACGCGTCCATCGCCGCCGTACGCGCGTCCGCGATCGCCTCGGGGTTCCGGTGCCGGTCGCCGTCCGAGTGCGTACGGGACACGGCCTGGACGAGCCGGTGCACGGAAACCGTGTCACCGGCTGAGAACGTGATCAGGCTGTGGGCCGCCAGCCGGCCGAGTGCTCGATGTACGGCCAGCGACGTGCCCAGGGAAGTGAACAGGCTGCGCGGGATGGCATCGGGGGCATACCAGGCCAGCGTCAGCAGGATCCGAACGGCGAGCGGGTCGGCAGCGAGACGGTCCAACGTGACATGCCAGACACGGGCCACGGTGCGTTCGTGGTCACCGCCCTCCTGTGTCTCCGCGTACATCTCGGCAGGCCATTCCGCAAGGTGGTCCAGATACGTGCGGACGGCGCAGTCCCTCTCCTTGCAGTACGCCGCTGCCTGGGTGACCGCCAGCGGCAGGTTGCCCAGCTCCTCGCAGAGCTCGGCGGCATCCGGATCCTCACCGCGGATCTCTGTGAAGAGGCGCACCGCGTCCTGCCCTGAAAGCACGCTCAGCGGCACTTCCTCAGCGATGCCCTGCCATCCCGTGGCTCGCTGGCTCGTGAGCAGAAAACGTCCCGCCGTCGCTCTGGACAGCAGCGGCGTCACGTGGTCCGGGTTGGTGACGTTGTCGAGGACGACGAGCCAGCCGGTGTGGGTCGCTAGCCAGCCCCGGCCCCATTCACTCAGCTGCTCCTGGGGCAGCAGGGGGACGAGGGACGGCTTGAGAGCGGACGCGAGGCCGGCGAGTCCCGAGTCGATCGCGGCGTGACTGTCTGCCGTGATCCACCACACCGGCGCCCCGGTCAGACTGTGCGCGGAAGCCAAGCGGGCTGCGAGCGTGGACTTGCCGATGCCGCCGAGCCCGTGCAGCACATGGACGAGCGGCCGGCCGGGCGTGGCCGACGCGCCCCGCAGCAGGCCGAGTTCCTTGTCCCGCCCGACGAAGAGCTCTGCGCGGAAAGGGAGATTGGTGAGGTTGGGCGGGCACTCGACCGACTCGGCCGGCGGGCACGCATCCGGCAGCAACATCCCGACATGATCGATGTGCAGGCCCACGGCGCCCGGTCCTGTGAACGCCTGCCCGATGTTCCCACCGGCGGCAATGGCACCCGCGCCGGAGGCGTCCGCGGCTGCCCTACGGTCGAACAACGCACTCATACGTCACATCATGACCGCCGGGGACGCCCATCGTCAGGGCTACCAGGGGAGTTCGGGTGCGTCGGCTCGCTTCGACCTCCCGAACCGGTCTACTTCGCCGAACGCAGGCCCAGTTGGTCGGCGATTTCCTCCTCCATCACCTTGCCCGCCTCGAACTCCAGGGTGTCGTCGCCCATGCCCTGGTCGGTGTCCAGGCCGTCGAGTTCTTCGAGGGGCTGGTTGAGGCGGACGTGGGCGAGGACCGAGTGGAGGGCTCGGAGGGTGGCGGAGGCGGTGGAGCCCCAGTTGGAGAAGTAGGAGAACTGCCACCACCACAGGGCTTCGCTGGTGCGGCCGGCGCGGTAGTGGGCCATGCCGTGGCGCAGGTCGGTGATGACGTCGGCGAGGTCGTCGGAGATCCGGGCCGGGACGGGGGCCGTGCGGGGCTCGTAGGGGTCGAAGACCTCGGAGTAGACGTCGACCGGCTCCAGGAGACGGGCGAGGTTCTCGCGGAGTTCGTCGACGTCCGCGTCGGGGCCCGTGTCGGGCTCGTAGCGCTCGTCGGGGACGATGTCCTCGTGCGCCCCGAGGCGGCCGCCGGCCAGCAGGAGCTGGGAGACCTCCAGGAGGAGGAAGGGGACCGCGGAGTCGGGCTCGTCCCCCTTCGCCACCTCCGTGACGGCCACCAGGAAGCTCTCCACCTGGTCCGCGATCTGGACCGCGAAGTCGTCCGGGTTCTGCTCGGTCGCGTGCAGCGTGGCGTCAGACATCTAGGAGTCGTCTCCCCTCGAAGGCGCGGCCGAGGGTGACCTCGTCCGCGTATTCCAGGTCGCCACCCACCGGGAGGCCGCTGGCCAGGCGGGTGACCTTCAGGCCCATGGGCTTGATCATGCGGGCGAGGTACGTCGCGGTCGCCTCGCCCTCCAGGTTGGGGTCCGTGGCGAGGATCAGTTCCGTGACCGTGCCGTCCGCCAGGCGCGCCAGCAGCTCTCTGATGCGCAGGTCGTCGGGACCGACACCCTCGATGGGGCTGATCGCTCCGCCCAGGACGTGGTAGCGGCCGCGGAACTCGCGGGTCCGCTCGATCGCGACCACGTCCTTCGGCTCCTCCACGACACAGATGACCGACAGATCGCGGCGGGCGTCGCGGCAGATGCCGCACAGCTCTTCCTGCGCCACGTTTCCGCAGGTCGCGCAGAAGCGGACCTTCGCCTTGACCTCCATGAGGGCCTGCGCGAGACGCCGTACGTCCGTCGGTTCCGCCTGGAGGATGTGGAAGGCGATCCGCTGCGCGCTCTTGGGACCGACGCCGGGCAGCCGCCCCAGCTCGTCGATGAGGTCCTGGACCACGCCTTCGTACAACGGACTGCCGTCCTTCCTGGGGTTCCTTGCAGTACGTACGGTAGTTGGCCGGGGCCCGTCTTAGAAAGGCAGGCCGGGAATGCCGCTGCCGCCGCCCAGGCCCTGGGCCAGCGGGCCGAGCTTCTGCTGCTGGAGCGTCTGCGCGTTCTGGTTGGCCGCCTGGACGGCCGCGACGATCAGGTCGGCGAGGGTCTCGGTGTCCTCGGGGTCCACCGCCTTGGGGTCGATCGCCAGCGCGCGCAGCTCACCGGCGCCGGTTACCGTGGCCCTCACCAGGCCGCCGCCCGCCTGCCCGTCGACCTCCGTGTTCGCCAGTTCCTCCTGGGCACGGGCCAGGTCCTGCTGCATCTTCTGGGCCTGCTGGAGCAGCTGCTGCATGTTGGGCTGGCCACCACCGGGAATCACGATCAACTCCTGTCTGCCTTTTCCGTCTGCCACTGAGCCTACGTGCTCCATGAGTGCATCGCCCCGCCACTCTTTCGAGTGAGTTTGCTCAGCGGCGTATACCTGATCAAGGCCCACTTCCGGGCGGAAAAGCGACCAAAGCGTCCCCTTCGCCACCCATTGGGAGGTAGGAAGGGTCCGGCACATCAGCATCAGTCGTTACGCGGAGTCACTGAGTCATTAAGGGAGTGCCGTGGGTCAGCCGGAGATGCAGCCCGAGGGTCCGCCTCAGGACGGGCGGGGCGAGGGCGCGGCCGGGCTGCGGCCGGGCGACCTGACCGGGCGGACGTTTCCGCTCGGCGACTGGGGCGAGCCGGCGGAGCGGCTGGACGAGCTGTACCGGTGGGTGGAGCGGGGGGCGCTGCAGACGGCGGCCTGGTATCTCGCGGACCGGGTGTGGAAGCGGCGGGGTGCGCGGGTGCTGCGGGGTGGGGCGGCGACGGGGGCGGTGGCCGGGGCCGGGCTTCCGCTGCTGGATGTCACCGGGGTGACGGGGGGTGTGGCGCCCTGGGGTTATCTGGCGCTGCTGCTCGCGGTGGCGTGTGTGGTGGTGGACCGGTTCTTCGGGGTGACGTCCGGGTGGATAAGGGATGTGGCGACGGCGCAGGCCGTGCAGCGGCGGCTGCAGGTGCTGCAGTTCGACTGGGCGTCGGAGAGTGTGCGGGAGGTGTTGGGGCCTGCGGAGGGGACGGCGAGTGAGGCTGCGGAGCGGTGTCTGGGGGTGCTGCGGCGGTTCTCGGAGGATGTGATGGAGCTGGTGCGGACGGAGACCGCGGACTGGATGGTGGAGTTCCGTACCGGGTCGGCGCCGTTGGGGATTCAGGGGGCGGTGGCCTCCGGCGGGCGGCAGGACGGGGGTGCGGGGGTCGGGCGGTTTCCGTTGCCGCCGGGGGCGAACTCGCGGCCGAACATGCCGCGGCAGCGGCCGCCTGAGCCGCGGTGAGGTGGCGGCGGGTGCGGTGGGCCTGGGGTGGGTCCGCTTGCCCGCGCGTGCGGGGTGCCTCCCCCACTCTCGGCTTCGCTCGAGCGGGGGGACCCCCATCGCCCACCCGTGCCGCCCCAGCGGCACGACTGCCCGCAGCTACGTAGGTAGGGCGGCCGCTGCAGGGTGGGCGCCGGCCCGGCCGAACTGCTGCCCGCAGCTAGGAAGATCCCGCACACAGCCGTAGGCCTTCAGGGGACCAGCACGGTAGGTGGCCGTGGGTGCGGATGACGTCCTGGCCGTTTCCTCGGGTGAGGTAGGTGAGGAAGCTGGAGGCGAGGGAGTCGGCTGGGGGGCGGCCGTAGGTGTAGGCGTACTCGATCTCGCGGTACGGGTAGTCGCTGGTGCCGTGTTCGATGGCGTCGACGGAGGGCGGGTCGCCGTCGAGGTCCAGGGGGTGCAGCCCCTTCGCGCGGTCGGCGAGGTTGAGCTCGCTGTAGCCGATGGCGCCCGGCGTCGTGGCCACCGTGCTCAGCACCTGCTGGGTGGAGTCGAGTTCGCAGCGCACGACCGGGGCCGTCGGATCGTCCTTGTGGACACAGTCGACGGAGGAGTTCGCGATCTCGCCCCGGCCCAGCACCCGCCGCTGGAACACCTGCCGGGTCCCGGAGTTGGCGTCCCGGCTGACCAGGATCACCGGTAGGTCGGGGCCGTCGAGCTGCCGCCAGTTGGTGATCTCGCCCCGGTACAGGCGCCGTACGTCCGCCGTGGTGAGGTTGCGCAGGCGTACGTCGTCCTGGACGACCAGCGCGAAGACGGACACCGCCACCCGGTTCTCGCGCAGCTCGGCCAGGCCGGTCGGCTTCGGGCCGTCGGAGAGGGCGACGACCGGTGGTGAGCCCTTCTCGGCCGCCGCGCCCGCCGCCGTCAGTTCGCGGATGCCGGCCGTGGAGCCGTGCGCGTCGACCGTGATGTGCGCGCCCTCGCAGTCCTCCTGATAGGCGCGGGCCACCTCGCGGGCCACGGGGGCGAACGCCGTCGACCCGGTCACGGTGAGCGTGCCGCGCTCGCAGCCGATCGGGGGCGGGGTGTCGTCGCGGACGACGACGATCGTCGCGAGGGTCACCACGCAGAGGGTGAGCAGGATGGAGATCAGCCGGGCGGCGCGGCTGAAGAGGGGTGGCGTGTCGTCCGGGGTCGCGCTGCGGTTGGGGTGCACCTCGCCGTCGCGCAGTCCGCCGTACAGCCGGATGCCGTGGCCGACGTCACCGCCGGAGAGCAGTACGAGCAGCTTGAAGTGGTCGCCGCGGTTGAGCGGGACGCGGGGGATGCGCAGGGTGTTGCCGTCGTAGCCGAAACCCCGGTCCGCGGTGAAGTGGTCCATGAGGTGGTCGGTGTCGGTCGGCTGGGTGACCGAGACGCCGCGGATGGTGCGGCCGGTGAACACGGCGGTGAGGCCGTGGCGTTCGGGGCCGGTGTAGTCGTCGCGGGCGATGCCCTGCGAGCCGTCGTTCTCGATGCGGAGCAGGACGAGCGTGGCGTCGATCATGCCGGGGGCCTCGTCGAAGAGGCCGAGGCGGCGGTTGGCGCGGCCGGATCTGGCGTCGTCGCCGATCGGGTTGTCCATCTGGACGCGGTAGCCGATGCGCTTGCGGCGCGGCACCCTGCGCTCGTACCAGACCATCACCCCGGACGCGACGATGCCGACCACGGCCGTCCCGATGGCGACGACGTTCTCCGCGTTCAGCCAGTCCACCGTGGGTGCCCCCGCAACTCCCGACAGCCGGTCGTGAGTTCACCGTACGGCTGTCCGAAGGCGGATTCCGGTCCGGTCGGCGGACGTTCGCCGGACGTTCACCGGCGGCTGTACGTCAGTTTCTCCCCGGTGTCGGCGTTGACCCGTTGCAGCCTGCCGTCGGACAGGAGGGTCACCTCGGTGGCGGCGCCCGGGGTGCAGGAGGAACGGGGCCGGCCGGAGGTGACGGTGGACGGGCCGATCTCCAACGGACCGTCGTCGTCGGGGCGGCCGGCCAGCTCGGCGGTGAACTCGCAGTGGTACGCGTCCCCGTCGGCGACGAGGGAGAGCACCGCGTCACCGACCTCGCCCTGCTTGATGGTGAGCCGGCGGGTGTTCTCGCCGGTCTCGTTGTCGATGGTGGTCGTCCAGGTGCCGAGGTAGGCGGCGGGGATCGCGCCGTCGGTCGCGGAGGCGGAGGGCGAGGGGGACGAGGAGGACGACTCCCCGGACTCCGTGGGGTCGGCGGCCTGGGTGCCGGCCGTCCGGCTGGGCGTCGGGCCCGCCTTCGCGTCCGAGGAGCCGTCGCCGTTCATGAACGCGTACACCGAGCCGCCGGCCGCGAGCGCGACGACCAGCGCGATCACCGCGAGCAGCACGGTCGTACGACCACTGCGACGACTCGGCTCCGGCTCGTCGCCGTAGGAGTCGTAGGCGTTGTGGGAGTCGTAGGCGTTGTGGGAGGGGTCGTGAGGGCCGTACGGCGGGGTCGGCGGGGTCGGCGGATGACCGCCGTACGGCGAGGTGCCGTACGCCGCGGTGCCCCCGGCGTCGCCCGCGTACGGGTTGTGGGGCGCCGGCGCGCCCAGTGGCTGCTGCTGCGGATACCCGTAGGCGGCCTGCGGGTGCTGCTGGGTGTGGCCGTACGCCGAGTGCGGTACGGCGGCGGGTGCGGGCGGCTGCTGCGCGGGGACGCCCCCGCGGCCCGCGGCCCGCGTCGGCGGCAGGGCCCCCGGCGGTCCGTCGCCGTCGCCCTGCCGGCCGCTGTGCTCCGGGGCGCCCTCCGGGTCCTCCGTCTCCAGCAGCCGTACCGCGTGCCGCCCCAGCTGGGCCACCAGCGTGCCCGGCAGCCACGGCTCCCGGGAGTGGCCCTCGGTGAGGGTCGCCCCGGCGCCGGTCCGCTCCAGGATCCAGGCCAGCGACGGCCGGGCGGCGGGGTCCTTGCGCAGGCAGGCACGGACCAGGTCGGCGATGCCCTCGGGCACGCCCGCCAGGTCGGGTTCCTCCTCGGCGATGCGGAACATCAGGGCGTGCACCCCGCCCTCGGTGCCGCCGAAGGGAAGGGCGCCGGTGGCCGCGTAGGCGAGGACGGAGCCGAGGCAGAAGACATCGCTGGCGGGGGTGATCTGCTCACCGCGCACCTGCTCGGGCGCCATGAAACCGGGCGAGCCGATCACCGCGCCGGTCCGGGTGAGGTCGCTGTCGGGCAGCGACTCCAGCGCTCGCGCCACCCCGAAGTCGATCACGCGGGGGCCCTCGATGGTGACCATCACGTTGGACGGTTTGAGGTCGCGGTGGACGATCCCGGCGGCGTGGATGTTGGTGAGGGCGTGCGCGAGCCCGGCGGCGAGGATGCGCACCGAACGCTCGGGCAGCGGACCGTGGTCGTGGCCCACCACCTGCTGGAGGCTCGGCCCGGCGACATAGCCGGTGGCCACCCAGGGCACGGCGGCCTCGGTGTCGGCGTCGAGGACGGGCGCGGTCCAGAACCCGCCGACCCGCTGCGCGTTGCGCACCTCCTGCCGGAACCGGGCCCGGAACTCCTCGCGCGCGGCCAGCTCCGGCCTGACCAGCTTCACGGCGACGGTCCGCCCCCGGTCCGAGCGGGCGAGGTAGACCTGTCCCATGCCGCCGGCACCCAGCCGCGCGAGCAGCCGGTAGCCGCCGATGCGCTGCGGGTCCTCCGGCCCCAGTTTCTCCATGGCAGCGCCGCCTTTCGCCCACATGTGTGATCGAGCCGAGAATAAACCGGCCGTTCGTGGAGGCGCGTGGCGCGATGTCTACGGTTCCGTAACGGGGGGCCCGGCCGGGGCCGGCGGCTCCAGGTCCTCCAGCACCTTGGACAGCCGTTCCAGCAGCTGGACGGCCTCGGCGAGCTCCGCCTCCCCGTAGGCCGCCGCCAGCCGGTCGGCGAAGGCCGCGTGCCCGGGGCCGATGCGGGCGATCGCCGCGAGCCCCTCCGGGGTGGGGGCGAGCAGCTTGGCCCGGCGGTGGGCCGGGTTGGGCCGGTACTCGGCCAGGCCCTTGCCGACGAGCAGATCGGCGATGCGCTGCACGCTCTGCCGCGTGATGCCCATCGCCCGGGCGATGCCCGACACCGGCAGCGGCTCGCCCAGCACCGCGCCCAGCACCTGCCACCAGGCGGCGGAGATCCCGGCGGGCCGGGACAGCTCCTCGGCGACGGCGAGGAACTGGGCGTTCAGCCGGAAGACACCGAGCGCGCCGCGGCTGAGCAGCTCCTGACGCTCGTGGCTCACCGGGCGGCCGTCGCCTTCTCCAGCACCGCGTACGCCTCCGCGTCGGAGTCGTGGAACAGCCGGTACCAGGCGTCCAGCACCTCTCCCTCGTACACCCCGAGGAGCCGGAGGGCCTCCCGGGCGAAGGCGACGGGCTCGGTCGGTCCGGCGGTGATCAGACCGCCGTCGGTCACCGCGTCCGCCTCGACGTACCGCTCCCCGCCGCCGTACCCCGTCGCGGCCAGGTAGAAGGAGACCGCGCTGGTGTGGTCCCGGTCGTCGAGCAGACCCTCGCGGGCGAGTCCGGCGGTGGCGCCGCAGATCGCGGCGACGGGCGTGCCGGCGGCCAGGAACGCGCGGGCCTTGCGGGCGAAGGGCGCGAGGTCGTCCGACGTGTCCCAGAGATCGGCGCCCGGGAGGATCAGCAGGCTGCTGTCCTCGGGGCGTACGGCGTCCAGCGCCAGGTCGGGGACGACCCGCAGCCCGCCGATGCTGGTCACGGGCTCGGCGGCGGACGCTCCGACCGTCCGCACCTCGTACCCGCCGCGCGCGAGGTACGCCGTGGCGAACCCCGTCTCCCAGTCGGCGAACGTGTCGTACACGGCGAGATGCACGGGCTTGCGGCTCATGGCTCCTCCTCGGGCCGAGGATCACTGACGACAACAGATGACAACAGGCTGTCATTTCGACAGCACGCTGTCAACCATGGATTCCAGCTTCCCGACTCCCGACAACCTGTCGCGGAATCCCCCCATCCACGGCACAGGTCGCCGATATCCCCCCGGTGTCACCGACTCCTACGCTCCCCGCATGACCCCTCAGACCGACCCCCAGGCCGGCGCCGCCGTGAAGGCCGCGGACCGTGCGCACGTCTTCCACTCCTGGTCAGCGCAGGACCTCATCGACCCGCTCGCCGTGGCCGGCGCGGAGGGGTCGTACTTCTGGGACTACGACGGCAAGCGGTACCTCGACCTCACCAGCGGGCTCGTCTACGCCAACATCGGCTACCAGCACCCGAAGGTCGTCGCCGCGATCCAGGAGCAGGCCGCACGGCTGACCACCTTCGCGCCCGCCTTCGCGATCGAGGCCCGTTCGGAGGCGGCCCGGCTGATCGCCGAGCGCACCCCCGGCGACCTGGACAAGATCTTCTTCACCAACGGCGGCGCGGACGCGGTCGAGCACGCCGTGCGCATGGCGCGGCTGCACACCGGCCGGGCGAAGGTCCTCTCCGCCTACCGCTCCTACCACGGTGGCACCCAGCAGGCGATCAACATCACCGGCGACCCCCGCCGCTGGGCCTCCGACGGCGCCTCCGCCGGGGTCGTGCACTTCTGGGCGCCCTTCCTGTACCGCTCCCGCTTCTACGCCGAGACGGAGGAGCAGGAGTGCGCGCGGGCCCTGGAGCACCTGGAGACGACGATCGCCTTCGAGGGGCCCGGGACGATCGCCGCGATCATCCTGGAGACCGTCCCCGGCACGGCCGGGATCATGGTCCCGCCGCCGGGCTACCTCGCCGGGGTCCGCGAGATCTGCGACAAGTACGGGATCGTCTTCGTCCTGGACGAGGTGATGGCCGGGTTCGGGCGCACCGGTGAGTGGTTCGCGGCCGACCTCTTCGGTGTCGTACCGGACCTGATGACCTTCGCCAAGGGCGTGAACAGCGGCTATGTGCCGCTCGGCGGGGTCGCCCTGTCCGGCGCGATCGCGGAGACCTTCGCCAAGCGGCCCTACCCCGGCGGTCTGACGTACTCCGGGCACCCGCTGGCCTGTGCCGCCGCCGTCGCGACGATCAACGTCATGGCGGAGGAGGGCATCGTCGAGAACGCGCGGGACCTGGGCACGAGTGTCGTGGGCCCCGGGCTGCGGGAGCTGGCCGAGCGGCACCCCAGCGTCGGCGAGGTGCGCGGCGTCGGCATGTTCTGGGCCGTCGAGCTGGTGAAGAACCGCGAGACCCGCGAACCGCTCGTCCCCTACAACGCGGCCGGCGAGGCCAACGCGGCGATGACCGCCTTCGGCGCGGCCGCGAAGAAGGCCGGTGTCTGGCCGTTCGTGAACATGAACCGCACCCATTTCGTGCCCCCGCTCAACGCCACGGAGTCCGAGCTGAAGGAGGGTCTCGCGGCCCTTGACACGGCACTTTCGGTGGCCGACGAGTACACAAAGTAGGCACAGGGGCGGGACAGGACGCGCACGCTACGCGTGTAGGGCCTTGAAATCCTCGAACGCGTAAGGTGGCGTGCTCGTACATAACGACGAGCACGCCTTCTTCCGTCCGTACGCCCCGAGGGAGACGCCCCGAACATGCCCCGCAGCAGCGGCAACGGCGCCGTCACGCGCAGCACCCTTCGGCAGCAGATCGCCGACGCGCTCCGCGACGAGGTGCTGGCGGGGCGGCTGCAGCCCGGGCAGGAGTTCACGGTCAAGGAGATCGCCGAGCAGTACGGGGTCTCCGCGACCCCGGTCCGCGAGGCGCTCGTGGATCTGTCGGCGCAGGGGCTGCTCGAGGCGGACCAGCACCGGGGCTTCCGGGTCCACGAGTACTCCGTGGAGGACTACCGGGGCATGATCGAGGCGCGTTCGCTGATCATCGAGGGCATGTTCCTGCGTCTGGAGGAGGGCCGGGAGTCCGTCCGTGACTCGGGCTCCCCGGAGCGGGTCGCCGCCGCCATCAACGGGGTGCGACGGCGCGGCGAGGAGGCCCAGCGGGCCGCGGCCGCCGGTGACCTCACCGTCCTCATCGGCTACGACCTGCGCTTCTGGCGTGAGCTCAGCGACTTCTTCGGCAACCCCTACCTCGCCGACTTCCTGCACCGGCTCCGCGTGCAGACCTGGGTGTGCACCGTGCAGCACCTGCGCCGGCTGACCGATCTGCGCGGCCATCTGTGGTCCGGCCACAGCGATCTGGTGGACGCCCTGTACCGCCGCGACACCGCCACGGCCCGCTCGATGCTCGCCGCGTACAACGCCCACTCCATCGCGCTGATCGAGCGGCTGGCGGCGGAATGACGGCGACGGCTACCGACCGGGAGACCGTCGAGCTGTCCGTGGTCGTCCCGGCACGCGACGAGGAGTTGCGGCTGGGTCCCACCCTCGACACCCTGGTGAGCCATCTCGAACAGACCGGGGCCGGCTGGGAGATCGTCGTCGCCGACGACGGCTCCACGGACGCCACCGGCGCCCTCGTGACCGCCCGCCACGACCCGCGCGTCCGGCTCGCCCCCGCCGGGGGCCGGGGCAAGGGCCACGCCCTGCGCACCGGCGTCGCCGCCACCCGGGGCCGGCTGATCCTCGTCACGGACGCCGATCTCGCCACCCCCGTCGAGGAGTTGGCGCACCTGGAGAAGGCCCTGGCCGAGGGACACGCGGCGGCCGTCGGCTCCCGGGCCGTCCCCGGCGCGACCCTGGGCGACCGCCAGCACCGCGCCCGCGAACTCCTCGGCAAGGCCGGCAACCTCCTCATACGCGCCACCGCCGTCCGTGGCATCCGCGACACCCAGTGCGGTTTCAAGCTCTTCGACGGCGACAAGGCCCGGGCCGCCTTCGCCGCCTCCCGTCTGGACGGCTGGGCCATCGACGTGGAGGTGCTGCGCCACTTCCGCCACTCCGGCTGGCCGGTGGCCGAGGTGCCGGTGCACTGGTCGCACCGGCCCGGCTCGAAGGTCCGCCCCCTGGACTACGCCCGTTTCCTGCGCGACCTGGCCCGTCTGCGCCGCGCGGACCTCCTCGCCGCCCTCCTCTTCCTCGTCCTGTCCGTCGCCCTGTACTCCGGCCGCTTCCTCGACCCGGCGCACCGCTACCTCACCGACTCCCTCCAGGACCAGAACCAGTGGGAGTGGTTCTTCGCGGTCACCGCCGACAACATCTCCCACCTGCGCAATCCCCTCTTCAGCGACCTCCAGGGCTTCCCCGACGGGGTGAACCTGATGGCCAACACGGCCATGCTGGGCCTCTCCGTCCCCCTGACCCCGCTGACACTGCTGTTCGGCCCGGCGGTCACGCTCAGCCTGGTGATGACGCTGGGCCTGGCCGCGACCGCCGCCGCCTGGTACCGGCTGATCGTGAAACGCCTGGTCCCCCACCGGGGCGCGGCTTTCGCGGGGGCCGCGCTGGCCGCCTTCGCGCCGCCGTTCGTCAGCCACGCCAACGCGCACCCGAACTTCGTGGTCCTCTTCATGATCCCGCTGATCATCGACCGGGCCCTGCGGCTGTGCGCGGGCACGCGGGTCGGCCGGGACGCGGTGGTCCTGGGCCTCATGGCCGCCTACCAGTTCTTCCTCGGCGAGGAACCCCTCCTCCTGGCCGCCCTGGGCATGCTGCTGTTCGCCGCCGCCTACGCGGCCGTACGCCCCGACGTGGCGCGGGCGGCCGTACGCCCCCTGCTGCGCGGTCTGGCGATCGCCGCCGCCGTCTGTCTCCCGCTCGTCGTCTACCCGCTGGCCTGGCAGTTCTCCGGCCCGCAGAGCTACGACGGCATCGACCACGGCACGGCCCCCGGCACCGCCAACTCGCTCCGCGCGCTGCTGACGTTCGCCGAGCGCTCACTGATCGCGGGCGACGCGGACTCGGCGAAGGCGCTCTCCCTCAACCCCACCGAGCAGAACGCCTTCTACGGCTGGCCCCTGGCCCTGCTGGCCCTCGCGATCACCGCGCTGCTGTGGCGGCGGCGACCGGTGGTACGGGCGCCGGCGGCGACGGCGATCGCGGCGGCCCTGCTCTCCATGGGCCCCCGCATCGGTGCCGTCCCCGGCCCCTGGGCCCTCCTCGACGGACTCCCCCTCTTCGAGTCCGTGATCGAGAGCCGGGTGGCGATGGTCTGCGCCCCGGCGCTGGGCATGCTGCTGGCGCTCGCGCTCGCAAACCTGGCGGCGGCCCCACGCCGCACCGTGAGATACACGGGTCTGGCCGCCGTGTCCCTCGCCCTGCTGCCCCTGGTCCCCGCACCGCTGAAGTCCGAGCCGCGCGCCGAGACGCCCGCCTTCTTCACGGACGGGACCTGGAAGTCGTACGTCCGCGACGGCGAGACGCTCGTCCCCGTGCCGCTCGCCGAGCCCGACGCCGCCGAGGCGCTGCACTGGCAGACGGCCGCCGGCCTGGGCTTCCGGATGCCCGGCGGCTACTTCAACGGGCCGTACGGCGACGGCGACCGCACCGGCGTCTACGGCGTCCCGCTGCGCTTCACGGCGAGCCTGCTGCGGGACACCCGCTACACGGGCGTGGCGCCGGTGATCGACACGGCCGCGCGCGAGGCGACCGCCGAGGACCTGGCGTACTGGCGGGCGGGCGCCCTGGTTCTGGCCCCGCAGCCCCATGCCGACGTGCTGCGTGAGACTGTGGACAAACTGGTGGGCCGACCCGGTAGGCGGGTGGACGGTGTGTGGGTATGGGACCTGCACGAGTAACGACTGGAGGAGCCCTCTTTGGCCTGTGACCTGTGGCTGGTACCGCTCGTCGACGTGTTGTGCCACACCCCCGACAACCCGTTCGCCGAGGAACTCGCGCAGTACAACAAGGTGCTGGCGGAGGCGGGGCTGCCGCCGGTGCCGGTGTACCAGTACATGCCGGGCCTGTCCGGCGAGGTCGCCCCGGTGGCCGGTTTCGACTACGACGCGCTGCATTTCCTGCGCCGCGCCTATCTCCTGCAGGTGTGCGGGCTGCCGGTGACCCCGGTCGACGAACTGGGCGGCGACTACGAGCAACTCCTGGAGATGTTCGAGTCCACCGCCCAGCAGTCGCACCTGGTCTGGCACTACGACCACGCGGGTGCGTACGTCCCGGTCGACTTCCCGCATCCCTTGTCGAACGACGATCTCCTGGCAGGGGGCGGCCCCTTGGGCTCCTCGCAGTCCCTGCTCCGGGAGCTGGAGTTCGTCGCCCCGTCGATCGGCATCGATCCGGCGAACCCACCGGCTCCGCCCCGGGCCCCCACGGCTCCCACGGAGTTGGAGGAGCCGGCCGTCCCCGCGCCGTACGATCCCAGCCCCTTCGCCCGAGAGCGGCATGTGTGGCTGGGACTGCACGCGGCGGCGACACGGAGTCTGGCGCAGGGGTCGATGATCGTGTTCAGCTGACGCCCGAGGGTCAGCGGCCGAGCCGGGACAGCCCCTTCTGGACGTCCTCCCTGTTCATCACGGGTGTGTAGCTGACGTCGGCACACAGTTCGAGGAAGAAGGGCTCGCTGATCACCGGCATGTCGGAGGGGTCCGCCATGTCGAAGAACACGAACACGGTGCGTCGGCCGCCCTCGGCGGTGAAGTACGCCGCTTCGGGCTTGAGCTGCGCCATGGACTCCTCGATCAGCTTCCCGAGAGTCCCGTTCCGTATGAGTTCGTTGGCCTTCTCCGTGTCCATGGACGCCTTCAGCATCATGCGCATCACGGTCACCTTCTTCTGGGTCTTGGGTGGACGCGCGCAGGTGGCGATTTCATGATATGCCCGGGCGAAGGGGGCGCCCCCGGTCGAGGACGCCCCTCGGTTCACCTCTGGTGCGGCAGCCGGATCGTCCGCACGAGGGGCATGTCCGCGTAGGCCTCGGGGTCGACGGTCACGACATGCCGTCCGTCAGGCCAGTCGACCGTGGGGCGGGACAGATGGATCGCGTGACCCAGCCGCCACTCGACGCCGTCTCGCAGCAGCGCACCCACGGTGGAGGCGCCGGCGAAGTCCAACTCGACGATCTCGACGGCGCGTAGCGCGCCGACGTGTTCCGCGAGCCCCTTACGCATGCCGTCGGCGGCAGCCAGACAGAGCGCGGGAACGTAGACGTGCCGGGTGGGCCCGTGCTCGGTGTTCGCCACGAACTGCGAGGCCAGCGAGTTCCCCGAGCCGAGCGCCAGCAGGGCCGACTCGTCGAAGACGACACCGGTCGACCCGGCCCTCGCCCCGCTCACAGGCTGTCCACCGGCCGACCGGCCTCCAGGTCCTGCCAGACCTTCTCGGCCCGGTCGTGGTCCTCGTCCGTGAGCGTCACGCCGAAGTGCGTCTCGCAGTACGCCTTGGTCTCCTCGTACCGCTTGCGCAGCTCCTCCTGCGTGGGCGTGGCCTCGGCAAGCTCCGCGATCAGGTCGCGCATGGTCATCCCACGCTCGCGGGCGAGCACCATGAGGCGGTCACGGACAGCGGGGTCGACCTTGACGGTGGTGTCAGCCATGACGCAAGTATACCGCCGGTATACCGTCGCCTCCGGGGGCTCGCGGAGCGCGATCTCGACGGTCGTCGCGGGAGTCGACGTCGGTGGAGCCGGGCGCTTGCGGCGGAGGCGGTCCTCGACGAGGGCCCGCGTGGAGTGGATCGGGGAGGGCAGGCCGTCGGTCAACGCGGCCCGCACCTGCGCGGTGTTCGCCCCCGCGTCCCACCACGCCTCGACGAGCGGCGCGAGCCGCAGCGCCTCGGCGGCACCGAGGGTGCGCCCTGGGTGCGTCCGGCCGAGGGAGCCGAGGGGGCGAGCGGCGGCCGCTGTGCGCTTTGACACCGCCCCCGCCCTCACCCACATCCGTGACTCCAAACCCTCGGCGGCCCAGTCCTCCGCGTCTCCGCCGAGTCCTGGGCCGCCTTCGTGGACGAGTACCGCGCTCAGTAGGTGAGGTAGCAGCTCTTCACGACGCCGTAGAGCGGGTCGACGCCGAACGACGCCGCCTTGCAGGTGGTGCCGCCGGAGAGGGTCTTGTAGACGTACCGGCCCTTCGCGCCGTAGGCGACCGTCCGCTTGCCGGTGAAGGCGCACGTGCCGCCCTGGGTGGCGCAGGCGGTCGCCTTGTAGCCGGCCGGGGTGGCGGGGGCGGTGTAGCAGGTCTTGGTCTGGTTGCTGATCGGGTCGCCGCCGAAGGAGGCGCTCGTGCAGGCGGTGTTGCCGGTGGCGACCGCGGTGTTGAAGGCGCCGTACGCGCCGTACATCACGGGCTGGCCGGCGACGGCCGCGCAGGTGCCGCCCTCGGCCGCGCACTTGGTCCAGCCGGCCGGGGCGCCGCTCGGCGCGATGTAGCAGGACTTGACGACGTTCGCCGCCGGGTCGCCGCCGAACTTGGCGCTGGTGCAGGCGACGCTGCCGCTGGTGACCAGGTGCTTGAAGTTGCCGTTGGTGCCGAAGACGACGTCACGGTTGTAGCCGGGGACCTTGCAGGTGCCGCCCTCGGCCGCGCACTTGGTGTACCCGTAGGGGCCGCCCGCGATGGCGACGTAGCAGGTCTTGATGATGTCGGCCGCCGGGTCGCCGCCGAAGGAGGCGCTGGTGCAGGGGGTGCTGCCGGTCGCGGTCTTGTACGCGTACGTGCCGGAGCCGAAGGCCACCGCGCGGGTGCCGCTGAAGGTGCAGGTGCCGCCCTCGCTCGCGCACCGGGTCCAGCCGACGGGCAGCGGGCCGCTGGTGCCCATCATGTACTTCACCAGGGACGCGACGGCCTTCATGCCGGCCTCGTTGGGGTGGTACGTGGCCCGCCCGGATGCGGGCTTGTACTTCTCCACCCACGGCGTGGACGCGCACGCGTCGTGGCCCTTGCTCGCGGCGGCGACGTTGACCAGGGTCGCCCCGGTGACGGTCGCCGCTGCGGCGGTCGCGTCGGCCAGGCGGGAGGCGACGGTGCGCTCGTACGCCAGCTGGCTCGCGGTGAGCGGCACACCGGTGCAGGCGGCGCCGTCGGGCAGGACGGACATGTAGTTGACGAGGAACACCCGCGCCTGCGGGGAGATCTTGTGCACGGCCTTCACGACGTTCTGGATCCGCCCGCTCACCGCGCCGAGGGCCGAGTCGATCGCGGACGTGCTCACGCTCCCGCAGTTGGCCTCGCCGCTGTTCTGGCAGGAGTACGAGACGACACTGCCCAGGTAGTTGACGTCGTTGCCACCGATGGTGATCGTGACCAGCCGGGTCGTGCTCTTCACCGCGTTGATCTGCGCCGACTGCCCGCCCTGGCTCGCGGTGAGGATGTTCGCCGTCGTGGCGCCGCTGCAGGTGACGTCCGTCAGCTTCGCCCCCGTGTCACGGGCCACGATGCTGGCGTAGTTGTTGTTCGACCGGCTGCACGCCGCGGCCACGCTGCCTTCCTTCACCGGCGGAATGCTCGGACCGGCGGCGAACGAACTGCCCATCGCGACGTACTCGACGCCGGCGGCCGAGGCGGCGGTGACGGAGGAGGACGCGGCGGAGAGGGACTCCTTGGCCCCCGTGGCCTTCGCGTCCACGGGCTCGGGGCTCCCGCCGAGGTTCGCGCAGCCGGTCGCGAACCCCAGGGACAGGACCAGCCCGAGCATGCCCGTCCGCCGGCGGTGCCGCCGTTTCGTGTTCGCCATGCGAGGTTCCTCCGTGGTGCAGTGTCGACACTTGATCCCATCGGCACGAGGGGATGCTCTATAAAACGGAGGAGTTGGCTGATCGGTTGCAGCGATGATCGACAATCTGTCGACAACAATGGGACAACGCGTGGGTACACGAACACCCGGAGATAAGTAGCTCTACTCAGGCGGTCGTTGACCGGTGAACGGCATCGTGGAGATCACACAGAGGAACCCGGTCTCCAGGAGGCACACCATGAGCGTCTGGCGCTCTCTCGTCTCGGCTCTGCGCACCCCCGCCGCCCTCGGCTACCTGGCCCTGGTCGCCGCCCTCGGCGTCTGGGTCGCGGTGGACACGCTGGTCCTGTCGAACGGGGACACCAGCTTCGCCGGGGTGTGGCTGTTCTTCGCCACCGCCCCGACGTCGCTGCTGTTCATCGCGGTGCCCAGCCAGCTCGGTCTGATCGGCATCCCGATCGGAGCGGTGGTCCAGGCGGCCCTGCTCGGTGCCGCGTACCGGGGACTGACCCCGACCCGCCGTCTGAGCGCCGGCTAGAACACGGGGGTGCCGTCCTGGGTGAGCCGCCAGTTCGTGGCGGCGAAGTCCGCCGGGTCCAGCGTCCCCTTGGCCGTCACGTAGTCGATCATCAGCTGGCGGATCTCGTTGGTCGAGCTGTAGGCGATGCCGGCGGAGGCGATGTGCGGATAGCCCGAGCCGCCGTTGGCGCGGTAGTTGTTGACGGCGACGACGAAGACCTGGTCGTCGGCGACGGCGGTGCCGTCGTGGGTGAGGTTCTTGATCCTCGATCCCTCCGGCTGCGCGATGTCGATGTCGTAGTCGACGCCCGCCGCCGTGTCGTACATGTAGTCCCAGAAGCTGTTGGCGTTGGTGAGGGTGGCGGTGTCGACCGCCGTGCCGGCCGGGACCTGGTGGTAGTACTTCGCCGCGTACTCCAGGTAGTCCTTGAGCTGGGCGCCGGTGAGCTTCTTGCCGTAGAGGGTGTTGTCGTAGATGTAGAGGCCGGCGATGTCCTTGATGGTGACGTCGCCCGCCGGGATGTCCGCCGTGCGGCTGAAGGGCGCGGCGACCGAGATCAGCGGCAGTGCCGCGTCGGAGGCCGACAGGCCCGCCTTGACCGTCTGTGTCTGGACCTCGTGGATGAAGTCCATGATCGGAACGTCCTTCCAGCAGGACTCCGCCGCCGAGAGGTCCGCCGTGCAGGTGCCGACGGCCGTGTTGACGTACTTCACGACCAGGTCGTGATCGGCCTGGAGGAGCTTCCTTGTCTCGGGGTCCTCGTCGACCGTGTTGGGGTTGAGGGTCTGGGCGGTCTTGCCGACGACCTTCCAGCGGCCGTGCTCCAGCTCCACCTCGAAGTCGAAGACGCTGAGGCGGTAACCCCAGCAGTACGGCTCGGAGAGCAGGACGTCCTCGCCGGTCTCCGCGTTCTTCACGGTGTACGAGGGCACTTCCACGTGCGTGTGGCCGACGAGGATCGCGTCGATGCCGGGGACCTGCTCGGCGACGAGGTTGGAGGCGTTCTCGACGTAGGGGAGTTCGTCGCCGTACGACGAGGAGCCGTCGAGGCCGGAGTGGTCGGTCAGGAAGACGACGTCACAGCCGAGCGCCCGCAGTCTGGGCACGTACTTCTTCGCCTGCTCGACCAGCCCGGGGAAGACCATCTTCCCGCTGACGTTGTCCTTGTCCCAGATCGCGATGCCGGGGTTGGTGAGGCCGAGGATGCCGACCTTGATGTCCGGGGCGCCGGGAACGCGGATCTTCTTCACGGTGTACGGCGGGAACGCCGGCCGCAGGGTCTTGGCGTCCAGCGCGTTCGCGCCGAGCAGCGGGAAACGGCACTGCTTCTCGAACTTCCGCAGCACCTCGATGCCGTAGTTGAACTCGTGGTTGCCGAGGGCGGCGGCGTCGTAGCGCATGTGGTTCATGGCGACGGCCATGGGGTGCCTGGCACCGTCGGTGATCGGGTCGACGCGTGCGAAGTAGTACGCCAGTGACGTGCCCTGGATGATGTCGCCGGCGTCGACGAGGAGGACGTGGTCCTCGCCTTTGGCCGCGCGCTGCTGCTTGATGAGCGTGGCGACGCGGGCGACGCCGACGGAGTTGCCCTTGGCGTCGGAGTAGGCCGCGTCCTTGTAGTAGTCCCAGTCGAAGACGTGGCTGTGCAGGTCGGTGGTGCCGAGGATGGAGAAGGTCCAGGTGCGGGGGGTCTTCGGCGGCTTCGGGTGCTTGTGCTCGGCGGCCTCGGCGGTACCGGAACCGACAGCTCCGGCGACGGCCACCGCCGCTCCGGTCACGGCCGACTTCTGCACGAACTCACGGCGGTTCATGGGGTTGACGGGCATGCGAGGCTCCTGGAACTGGTGAGGAGGGAGAGACAACTACCCGCGTAGATGCTTGCCTTCCGCCAGTTACGGGCGTAACCGCGAACAGCCCATGGGCCGGTCAAGGATGTCCAAGACCGGCCCAAGTCACCGTGAGACGGGACGACTTACAGGAACGAGTTGATCTCGATCGTCTCGTCGCGGCCCGGCCCCACGCCGATCGCGGAGATCGGGGCGCCGGACATCTCCTCCAGGGCCTTGACGTAGTTCTGGGCGTTCTTCGGGAGGTCGGAGAACGACTTGGCCTTGGTGATGTCCTCGGACCAGCCCGGGAGGGTCTCGTAGATCGGCTTCGCGTGGTGGAAGTCACTCTGCGAGTACGGGAGCTCCTCGACGCGCTTGCCGTCGATCTCGTACGCCACGCAGACCGGGATCTGCTCCCAGCCGGTCAGGACGTCGAGCTTGGTGAGGAAGAAGTCCGTCAGGCCGTTGACCCTCGTCGCGTAGCGGGCGATCACCGCGTCGAACCAGCCGCAGCGGCGGTCGCGGCCGGTCGTCACGCCCCGCTCGCCACCGATGCGGCGCAGGGCGTCGCCGTCCTCGTCGAAGAGCTCGGTCGGGAACGGGCCCGAGCCGACGCGGGTCGTGTAGGCCTTCAGGATGCCGATGACCCGGCTGATCTTCGTCGGGCCCACGCCGGCGCCGGTGCAGGCGCCGCCCGCGGTCGGGTTGGAGGAGGTGACGAAGGGGTACGTGCCGTGGTCGATGTCGAGGAGCGTGCCCTGGCCGCCCTCGAACAGGACGACCTTGTTCTCCTCCAGGGCCTGGTTCAGGACCAGGACCGTGTCGGTGACGTACGGAGCGAGCTTCTCCGCGTAACCGAGCAGTTCCTCGACGACCTGATCCACGGCGATCGCGCGGCGGTTGTACAGCTTGGTGAGGAGCTGGTTCTTGGCGTCGAGCGCCGCCTCGACCTTCTGCGTGAGGATCGACTCGTCGTAGAGGTCCTGGACGCGGATGCCCACGCGGTTGATCTTGTCCGCATATGTCGGACCGATGCCGCGGCCGGTGGTGCCGATCTTGCGCTTTCCGAGGAAGCGTTCCGTCACCTTGTCGACAGTGACGTTGTAGGGCGTGATGATGTGCGCGTTGCCGCTGATGAGCAGCTTCGACGTGTCGACGCCGCGCTCGTTCAGACCGCTCAGCTCGGAGAGCAGGACCGACGGGTCGACAACGACACCGTTACCGATGACCGGCGTACAGCCGGGGGACAGGATTCCGGAAGGGAGGAGGTGGAGTGCGTACTTCTGGTCACCCACGACGACCGTGTGGCCGGCGTTGTTGCCGCCCTGGTAGCGCACTACGTAGTCCACCGAACCACCGAGCAGGTCGGTGGCCTTTCCCTTGCCTTCGTCACCCCACTGAGCACCGAGCAGCACAAGTGCGGGCACGCGCGTACACCCCTTCCGGGTGGGGCATGTCCAAGGTCAGGGGCGTACGCGGAGGCGCTTTCCACCACCGCGTGCACCGCGACCGTCGTTGGCCGCAGTACCGCGACCGTCATTGGCCGCCACGCGACCGTCGTCGGTCGCACACCGTCGGACCCGGATGCCCCGGAATAGACGAAGCCCCTGGCGCAATAGCGCAAGGGGCTCTTGCACAAAGATGCTACCCGAGGAAGCGAGGCAGGACCGAGGTGGCGACTTTCGCGACGCCGGACCAGCTGCTGGTGATCATCGATCCGGTCGCCCGGAGGACGGACGGGGAGTCCGTACGGATCGCGAAAGACGTGCTCAGCGCGGGTGCGGCGAGTACGAAGGTCTGTCTTCCGGAGAGCCCGGAGGAATTCGCCCGGGTGCTGGCGCGGCGGGGTTCGCGGCGGCCGGTGGTGGTCGGTGACGACCGTGCGCTGATGCGGACGGTCTCCCTGCTGCACCGGCAGCGGGAGCTGGCCGGATGTGTGCTGTCGGTGGTGCCGGTGGGGACCGTGCTGGGCGTGGCGCACGCCCTGGGGATCCCCACGGGGGCCGTCGCGGCGGCGCGGGCCGTCCTCGACGGCTCCGAGCGGCGGCTGGACATGCTGGTGGACGACAGCGACGGGGTGGTACTGGGGGCGTTGCGGATTCCGCCGTTGCAGCAGCTCGCTCCCCAGGAGGAGGTCTCGGGGACCGGCCGCCCCTGGCTGCAGTCCCTCGTCCGCACCCTCGTCCCGCCGCGCCCGCCCCGCCCCGTCTCCACCCCTCCCCCGCCCGGCCCGGCCCGGCTGCGGGTCGAGGTGGACGGCGTGACACTGGTCGACCTGGACCAGCCGGTGGAGGCGGTGTCGGTGACACCGGGGGCCTCGGGGTCCGCGGAGGTGGTCGTACGCCCCCTGTCGGTCGGCGCGGAAGCCGCCCCGCTGGAGGCCCGCGGCCGCACGGTGACGGTCTCCGGCACCGACTTCCGCTACCGGGCCGATGCGGGCGTGGCGGGGCCGGTACGGAGGCGCACATGGACGGTCCGGGAGGGGGCACTGGGGTTGGTGCTGCCGGGGCGGTGAGGGGAAATCCCGGGGCGCGTCGGGGGCGGGCGAGGTGCGTCCCCCGGGTAGCCCTCGGGTAGCCCCCGGCTTCTGTCCCGGCTTCTATACCGCCAGCTCTCCCGTCGGGGTCGGCTCGTCCTTCAGCCCCACCCCCGTGACGCCCAGTTCCCGGGCCCTCGTCATCAGTGCCGCCAGTTTCGCTGCCGCTGTCTCGTAGTCCAGGCCCAGTGGGGGACGGATGTTGGAGAGGCAGTTGCGGTCGGCGTCCGTGGTGATGGCCGGGCGCGGCCGGTAGGTCAGGTAGGCGCCCAGGGAGTCCGCCGCGGACATGCCAGGGCGTTCGCCGACGAGGACGACCACCGTGGTCGCGCCCATCGCCGCCGCCACGTCGTCGCCGAGGGCCACCCGGGCCTGTTCGGCGAGGACGACGGGGGCCACGCTCCAGCCGGGGAGGCGTTCCGCCGTCGCTCGCACCATCGCCGCCGCATGCTCGTGCACCGCCCGGCTGGACAGCCCGTCGGCGACCACGAAGACCACGTCCCACTCGCCGACCGGGAGATGCGCACGGTCCGTGGCGTCCAGCCGACGGCCCAGGTCGGGGCGCTGGAGGTAGGTGAGCCGGTCGGGGGCGGCGCTGCGGACCCGTACCGTCGGCATACCGGGCAGCGCGGCGGCCACCGTGTCCGGGGCGAACGGCGAGTGCACCGCGTCCCGGGCGGCGGCGTGCGCGGCCTGGAGTTCGAGACGATGGCGGGTGGGCAGCGCGGCACCGGCCCGGCCGAGGCCGATACGGGCCTGGGTACGGCGGCGCAACGCCGACCACAGGTCACCGTTCGGGGCGGGGAGGTCGGGCACGCCGCCGTTCGGCACGGACACGTCCGTCACGCCACCGTCCAGCACGGACACCTCCGTCACGCCCACGTCCGTCACGCCACCGTCCAGCACAGGTACCTCCGTCATGCCGCGAGCTCCCGTCCGATCGCTGTCAGGGGATGGGCCGTGCCGGCGAGTTCGCGGATGGTGCCCCGCTCGTCCAGCAGTCCGATCGAGTCCAGCCATGCCTCGAACTCCGGTGCCGGGCGGAGCCCCAGCACCTCCCGCAGATAGAGCGCGTCGTGGTACGAGGCCGACTGGTAGTTGAGCATGATGTCGTCGCCGCCCGGGGTGCAGATCACGAAGGACGCCCCGGCGACGCCGAGCATCGTCAGCATGGTGGCGATGTCGTCGTCGTCCGCGTCGGCGTGGTTCGTGTAGCAGATGTCGAGGCCCATCGGCAGGCCGAGCAGCTTGCCGCAGAAGTGGTCCTCCATGGCCGCGCGGAGGATCTGCCGGCCGTCGTAGAGGTACTCGGGGCCGATGAAGCCGACGACCGTGTTGACCAGGAGCGGGTCGTACCGGCGCGCCACCGCGTACGCCCGCGCCTCCACCGTCTGCTGGTCCACCCCGTGGTGCGCGTCCGCCGACAGCGCGCTGCCCTGCCCGGTCTCGAAGTACATGACGTTGCGGCCGACCGTCCCCCGGTCCAGGGCCAGCGCCGCCTCGTACGCCTCGTCGAGCAGGCCCAGGGTGACGCCGAAGGAGGCGTTCGCGGCCTGGGTGCCCGCGATGGACTGGAAGACGAGGTCGACGGGCGCCCCGCGGTCCATCAGGTCGACGGTCGTCGTGACGTGGCTCAGCACACAGGACTGGGTGGGGATGGAGTAGCGGTCGATCACGCCGTCCAGCAGCTCCAGCAGGTCCCGTACGGCCTTCGGGCTGTCCGTCGCCGGGTTGATGCCGATCACCGCGTCGCCGGAACCCAGCAGCAGACCGTCGAGCAGGGCGGCCGCCACGCCCGCCGGGTCGTCGGTGGGGTGGTTGGGCTGGAGGCGGGTCGCCAGGCGCCCCGGCAGACCGATCGTCGAGCGGAAGGCCGTCACCACCCGCACCTTGCGCGCCACCGCCACCAGGTCCGCGTTCCCCATCAGCTTCGACACCGCCGCGGCCATCTCCGGGGTCAGCCCGGGCGCCAGCGCGGCCAGCGCCGCCGCGTCCGCCGCGTCGGACAGCAGCCATTCCCGCAGCTCCCCGACGGTCATCGAGGCGACCGGCGCGAAGGCGGTGGCGTCGTGCGTGTCGAGGACGAGCCGGGTGACGTCGTCGTCCTCGTACGGGATCAGGGGCTCGGTGAGGAAGTCGGTCAGCGGGACCTCCGCGAGCGCCCAGCGCGCCGCGACCCGCTCCCGGGCCGTGCGGGCCGCGAGGCCGGCGAGGCGGTCGCCGGAGCGTTCGGGGCTCGCGGCGGCGAGGAGGCGGGCGAGGGAGCCGAAGCGGTGCCGCTCGCCGCCGAGGGTGGAGGTGTAGACGCTCATGGCGGCGACCGTACGAGCCCGGTGTTTCCCTCACATTTCTAAAGGTCTGGTTGACAAGCATTTAACGTCCCGAGACCCTTACTCGACTCATTCGGGCAGAAGAGTTCCGGTCCAGCACGTAAGTGGACGGGCAAGGAGAGGGGCCACCCGATGGCAGTGGACGAGGGCGTCGCCCCGGCGGCGAGCACAACGGAACAGGGAGTCGTTCATCGGCTCAAGCCCAACGCCGTGGGCCTGCTGGGCGTGGTCTTCATGGCCGTCGCGACGGCCGCGCCGATCACCGCGATGACGGGCAACGTGCCCTTCATGGTGTCCGCGGGCAACGGCGTCGGCGCACCGGCGAGCTATCTCGTCGCAATGGTCGTCCTGGCAATCTTTTCCGTCGGCTTCACGTCGATGGCGAAGCACATCACGTCCACGGGCGCCTTCTACGGCTTCATCTCGTACGGCCTCGGCCGCTCGGTCGGTCTCGCCTCCGGCCTCCTCGCCACCTTCGCGTACGTCGTGTTCGAGCCGGCGCTGATCGGCATCTTCTCGACCTTCGCCACGACGACCCTCGAGGACCAGACGGGACTGCACGTCCCGTGGTGGGCGTTCGCGGTCCTGATGCTCGCCATCAACGCGACCGGCACCTGGTTCGGCGTCTCCGTCGCCGAGAAGCTGCTCGTCGTGCTCCTCGCCACCGAGGTGACGATCCTCGCCGCGATGGCGATCTCGGTCGCCTTCCACGGCGGCGGACCGGACGGCTTCAGCATCGACCCGGTCAACCCGGTCAACGCCTTCAAGGGCACGTCCGCCGGCCTCGGGCTGTTCTTCGCCTTCTGGTCGTGGGTCGGCTTCGAGTCGACGGCGATGTACGGCGAGGAGTCCCGCAACCCGAAGAAGATCATCCCCAAGGCGACGATGATCTCCGTGCTCGGCGTCGGCGTCTTCTACGTCTTCGTCTCCTGGATGGCCATCACCGGCACGGGCGAGTCGGACGCCGTGAAGGTCGCCACCGAGGACCCGCTGGGCCTGTTCTTCAACCCCACCGAGCAGTACGTCGGCCACTGGGCGGTCGTCGTCATGCAGTGGCTGATGATCACCGGCTCGCTGGCCTGCGGCATGGCCTTCCACAACTGCGCCGCCCGCTACATGTACGCCCTGGGCCGGGAAGGCGTCCTGCCGTCCCTCCAGCGCACCGTCGGGCGCACCCACGCCCGGCACGGCTCCCCGCACATCGCGGGCCTCGTCCAGACGATCGTCTCGGCCGTGCTGATCGGCGCGTTCTGGGCCGCGGGCAAGGACCCGTACACCGGTACGTACGTCCTGCTCGCGATCCTCGGCACCATGGCGATCCTCGTCGTCCAGGCGGTGTGCTCGTTCGCGGTGCTGGTGTACTTCCGCTCGCACCACCCCGAGAGCCGGCACTGGTTCAAGACCTTCGCCGCGCCGCTCGTCGGCGGTGTCGCGATGCTCGCGGTGGTGGCGCTGCTGGTGTCCAACATGGGCGTCGCGGCCGGCCCGGAGTCGGGCTCGCTGGTGCTGAAGGCCACCCCGTGGATCGTCGCCCTGATCGCGGTGGCCGGCGTCGGCTACGCGCAGTACCTGAAGAAGAGCGCGCCCGAGCGGTACCAACTGCTGGGGCGGACGGTGCTGGAGGAGACCAAGGAGCGTTAACCGCCCCGAAGAGTCAACGGTCCCCGAACAACTGCTCGCGGTGGATCCGCCACCGCTCCATCATGGCCGAGACCTCGCCCTCGACGAACTCGAAGAAGGCGAGCGTCTCGGCCATGCGGCGTCCGGCCGGGGTGTCGGCGCCGAGACTGGCGACGCCCTCGCGCAGGGCGCCCTCCCAGCGCTTGATGAGGGCCTCACGGTTGGTCAGGGCCTCGTACCACTGGTTGCTGTGGACCCGGTAGCGCTCGCGCCGCGAACCCGGCTCGCGCTCCCGGGACACCAGGTGCACCTGCGCGAGATAGCGCACCGCGCCGGAGACGGCCGCCGGGCTGATCTGCAGCCGCTCGCCGAGCTCGGCCGAGCTCAGGGCTCCGTCGTCGGAGGCGAGCAGCGCGGCGAAGACCCGGGCCGGCATGCGCGGCACGCCCGCCTCCACGAGCTGCGCCGCGAAGGACTCGACGAACCGGGAGACGGCCTCGGCGTCCCGCTCGACCTCAGCTGATTCCGTCATGGACCCATCCTATCGAGCGTTCAGTGGCTTCCTTATCTTCACAAAGTTCTGAAAGAAGCGTACGTTCGGAAGCATGACGAAGGCCATCACGGTGTCCGGACTGCACAAGTCCTTCGGCCGCACGCACGCGCTGGACGGTCTCGACCTGGAGGTCGAGACGGGCGAGGTGCACGGCTTCCTCGGCCCCAACGGCTCCGGAAAGTCGACGACCATCCGCGTCCTGCTCGGCCTGCTGCGCGCCGACTCCGGTGCCGCGCAGGTCCTCGGCCGCGATCCGTGGGCCGGCGCGGTCGAGGTGCACCGCCGCATCGCCTACGTCCCCGGGGACGTGACCCTGTGGCGCAACCTGTCCGGCGGCGAGGTCATCGACCTGTACGGCCGGCTGCGCGGAGGCCTCGACGCCGGGCGCCGCGCCGACCTCATCGACCGCTTCGAGCTGGACCCCACAAACAAGGGCCGCACCTACTCGAAGGGCAACCGGCAGAAGGTCGCCCTGGTCGCCGCCTTCGCCTCGGACGTCGACCTGCTGATCCTGGACGAGCCGACCTCCGGCCTGGACCCGCTGATGGAGGAGGTCTTCCGGCGCTGCGTGGAGGAGGAACGGGACCGGGGGCGCACGGTCCTGCTGTCCTCCCACATCCTGAGCGAGGTCGAGGAGCTCTGCGACCGGGTCAGCATCATCCGCAAGGGCCGGACGGTGGAGAGCGGCTCACTCGCCGACCTGCGCCATCTGGCCCGGACGAGCGTCACCGCCGAACTCGCCGGCCCGCCCAACGGATTGGCCCGTCTGCCCGGCGTCCACGACCTCGACGTCCAGGTGGGGGTCCCCCCGGACGGAGTCTGGGGGAGGGTCAGGTTGCAGGTCGACACGGACAAACTCGACGCCGTCCTGCGGTCGTTGACCGAGTCGGGCGTACGGTCGCTGACCTCGACGCCCCCGACGCTGGAGGAGCTGTTCCTGCGCCACTACCAGGAAGACGGGGCCGACCCGGCCGACGAGGTGGCGGCGCGATGACCGCCCTCGTGGGCACCGGCACCCTGCTGCGCTTCGCGCTGCGCCGCGACCGGCTGCTGATCCCCGTCTGGGTGGCCGTGAACACCCTGATGGTCCTCTCCATGCCGAACACCCTGGAGAACCTGTACGGCACCCCCGCCGACCGGGCCGACCTGCTCCGCCAGATGGACACCAACGCCTCCCTGCGCGCCCTGATCGGCCCCGTCTTCGACGACTCCCTCGGCGCGCTCACGGCGTGGCGGGTCGGCGTGTACGCGGGTGCGCTCGCGGCGGTGACCAGCCTGCTGATCGTCGTACGGCACACCCGTGACGAGGAGGAGAGCGGCCGCCAGGAGCTGATCGCGTCCGGTGCGGTGGGTCGGCGCGCCTCGCTGACGGCGGCGCTGCTGGCCGCAGGGGTCGCGAACGGCGTACTGGCCCTGCTGGTGACGGCGGGCCTGGCGGGCCGGGGCACGGCGGGCGCCCTGAGCCTCGGCCTCGGACTGGCCGGGGTGGGGACGCTGTTCGCCACGACGGCGGCGATCGTCGCGCAGCTCACGGAGAGCGCACGGCTGGCGCGGGGGCTCACGGCGGCGGTGCTGGGCGCCGCGTTCGTGCTGCGGGCGGCGGGCGACTCGGCGAAGGACGACGGCTCCTCCGTGTGGACCTGGCTGTCCCCGCTGGGCTGGCTGGAGAACCTGCGGCCGTTCGCGGACGAACGCTGGTGGGTGCTGGGACTGTTCGCCGGAGCGGTCGCGGTGCAGACGGCGGTGGCCTATGTCCTCGCCGGGCGCCGGGACGTGGGCATGAGCTTCCTGCCCACCCGGCCGGGACCGGCGGCCGGTCGCCTGGCCTCGGCGGGCGCGCTGGCCTGGCGGCTGCAGCGGGGCGGCGTGCTGGGCTGGAGCATCGGCTTCTTCCTCGCCGGGGTGGTCTACGGCGGGCTGGCGGAGGGCGCGGCCGACCTCGTCGCCGACAACGACAAGGCCCGCGAGATCTTCGAGCGGATGGGCGGCCAGTCGGGTCTGACGGACGCGTTCCTGGCGGCCATGGTCGGCATGCTGGGCCTGATCGCGTCCCTGTACGTGGTCGGCTCGGTGCTGCGGCTG
Organism: Streptomyces sp. NPDC096132; assembly: GCF_044763345.1. Taxonomy (NCBI): domain Bacteria; kingdom Bacillati; phylum Actinomycetota; class Actinomycetes; order Kitasatosporales; family Streptomycetaceae; genus Streptomyces; species Streptomyces sp. NPDC096132. The sequence continues at coordinate 157,191 of NZ_JBIWGA010000010.1, forward strand.
CACGGCGAGGAGACGTCGGGCCGGGCGGAACCGGTCCTGGCGAACGCGGTGGGCCGGCTGCGCTGGGCCGCCGGCCATCTGCTGATCGCCTTCGGCGGCTCGGCCCTGATCATGCTGCTGGCGGGCCTCGGTTTCGTGGCCGGCCACGGCAAGGAGGCGGGCGCCATCCTGGCCGCCTGCCTGGTGCAGCTCCCGGCGGTGTGGGTGGTCGGCGGCCTCGCGGTCCTGCTGTACGGCTGGGCCCCCCGGCTGGCGCCCGCCGCGTGGGCCGTGGCGGGCGCGGTCCTGCTCATCGGCTGGATCGGACCGGCGCTGGACGTCCCGCGGACGGTGCTGGACCTGTCCCCCTTCGGCCACCTCCCGAAGCTGCCGGGCGGGGAGCTGAGCTGGGAGCCGGTGGGGGTGCTGGTGGTCCTGTCGGGGCTGCTGGTGACCGCCGGTCTGGCGGGACTGCGTCGCCGTGACCTGACCGCCTGAGGCCGGCGGGGAACCCCGGCGGACCACAGGAGACCGACGAGGAACCCCGGCGGACCACAGGACGCCGGCGGGGAACCCCAGCGGACCACAGGACACCGGCGGGGAACCCCAGCGGACCACAGGACACCGACGAGGAACCCCAGCGGACCACAGGACACCGGCGGGGAACCCCGGCGGACCGCAGGAGACCGACGAGGAACCCGGACGGACGGAGGATGTCGGCGGCGGAACCCCGCGGCGGCCCGTGCGCGTCCCTCCCGGGCATGGGACAACGTACGCAGGCCGCCGCCGGGTGTCTGACCGTGGCCCTCGGGGCGGGCGCGGGGCTCGCGGTGTGGTCGATCGACGTCCGCTCCCGCCTCTGGCGCTTCGAGCAGGCCCCCGACCTGAGCGTCCTCTACGCGGAGCTGCCGCTGGCGCTGCTCGGCGGAGCGGCGGCGGGCCTGGTCCTGTGGGCGGTGGTCAGCCGCGTCACAGGGAGACGGTGAGCCCCTCCAGTCCCCGGATCACGAAGTTGGGCTTCCTCCTCGGCTCCGCCGCCAGGGTCAGCGTCGGGGCCTTCTGAAGGAGTGCCGTCATCGACGCGGCCAGCTCGATGCGGGCCAGCGGCGCGCCGATGCAGTAGTGGATGCCCGCGGAGAACGAGATGTGCGGGTTCTCCGCGCGGGTGAGGTCCAGGTTCCCGGGGTTCCGGAACACCTCGGGGTCATGGTTGGCGGAGCCGAAGAGCATGGCGATCTCGGCGCCCCGGGGGACGGTCGTCCCGTCGATCTCGATCTCGTCCAGCACCCACCGCTCGAAGAGCTGCAGCGGGGTGTCGTACCGCATCAGCTCCTCTACGGCGGAGGGGACGAGCGAGTGATCGGCACGGAGGGCGGCGAGCTGGTCGGGGTTCCGGAAGAGCGCCCACCAGCCGTTGACGGTGGCGTTGACGGTCGCCTCGTGCCCGGCGTTGAGCAGCAGCACGGCCGTCGAGATCATCTCCTGCTCGGTGAGCCGGTCGCCTTCGTCGTGCGCGGCGATGAGTCCCGAGATGAGGTCCTCCCCGGGCTCCTTGCGACGGGCGGCGATGAGCTCCCGCAGATACTCGGAGAACTCGACGGAGGCCCGCACGGCCTTGGCCGCCGTCTCCTCCGAGGGATTCAGCTCGTACATCCCGCAGATGTCCCCGGACCAGGGCCGCAGCGGCGCACGGTCGGCCTCCGGAATCCCGAGCATCTCGGCGATCACGGCGACGGGCAGCGGCTCGGCGACATCACTGAGCAGGTCACCGCCGCCGGCCTGCACCAGCCCGTCCACCAGCTCCCCCGCGAGCTGCCGCACATACGGCTTCAGCTGCTCCACCGTGCGCGGTGTGAACGCCTTCGACACCAGCCGCCGGATCCGCGTGTGGTCCGGGGGTTCCAGATCGAGCATCCCGTGGTCGTTGAGCGTGTGGAACGGCTCGTGCTCGGCCGGCGGCGCACCGCGCCCGAAGTCCTCGTGCGTGAACCGGTGCTGATACGTCCGCCCCAGCCGTCGGTCGCGCAGCAGCGCCGACACATCCGCGTGATGCGGGACCAGCCACTGGTTCGTGGGCTCGTAGTGGATGACCCGGCCCCGCTGCCGAAGCTCGTCGTAGGCGGGGTAGGGGTCGGCGAGGAACGCCGGGTCCCAGGGGTCGAAGCGGAGGTCGTCAGCTGCTGCCATGCACGGACGCTAACCGCTCGCCGGGCTGCTGACCAGGGGGTCTTGACGAGTCCTGAGAACGGTGGCGGACATGCCCTGAGGCTCAGCGGGCGGGCGGCTGGACCACGCTCGGCCCGCCGCGATGGGCGGTGGGGACATGGTGCGCGGCCGGCTGGGGCAGCGCGTCGACGCAGTCCTGCGAACAGGCGTTGACCAGCAGGGGCAGTACGTCGGTCGCGACGGGCAGCGACACCCAGACCTGCTCCGGCCCCGACGCCGGCAGGGCCCCGGCGCAGACACTGCACGCACCGGCCGTCTCGGCCTGCGGCACCGGCGGCCGCAGCGAGGGGAACGGGACCCGGGTCTTGAAGTTGCCGTAGAGCGCGCGCGTACTGACCGTGCTGCGCCGCAGGTTCGCGCACCGGGTCACCTCGTACGGGAACCAGTGCAGCCGGTAGGAGGTGTAGGGCGTGAACTCCTCCAGGCTCTCCATCTCGCCGATCTCCGGCGGGATCCGGACGAGATTGCTGCCGTACAGCATCAGATGCCGTACCGCCTTGAGCTTGGCGATGGTCGGCGGGAGCGTGACGACCTGCCGGCGCTCCTCCGCCGTCAGCTCCGCCAGCGGCCTGAACTCCTCCCGCCCGTCGGCGGCCGCCTCCTCGACCAACGCGAGAAGGCGCTGCCATCCCGGCGCCGACGTGTCCTGGCGTTCGGTGTGCAAGCGCATGTCGGCCGCGGTCGGCACCTCGCTGGACGGCGCGAGACACCCGCACCAGTCCCGCCCCGGCGATCCGGACGCCTGCGGTTCCCCACCCTTGGTCATGCCGCACAACCTAGGGGAATCCACAACGCGTTGGACAGGCCGAGCGATGAGAACACCTCAGCCCGGCGTCACCAGCCTCGCCTCGTACGCGAACACCGCCGCCTGGGTCCTGTCCCTCAGGCCCAGCTTGACCAGGATCCGGCTCACATGGGTCTTGATCGTCGACTCCGCGACCACCAGGCGACCGGCGATCTCCACGTTCGACAGGCCCTGGGCGATCAGCACCAGCACCTCCGTCTCGCGTTCGGTCAACTCGCCGTAGGACGCCTGGGCGGTGTGGGTCAGACGGGGGGCGTCCGTGAGTTTCGAGAACTCGGTGATCAGCCGCCTGGTGACGGAAGGGGCGAGCAGCGCCTCGCCCGCCGCCACCACCCGCACACCGTCCGCCAGCTGGCGCGCCGAGGCGTCCTTCAGCAGGAAGCCGGAGGCTCCGGCGCGCAGGGCCTGGTACACGTACTCGTCGAGGTCGAAGGTGGTCAGGACCAGGACCTTCGCCGCGCCGTCCGCCGCCACGATCTCCCGTGTCGCCTCTATGCCGTTCAGCTCCGGCATGCGGATGTCCATCAGGACCACGTCGGGGGACAGTTCACGGACACGGTCCACCGCCTCGCGGCCGTTGACCGCCTCGCCGACGACCTCGATGTCCGGCATCGCGTTCAGCAGGACCGAGAAGCCCTCGCGCACCATCATCTGGTCGTCCGCTATCAGTACACGGATCGTCATGCTCCACCTTCACCAGAGGCCAACGGCACCGGCAGGAACACCGCCACCTCGTAGCCACCCTCCGCCGTCGGCTCCGCCGTCATCTCGCCGTTCAGCATCGTCACACGCTCGCGCATCCCCGTGATGCCGTGGCCCGCGCCGGGTGAGGGCTTGACGAGGGAGGGGTTCGGCGGCGGGTCGTTGACTACGCGCAGGCCGAGTCCGCCGAGGACGTACCCGATCTCCACGCGGGCGCTCGCGCCGGGGGCGTGGCGGAGCGTGTTGCTCAGGGCCTCCTGGACTATGCGGTACGCCGACAGCTCGACGCCCTGCGGGAGTTCACGGACCGCGCCGGTGAGGGTCTTCGTCACGTCCAGACCCGTCTCCCGCACATTGGCGAGGAGCCCGTCCAGCTCGGCCAGGGTCGGCTGCGGGGCGTCGGGCACCTCGTAGTCCTCGGCGCGCACCACACCCAGCACCCGGCGCAACTCGGTGAGGGCCGCGACCGCGTTCTCCCGGATCGTCGCGAAGGCCTTCTCCAGCTCCTCCGGCGGGTTCTCCACCCGGTAGGGGGCGGCCTCCGCCTGGATGGCGACCACCGACATGTGGTGGGCGACCACGTCGTGCAGCTCGCGGGCGATCGTGGTGCGCTCCTCCAGCAGCGTGCGCCGGGAGCGCTCGTGCGCGGTGACCGTCTGCTGGGCCGTCATGTCCTGCTCGGCCTGCCGGCGTATGTGCCAGACGGTGACGGCGAGCAGGACGATCGCGGAGGTGACCATCATGGGCCCGACGTTCGTCGGGTAGTAGTCCCGGCTGAAGGCCGTCTCGACGGTGAAGCCGTAGGCCGCCGTCAGCAGCCACATCCAGGCCGCCGTGCGCGGACGGGTGCGGATCGCGACGACGGCCAGCACCACCAGGTGGGAGATGAAACTGGGCGGCAGCCAGGGCCAGTTGCCGTACGTCTCGCCGAGGAGGGCGACCAGCGTCGTCGACACCAGCGACAGCCAGAACGCGGCGGCCGGACGGACCAGTGTCAGCAGCACCGGGGCCAGGACGAGCAGGCCGCTCAGAACGTCCGTCGAGCCGCCTCCGCCGGGCATCACGGCGACCAGCATCGCCAACACACCGCCCGCCGCGACCAGCGCGTGCCGCGACCAGGTCGCGTACTCCCGTTTGCGGCCCTTCAGCCGCCGGGTGAAGGGGCCGGTGGGCTCCCTCGGGGGGAGCGGGCGATAGGCCAGCACGTCGTCGAACAGGTCCTGTCGCATCCCGCGCAGGGCGTCCATGGCCGCCCGGATCTCCGGGCTCTTCGGCTGGTAGGCGCCGTGCGGGTCGTCATGGGACGGCATGTGCGTCTGCGTCGTCTCGGTCACATTCAAAACGGTAGGCGGGATGAGGGGTCGCGGTCGTCACCAGTGAGAGGGGTTCCGGCGGATCCGTCTCAAGTACTACGGGTCCCGTCGGGGAGTACCCGCTCAGTACCCCGACGGTCTCACCAGCCCCGACTCGTAGGCGAACACCGCCGCCTGGGTGCGGTCACGGAGGCCCAGTTTCACCAGGATGCGGCCCACATGCGTCTTCACGGTCTGCTCGGCGACGACGAGATGGCGGGCGATCTCCGCGTTGGACAGGCCCTGCGCGATCAGGGTGAGCACCTCCGTCTCGCGTTCCGTGAGGCCGCCGACCCGCTCCTTCAGCGGCAGTCTCGGCGTGCCGTTCAGCCGGGAGAACTCGGCGATCAGCTTGCGGGTGATACCGGGGGCGAGCAGGGCGTCGCCCGCCGCCACGACCCGCACCGCCTCGGCGAGCTGGTCCGCGGAGGCGTCCTTCAGCAGGAACCCGGACGCCCCGGCGCGCAACGCCTCGTACACGTACTCGTCGAGGTCGAAGGTGGTGAGCACCAGCACCTTGATGGCGGGGTGCGCGAGGGTGATGCGGCGGGTGGCCTCGATGCCGCCGAGCTCGGGCATGCGGATGTCCATCAGGACGACGTCCGGGGCGAGTTCGGCGACCTGCCCGACGGCGTCCAGGCCGTCCACCGCCTGCCCGATCACCTCGATGCCGGGGTGGGCGTTGAGCAGCACGGTGAAGCCCTGCCGGACCATCTGCTGGTCGTCGGCGATCAGTACGCGGATGGTGCCGCCGCTCGTCATGTTCTCTCTTCTCCTGTGGGAGGCGGGTCGTCGGGGAAGACGAGTTCCAGGCCCTCCGGGGTCCCGAGGTCCTGGTGCGGAGGCGCGACGCCGTCCCTCGGCAGGAACGCCGTGACCGAGAACCCGCCGTGCAGCGTCGGATGGGCGACGACATGGCCGCCGAGCATCGCCGCCCGCTCCCGCATGCCGAGCAGGCCGTGGCCCGCGCCCGGCGAGGGCCGTACGGGGCCGCTCGGGCGGCTGTTGGTGATGTCCAGATCCAGACCGTCGGGCCGGTGGGTGACGTGTACCCGCACCTGGGAACCCGGCGCGTGCCGCAGCGCGTTGCTCAGCGCCTCCTGGACTATCCGGTACGCCGACAGCTGCACGCCCGGCGAGTACCCGGGCGGTTCACCCTCGACGTCGGCGACGACGTCCAGCCCCGCCGCGCGGGTGTTCTCCAGGAGGGCGTCGAGGCGGTCGAGGGTGGGCTGCGGGGTGTCCGGGGCGGTGCCGTCGCCGGCCGCGCCGAGGCCGTAGGGGTCGTCGGGGTTCTCCGAGCGCAGCACACCGAGCACCCGGCGCAGTTCGGTGAGCGCCTCCAGGGCGTTCTGCCGGATGCCGGCGAGGTTCTCCTTCAGTTCCTCGGGCGGGTTCTCCACGAGATGCGGGGCCACCTGGGCCTGGATGGAGATCACCGACATGTGGTGGGCGACCACGTCGTGCAGCTCGCGCGCGATGCGGTTGCGCTCCTCCAGAAGCGTGCGGCGGGCACGCTCCTCGGCGGTGATGCCGGCCTGCTCCACGAGCTGATGGCGGGCCACGCGGCGGCCGCGCAGAGCGGTGCCGAGGAGGACGACGACGGCGAACAGGGTCATCGCCAGAACACCGGTCGGCGTGTAGCTCGCGCCGCCGAGCACGCCCTGGACCAGGTAGGTGGCGAGTGCCGTCACGGCCAGCGCCTCCACGGCGACGCGGGTGGGCACCCTGAGCGCGAGCAGCAACAGCACCATGCAGTGCGCGACCAGACCGGGCGGGCCCCACGGCCAGCCGGGGTAGTCCGGGGCCGTTTCCGGACGGGGCACACCCAACGGCCACTGGCGGGCGTCGAAGTTGAGGTCGGCGAGCATCTGGCCCCGGGCGCCCAGCGCGGCCACCACCGTGACGACCAGGGACAGCCACCACGCCGGCACCGGCCGCCACAGTGCCAGCACCACCGCCACACCCTGCAGCAGCGCGCACACCGTGCCGTACTGCACGCCGAGCTCGTAGCGGTCGACCATCTGGTCGAAGTTGGCGACCGTCGTGCCGAACGCGACCAGGCAGACCAGGCCGTGCGGCAGCCAGCGCAGCCAGACGAAGGGCGGAAGGGGGTCCGCCCGGGCCGTCCACAGGTCGTCGCGCAGCACCCGCAGGCCGCGGATCACCCAGCTCTGCACCCCGGTCAGCACCCCCTCCACCCCGTTCGTCCGCACCACCCTAGACACGGCGGGCCTCCGGCAGCCTCGACGGTTCCGGCCGCCCGGCGACCCGCACCACCCGTGACCGCTCCGCGGACCCGCGGACACGCCGTGCCCCGCGGCTCTCGAAGCCGTGGAACGCCGACCAGCACACCCCGAGGACGAGGGCGAACACCGGCAGCCACAGCAGTCGGGACGCGACCCAGTCCAGGCCGTCCGGGACCGTGTGCAGGCCGGGCAGCCGGCCCGCGAGGAGGCCGGTGGCCGTGGTCGCCATCATGGCCGTCTGGTGCCAGAGGAACACCGTCATCGCGGAGAGGTTCACCAGGGCCACGGCCGCCCAGGCCGACGGACGGGTCATGGCGCGGCGCAGCCGGTCGCGCAGCAGCAGGGCCAGCCCGCACTGGGCGAGGCCGAAGGTGACGGCGGCCAGGGTCGGCGGGTTGAGGTTGGAGACCGCCGCGCCGGGCACGCCCACCATCGACGCCGGATAGCCCGCCCAGCCGACCAGCACGGCCGTCGCCACCGTGCCGCCGACGAACAGCGTCCAGCCCGCGCGGGGGCGCTCCAGCTCGCCCCGGCTCCAGGCCGCGCCCAGGGTGTAGGGCACCAGCCAGCCGGCCGCGAGGTTCACCCAGCCGAGCCAGGACGGGCCGCCCAGGCCGAAGCGCACCAGGTCCACATGGAGGACGACCGCCAGCGGCCACAGCGGGTTGAGCCGGGCCAGCAGCGGGGTCGCGGCCGTCAGCGCGGCGAACACCAGCAGGAACCACAACGGGGACAGCGCCAGCTTGACCACGGTGTGCACGGTCACGAACGACGCGCCGCCCAGCAGCAGGCCCACCGCGGCCACCGTCCACACCGCCGGCACGGCCGCCACCGGCCGGAACAGCCGGGCCAGACGCGCCCGCAGCCATGTGCCGTAGACACCGTGGCGGCCGTCCCGCTGTGCCCCTCGCGCGCGGGCGGAGGCGAGGCTGCGGGTCGCCACATGGCCGCCCACCATGAAGAACACGGCGAGGGTCTGGAACACCCAGGACACGGGAGCCAGCCAGGGCATCGGGCCGAGGGGGCTCGCGGCGCGCAGGCTGTCGCCGTCGGCGACCAGGGCGGTCACCAGCCAGTGGCCGAGGACCACACCGAGGATGGCGAGCGCACGCAGGGCGTCCACGGCGCGGTCGCGCTGCGGGGGCGTGGCCGCGTCGATACGGGCCGCGGCCTGCCGTATGCCGGACAGCCGGCGCACATCGCGGGTCTCAGGCACGGGTCACCTCCGTCGTCTCGCCGAGCACGATCCGGGCGAGGTTGGCCAGGGAGACCGAGCCCGGGGAGAAGTAGTCGCTGTGGCCGCCCTCGCCGGCGGCGAAGACACGGGCGCCGAAGGCCGGGGAGACCGGGTCGGTGCCGAAGCCGACCGTCGTGCCGAACAGGTCGGCGCTGACGTGCGGCACGTCCGCCACCCAGTCGTCGGCGCCCCGGGCCGCCCAGACCCGAGCGCGGGTGTGCAGGCCGGCCGCCTCGTCCACGCCCGTGCCGGGGCTGCCGAGCAGGGCGATGTCGTCCACGTCGAGGCCGGGAGCGGCGCGGCCGCACACGACCGAGCCGTACGAGTGACACAGGAGCGAGATGCGGGTGCCCGAACCGGTGACGGCGCGCAGTTCGCCTACGAGGTCGCGCAGTTCGGGGGCCGCCTCGTCGGCGCGGGTCGGGGTGAGCACGGTCGTGCTGACCGTGCCCGGTGTGGTGTAGCCGAGCCAGGCCACCACCGCCGTACGGCTGCCCGCGCCGGTCCGGCGGGTGAGCCGCTCGTGCAGGGCCGCGGCGCCCGCGCGGAAGCGGCCGTAGGTGTCCAGTGAGGTGTCGGAGCCCGGTATCAGGACGGCGACGCGGTCGGCGTGGGCGAGATCCCCGAACACCTCCGTGGCCCGGCCGTCACCACGGCCGTCGAAGGCGAGCAGCTTGTGGGTCGGGGCCGCCAACTCCCGGTCGGCTGCCGCGCGGTGGTGGTCGCCGTGGGCCGCGGCCATCCGGGACGCCTCGGCGGCGTTGGCCCGGTTGGCGGCGTACGCCTCGTCGAGGGTCGCCGCCGTCGGCGCGGCGAGGCGGGCCGGAGCGGGGGCGGGGATGTCCGGCCGGGCCGCCGCCGTGAGGGGGACGACGACGGCTGCGGTGATCAGGACCGCGAGAAGGGCGCGGATCCAGCGCCGGCCGCGAGGCGTTCCCTCCCCACGGCGCCGCCCGCCCCGCCCGCCCCGCAAGCGAACCCCACGCACCCCGTCGTACCCGGCCATCCCGCCCCTCCCCCGCCAGTTCGCCCGTCATCGGGCCGTCCAGGCTTGGAAGTTACGGATCGGCGCTCGTCGTTCGCGTCCCGCTGAGGAACTCTCCTCCGACGTAGCTCTCAGGTATTACGGGTACGACAACCAGGGGCTGCCGACAGAACCAGAGGCCGTCACCACGCCAGTTGGGCGATCTCCTCCGCCACCACCGCGCACGCGTCCGCCGCCGGATCGATCAGCGGGAAGTGGCCCACATCCTCCAGCAGGGTCACCCCCACCACCTCCCCCGCCTTCGCCGCCGCGTCCGCGTACGCGTCGGCGACGGCCTGCGGGACGACCAGGTCGGCCCGCCCCTGGACCAGGGTCGTGGCGATACCGGTCGGCAGCAGCAGGGCGGGGTCGGCGTACGGCTGCCGCTCGGCGAACAGCTCGTCGCCGCCGAGGAGTTGACCGGCGGCGCCCCCGCACACATCGAGCTTCTCCGCGACCGCGAAGTCCGCGATCGGGGCGAGGGCGACCACGCCCCGCAGCAGGGCGGGCCCGGCCGTGCGCCAGGCGGCGTCGGCGGGCAGGACGTGCCGGGCCGCCGCCCACAGCGCGAGGTGGCCGCCCGCCGAATGGCCGGTGAGCACCGTGCGGCGGGCGTCGGCCTGCGGCAGCGCCTGCGCCACGAGCGCGGGAAGCGCGTCGAGGGCCGCGGCAACGTCGTCGAAGGTGTCGGGCCAGCGCCCCGCGACCGGTGACCCGCCGGTCCCGGCCACCCCTTCCGCTCCCCGCCGGTACTCCACGTTGGCCACGGCGAAGCCGCGTCGCGCCAGGTAGTCGGCGAACGGCGTGATGTGCAGCCGGTCGTACGGCGCTCGCCAGGCACCACCGTGCAGTACCACGACGAGGGGCGCGGAGTCGCCGGGAGCGGCGTCTTCCCTGGGGGCGTAGAAGTCGATCACCTGGTCGGGGTGGTCGCCGTACGCGGCGGTGGTGTCGGGGTCGACGGGCGGGTGCGAGAAGGCCGACTTCTCCTCGGCAACGGCCCGGGCGGCGACGACGTCGTCCGACATGCTCCAACCTCTCAGCGACGAAACGGTTTTGTACGGTGCGGGGTGGCGGACCAGGTGAGAATTCGGCCGTTGGCGGGGACGGTATCAGGCCGGTGACGTGCGCGGACACGCGGATGTCACGCTCGGTGAGGGTAAACGGTTCTGTAGGTCTGGTGTCGACACCTCACCCCTATACGCAGCCGACCACCGGCATCGCTCAGGACACCGGTGGTCGGTATGCGCTCGACGGAGACGGAAGCCTCCGTCAGCCCAGGATCTCCCCCAGCACCCGGGCCGCCCGCTCGACGTCCGCGAACCCGACGTACAGCGGGGTGAAGCCGAAGCGCAGCACGTCAGGGTGCCGGAAGTCCCCGACGACCCCACGCTCGATCAGCCGCTTCATCACGTCACCGGCGATGGGGGCACCTCCCGCTCGAGCGAATTCGAGAGTGGGGGAGCAGCGCAGCGCCACCTGGCTGCCGCGCTCCTCGTGACGTACCGGAGTCAGCGACTCGACGCGCCCCTCGGGAACGTGGGCGGCGACGCACTCCAGGAAGAAGTCCGTCAGGGCGAGGGACTTGGCGCGGACGGCCTCGATCGAGACGCCCTCCCAGACCTCGAGTGCCGCTTCCAGGGCGAGCATGGACAGGATGTCGGGCGTGCCGACACGGCCGCGCGCCGCGCCTGTCGCCGGCTCGTAGGCGGACCGCATCCCGAACGGCTCGGCGTGCGAGTTCCAGCCGGGCAGCGGGGAGTCGAAACGGTCCTGCAGCCCCCTGCGCACATACAGGTACGCCGGTGAACCCGGGCCGCCGTTCAGGTACTTGTAGGTGCAGCCGACCGCGAGGTCCACGCCGTGCTCGTCGAGGCCGACGGGCAGCGCGCCCGCGCTGTGGCACAGGTCCCAGACGGCGACGGCGCCCGCAGCGTGCACGGCGGCGGTCAACCCCGGCAGGTCGTGCAGTCGGCCGGTGCGGTAGTCGACGTGGTTCAGCAGCACCGCGGCCGTACGCTCCGACAGCGCGCCCGGCACCTCCGCCGGGGTCACCGGCCGCAGCGTACGGCCGGTCATCCGGGCGGCCGACTCGGCGATGTAGCCGTCGGTCGGGAAGGTCGTCGCGTCGACGAGGATCTCGTCGCGGACCGTGGAGGAACCGTCCGTCTCCGCGATCCGTACCGCGCCCACCAGCGCCTTGAAGACGTTGACGCTGGTCGAGTCGCCCACCACGATCTGCCCGGCCCCGGCGCCCACCAGCGGGGCGATCCGGTCGCCGATCCGCTCGGGGGCGGTCCACCAGCCGCTCTCGTCCCAGGACCGGATGCGCAGCCGGCCCCACTGACGCCGTACGACGTCCTCGACGCGGCCGGGGACGGACGCGGGCAGCGCGCCCAGCGAGTTGCCGTCGAGGTAGACCGCGTCGTCGAGGACGAACTCGGCGCGCTTGTCGGCGAGTTGGTCACCGGAGTCCAGCTCCCGTGCCTTGAAGGCGAGGTCAGACATGGGACCTCGCCGTCCACAGCTCGGGGAACACGTTCTTCTGCGCGCGCTTCTCCAGCCAGGCCACGCCGGCCGAGCCGCCCGTGCCGGCCTTGGCGCCCATCGCGCGCCGGGTGGCGACGAGGTGGTCGTTGCGCCAGCGCCACACCAGCTCGGCGACGTCGGTCAGTGCCTCGCCGAGGCGGGCGAGTTCGTCGTGCTCGTCACCGGCGTACAGCGCGGTCCACACGGCCTCGACCTCCGCCGAGGGCTCGTAGCGGAGCGCGACGTCACGCGTCAGCACGGCGTCCGGGACCGCGTGCCCGCGCCGCGCCAGCAGCCGCAGCACCTCGTCGTACAGGCTCGGCTCGTGCAGGGCCTTCTCCAGCTCGGCGTGGACGCGGGGCGCGCCCCGGTGCGGGACGAGCATCGACGCGGACTTCTCGCCGAGCAGGAACTCCATCCGCCGGTACATCGCCGACTGGAAGCCGGAGCCCTCACCGAGGGCGCCGCGGTAGGAGTTGAACTGGGCCGGGGTGAGCTGCGAGAGCGGCCGCCAGGAGGCGTTCAGCGCCTCCAGTTCCCGTACGGAACGCTTCAGCGCGTCGGTCGCGACCTGCACGTCGTCCGCGCGCAGAGCGCGTGCCGCGGTCTCCCACTCGTGGACGATGACGGTGAACCACAGCTCCATGACCTGGGTCGTCACCAGGAAGACCATCTCTCCGGGGTCGTCGGAGAGGGTGTGCTGGAGGTGGGTGAGGACGTCGGCCTTGACGTAGTCCTCGTACGGCGTGGTGCCGGCGAAGTCGAGATGCGGGGTCTCGGGCTCGTGGGTTTCGTGAGCCTCTTGGGACATCGCTGTCTCCTGTAGTACTCCGGGTAGCGGTCCGCCCCTGCCGATGCCGACACGGGGGCCCCGGTCCCCACCGGCATCTTCCGCATCAGGGCCGGATCCCGCAAGGCCCGCCCGGATCACGGACGGGCCCGTAGGGGACGTGGGACGACTAGCCCAGGGTCTGGGCCGCCGTCGGCGAGGAATCCTTCAGGAACTGCGTGCAGCGCTCGTACTCCTCCTGCTCGCCGATCGCCTGCGCGGCGCGGGCGAGGGCGTGCAGGGCGCGCAGGAAGCCGCGGTTCGGCTCGTGCTCCCACGGGACCGGGCCGTGGCCCTTCCAGCCGCCTCGGCGCAGGGCGTCCAGGCCGCGGTGGTACCCCGTACGGGCATACGCGTACGACTCCACCACACTGCCCCGCTCGAACGCGTCGTCGGCGAGCTGAGCCCAGGCCAGCGAGGACGTCGGGTACTTCGCGGCGACGTCGGCCGGCGCGGTGCCGTTCGCGAGCAGGTCGCGCGGCTCCGGGTCGTCGGGCAGGTGGGTCGGGGGCGGGCCCCCGAGGAGGTTTTCGTGAATCGACATGAGTCCAGTGTGGGGGATACGACGGGGTCGAGGCGGGTTGGCCGCAAGGCACCGGCGCGGAAGCCGCCCGGGGGCGGGTCGCGCACCCCGGCGCTCACGGGGTGCCGCCGCGCCCACCCGTGCCGCCCCAGCGGCACGACTGCCCGCAGCTACGGAGCTCCCCGAGCGGCACGCTTGCCGCAGCTGCGGCGAGCAATCGGGCGGCGTGACTGCAACCCCCTAGGGGCGCGGGGAACTGCGCGACCAGCCCCCACCGGCCCGCACCCGACGACGGCGCCGCAGGCCAGGTAGGCCGACCGCGTCCGGCGACAGCCACGGCGTCGCAGGCTAGGTCAGCCGTTTCCCCGCTCGGCGGCCCTCCAGGGGTGGGGCCGTCACGCTGCCGTGGGTGCGGCATTCCGGGCGGGTGCAGTCCGGGGCCGGGCGCCGGACCGTCGTGAAGGCGACCGCGGCGCCCAGCACCAGCGCCCCGGCGCACCACACCATCGCCTGCCGGAACGCGTCGTCGAAGGCGTCCGGCGAGCGGTACGCCTCGGGGCCCATCCCGGTCAGCAGGGGCAGCGCGGCCACGGCGACGAGTCCCGCCGCGCGGGCCGCCGCGTTGTTGATCCCGCTGGCCAGCCCGGCCCGCGCCACGTCCACCGAGGCCAGGACGGTCGCGGTCAGCGGGGCGACCAGGGTGACCAGGCCGACGCCGAGCACCAGGACGGCGGGCAGGACGTCGGCGACGTACGAGGCGTCCTCCCCGACCCGCAGCATCAGCAGCATGCCGGCGGCGCACAGCAGGGGGCCGACCGTGAGGGGGATGCGCGGGCCGATGTGGTTGGCCAGTTCGCCGGACCTCGCCGAGAACAGCAGCATCAGCACGGTCGTCGGCAGCAGTGCCGTACCGGCGGCGAGCGCGGAGTACCCGGCGACGACCTGGAGCTGGACCACGGAGAGGAAGAAGAAACCGCCGAGCGCCGCGTACACACACAGGGTGACCAGGTTGACGGCGGTGAACTGGCGGGACGCGAAGATGCCGAGCGGCATCATCGGATCGGGCCGGCTTCGCTCGACGTACACGAACGCCACCCCGGAGGCCACCCCGGCCACGGCCGTGAAGGCCACGGCCACGGACCCCTCGCCCGCCTCGATGAGCGCGTACGTCACCAGTCCGAGGGCCAGCGCGCCCAGGACGGCCCCCAGGACGTCGAAGCGGCCCTGCGCCCGCTCTCCCGCGCTGGACTCCGGTACGTGCCGCAGCGCCACCGGCACGCACACCACCGCCAGCGGCACGTTCAGCAGGAACACCCACCGCCAGCCCGGCCCGTCCACCAGCCAGCCGCCCAGGAAGGGGCCGACCGCCGCTCCGATGCCGCCGAAGCCCGACCACAGGCCCACGGCCCGCCCCCGGTCGTCGGGGTGGAAGGAGGCCTGGATCAGCGCCAGGGAGCCCGGGGTGAGGAGCGCGCCCCCCACACCCTGCAACGCCCGCGCGGCCACCAGCACGCCCGCGTTCGGCGCGAGCCCGCACAGCAGCGAGGCGGTGGCGAACCACACCACCCCGACGACGAACACCTTCCGGCGGCCGTAGCGGTCCCCCAGGGAGCCGCCCAGCAGGATCAGGCCGGCCAGCGTCAGCATGTAGGAGTTGACCGTCCACTGGAGGGCGGCCATGTCGGCGTCCAGGTCCTGGCCCATACGGGGCAGAGCCACGTTGACGACGGTGGAGTCCAGCAGGGCCATGCTGGAGCCGAGGACCGTGGTGAACAGGATCCACTTGCCCTGGGGGGAGGCCATCCGGACATCGGGCATGCCCCCAGGTATACAGCGAGCCCGGCGCCGAAGCACCGGGCTCGCTGCCACCACACGGGTTACTTGATCTTCTGGCCCGCCGACCGCAGGTTCTGCGTGGCCTCGACGACACGCGCGGCCATGCTGGCCTCTGCGAGCTTGCCCCAGGTCCGCGGGTCGTACGTCGACTTGGAGCCGACCTCGCCGTCGACCTTCAGGACGCCGTCGTAGTTCTTGAACATGTGGGCGGCGACGGGACGCGTGAAGGCGTACTGGGTGTCCGTGTCGATGTTCATCTTGACGACGCCGTTCTCCAGCGCGGTCGCGATCTCCTCCTCCGTGGAGCCGGAGCCGCCGTGGAAGACGAAGTCGAACGGGGACTGCTTGCCGTACTTGGCGGCGACGCCCTCGTTCAGCTCCTTGAGCAGTTCGGGACGCAGGACGACGTTGCCCGGCTTGTAGACGCCGTGGACGTTGCCGAAGGACGCGGCCAGCAGGTAGCGGCCCTTCTCGCCCAGGCCCAGCGCCTCGACCGTACGGATCGCGTCCTCGACCGTGGTGTAGAGGGAGTCGTTGATCTCGTGGGAGACGCCGTCCTCCTCGCCACCGGTCGGGGTGATCTCCACCTCGAGGATGATCTTCGCGGCGGCGGCGCGGGCCAGCAGCTCCTGCGCGATCGTGAGGTTGTCGGAGAGGGTCTCGGCGGAGCCGTCCCACATGTGCGACTGGAACAGCGGGTTGCGGCCGGCCTTCACGCGCTCCTCGGACACCGCGAGCAGCGGACGTACGTACCCGTCGAGCTTGTCCTTCGGGCAGTGGTCGGTGTGCAGGGCGACGGTGACCGGGTACTTCTCGGCGACGATGTGCGCGAACTCGGCGAGGGCCACGGCGCCCGTCACCATCTCCTTGCTGTACTGGCCGCCCAGGAACTCGGCACCACCCGTGGAGATCTGGACGATGCCGTCGCTCTCGGCCTCCGCGAAGCCGCGCAGCGCCGCGTGCAGGGTCTGGGTCGAGGTGACGTTGATGGCCGGGTAGGCGAACTTGCCTGCCTTCGCCCGGTCGAGCATCTCGTTGTAGACCTCGGGGGTTGCGATGGGCATCTGTCCGCTCCTTGGTATGTGCGGGTTGGCGATGTGCGTACACGCGTACGCGTAGTACTACGGCCCTGACCTAGACCTTGGGTGCGACGTCATCGTCGTCCCCATCTTTCCAGACATGCGCGAATGGTCCAGGCCGAGTCCACGGCCGACGCGCGCACGGGTCAAGTCCAGGTCAAAGGAGCTGGTCAGTCCAGACCCAGTTCATCCTTCGAGAAGGCGAACAGGTACGGCACCCCCGCACCCTCACGGATCTTCTCGTCGGCCCCGGTCGCGCGGTCCACGATCGTCGCGACGGCGACGACCTCGGCACCCGCCTCGCGCACGGCCTCCACGGCGGCCAGCGGGGAACCGCCGGTGGTGGAGGTGTCCTCCACGACCAGGACCCGGCGGCCCTTGATCTCCGGGCCCTCGACGCGCCGCTGGAGCCCGTGCGCCTTGGCCGCCTTGCGCACGACGAAGGCGTCCAGCCGGCGGCCCCGCGCGGCGGCCGCGTGCAGCATGCTCGCGGCGACCGGGTCGGCGCCCATGGTGAGGCCGCCGACGGCGTCGAACTCCAGCTCGGCGGTGAGGTCGAGCAGCACCTGCCCGACCAGCGGGGCGGCCTCGCCGTCGAGGGTGATGCGGCGGAGGTCGACGTAGTAGTCCGCCTCCAGACCCGACGACAGGGTCACCTTGCCGTGCACCACGGCCTTGTCCTTGATCTGCTGCAGCAGCTCGCCACGTACGTCCGTCATGCCGCCCAGCTTAGAGGCGGCTCCACCGCCAGGTGGTCGTGGCCTCCAGCGGCTCCAGCGGTGTGACCTGGCGCGGGAGGGTGTTGAGGCCGTTGGGCGGGCCGGTCTGCGGCTCCACGCAGACGGCCGCCTCCTGCTCGTCGTAGACGACGACCCACTCCTGCGGGCTGGTCACGTCGACCCGCAACTGCCCCGGCCAGGTCAGCGCCACGGACACCCCGCCCGGCATGCCGAAGCAGTCGTCCCAGGGGCCCGGCTTCGGCTCGATCCGGTTCCCGGTCGGCAGGTGGTCCTCCCCGCGCTCCTCCTGCCAGGCCGGGTCGAAGGCGACCTGGACGTCCTGCCCGGACGGTCCTCCGAGGTTGCGGTTGAACCAGGGGTGCCAGCCGATCTGCGCCGGGAAGGACGAGCCGTGCGTCTCCACGCCCATGGTGAGCGTGAGGGCGTCCTCGGTCAGCGTGACCACCTGGGTGATCCGGCCGGGGTGGGGCCACGGCTCCACCAGGTCGTACGTCAGCACGGCCTCGTCCGCCGTCACGCGCGCGACCTTCCAGGCGCCGTCGCGGGCGGTGCCGTGGATGGCGTGGGGCGCGGCGTTCAGCGGCATCTGGTGGACGGTCGCACCGTCCCGGAACCGGCCGTCACGGATCCGCCCGCACCAGGGGACCATCGGGAAACAACCGAACCGCTCGCCCTGCCGCAGCAGCTCCAGCCCGCCGACGCGCAGCCCACCGACCCGCCCGCCGTTCCCCGGCTGCACGGTCGCCTCCGCGTCGCCCGCGGTCAGCGTGATGTCTTCGTTACTCACGCGACGACCCTACTGGCCCGATCAAGGAGCCGCCCCCTCCCCCACGACCGCCTCCGGCGAGCGGCCCGCCCCACGCCGCCTTCGGCGGGACCCGAGCCCGGCACGGTCACCGTCGGCGGGCGGCGAATTCGGCCCAGCCGCCGCAGGCGGGGGACGGCCGCGACACCACGGCCGCGCGCGACCCGCCCGACACGACCGCCCTCGACAGGGGCGACCACGCCCGGCGAGCGGGCCCGCCCAGCACAGCCGCCCTCGGCAGGACGACGCGACACAACCACGGCCGCGCACGGCACGACCGCCCACATCAGGCGGCGAGTCCGACACGACCGCCCTCGGCAGAGGCGGCCACACCAGAGCCGGCGAGCGAGCCCGCCCAGCACAGCCGCCCTCGGCAGGACGACGCACGGCACAGCCGCCCTCAGCGGGACGGCACGACGCGCCCACGGCCGATCGGCGGCGCGCCCGGCGTGGCTATCGTCGGCGGCGCAGGGCTCGGCCCACCACGATCGCCGATGCCACGACCAGTGCCGCGGCGGGTGCCGCCCAGCGGAGTGTGCTGTTCGGTACGACGGTCTGCGGCGCCGGCACCGGGGCGTACCGGCCGCGCGGCGGGGCGTGGTCCACCTCCTCCGCGCTGCGCCCGATCATCGTGCGGCGCGCGTGCGCGGCCTCGGCGGGCGGCTCACCGGATTCGGCGGATTCGGCGGATTCGGCGGGCTCGGCGGGCTCGACCGGCTCCGCGAAGTCGTCCAGGCCCTCGTCGAGCCCCTGGTCGGGCCGTTCCGCGATGTTCTCGGCCTCCTCGCCGAACTCCTCGTCCAGCCCGGAGGGCGGGACCTCGGTCTCGAAGACGGTCACCGTGGGCTCTTCGGCGGGCTCGGACTCCTCGTCCGGGACCGCACCCGCCCCCAGGCTCTCCGCGAAGCGGTTCAGCAGGCGCGTGGCCGCCGCGCCCACCTGCTCCTCGGGCAGCTCGGCGACCCGGCCGTCCGCCGACGCCGTGCCCTCGAAGCGGAGTGTCGTGCCGGCGTCGGTGTCCCGCAGTCGCACCAGAAGAGCGAGCTTCACGGAACCGCTGCCGCGGGCCTCGGTGGCGTCGCCCTCCACGGCGTACGTACCGTCCTCGCGCGCGGAGACCCGTACGGACCCCCGGTAGGTGATGGTGTGGCCGCCGATACGGACCTTCAGCCGCCCGGCGACGGGTTCGGTACCGGCGTCCTGCTGGAGGCCGGGCACCGCACGGGCCACCTGCGCGGGGTCGGCGAGGACCGCCCTCAGCCGCTCGGCCGGAACCGGAACGAACACCTCATGCTCCATGGTCGCCGAGCCTACCCAGCCCTCCACCGAAAGCACCCGGCAAAACCGGGATTCGGCGCCCCGGAACCCGGCGCGGTGGTACCCCTCGATGCCCGTCGGTACGCCCGTCAGTACCGCGGATGCACCAGGGTCGACGCCCGTACCCCCGTCACCCGGGTCCGCTGGACCGCCCGTGCGCCGGCGGTGAGGGTCTCCTGGGTGAGGGTGCGCAGGGGGTGTCCGGCGGGGGCGAGGCGCAGTGGGGGGCGGGTGTCGGCGGCGGCCAGGACGATGCCCCAGTCGTGGGGGGCGCCGGGGAAGCCGAGGTCGCGGCCGTCGACGCGGTAGGGGGCGGTGTGCAGGCCGGCCGCCCGCAGGGTCGCCTCCACGGTCCAGAAGTCCCGCGGCCGGCCGGTCACCGGCCCGGCGTGCACGGCGAGCCGCCCGCCGGGTGCCAGGACGCGCCGGGCGAGGCCGTAGAACTCCTGGGAGTAGAGCTTGGTGCTCGCGGTGATGCCGGGGTCGGGCAGGTCCGCGATCACCACGTCGTACGCCGCCGCGGTCGCCCCGCGCAGCCAGTGGAAGGCGTCGGCGGTGGTGACGTGGACGCGGGGGTCGTCGTAGGCGCGGGCGTTGAGGCGGGACAGGGCGGGGTCGGTGCGGGCGAGGCGGACCAGGTCGGCGTCGAGTTCGACGACGTCCACGCGGCGTACACCGGGGAGGGTGAGGGCCTCGCGGGCGGCGAGGCCGTCGCCGCCGCCGAGGACGAGCACGCGCGCGTGGGGGCCGTTCATCGCGGGGTGGACGAGGGCCTCGTGGTAGCGGCGTTCGTCGCCGCCGACGCGGAGCCGGCCGTCGAGGTAGAGGTCGAGGGGGCGGCCGTGGGTGCCGCCGGTGAGGACGACCTCCTGGACGCCGGTCCGCAGGGCGACGCGCACCTCGTCGCCGTAGACCGCCTGGCGGGCGGCCCGCTCGAAGTCGTCGACGAGCACGGCGGCGGAGGCGAGGACGCCGATGACGGTCACGCCGGCGACCAGCAGGAGCCAGCGGGCGCGGCGGGTGAGGTCGCGGCGGAACAGGCCGAGGACCAGGGCGCCCCCGGCGACGACGTTGACCGCCCCGGTCAGCAGGGAGCTGGTCAGCTGGCCGAAGAACGGCAGGAGGAGGAAGGGGAAGGCCAGGCCGCCGACGAGCGCGCCGACGTAGTCCGCGGCGAACAGGTCGGCGACCGCGCCGCCCGCGTCCTGGCGGCGGACGCGCTGGATGAGTTCCATCAGGAGGGGGACCTCGGCGCCGATGAGCAGGCCGATGGCGAGGGAGAACGCGACGAGGAGGACGCGCGGACCGTCGGCCCACAGGCCGCCCCAGCCGCCCGTCCAGGCGAACACCGCGTACAGCGCCATCGCGCTGCAGCCGCCGACCAGGGCCAGGACCGCCTCCAGGGCGCCGAAGCCGGCCGCGGCGAAGCGGCGCAGCCGTTTGGCCGCGAGGGAGCCGATGCCCATCGCGAAGACCATGACGGACAGCACGACGGAGGCCTGGGTGACGGAGTCGCCCATCAGGTAGGAGGCGAGGGCGACCAGTTCGAGCTCGTAGACGAGTCCGCAGGCCGCGCAGACGAACACGCACATGAGGACCAGGAACCGCCCGACGTCCGGCCGGACGGGCAGCCGCGCGGGGCCGCGCCACGGCGGTGGGGCACCGGGCGGGGCCGGCGCGTGCGGTTCGATCACAACGGCGACGTTACGTCACTGCACGCGCACGCCTCGTCACCCACACGTGTGGAAGGTGACTCTCAAACATCCATGCGCCCCGGACGGACATCTCACGCCGGGCCGGATGCGTCCGGGCGCGCCCGGACGCCCACGCGCGTCCGCGTCGCCACCAGCTGCCCGTCCTGCGGGTACGCGTGCCAGGTCCGCCAGTGCACATGGCCCTCGTGGCGCTGGGCGAGCAGTGCGGTGAAGGCGTGCGGGCTGCCGGGGAAGACCCCGGCGAGGCCGTGCGGGTGGTCGGCGACGAGGGCGAGCAGCTCCTGGGCACGGCCCGCGAACTGGCCCGGCGTCAGCTCCTCGACGCACGCCGCGAACTCGTACTCCCAGTCACCCACCCGCTTGGCGACACCCAGCGGCAGCGGCGTGCTGCTGCCGGGGAGGCACGCCACCGTCTCCGAACAACAGCCCTTCTCCTCCTCCAGCAACACTTGGTGCGAGGCTCCCAGCAGTCGCAACTGGAGCTTGGCGCCGGACAGTTCGAGATCGAGGGTGGCTAGGGCGGGCAGCGGCTCACGCCCCAGGGCCCAGGCGAGGTCGGCCGCGCGCGTGTCGGTGTAGGACGTGTTCAGGGTCGTGAGCATGGATCGGCTCCGCGAAGACGCAAGGAGGGAGGGAAGGTGGCGCACCCCGGTGGACCCGGTAGACACCGGGAGATCGGCCCCGGCCGGCCCGGTCCGGGAAGGACGTCCGCACGGGACGTCCGTGGGGGTCCGAGGGGCTGCGTTGGTGATTTAGAGGGAATCATGAACTGTGGCGACGCCACAGCGTTTTTACCCAACTTCGTGGGGTTTCCATCCCTCGGGGGGCTCCACAGCTCAACTGTTCAACCAGTCGCGCGCCGGGCGGCCCGGCCGTGCCCCCGTGCGCCCCACATGAAAAAGGCGGCAGCGGGTACACGCCACCGCCCGCCGTTGTGTGGTGCGACCGCGGGGGCGCCCTGGTCAGGGGCGGGCCCCGCGGTCCGGATGCGGCTCCCCCTGGGGGAGCTCAGCTGCCCCGTGTCAGCTGCCTCCGCCGCATCCGCCGCCTCCGCCCCCACAGGACGAGCCGCCGCCGCAGGACGACGAGCTGCCGCAGGAGGACGAGGAGCTGCCGCAGGAGGACGAGGAACCGCTCCCGCACGAGTGACCACCCGAATGGCCGCCGGAGTCACCCGAGTGGTGGCCCGAGTGCCCGGAGTGTCCGGAGTGCCCGGAGGACGCCCCGCCGTCCCCGCCGAGGACCCACCAGCTCGCCGCGGCCGCGTCGGCCGAGCTGCTCGAACCGCTCGAGCTGCTGGAGTGGGGGCGGCTGTACACGTGGCCGCCACCGCTGCCGGCCCGGCCGCCGCCGTACGACCGCACCGAAGGGCCGTACACGTGCCGCCGGCTCCTCCGGCGGGCCCGGGCGACGAGAGCCGCCACGAACAGCACTCCGACCACCGTCAGGACGATGCCGAGAACCATGGCGTCACCCTCCTTCCGAATCCCCCGAAGCGACCCCCCGTGGGCGCCTCGCGCAACACCCGAGCGTTGCGTGAACGGGGGATGCCCGCCCGTCTCAGCAGCCAAAGCACACTTGAGGAAGTTCAGAGGGTTCTCGCAGTGCAATGTCCCCTGACCTGCGCAGAAGGGCAGTTCAGGGGCCATCCGTGGGTCACTGGGCCGTCTGTGGGCCGTGATCTTCCTGGGAGACGCGCTGAAACACCGTGCCGATGGCGCGACGGGCACGCTCGCGGCTGTCGGGCATCAGGTGGGGCGTACACCCGCAGCGTGAGCCTCGGGTCGGCGGGTCCCATGTACTCGCTGACGGCCTTGATGTTCTCGCCCGCGTCCAGCAACGCGGAGGCGTAGAAGTGCCTCAGGGCGTACATGCCGTGCTCGCGCGCTGACTCGTACTTGCCGTCCTCGTCCGCTTCCGGGATCAGGCCTGCGACCGCGAGAGCGGGCTTCCACTGGAAGTCTTGCCGCGGGGGCTTCCGGCGGTGCCTCCCCGCCTCCCGCCGCGCAGGATCGCGCGCGGGCCGGTCGGCTCTTCGGTGGCCATGGCGGCTGTAGCACCCGCAGTGTTGCAGCTCCTCGCCGCGTCGTCGGCAAGCGTTGAGGAGACCACCCTCGCCCGCGCGGGGGTGGTCCGGGCCCCCTGCACTAGTTGCAATAGGCGATGTCGACGCTTCCGTCGTGGTTGTCGTCGTAGCCGATATCAGCGATGTTGTCGCGTGATGTCCAGCCATAGGTTGAGGTTCCGGCGACCCGGACGTACACCCACTCGTGCTTGGTGGACGGGTTGTACTGGATGCACCGGTAATAGAGGAGCGTCCCCTTTGAGACCGAGGCGACGTTGTCGCACACCGAGTAGTAGTTGTTCTTGAGGTTGAGGTCGAATATCGCTGTTCCAGCCCCCTCGCCGTTTGAACTGGGGATCCAGTAGGCACACGCAGCTGAGGCCGACGACGTGGTGGCCATGGAGACACCGAAAATCATCAGCCCGGTGGTCAGGACTGACACGAGCAGCCGCGTCAGGCGGTGATGTGAAACATTGCTCAACACGCAGGTCCCCTCTCATTCACAAAGGTGGCAGGAGGGTATGTGCGGCGGCTCGGCTGTCGCGTCCCGCAACGGGTGGAACTCCGTGCAACTTCCGTGGTAGTGGTTGCTACAACTTCCGTGGTACACGTCGGCACGTCGGGAGCTCCGGGTGGTGGCGCGCGCACGCTCAGCGGAAACGAAGAGACCACCCCCGCGCGGGGGCAGGGTGGTCTCTTGGATTTCCCGATTCAGAAGGTCAGCGTCCACAGCCTCCCCACACCAAGAGCCGCATTGACCTGTTGCCGACCACTCTGCCCCTGCTCAGAGGCGGTACACCTGCCCGCGCCCGAGGTGCCAAACCCCGGACGTAAGTTGAGGAAGTCCAGAGCTTCGGCGCAGGATGACCGGCATGACCTCCAGCGCACGCCCGTTCCTCAACCGCCGGCTCGCCGAGTTCGGGACGACGATCTTCGCCGAGATGTCCGCCCTGGCGGTGCGGACCGGATCCATCAATCTCGGGCAGGGCTTCCCGGACACGGACGGGCCGGAGGAGGTCCGTGAGGCGGCCGTGCGCGCGCTGCGGGACGGCCGCGGCAACCAGTACCCGCCGGGGCCCGGCGTCCCCGAGCTGCGCACGGCGATCACCGCGCACCAGGCCCGCCGCTACGGCCTCGCCTTCGACCCCGACACCGAGGTCCTGGTGACCGCCGGCGCCACGGAGGCCATCGCGGCCACCCTGCTGGCCCTGCTGGAGCCCGGCGACGAGGTGGTGGCCCTGGAGCCGTACTACGACTCCTACGCGGCCTGCGTCGCCATGGCGGGCGCCACGCGCGTGCCGGTCACCCTGCGCCCCGACCCCGAGCACGCCCGCTTCCGCCTCGATCTGGACGAGCTGCGCGACGCCGTCACGGACCGCACCCGGCTGCTGCTGATCAACACCCCGCACAACCCGACCGGGACCGTCCTCACCCGCGAGGAGCTGACCGCGATCGCCGAGCTGGCGGTGGAGCGGGACCTGCTGGTCGTGACGGACGAGGTGTACGAGCACCTGGTCTTCGACGAGGCCGAGCACGTGCCGCTGGCGACCCTGCCGGGGATGCGGGAGCGGACGGTGACGATCGGCTCGGCCGGCAAGACATTCTCGTTCACCGGCTGGAAGGTCGGCTGGATCACCGCGCCGCCCGGCCTGGTCGCGGCGGTGCGCTCGGCGAAGCAGTTCCTGACGTACGTGTCGTCGGGCCCGTTCCAGTACGCGGTCGCGGAGGCCCTCGCGCTCCCCGACAGCTACTTCGACGCCTTCCGCGCGGACATGCTGGCCAAGCGGGACCTGCTGGCGGCGGGCCTCGCGGAGGCGGGCTTCTCCGTCTTCCGTCCCGCCGGCACCTACTTCATCACCACCGACATCCGCCCCCTCGGCGAGAGCGACGGCTTCGCCTTCTGCCGGTCCCTGCCCGAGCGCGCGGGCGTGGTGGCCATCCCCAACGCGGTCTTCTACGACCACCGGGAGGCCGGCGCCCCGTTCGTACGGTTCGCGTTCTGCAAGCAGGCGAGCGTGCTGGAGGAGGCGGCGACCCGTCTGAAGGCGCTGGCGGGCTGAGCGCGACGAGTGAGGCGCCCGTCCACAGGCTGTGGACGGGCGCCTCTTTGACGAAAGGCCGGTCGTACGACCTACTCGTCGCCCTCTTCGGGCTTGTCCTCCGCGTCGTTGACCTCGGATTCGAGGCCCAGCTGCTCCACCAGCCACTTGTCGAACTCGATGGCCGCACGCACCCAGCTCACCGTCGAGGAGACGAACAGCTCGATGTTCACCCCGGCGCCGATCAGCAGCTGCGCCTCGCCGATGAGGCGGACGGTGCCGTCGTCGTGGGTGTGCGTGTAGACCTTGGGCCACAGGGTGCGCCGGTTCCAGTCGTCGATCGCCTCAAGCAGCTGCTGCTTGTCGTCGATCTTGTGGGGCCGGTCGTAGAACGTCCGCACCGAGTAGACCGCCTGGTCACCCTCGCCACGGAACATGAAGTACGTACGGAATTCCTCCCACGGCGCCGCGAGGTCACCCTCGTCGTCGACGACGTACTTCAGCTCCATCTGGTCGAGGAGCTGCTTCACCAGGTCCTGATCCGGGACGACGGGGCCCGCCGGTCCACCCTGGGGCTGCGGCTCGGGCTGGCCCCCGAAGTTCGGAATCGAGGACGGGTCGATGCTCACCGTGATTTTCCCTTCGTACGGATCCCGCCATCCTCCCCCATGCGGGGAGGGGGGTGGCAAGCCCCGCCCCCCAGGGTTCACCTCCGCTTGGCGTAATTCCGCTGAGAGCGTTCGGCAGGTCCGCGCTACAGCGTCTTGCCGGTCGCCGGGCCCACGATCAGCCCGCCCGCCCGTCGCCCGCCACCACCCTCGACGGAGTCGCTGCGCGACGCCCCCTCTGATCCGAAGGCGTCCACGCGGACCGTGTCGCCGTCCTTGACCTCGCCGGCCAGGATCTCCTTGGCGAGGCGGTCGCCGATGGCCGTCTGGACGAGGCGGCGCAGCGGGCGGGCGCCGTACGCCGGGTCGTTGCCCTCGTCGGCGAGCCAGGCCAGGGCCGCGTCGGTGACCTCCAGGGTGAGGCGCCGCTCCGCCAGGCGCTTGGCGAGGCGGTCGATCTGGAGGCGGGCGATCCGGCCGAGCTCGTCCTTGTTCAGGGCCGAGAAGACGACCAGGTCGTCGAGCCGGTTGAGGAACTCCGGCTTGAAGGACGCCCGGACCACCTCCAGGACCTGCTCCTTCTTCTCCGCCTCGGTGGCGACGGGGTCGACCAGGAACTGGCTGCCCAGGTTCGACGTCAGCACCAGGATGGCGTTGCGGAAGTCGACCGTGCGGCCCTGGCCGTCGGTGAGCCGCCCGTCGTCCAGGACCTGGAGGAGGACGTCGAAGACCTCGGGGTGGGCCTTCTCCACCTCGTCCAGGAGGACCACGCTGTACGGGCGCCTGCGCACGGCCTCGGTGAGCTGCCCGCCCTCCTCGTAGCCGACGTAACCGGGGGGCGCGCCGACCAGGCGGGCGACGCTGTGCTTCTCGCCGTACTCCGACATGTCGATGCGGATCATGGCCCGCTCGTCGTCGAAGAGGAAGTCGGCGAGGGCCTTGGCCAGCTCGGTCTTGCCGACGCCGGTCGGGCCGAGGAAGAGGAACGAGCCGGTCGGGCGGTCGGGGTCGGCGATGCCGGCCCGGGCGCGCCGTACGGCGTCGGAGACGGCCTGGACCGCCTCCGTCTGGCCGATGAGGCGGCGGCCCAGCTCCTGCTCCATCCGGAGCAGTTTCTGCGTCTCGCCCTCCAGCAGGCGGCCGGCCGGGATGCCGGTCCAGGAGGCGACGACGTCGGCGATGTCGTCCGAGCCGACCTCCTCCTTGACCATGGTGCCCTTGGAGGCCTCCTCCTCGGCCTCGGAGGCGGCCTCCAGGTCGCGCTCCAGGGCCGGGATCTCGCCGTACAGCAGCTTGCTGGCGGTGTCGAAGTCGCCGTCGCGCTGGGCGCGCTCGGCCTGGCCGCGCAGGTCGTCGAGCTTCTCCTTCAGCTCGCCGACGCGGTTGAGGGACTGCTTCTCCTTCTCCCAGCGGGCGGTGAGGCCGCGCAGCTCCTCCTCCTTGTCGGCGAGGTCGCGGCGCAGCTTCTCCAGCCGCTCGCGCGAGGCGGCGTCGGTCTCCTTGCTGAGGGCCAGCTCCTCCATCTTCAGCCGGTCCACGGACCGCTGGAGCTCGTCGATCTCGACGGGCGAGGAGTCGATCTCCATGCGGAGGCGGGAGGCGGCCTCGTCGACGAGGTCGATGGCCTTGTCGGGCAGGAAGCGGGAGGTGATGTACCGGTCGGAGAGGGTCGCGGCGGCCACCAGGGCGCTGTCGGCGATCTGCACCTTGTGGTGGGCCTCGTAGCGGCCCTTCAGACCGCGCAGGATCGCGATGGTGTCCTCGACCGTCGGCTCCGCGACCAGCACCTGCTGGAAGCGGCGCTCCAGCGCGGGGTCCTTCTCGATCCGCTCCCGGTACTCGTCGAGCGTGGTGGCGCCGACCATGCGCAGCTCACCGCGGGCCAGCATGGGCTTGAGCATGTTGCCGGCGTCCATCGCCGAGTCGCCGCCGGCTCCCGCGCCGACGACCGTGTGCAGTTCGTCGATGAAGGTGATGATCTGCCCGTCGGAGTCCTTGATCTCGGCGAGGACGGTCTTCAGCCGCTCCTCGAACTCACCCCGGTACTTGGCCCCGGCGACCATCGCGCCCAGGTCGAGCGCGACGAGCCGCTTGTCCTTGAGGGACTCCGGTACGTCGCCCTTCACGATGCGCTGGGCGAGCCCCTCGACGACGGCGGTCTTGCCGACGCCGGGCTCACCGATGAGGACGGGGTTGTTCTTCGTGCGGCGGCTGAGCACCTGGACGACCCGGCGGATCTCCTGGTCCCGTCCGATGACGGGGTCGAGCTTGCCGTCGCGCGCGGCGGCGGTGAAGTCGGTGCCGAACTTCTCCAGGGCCTTGTACTGCCCCTCGGGGTCGGCGGTGGTCACCCGGCGTCCGCCGCGGGCCTTCTGGAAGGCGTCCTGCAGCTTCTTCGCGGTGGCCCCCTGCCGGTCCAGCACCTCGCCGGCCGCCCCGCCCTTGGCGGCGATGCCGATCAGCAGGTGCTCGGTGGAGAGGAACTCGTCGCCGAGGTCACGGGCGCGCTCCTGCGCGTCGGTGATGACGGTGAGCAGCTCGCGGTTGGGCTGCGGGGGCGCGACGGTGGAGCCGGTCACGCTGGGCAGACCGGCGAGCACCTTCTCGGCGCCCGCGCGCACGGCGGCCTGGTCGGCGTCCACGGCTGCGAGAAGGTCGACGATGTTCTCGTTGTCCTGCCCCTGGAGCAGCGCGAGCAGCAGGTGGGCGGGGGTGAGGTCGGGGTGTCCTCCGGACACGGCCCGGTTACTGGCCGCGTTGATCGCGTCCCGACTCCGGTTGGTCAGCTCGGCGTCCACGTTCGCTGTCTCCTCCTTGCATCAGCCGTCTCCCGTGCCTGACTCAGTCAGCGTACACAAAGTTGAGTCTATTCCGCTCAAGGTCGACGCAAAGAGCTTCAGCTTCGTCAGGCGCTAGATTCCGGGTTCATGACCACCGATCTCCAGGGACTCGACGCCGGGTACCTCGCCTTCTGGCGCGAACGGCATCTGTGCACGCTGACCACCCCCCGCCCGGACGGCAGCCCGCATGTGGTGCCCGTCGGGGTGACGTACGACCCGGAGCGCCGGCTCGCCCGGGTCGTCGCGGACAAGGCGAGCACGAAGGTGCGCAACATCCTGGCGGCGGGTCCGGAGGGTGCCCGGGTCGCGGTCTGCCAGGTGGACGGCCGCCGCTGGGCCACGCTGGAGGGCCGGGCACACGTCCGTACGGAACCGGACCGGATCGCGGAGGCGGAACGGCGTTACGCGGAGCGGTACGGCAGGACACCGCGGGTGAACCCGACCCGGGTGGTCGTCGAGATCGAGGTGACACGTGCGATGGGCCACGGCTGACCCAAACCCCTCCCCTGATCCGCTCCGGCGTTTTCCAGCCACCACGCAAGCGGTCCGATACCCGGAAATGTCCCCAGAAACTGCAGCGGCGTCACCGTGTTCAGGTCACGGTGACGCCGCTGCGGGGGGAAGCACCTGAGGCGATCTGTTACGACGGGGGAATCGCGTCAGGCACTGCGGGGGGTGGCTGAGATGGTTCGCGGGGCGGCCTGGGGTGCCTGCTCCGCCAACTGATGGTCACGCTGGTCCAGATTCACGAAGATCATTCCGTACCGGATCGCGCACCGGACGGGCTGCGGCGCCCCCCGGGGCCGCCGCAGACACCGATAGGCCCGTACGTCGTCCTCCTCGTCCCGCGTGACGACCACCGGTTCTCCGAACACGGTCACCATCAACGAGTCACCGCTGTGGGGGATGGCGGTGACCAGGTCGATGAAGTGCCAGCCGGAGCGGTAGGCGGTGGCCATCTCGCGGCGGAAGGAGCGGTCGTCGGGTGGCGTGGTCATCGCGAATCAGTCCCAGACCGTGTCGTCCAGCCGGACAGGCAGTTCCACGCCGACCGCGGCAACCTGTGTACTCCGAGCGCCGCCCTGCTGCGTGCTGTCGCTCTTCGCACCGGAGAGGCCGGCCAACGTACCGAAGGCCACAACGGCGGAGAAGGCGGCGACAAGCACCGAGCGAAGCAATCTGTTACGCATAGTCGGCTTCGTCCTCACTTGAAGGTCCCCTCTTCCCCCGTCGACTAAGACGATGGCTCATTCGGGCACGTCATGGCCACACGATCGGTGCATCATGTTCCTGCATGTTCAGGACCCTGGGGGGTGGAGATTTGACGACAAATGGGACTAATGCGACACATCCCCATGCGTTGGCTGATCTGTGTGAGGAAGGAAGCCGACTCTATGCTGCCTCCCTTCGCGCGGGCCGCATCGCGCGGGCAGAGGTGGACAGCGCCCCCTGCCTGAGGGAGTTCGGCCTGCTCCAGCCCGACCCGGACGACCCGAACTGGCTGCGCCCTGTCCCCCCTTCCGTGGCCCTCGGACGGCGTCTGCACCCCCTGGAACGCGAGATCAGCGAGCGCAGGCGGACCTCCGTCGCGCTGGCCGACCTCTTCGAGCCGTTCATGGCCCTCAGCGCCCAGGAGACCGCCCCCACCAACTCCATCACCGTGCTGGAAGGCCTCGACCGGATCAACGCGGCGCTCGACCTGGCCACCGCACAGTGCCAGAACGAGACGCTCACCGTGCAGCCGAGCAGCCGGGCGGCCCGCCCCGAACAGCGCCTCATAGAAGGCCTCGAACGGGACAAGCCACTGATCGAGCGCGGGGTGCGGATCCGCACCCTGTACCAGCACACGGCCCGCTACAGCCCGGACCGGCTGGCCTACGTGGACCAGTTCGCCAATGCCAAGGTGGAGTACCGCACCATCGACGAACTCGTGGAGCGGCTCATCATCTGCGACGAGACGGTGGCGTTCATCCCGGTCCGCGACGACCGCCAGGTCGCCCTGGAGATCCGCCACCCCGGAATGGTCCGCTACCTCATCAAGGTGTTCGAGTTCATGTGGAACAGGGCGGTGCCGCTGAACGCCGGAGCGCCGTACGAGACCGCCCCGGACGGCCTCACCGACATCCAGCACTCCATCGCCAAACTCCTCGTCGAGGGCCACGTCGACGAGGCCATCGCCCGCCGCCTGGGGATGAACGTACGCACCTGCCGCGCCCACATCGCCAAGCTGGCCACGGCCCTGGGCAGCGGCAGCCGGGCCCAGCTCGGCTACCTCATAGCGCAGTCGGGAATGCTGGACCGGGGCGAGTGAGGTGACGAGCCGACGAAGAGGGCACGGGTGACGAGCGAGGTGCACCACCACGCCGAGGAGCTGTGCGAGCCGGGTCTGCGTCTCTACGCCCGCGCCCTGCGCGACAGCCGGGTGACGCGGTCCGAGGCCGAGGAGACGCCCTGTCTGCTCGACGGTGGACTGCTGCGGCCGGACACCGACGACCCGGCCCTGCTGGAACCCGTACCGCCCGTCGTCGCCCTGCACCGCAGACTGCGGTCCTTCGGGGACCGCGTCGCGGAGGAACGGCGGTACACGGCACGGCTGGTGGAGACGTTCGAGCCGCTCCTGCGCATCCCCCACGCCCGCGCGGCCGAACCGGAGTCGCCCGCCATCCGGGTCCTGAGCGGGCCGGCCCCCATCAACGACGCCATCACCTCGGCGATGGCCGAGGCACGCCACGAGATGCTGTGCATCCAGCCCCACACCGCTCACACCAACCGACCGCCGACCGTGCACCACCTGCCCATGGAACGCGACCAGGCGTTCCTGGACCGCGGCGGCCGGATCCGCACGCTCTACCAGCACACCCTGCGGCACGCGCCGACCGTCACGGCACGCTACGAGCAGATCCGCGGCGACGTCGAGGCCCGCACCCTCGACGAGGTCACCGAACGGCTCATCCTGCTCGACCGCACCGTCGCCTTCGTCCCCGCCAACAAGGACCGCACCCTCGCCCTCGAAGTACGCCACCCCGCGCTCACCCGGTACTTCGCCACCACCTTCGACCGCCTCTGGCACCTCGCCACCCCCATGCACCCCGAGGCCGTCCGCCCGCCCACCCTGAACGGCGTCACCCCCCGCCAACGGGCCATCGCCACCCTCCTCGTCGAGGGGTACACCGACGCCGTCGTCGCCGACCGCCTCGGCATGAACATCCGCACCGCCCGCGTCCACATCGCCAAACTCGCCGCCACCCTCGGCAGCGAGAGCCGCGCCCAGCTCGGCTACCTCATCGCACGCTCAGGAATCCTCGAACAGGAACAGGAAAGGGACCCGACGTGAAAGCGCCGCCGCACCCCCACCACGGCGTGGCAGAACTCTGCACCGAGGGGTCGCTGCTCTACGAACGCGCCCTGCGCGAGGGCCGACTCGCGGCCGGCGACGCCGGCTCCGCCCCCTGTCTGCTCGAACTGGGCCTCCTCCACCCGGCCGTCGACGACCTCGACCATCTGGAGCCCGTCGCCCCCGCGGTCGCCCTGCACCGCCAGCTGCACGCCACCGCGGCCCGGATCGCCGACGAACGGCGCCGCGAGGAACGGCTGACCGCGCTGTTCGAACCCCTCATGCGCCTCACCGGCAGCCGCACCGCCCCCACGGAGTCCGCCGCCCTGCGCGTCC
Organism: Streptomyces sp. NPDC096132; assembly: GCF_044763345.1. Lineage (NCBI taxonomy): Bacteria > Bacillati > Actinomycetota > Actinomycetes > Kitasatosporales > Streptomycetaceae > Streptomyces > Streptomyces sp. NPDC096132. The sequence goes on from NZ_JBIWGA010000010.1 coordinate 189,360, forward strand.
TCAGCGGCAACGAGCGCATCAACCAGGCCATCACCGAGGCCATGGACGAGGCGCGCCAGGAACTCCTCTGCGTCCAGCCCAGAAGCGGATTCGACAGCGACCGGGCCGTCGCCTCCCTGACGATCGCCCTCCAGCGCGACCAGGCCCTGCTCGACCGGGGCTGCCGTATCCGCACCCTCTACCAGCACACGACCCGGCACATCCAGGGCATCATCGGCTACCACGAGATGCTGAACGGCGACGCCGAGGCGCGCGGCCTCGACGAGGTCACCGACCGCCTCATCGTCGTCGACCGCGCCGTCGCCTTCCTCCCCGCCAACGAGGACGGCACCCTCGCCCTCGAGGTCCGCCAGCCCGCCCTGATCGCCTATCTGGCCACGGCCTTCGACCGCTTCTGGCGCCTGGCCACCCCCATGTACCCCCAGGCCGTCCAACGCCCCTCGCTCAACGGCGTCACCCCCCGCCAACGGGCCATCGCCACCCTCCTCGTGGAGGGGCACACCGACGCCGTCATCGCCGCGCGCCTCGGCATGAACATCCGCACCGCCCGCGTCCACATCGCCAAACTCGCCGCCACCCTCGGCAGCGAGAGCCGCGCCCAGCTCGGCTACCTCATCGGCCGGTCGGGGATCCTTGACCAGGAAGAGCACCCGGAACCGCCGCACCGGGAACAGCGGCACCGGGACCAGGGCCCGCCACCGCGTCCGGCACCGGAACGCTGAGCTCGCTCGCGTCCACCGGCCCGTCCAGCCCCACCTGCGCGATCCGCACCCCCAGCTGGGTGCGGCTCGCCGCGCCCAGGGTCTCCGAGAGGCGGGCGATGTGGGCGCGGCAGGTGCGCACGCTGATGCCGAGGCGTTCGGCGATGACCGCGTCCTGGTGGCCCTCCGCCAGCAGCGCGGCGATGGACTGCTCGCGGTGGGAGATGCCCTCGATGCGGGTGTCGGGCAGCGGGGCGGTGAGCGGGATGGCGAGCCGCCACAGGCGCTCGAAGACCGTGACCAGATAGGCGATCAGGGCGGGGTGGCGCAGCTCCAGGGCCATCGTGCGGTCGGCGTTCGCCGGGATGAAGGCCACCTTGCGGTCGAACAGGATCAGCCGGTCGATGACCTCGTCCAGGGTGCGGGCCTCCACCGCGTCGCCCATCAGCTCCAGGTAGTTCAGCAGGCCCTGGCCGTGCCGGGCCACATGGTTGTACAGGTCGCGCATCCGCACGCCCCGGCCGCGCAGCTCCAGTGCCCGGTGCAGGCCCTCCGACAGTTCGTGCTCGCGCCGGATGCCGCCCGGCTGCACCGTCAGCACCTCGGTCGTGCACGCCTCGGTCGCCTGGTCCAGGGCCGCCTGGATCCGGGAGGCGCCGTCCAGGACCCGGATCGCCGCGCCCTCGCCGGCCGGCCCGCCCGGTGCCGGGCCGCCCAGACCGGCGTACCACTCGAAGGCGGCGACGGCCGAGCCCATCCGCCGCTCGCTCGCCCTGACCTCGTCGTGGAGGCCGCGCAGCAGCCGGGTCATGACCTCCTGCGGGGAGGTCGGCACCAGCCAGTCCATGTCGTCGGGGTCGGGGTGGAGCAGGGCCAGCTCCAGCAGACACGGAACCGGCTCGGCGTCGCCGCGCGGCACCCGCCCCCGCCGTACGGCCCGGGAATACACGCGATCCCCGGCCCCGCACAGTCGGTCAGCACCGTGAGGATGCTCCTCCGCCCCGTGCCCGGCCATCGCCCATCCCACCCCCGCTTGACGCCTCTCCGCTCGGCTCTTCCGCAGCGCAACTATGCGCGGACGGGACCGGCTCCGCAACACGCCTCCCCCGGCCACGGCAGCGGAAAACCACTCATATAACCGAGTTTCTCCCGGCCTCCGCCCCTCGCACTGCAACAAGCTGATGGTGGTGCGCGCGCGTAGACAGGGGCATCGTTGATTCCACTTCCCCCCGGGTGCTTGCCACCCGGGACGGTCCGGCCGGGCAACGGGGGAGTTCGGCCGGACCCGGGAACACCTTCCGGACGCGTGTGCGCTCCCGGAAACCGCCGAGTGATCGTCGTGTTACGTCCCGCACTTAACGTCAGGCCATGGCGGACATATTTGACGCATACGCGTTGGCCGATGCGTGGGACGAGATGTTCGAGCGGCCGGGTGAGGTCAGGACCGCCTATGAGCCGGTACTGGCGGCGCTCCAGCCGATCGAACCAGGTGAACTGCGGTTCCGGGCCGACCAGATGGCCCGTGCCTTCACCGACCGTGGCGTGACCTACGCCTTCGCGGGCGAGGAGCGGCCCTGGCCGCTGGACCTCGTGCCCAGGATCCTCGACGCCGTCGAGTGGGATTTCATACAACGCGGCGTCGGTCAGCGGGTCAGGGCCCTGGAGGCCTACCTCGCCGACGCCTACGGGCCCTGCCGCGCCTTCGAGGACGGTGTCGTCCCCTGGCGGCTGCTGCTGAGCTCCGCGCACTTCCACCGCGCGGCGCACGGGGTGGAGCCGCCGAACGGGGTGCGCATCCACGTCGCCGGCATCGACCTGGTGCGGGACGAGGCCGGGGACTTCCGGGTCCTGGAGGACAACGTACGGGTGCCCAGCGGCGTCTCGTACGTCATCGAGAACCGGCGGGCCATGACCCGGGTGTTCCCGTCCCTCTTCGACGGGCAGCACGTCGTCCCCGTCGACGGCTACGCCGCCCGCCTGCTGGCCTCGCTGCGGGCCGCCGCACCCGAGCGGACCGCCGATCCCCGGGTCGTCGTCCTCACCCCGGGCCCCAGCAACGCCGCGTACTTCGAACACGCGCTGCTGGCCCGGCTGATGGGCGTGCAACTGGTGGAGGGGCACGACCTGGTCTGCCGCAACAACCGGGTGTGGATGCGCACCACCCGCGGCGAGGTCCCCGTCCACGTCGTCTACCGGCGGCTCGACGACGACTTCCTCGACCCCCTCCACTTCCGCCCCGACTCGGTCATCGGCTGCCCGGGCATCATGAGCGCGGCCGTGGCCGGAAACGTCACCCTCGCCAACGCCGTCGGCAACGGCATCGCCGACGACAAGCTGCTCTACACCTACGTCCCGGACCTGATCCGGTACTACCTCGGTGAGGAACCGATTCTCCCCAACGTGGAGTCGTACCGCCCCGACGAGCCGGGCCAGCTCGAGGCCGTCCTCGACCAGATCGACCGGCTCGTCATCAAGCCGGTCGACGGCGCGGGCGGACAGGGCATCGTCATCGGCCCGAAGGCCGACGCGAAGACCTTGGAGAAGACCCGCAAGGCCGTCGCCGCCGACCCGCGCGGCTTCATCGCGCAGCGGCCCGTCGCCCTGTCCACCTCCCCCACCCTCGCGGGCGAACGCATGGCGCCCCGCCACATCGACCTGCGCCCGTTCGCCGTCAACGACGGCAACGACATCTGGGTGCTGCCCGGCGGCCTGACCCGCGTGGCCCTCCAGGAGGGCAACCTCATCGTCAACTCCAGCCAGGGCGGCGGCTCCAAGGACACCTGGGTGCTCGCCGAGGGCCCGGTCGAGGGCCCCTCCCGCATCTTTGACGACGGCACGCTCCCGTCCGTCGTCCCCCGCCAGCTCGGCCCCGACGGGACCCCCACCGGCGTACAGGAAGGGGCGCAGCAGCAGTGAACGACGTGATCCTCTCCCGCATAGCGGAGGCGCTGACCTGGACCGGCCGCTATGTCGAACGGGCCGACGCCACCGCGCGCATCCTCGATGCCTACCTCCACCGCATGCTGGAGGACCCCTGGCGCGACGAGGACGCGGCCTGCCGGTCGCTGTACGCGATCCTCGGCATGGACGCGGGCCGCGAACCGGTCGACATGCAGCAGGTCCTCGACCAGCTGGCGTTCGACGCCCGCTCGACGGGCTCGATCGAGGGGGCGCTGGGCGCCGCCCGGCTCAACGCCCGCAGCGCCCGTGAGGCCGTCTCCTCGGCCATGTGGGAATGCCTGAACGCCACCTGGCACGCCCTCGCCGACCAGCGCCGCGCGGCCCGCCGCACGGGCCCCTACGCCTATCTGGAGCTGGTCCGCAGCCGCGCCGCGCTCTTCTTCGGCCTCGCCGACTCCACGATGAGCCGGGACGACTCCTGGCGGTTCGTCGTCCTGGGCCGCAGCCTGGAGCGGGTGGACATGACCGTACGGCTGCTGTCGGTGCGCGTCCTGGACGCCGCCCACGCGCCGGACTGGCCGACGCTGCTGAGCGCGTCCGGCGCCGACGAGGCGTTCGCGCGGGTCTACGGCGGCTTCGGGGACACCCCGCGCGTGGCCGAGTTCCTGCTCCTGGACCGGGACTTCCCGCGCTCGGCGCTGCACGCGCTGACCACGGCGGAGGAGTGCCTGTCCGCCCTGGGCCGCCCCCGCCAGGACCCGGCCCGCCGCCCCATCGGCCGGCTGCGCACCCGTCTGGAGTACCTCGACACCCATGCCCTCGAGGACCAGCTCCCGCTGCTCCTGAGGGACCTGCAGACCGCCTGCATGGCCTCGGCGGAGGCGGTCGCCGAGCGGTTCTTCCCGTACCAGGGGCCCGTCGTGTGGGCCCAGGAAGGAGCGTGAGCGCGATGACCCGCAGGCTCCGCATCCGTCACACGACCCGTGTCTCCTACGCACAGGCGGCGGTCTCCTCGCACAACGAGGTCCGCATGACTCCCCTCACCCTGCCGGGCCAGACGACCCTGGACTCCCGGGTGACCATCCGCCCGGCGGCCACCACCTGGTCGTACTGGGACTACTGGGGCACCCAGGTCACCGCCTTCGAGCTGATGGACCCGCACGCCGACCTCACCATCACGGCCTCCAGCCTGGTCGAGACGGCCCCGCCGGACGAGCCGGTGCCGGCCCTCGCCTGGCCGGAGATCGCCGAGCGCGTCGCCACCTCACGTCTGCTGGAGTTCGCGGGCCCCACGGTCCGTACGACGGTCCCGCCGAAGCTGGTGAAGAAGGCCCGCAAGGCCGTGGCCGGGCTCGACCCGCACGAGACGGCGGTCGCCGTGTCCTCGCTGGTCGCCGACCGGGTCGCCTACCTCCCCGGCGCCACCGGCGTGAACACCTCGGCCGCCGAGGCCTGGGAGCAGGGCGCCGGCGTCTGCCAGGACATCGCGCACCTCACGATCGCGCTGCTGCGGGGCCTGGGCCTGCCCACCCGCTATGTCTCCGGCTATCTCCACCCGGAGCGGGAGGCGGAGCTGCACCGCCCGGTGGCCGGGCAGAGCCATGCCTGGATCGAGTACTGGGCGGGCGACTGGCACGGCTACGACCCCACCAACCGGACCCGCGCCGACGAGTCCCACGTCGTGGTCGGCCGTGGGCGCGACTACGACGACGTCACCCCGCACAAGGGCATCTACCGGGGCGTGGCCGGCGGCCCGCCGGAGGTGACGGTGGAGTTCACGCGGGTGGCGTGACGGGGTCTCCCCATTGCGGGGCGGCGGCCGGACAATCCCGGGTATGGGGAAGACGCGTGGGCTCACGACAGCCGTACTGGCCGCCGTACTGCTGGGCGCGGCGGGCTGCGGAGGCGGCGAGGGAAAGGATTCCGCCCCTTCGGCCTCCGCCACCGCCACGCAGGCCCCCTCCCGCCCCCACAAGGACGGCCATCTCACCTTCACGCTGCTCTCGCTGCGCTGCGGCCTGAACGCGGTCTCCGGCTCGCACAGCGAGGCGCAGCCGGAGGGGCGGTTCTGCTGGGCGCGGCTGCGGGTCGACAACAAGGACCCGGAGTTCCACACGTACGTCGCGAAGCGGCAGCGGCTCGCGGGCGTGTCCGGCCGCCCGGGGCAGCCGGACAGCTTCGCCATGGCCGTACGCCGCCAGCACGACACCGTGGAGATCGGCGGGCACGACCTGATCGAGGTCGAGCTCTGGTACGACGTCCCGCGGGACGCGAAGGTCACGGGCCTGCGCGTGTCGGGCGACCGGGACCGGGCGGGCTACATGAACACCAGCCCGGTGCCGTACGCACCGGACGGGGTGCTCATCACGATGAAGCCGCTCGTCGGCTGGTAGCCCTACTTCAGGCCGATGGCGTTGCAGGCCTGCTTGTACTTGGCGGTGCAGATGTCGGACACCTTGTAGATGCCGTCCGCGATGACGGTCTTCTCGATGTTGGACTTGGTCAGCGCGACCACGGTCACCAGCTTGGCCGGGATGTCCTTCTTCGTGGGGCTGTCGATCTTGTCGCGGGTGAGCGCCTCGAACTGCAGCTCACGGCCCTGGACCTTGGCGACCGCGGCCTCGGCGGCGGCCTCGGCCTCACCCGGGTACGGCTTGTAGACGGTCATGTACTGCTCGCCGCTGACGATCCGCTGCACGGCCGACAGCTCGGCGTCCTGGCCGGTGATCGGCGGCAGGTTGCTGCTGCTGACGCCCGCGGCCTCCAGGGCCTTGATGATGCCGCCGGCCATGGCGTCGTTCGCGGAGTAGACGGCCGCGATGTTGTCCTTGCCGATCTTCTCGATCGCCTTGGCCATGTGCTGCTGGGCGATGGTCGGCTTCCAGCCGTCGGTGTCGTAGGTCGCGGCGATGGTCACACGGCCGTTGAGCTCGTTCATCGCCCCTGCCTTGAACTGGGCGGCGTTCGGGTCGGTGGGCGAGCCGTTGATCATGACGATCTGGTCGGAGGTGTCGGCCGCGCCGAGCGCCTCGGTGATGGCACGGCCCTGCACCTCGCCGACGAGCTCGTTGTCGAAGGAGACGTACGCGTCGATCGGGCCCTCGGCGAGACGGTCGTAGGCGATGACCGGGATGCCCGCCTCCTTGGCCTTCTCGACCATGGGCGCGATCTTGTGGGAGTCGACGGCGTCGAGCAGGATGCAGTCGACCTTCTCGTCGATCATCTTCTGCATCTGGGTGTTCTGCTTCTTGACGCTCGACGCGGCGTTGGCGTACTCCGTCTTGCCCTTGTTGTTCGTCAGGGACGCGATCTTTTCCTTGATGATCGGGTAGTCGAACTCCGCGTACCGGGTGTTGGTGGTCTCCGGCATCAGCACACCGATGGTGATGTCGTTGGTCCGGGTCGGTGTCGTGTCGCTGCTGTCCTCCGAAGCCCCGAGCACACCGCATCCGGCGAGCGAGAGGGACATCGTGGAGGCAACCACAGCTATGGCGATACGACGCATTCGGGGGCTCACTTCAGGTGCGTTCGGTGCAATCCGGACATGGGGGCGGCATGCTGACCCAGGTGTCTGAAAAGCCAACGCGGCCGCGGCCACCGGAGTCAAGCCGGTCCACTTAACGAAGTAACAACATCACACTCCGCTCAGCGAGTGAAGACGCATGGAGACGAAGCGAAGAGGGTACGGAACACCCTTTACGGACTCTCCTCAAAGAGGGCTTCCCCTACGGGCAAAGACCCGTACAACCAACACGAGTTCTCGCGAGTCGTGATCACGACAGGCTGCCCCCGCACACGCCTGCCCTTCCCGACCAGAGGATCGAATGAAGCCAGCCAGACTCGCGACGGCCGTGGTGCTCGCCACGACCGGCGGTCTTCTCACCGCCGCCACCGCCGCACCCGCCTCGGCCGCGACCAGTTGCACCTCTCCGGTGTACAAGCGTCAATTCTTCGCGAACACCGCCTTTTCGGGCACCCCGAAGAAGACCGACTGCGACGCGACGATCAGCGAGAACTGGGGCACCAGGGCCCCGGCCTCCGGTCTGCCCACCAACGACTTCGGCGTCCGCTGGACGGTGACCCGCGACTTCGGCTCGGGCGGCCCCTTCGCCCTCTCGGTCTCCGCCCAGGACGGCGTACGCGTCTACGTCGACGGCGTCCGCAAGATCAGCGTCTGGAAGAACGTCTCCTCGACGGTCACCAAGACCCTGAACCTGGCGATCCCCCAGGGCAGACACACGGTCCGCGTGGACTACGTGAACTGGACCGGCGGTGCCAACGTCAAGTTCACCTACGCGCCCCGTACCGCGGCGACGGTCGACACGGTGAAGCCGCTCACCCCGACGGGCCTCGCGGTCGCCTACGACACCGCGACCGGCCTGGCGAAGCTCAGCTGGGCGAAGAACAAGGAGATGGACCTCGCCGGCTACCGGGTCTACCGGCGCCCCGCCGACGGCACCTCCTGGACGCGGCTGGTCTCCACCGCCTCCACCACGTACACCGACAACACCCTCCCGGTGACCGGCTCGGCCTACGCCTACGAGCTGCGCGCCTACGACACGGCGGGCAACGAGTCGGCGGGCACCGCCGTCAGGACGGTCACCACAGCCGACCGGACCGCCCCCGCCGCGCCCGCCCTCGGCCCCACCGCCAGCAAGCCGGAGGGGCTCCAGTTCGCCTGGAGCGAGGTCGCGGGAGCGACGTCGTACCGCGTGTACCGGGCGGCGAGCCTGAGCGGCACCTACATCCCGATCGGCACCACCGACCAGACCTCGTACCTGGACTCCACCGCCGTGGAGGGCGCCTACTACTACTACCGCGTGACCGCGCTGGACGCGGCGGGCAACGAGTCCGCGCGGTCCACCGCCGTGGTCGGCAGGCTCCGGGACGTGACCCCGCCGTCCGCCGTCACCGGGGTGACGGTCACTCCCACCGAGTACGGCTTCGAGGTGCACTGGGACGCCAACCCGACGGCGGACCTGGAGAGTTACACGGTCCGCCGGGGTGAGCTCTGGGGCGACGAGGGGGAGGAGCAGGTGTGCTCCCTGTACCCGGGCTACTCCGTGCCGGCCGGCACCACCTCCTACGCGTACGTCACCCTCCCCGAGGGTGAGGAGTCCTGCTTCATCGTCGACGCCCTCGACGACGCCGGGAACTCGTCGTTCGCATGGACCGGTGAGGCGCAGATCGTGATCGCCACCGAGCTCGACATGACGCCGAGCGTGGCCACACCCGACGGGTCGCCGCTGACCCTCACTGCGGAGGCGACCGAGGGCGACGAGGGCAACCGGCTGACCTGGCAGGGGCTCGCCGACTCGGCTCCGGAACAGGCCGGCGGCTACCGCGTCCACCGCTGGAACCCGCAGACCTCCGCCTACGAGACGATCGCCGAACTCCCCAGCGGAGCCCTGGAGTACTTCGACACCGGCGTGCCGCGCGGAACCACGTCCTTCTACTGGGTCACCGCGGTGGCCGAGGACGGTTCCGAGTCCCTGCCGGCGGCCGACTCGGCGGTCACCGCGCCGTAGCGGACGGCGGTTTGCCCGTCAGCCCCGCTTCGGGCCCGTGATCGCCTCGCCGATCACGAAGCCCTTGACGGGGCCTTCGGGGATGGTGACTTCGGTGCCGTAGGGGACGCGGTGGATGTCGTCCCAGTCGGCCTTGTCGGGACGGGGGCCGGTGAAGAGGGTGACAGCGCCCTGGCCGTCGCAGTCGTCGATGAGGACGTAGGCGGGGATACCGGCACGGGCGTATTCGCGACGCTTGCGCATGCGGTCTCGGTCCTGGTTGCTCTTGCCGGGGGAGACGACTTCGACGATCAGCGCGACTGCGGAAGCCTTGATCCCTAGGCCGTCCTCATCCTCGGCCAGCTCGGCGTCCCGAGGTGCCACGAGCCCGTCCGGAATCCATACCCTCCGTGAGTGGAGCACGTTCGTGTCGTTCCAAGCGCCGTACTCGCCGTCCTTCAGAAAGATCACCAGGGCATCCCTGAGGCGGTTGACGACTTGGGAATGTGCAAAGCGACCGGTGGGCGACACCTCGATGGCTCCCTCGATGATCTCAGCGCGGTAGCCCTCGGGGAGTTCCATGGCCTTCCACAGCTGCCACAGGCCCTCATCCGGGTCGGATACGTTCAAGAATTCAGCCTGAGCCTCGGGCATGATCTCGGGCCTCTCGTGTGCGAGAGCGGTCACGGCGGCACCTCCTCCTCAAGTGTGGGCTGGGTGTGCTCGGGGCACAAGCAACGCGATCACGGTAAGTACGGCAATACGGCTGACCAGGGGAACTACCTCCAGTTCACCCGTTCGAGCGAGCCCAGCTCGAACCACACGCCCTTAGCGAACCGCCCCGCTCTCCCGTCCGCGACCCCCCACACATCCGCCATCTCCTCGGGTCCGGACTCTCGTCGAAGACGCTGACCCGGAGCCGGGCCGGGCTCAGCCGGATGCGGAGCATGGCGGTGCCCTTGGCGTGCAGGTGCACGTTCGTGACGAGCTCCGAGGTACACAGGGCGGCCGGCATGCCCAGGGGTTCCCGGTCGTGCGTGAAGAGGGCGGCGCGGACGAAGTCCCGGCAGCCCCGGGGCGAGGTCGCGTCCGCCAGGGTGAACAGGCTGTATTCGTGAGCGAGTTGAGCGGAGCGGTGGGCGGCACGACGGGCTGGGTTCATAGGAGGCGGCTCCTTTGCGCGCCAACACGCGGACAGCTAGGGCACATCGAAGCCGGTCGAACTTCGGTCCTCACCGAGCGGTTGCTCAGAGGATCCCTATGTCGAGGCGTTGATCGCCATGTCCGAGTCCAGCGGCAAAGGCTGGTGGCGTGCATACAGGAAGCACATGGGGCCCGATGCCCTGAATCTGGCCGAGCTCGAATCAGAGGCCGCGACAGCCCGCCATCCGTGCATGCCGTCATTCACGAGTCTGCGTTGCACACATCGTCGTCGTACAGCGGCGGCCCCGATCATTTCAGGCACTCCTGATTCACAGGAAAGCCCGCACAACCCCGCGCCGCCTCCACGAGTCGTGATCGTCGTCAGATCCTTTTACCGGCCGACGACCCTCACGACCGAGGAGTTCATAATCCCCGCCAGACGCACCACCGCAGCCGCCGCGACGGCGATCGTGCTCGCCTCCGTCGGCGGCCTGCTCACGGCCGTCGCCGTGCCCGCCTCCGCGGCCGCCACCTGCACCTCCCCCGTCTACAAGCGGCAGCTCTTCGCGAACACCACGTTCAAGGGCACCCCGAAGAAGACCGACTGCGACAGCGCGATCGACCAGAGTTGGAGCGGCGCCCCCGCCTCCGGCCTCCCGAAGGACACCTTCGGCGTCCGCTGGACCGTCACCCGCGACTTCGGCTCCGGCGGCCCCTTCGCCCTCGCCGCCTCCGGCCTCGACGGCATCCGCGTCTACATCGACGGCACCCGCAAGATCGACCTGTGGAAGAACACCTCCACCACGGTGTCGAAGACGGTCAACCTGACCATCCCGTCCGGCAAGCACACCCTCCGCGTCGACTACGTCAACTGGACCGGCAGCGCCAAGGTCAAGTTCAACTACGCCCCCCGCACCTCCGCCACCGTCGACAAGGTCAAGCCGCTCACGCCGGCCGGGGCTGCGGTGTCGTACGACGCGGAGACGGGAAGGGCCAAGCTGACCTGGGCGAAGAACAAGGAGATGGATCTCGCCGGGTACAAGGTCTACCGACGGCTGAAGGGCGCCTCCTTCGGCAGCAAGCCGCTCGCCACGACAGCGTCGACGTCGTACACGGACACCAGCCTCCCGGTGACCGGCGAGACCTACTACTACGAGGTCCGCGCCTACGACAAGACCGGCAACACCTCGACCGGCACCGCCGACCAAGGCGTCATCACCGTCGACACGACGGCGCCCGCCGCACCCATCGGCGTGGAGGACAACTGGGCCATCGGCAGCGTCACCACTGCGCGCTTCTTCTGGGAAGCGAACACCGAGTCGGACCTGGCCGGCTACCGGGTGTACCGGTCCGCGTCCTACCCCGTCGCCCTCACCGACACGAACCTGCTGAGCGGCCCGACACCGATCATCGCGAACTCCTACGCCGATGACCTGCCCACGACCGGCGAGACCTTCTACTACGTCGTCACCGCCGTCGACACCCACGGCAACGCGTCGGCGCCCTCGGGCACAGCCGAGTACTGGTCGAAGGACATCGACACCACCGCCCCGGTCTACGCCCCGGACGATGTGACGGCCGTCGACGCGGAGCGCGGCATCACCCTGAACTGGTCCTGGAGCACGGACGCGGACGCCGACATCTCGTACTTCTCCGTCTACCGGGACGGCGTCGGGATCGGCGGCAGGGGCGGAGAGTCCTACGTGGACACCGAGATCGAGCGTTCCACCACGCACACCTACTGGGTCCGTGCCGTGGACAGCCACGGCAACGTCGGCCCTGCTTCGAACTCCGTCACCATCGACCACGTCGGCGACTACACCGCCCCCGCCGCGGTGACCGGCCTGACCGCGACGGCGATGGGATACGGCGTCCGGCTCGACTGGGACGACAGCCCGGCCGAGGACCTCGCCGACCACCGCATCTACCGGGGTGTGTACGGCGACGGCGCCTGGACGTACACGGACATCACCGACAGCCTTCCGTACGGCTCCACCTGGTCCCAGAACCGGGAGCTGAACCTGCCTGACGGTGAGAACCTGCGGTATGTGGTCGTGGCCGTCGACAATGACGGCAACGCCCTGGACATCGATTCCGCCGCCTTCGTCGAGGTCACCGAACTCGACCTGATGCCGACGGAGACCTATCCGGATGAGTCGGACATCCTCTACGTGGAAGGCGAGCACTACTCCACAGAAGGCCATCTCACCGTGGGCTACAGCCCGGAGAACGACACCTACGGCACGGCGACCGGCTACTACGTCTACCGCTGGGACACCGTCGCACAGGCCTACGTCAGGCTCAGCGAGACACCAACGCCCTTCGGCGACACGTACTCGGACTACACCGCACCGACCGACACGACCGTCTTCTACAAAGTCACCGCCGTGTACGCGGACGGGACCGAATCGATGCCCGTAGGCGACCACGTGTTCCGCACCACCGGCACTACCGCATGAGGACGACCGTGGTCACCATGCCGGCCGTCTGACCGGGACAGCGTGAAGGGGGCCCGGAGAGAGATCCGGGCCCCCTTCACATGAGTACCTCAGTCCTTGGCCTTCTTCGGCCGCCACACCACCAGCGCGCTGGTCTGCTGGACCTCCTGGTACGGGACCAGGTCACGGCGGTAGGAGGCGTGGACCGCTGCCTCGCGCTGTTGCATCGCGGCCGCCGCGCCGTCCAGGGCGGACTGCAGCTCGGCCACCCGGGACTGCAGGGCGGCCACCTGGTTCTCCAGCTCGATGATCCGCTTGATGCCGGCCAGGTTGATGCCCTCGTCCTGTGACAACTGCTGGACGGTGCGCAGCAGTTCGATGTCACGGGCCGAGTAGCGGCGGCCCCGGCCGGCGGTGCGGTCGGGGGAGACCAGGCCCAGACGGTCGTACTGGCGCAGCGTCTGCGGGTGCAGGCCGGAGAGCTGGGCCGCCACCGAGATGACGTAGACCGGGGTCTCCTCGGTCAGTTCATACGGCCCACGAAAAGTGTCACCGCGTCGACGGCCGTCCATCACTCTCAAGCTCCCTTCGCGGCCTCGAACAGCTCGGCCCGCGGGTCCTCTTCCGCGGTCGCCTCGCGATACGCCTCCAGTGCGTCACGAGCCTTCCCCGTCACGTCCTTCGGGACACTCACCTCCACGGTGACCAGCAGGTCGCCGCGAGTGCCGTCCTTACGGACCGCGCCCTTGCCCCGCGCCCGCATGGTGCGGCCGTTGGGCGTGCCGGGCGGCAGCTTCAGGGTCAGGGACGGGCCGCCGAGGGTGGGGACCCTGATCTCGCCGCCCAGGGCCGCCTCGGCGAACGTCACCGGCACCGTCACCGTGAGGTTGTCGTCCTTGCGGCCGAACACCGGGTGGGCGCCGACATGGACGACGACGTAGAGGTCGCCGGACGGGCCGCCGCGCTCGCCCGGTGCGCCCTTGCCGCGGAGGCGGATGCGCTGGCCGTCCGTGACCCCGGCGGGGATGCGGACCTGCATGGTCCTGGACGACTTCGCGCGGCCGCTGCCCTTGCACTCCAGGCAGGGGTGCTCCGCGATCAGACCGCGGCCCTTGCAGTCGGGGCAGGGGTCGGTGAGCGAGAACCCGCCGCCCGAGCCCCGGGCCACCTGGCCGGTGCCGACGCAGGTCGGGCACACGCGCGGTGTGCCGTTCTTGTCGCCGGTGCCGGAGCAGGCCTTGCACGGGGACTGCGAGGACATGCGCAGCGGGACCGTCGCGCCCTCGATGGCCTCCGTGAAGGTCAGGGTGACCTCGGTGTCGATGTCCTGCCCGCGCCGCGGCTGCGTACGGGGCGTACCGCCGCCGCCGCGGTTGAACAGGCCACCGAAGACGTCCCCGATGCCGCCGCCGAAGCCGCCGGATCCGCCCCCGCCCTGGGCGCCGCCTCCGAAGAGGTCGCCCAGGTCGAAGTTGAAGTTGCCGCCGGCGCCCGGCCCGGGGCGGAAGCCGCCGTTGCCGAAGAGGGCGCGTGCCTCGTCGTACTCCTTGCGCTTCTTGGGGTCGCCGAGGACGTCGTTCGCCTCGGAGATCTCCTTGAAGCGCTCCTCCGCCTTGGCGTTGCCTTTGTTGGCGTCCGGGTGGAACTCGCGGGCGAGCTTCCGGTACGCCTTCTTGATCTCGGCCTCGGTGGCGTCCTTGGGGACGCCGAGGACCTTGTAGAAGTCCTTCTCGATGAAGTCCTTGGTGCTCATCCCCGACGTGCCCCCTTTCCGGTGTTCCCCTCGGTGTCTACGTCAGCCCTCCTCAGGGCCGTTGTCCTTCTCTTCGCCGGGCTCGGCGGAGGCCTCCTCGGCCTTCACCGTCTGGGCGCCGGGCTGGGGCTCGGCGACGGCCACCCGCGCGGGGCGGATGGTGCGCTCGCCGATTCGATACCCGGGCTGCAGAATCGCCACGCACGTCGTCTCGGTGACATCGGGCGCGTACGAGTGCATCAGGGCCTCGTGGATCGTCGGGTCGAAGGGCTCGCCCTCCTTGCCGAACTGCTGCAGGCCCATCTTGGCCGCGACGGTCTCGAGCGACTCGGCGACGGACTTGAAGCCGCCGACGAGTTCGCCGTGGTCCCGCGCGCGGCCGATGTCGTCGAGCACGGGCAGGAGCTCGGTCAGGAGGTTCGCGATGGCGATCTCCTTGACGGCGATCCGGTCGCGCTCGACCCGGCGGCGGTAGTTCTGGTACTCGGCCTGGAGGCGCTGGAGATCCGCGGTGCGCTCGCCGAGCGCGGTGCGCACCTGGTCCAGCTGGGCCACCAGACCCGCTGTCTGGTTCGCGTCCCCGGCCGGGGCCGCCCCCTCCCCCGAGGAGGGGGAGGCGGCCTTCGGCTCGGCGTCTTCAGGGGTGGCGCCGGAGGGGACGTCGGGCTTCTCCTCGAAGCCCGGGGTCTCCTCCGTCACGCGGCACCGTCCTTGCGCTCGTCGTCCACGATCTCGGCGTCCACGACGTCGTCGTCGGCCTTCGGGGCCTCACCGGCACCGCCGGCGGTGGCCTGCCCGGCCTGGGCGTCGGCGTAGAGGGCCTGGCCGAGCTTCTGTGAGACGGCCGCGACCTTCTCGGTGGCGGTACGGATCTCCGCGGTGTCCTCGCCCTTGAGCTTCTCCTTCAGCTCGGCGACGGCCGCCTCGACCTCGGTCTTGATCTCGCCCGGGACCTTGTCGTCGTTGTCCTTGAGGAACTTCTCGGTCTGGTAGACGAGCTGCTCGCCCTGGTTGCGGGCCTCGGCTGCCTCGCGGCGGCGGTGGTCCTCGTCCGCGTACTGCTCGGCCTCCTGGCGCATGCGGTCGACCTCGTCCTTCGGCAGCGAGGAGCCGCCGGTGACGGTCATCTTCTGCTCCTTGCCCGTGCCGAGGTCCTTCGCGGTCACGTGCATGATGCCGTTGGCGTCGATGTCGAAGGAGACCTCGATCTGCGGGACGCCACGCGGGGCCGGCGGCAGACCGGTCAGCTCGAACATGCCGAGCTTCTTGTTGTACGCCGCGATCTCGCGCTCGCCCTGGTAGACCTGGATCTGCACGGACGGCTGGTTGTCCTCGGCCGTCGTGAAGATCTCGGACCGCTTGGTCGGGATCGTGGTGTTGCGGTCGATCAGCTTGGTCATGATGCCGCCCTTGGTCTCGATGCCGAGGGACAGCGGGGTCACGTCGAGGAGCAGGACGTCCTTGACCTCACCCTTGAGGACACCGGCCTGGAGCGAGGCGCCGATGGCGACGACCTCGTCCGGGTTCACACCCTTGTTGGCGTCCTTGCCGCCGGTCAGCTCCTTGACGAGCTCGGCGACGGCGGGCATACGGGTCGAACCGCCGACGAGAACGACGTGGTCGATCTCGGAGAGGGAGATGCCGGCGTCCTTGATGACGTTGTGGAACGGCGTCTTGCAGCGCTCCAGCAGGTCCGCGGTCAGCTGCTGGAACTGGGCGCGGGTGAGCTTCTCGTCCAGGTGCAGCGGGCCCTCGGCGGACGCCGTGATGTACGGCAGGTTGATCGAGGTCTCGGTGGACGAGGACAGCTCGATCTTCGCCTTCTCGGCGGCCTCGCGCAGGCGCTGCAGCGCCATCTTGTCCTTGGAGAGGTCCACGCCGTGGCCGGCCTGGAACTGCTTGACCAGGTAGTCCATGACGCGCTGGTCCCAGTCGTCACCACCGAGGTGGTTGTCACCGTTGGTGGCCTTCACCTCGACGACGCCGTCACCGATCTCCAGGAGGGACACGTCGAAGGTGCCGCCACCGAGGTCGAAGACGAGGATGATCTGTTCGTCCTTGTCGAGGCCGTAGGCGAGCGCGGCCGCGGTGGGCTCGTTGACGATACGAAGGACGTTCAGACCGGCGATCTCGCCGGCCTCCTTCGTCGCCTGGCGCTCGGAGTCGTTGAAGTACGCCGGGACGGTGATGACCGCGTCGGTCACCTTCTCGCCCAGGTAGGCCTCGGCGTCGCGCTTCAGCTTCTGCAGGATGAACGCGGAGATCTGCTGCGGGTTGAAGGGCTTCCCGTCGAGCTCGATCTTCCAGTCGGTGCCCATGTGGCGCTTCACCGAGCGGATGGTCCGGTCCACGTTCGTGACCGCCTGGCGCTTGGCGACCTCGCCGACCAGCACCTCACCGTTCTTGGCGAAGGCGACGACGGACGGCGTGGTCCTGGCACCCTCGGCGTTGGTGATGACGGTGGGCTCGCCGCCCTCCAGAACGCTGACGACGGAGTTGGTTGTGCCCAGGTCGATGCCGACCGCACGTGCCATGGTGATCTTCCTCCAGCTGACTTGAGTGGAACGGACTCAAGTGTGCACGAGGCTCGCCACTGGGTCAACAGACCTGAGTCGGACCCACTCAACTCTTATCCGTTCCTTACACGCAAGGAGCCGTTGACCTGGGAAGACGCACCTCGACCGACTCGACGATCACCCGTTTCAGGGTGCTCCACAGCGGACTCGGATTGACGCCGGGGGCCGTACACCGCCGCCCGGCGGGCACCGGGGCGAGCACCCTGACGGGACCCGGAGCGGGGTCCGAAGCGGGCGCCGGCACGAGGGTCGCGACGACCGGCACGCGCGGGTGCGGCGCCGTACGGGCCACGCGCGCGTGGCGGCCCGTACACCGGCACCCGCAGCAGTCCGAGTACGACGACCAGGGCCCCGCCGGCCACCCACCACACCGCCTGCGCGTCGACCCATCCAGTGTGCGCGAGGGTCCCGACGAGTACCCCGGAGAAGGCGGCCGCGCCGATCAGCACCGCCACCCCCTGCGGGGTGAGGCCGAGCCGCCGCAGCCGGTGCGCCAGATGGTCGGGGCCGCCGCGCAGCAGGGGTCGCCCGGCCAGCCGCCGCGCCACCGCGACGAGGACGGCGTCGGCGGCCGCGACGGCCGTGAGGGCGAACAGCACGCCCGCCCCCTCGGCCTCGTCGCCGCCCGCGCGCGCGGTGACCGCGGCGGTGGCGAGCAGGAAGCCGGCGAACAGCGAGCCGCACGAGCCGAGCGCCACGCGCGCGGGGGGCCAGTTGTGCATCAGGAAGCCGGTCAGCGCGGCGGCCAGCACGCTCATCAGCACCGCCGGCCCGTCCAGCACCTCCACCGCGGCGCACGCGGCGGCCCCGAACGCGGTGACGACGCCGACCGTGCCGGCCACCCCGTCCGCGTGGTCGAGGGACCGGAAGGCCAGCGCCACGAAGGTGATCCAGCCGACGGCAACCGCTCCGGCGAGCACGCCCGTGTCGCCGTACGGCACGACGAAGGCGGCCGCCACCGCCGTACCGAGGACCAGGAGCCGGGCCTTGAGCCGCCACACGTCCGCGACCAGCCCGAGTCCCGCGACGGCGCCCGCGGCGATGAGCAGCACGCCGATGTCGTCACCGAGCGGGGCGATCCCCCACCGGTCCCCGGCGATCGCGACGAGGCAGGTGGCGAGGACGACGGCGATTCCCCCGGAGAGCGGCACCCGCCGCTGTCGCTGCCGCCGCTCGACGAACCCGAGGCGCAGAGCGGGCACGCGCAGCAGGGCGGCGAGGACGGCGGCGAGGAAGAGGGCGGTGGTGGCGGCGGCGATCCCGTAGAGCACGGATATAAATTAGTCACAAATGTACCAATTTGGTACGAATAACACGGTCAGACTCTGAGGTGACCCTCAGCGATCCAGATCACCTCACTGCCAGCTACAGTGCGACGCAGGATGGGGGTAGTCTCAGACGGACTGCATAAGTTACCGCTTAGTAATTTCGCCCGAGGAGCCCCCTCATGCAACTCGCCGCGATCATCGTGTCGCTGGTCCTGACCGTGGTCGGCGTCGCGCTGCTCGCACGCGCCATCGGTCAGTTCGTCCGGTACTTCAAACTGGGCCAGCCGGTGCCCGCCGGCAGCCGGACCGACAACCCGTACGCGCGCAGCGTGACCCTGGTACGCGAGTTCCTCGGCCACACGCGGATGAACCGCTGGGGCATCGTGGGCTTCGCCCACTGGTTCGTCGCCGTGGGCTTCCTCACCCTGCCGCCGACCCTGGCGCAGGCCTTCGGCCAGCTCTTCGAGGCCGACTGGACGCTGCCGATCATCGGCGGGTTCCTGCCGTTCGAGATGTACATCGAGTTCATCGGTGTGATGACGGTCCTCGGCATCGCCGTGCTCATCGTGATCCGCCTGCTGAACCTGCCGTCGCGCCCGGGCCGCAAGTCCCGCTTCGCGGGCTCCAAGGCCGGCCAGGCGTACTTCGTCGAGTACGTCATCCTCACCATCGGCCTGGCGATCTACCTGCTGCGCGGCCTCGAGGGCGCGATCCACCACGTGGAGCACTACGAGGCCGCGTACTTCGCCTCGTACCCCCTGGTCCTGGCCTTCAAGGGGCTGGGCGTCACCACACTGCAGAACCTGATCTACCTCACCGCGATGGTGAAGATCAGCACCTCGTTCATCTGGATGATCGTGGTCTCGCTCAACACCAACATGGGCGTGGCCTGGCACCGCTTCCTGGCGTTCCCGAACATCTGGTTCAAGCGCAACGCCACCGGTGAGACGGCCCTCGGCGGCCTCCAGCCGATGACCTCCGGCGGCAAGCCGATCGACTTCACCGACCCCGGTGACGACGACGTCTTCGGCGTCTCCCAGGTCGAGCAGTTCTCCTGGAAGGGCCTGCTCGACTTCTCCACCTGCACCGAGTGCGGCCGCTGCCAGTCGCAGTGCCCCGCCTGGAACACCGGCAAGCCGCTCTCCCCCAAGCTGCTGATCATGTCCCTGCGGGACCACGCCCACGCCAAGGCGCCCTACCTGCTCGCGGGTGGCGGCAAGACCATGGAGGGCGAGGAGAAGGCCTCTGCCGAGGCTTTGAAGGACGTCCCGGCGGCGGCTCTCGCGGAGGCCGAGCGCCCGCTGATCGGCACCGCCGAGGAGAACGGCGTCATCGACCCGGACGTCCTGTGGTCCTGCACCACCTGCGGCGCCTGCGTCGAGCAGTGCCCCGTCGACATCGAGCACGTCGACCACATCGTCGACATGCGCCGCTACCAGGTCATGATCGAGTCCTCGTTCCCCTCCGAGGCGGGCACGATGCTCAAGAACCTGGAGAAGAAGGGCAACCCCTGGGGCCTGGCCAAGAAGCAGCGCCTGGAGTGGACGAAGGAAGTCGACTTCGAGATCCCGGTCGTCGGCAAGGACATCGAGGACCTCACCGAGGTCGAGTACCTCTACTGGGTCGGCTGTGCCGGCGCCCTCGAGGACCGCGCGAAGAAGACCACCAAGGCCTTCGCCGAGCTGCTGCACATGGCGGGCGTCAAGTTCGCGATCATGGGCGGCGACGAGAAGTGCACCGGCGACTCCGCCCGCCGCCTCGGCAACGAGCCCCTGTTCCAGGAGCTCGGCATGGAGAACGTGGCCGCGCTGAACATGGCCTTCGGCGAGGACGACGACGATCCGGAGACGAAGAAGCCGAAGTCGGCGAAGAAGATCGTCGCCACCTGCCCGCACTGCCTCAACACGATCGGCAACGAGTACCCGCAGCTCGGCGGCGACTACGAGGTCATCCACCACACCCAGCTGCTCCAGCACCTCGTCGACGAGGGCAAGCTGATCCCGGTGACCCCGGTCGAGGGCATCATCACCTACCACGACCCCTGCTACCTGGGCCGCCACAACAAGATCTACACGCCCCCGCGCGAGATCATGTCCGCCGTCCCCGGCCTGCGCCAGCAGGAGATGCACCGCCACAAGGAACGCGGCTTCTGCTGCGGCGCCGGCGGCGCGCGGATGTGGATGGAGGAGCGGATCGGCAAGCGCATCAACAACGAGCGCGTCGACGAGGCCCTGTCCCTGAACCCGGACATCGTCTCGACCGCCTGCCCCTTCTGCCTCGTCATGCTCACGGACTCCGTGAACGGCAAGAAGAACGAGGGCAAGGCCAAGGAGTCCATCACGGTCGTGGACGTCGCCCAGCTCCTGCTGGAGTCGGTCAAGACCCCGGTCGACGACGAGCCCCCGGCGGGCGAGACGGAGACGGAGAACGAGCCGGAGCCTGCTCCGGTGAAGTAGCTCCCAGCCACCCCACGAACGCCCCCGCGCCCCTCTCCGGCACGGGGGCGTTCGCCGTTCCCGCCCGGCACGGCCACCCCGAGAATTCACCCAACTCCCCTACAACCCTTGCCGGTTACCACTGGTCTCCTGATCGCCGACCCATTCGCCGAGCGGTATGCCGCCGCACTCAGGAGAACCCGTTGCGCACGCCCAAGCTCGCCGCCCTCACGGCCACCGTACTGACCGCCGCCCTGGCCCCCCTGGCCCTGCCCGACCCCGCCGCCGCAGCCCCCGCCAAGTACGCGGACGACTTCAACGGCGACGGCTACCGCGACCTCGTCACCGCCGCCCCCGGCGCCACCGTCGGCGGCAAGGCGCGGGCCGGCGCCGTCGTGGTGAACTACGGTTCCCGGTCCGGGATCAAGGCCTCCCGACGCACCGTCATCACCCAGGACTACCCCGGCATCCCGGGCGCGGCCGAGAAGGACGACGGGTTCGGCTCGGCGCTCGCCTTCGGCGACCTCAACAACGACGGATACGCCGACCTGGTCGTCGGCGTCGAGGACGAGGACGCCGAGGCCGGCACCGCGGTGATCGTCTGGGGCGGCCGCAACGGCCTCTCCGGCGCCCGGTCCGTCCCCGACCCCGCCCCCTCCGCCCACCAGCGCTACGGCATGTCCCTGGCCGTCGGCGACTTCACCGGGGACCACAAGGCCGACCTGGCCGTCGGCAGCACCGGCAAAGACGTGTGGATCTTCAAGGGCGGCTTCACCAAGGGCGCGGGCGCCGCGTCGCGCTCCGCCCTGAACACCGACCTGTACACCGGCAACATCTACGGCGCCCAGTCCCTGGCCGCCGGCGACGTCGACGGCGACGGCACCGACGACCTGGTGATCAGCGGGACCTACCACCCGGACGACTCGACGTTCGTGGACGGCAACCTGGTGTACCGGGGCTCCCGCTCCGGCTTCACCCTTCAGCGGGTGCTGAGCAGCGGCGGCTGGCGCACGGCCGTCGTCGGCGACCTCAACCATGACGGCTACGACGACGTCGTCACCTCCGCGGCCCCGGGCACCGTCTCCGCGAACGACGGCGGCTCGGTCCGCGCCTATCTGGGCGGCGTGAGCGGCGTACGCGCCACGCCCCAGGCGACGATCACCCAGAACAGCCCCGGTGTCCCCGACACCGCCGAGTCCAGTGACTGGTTCGGCGACTCCCTCTCCGTCGGCGACGTCAACGGCGACGGCTACGCGGACGTCGCCGTCGGCGCGCCCTTCGAGGCTCTGGGCAGCGCCTGGCAGACCGGCGCCGTCACACTGTTGCGCGGCTCCGCCGCCGGTCTGACGGGCACGGGCGCGAGGACGTACTCCCAGAACACGGCCGGCGTGCCCGGCGGCAACGAGGACAACGACTTCTTCGGCAGCGCCGTCCACCTCGCCGACCTCAACGGCGACCGCAAGGCCGACCTGAGCGTCGGCGCCCGCAACGAGAACAACGGGGACGGCACCGTGACGACCCTGCGCGGCTCCGCCTCCGGCCTGACGACGACCGGCGCGGTGAGCTTCGGTCCGGCGGCGACGGGGGTCTCGGCGACGGGATATCCGCAGCTGGGCTTCACCTTCGGGCAGTGAGGCGGCCACCGTCAAAGCCGCCTGCCCGTGGGGGAGTTTTCCCCTAGGGACGTTCCCCTTAAGGGATGTCACAGCTCGGCAGCAAAGGTGACCCGGAGCCGTACGGCCGTCACGCCGACCCCCGGGACCAGGTACGTTCGAGTACGTGGCTGGATTCAGGATCGGACGTGGCGGCCGTGATGGCCGCGCCCCCCAAGCGCGACCGCAACACCCTCCGTACGGGCAGCAGGCGCCGCAGGGCCAACCCTCGGGGCCGTCGTACGGCTACCCGCAGCCGGCGGGGCAGCCGTACCCGCCGCAGTACCGGGGCGGCCAGCAGCCGCCGTACGGCGGTGGGAGCGGGAGCGGTCAGTGGCCGCCGCACGGGAACGGCGGCGGCAACGACGAGCCGGAGTACTTCGGTGGCGGCGCGCCGCACGACCCGTACGCGGCGAACAACCCCGGGCACACCCAGGCGTTCTCGGTCGGCGAGCACCAGCAGTACAGCCAGGGTGAGACCTATCACGCCGGTCCCGCCGCGCCCTCGGGCCCGATCGGGCCGCGTCTGCACTGGAAGGAGCTGCTGCGGGGCATCGTCGTCGCCCCGAACCAGACGTTCCTGCAGATGCGGGACTACACGATGTGGGGCCCGGCCCTCGTCGTCACCTTCCTCTACGGCCTGCTCGCGGTCTTCGGCTTCGACGACACCCGCTCGGACGCGATCAACGCCACCCTCTCCAACGCGATCCCGATCGTCCTGACGACGGCCGTGGCGATGGTGGTGTCGGCGTTCATCCTGGGCGTGGTCACCCACACCCTGGCCCGCCAGCTCGGCGGCAACGGCGCGTGGCAGCCCACGGTCGGCCTCTCCATGCTGATCACGTCCCTGACGGACGCGCCGCGTCTGGTCGTGGCGATGTTCTTCGGCGGCGACGCGTCCTTCGTACAGCTGCTCGGCTGGGCGACCTGGGTGGCGGCCGGCGCCCTGCTGACGCTGATGGTCAGCCGCTCCCACGACCTGCCCTGGCCGAAGGCGCTGGGCGCGTCGGCGATCCAGCTGATCGCGCTGCTGTCGATCGTGAAGCTGGGCACGTTCTGACACGTCCCGCGACAGGCGTGAGGGGCCCCCGTCCACCTGGACGGGGGCCCCTTCGTCAGAGTGCTTCCTTGGACGGAGTGACCGGCTCCCCCGACTTGCGCACCACGGGCAGGACGCTCCACGGGAAGTTGATCCAGTCGTCGGTGCGCTGCCAGACGTACTCGCACTTCACCAGGGACTGCGACTTCTCGTAGATGACGGCGGAGCGGACCTCGGCGACGTGGTCCAGGCAGAAGTCGTGCACGAGCTTCAGCGTCTTGCCGGTGTCGGCCACGTCGTCCGCGATCAGGACCTTCTTGTCGGTGAAGTCGATCACGTTGGGGACGGGGGACAGCATCACGGGCATTTCGAGCGTCTGCCCCACACCGGTGTAGAACTCGACGTTCACCAGGTGGATGTTCTTGCAGTCGAGCGCATAGGCGAGCCCGCCGGCGACGAAGACACCGCCGCGGGCGATGCTGAGCACGATGTCGGGCTCGTACCCGTCGTCGGCGATGACCTGCGCGAGCTCGCGTACGGCGACGCCGAACCGCTCGTAGGTCAGATTCTCGCGCCGTACGTCCGAGCCGCTCATACCGCCGCCCTCACACCTGGGTCCGATGGAAGTTGAGGTAGGACCGCGAGGCGGTGGGGCCGCGCTGGCCCTGGTACCGGGAGCCGTACTGCTCGCTGCCGTACGGATGCTCGGCCGGCGAGCTGAGCCGGAACATGCACAGCTGTCCGATCTTCATACCGGGCCAGAGCTTGATCGGGAGCGTGGCCAGGTTGGACAGCTCGAGGGTGACGTGCCCGGAGAACCCGGGGTCGATGAAGCCGGCCGTGGAGTGCGTGACGAGCCCGAGCCGTCCGAGGGAGCTCTTCCCCTCCAGGCGCGAGGCAAGATCGTCGGGCAGCGAGATGACCTCGTACGTCGACGCGAGCACGAACTCCCCGGGGTGCAGGATGAACGGCTCGTCCCCCTCCGGCTCCACGAGCCGCGTCAGGTCCGCCTGCTCGATGGAGGGGTCGATGTGGGGGTACCGGTGGTTCTCGAACACCCGGAAGAAGCGGTCCAGCCGTACGTCGATGCTCGACGGCTGCACCATGGATTCGTCGTAGGGATCGATCCGTACCCGCCCGGCATCGATCTCGGCCCGGATGTCCTTGTCTGAGAGAAGCACGCCCCGAGGATACGCAAGACGCGCGGAGCCCCCGCAATCAGGACGACTCCGCGCGTCAGACCTCTTCCGTCCCTACCGCTTCTCGAGGGTCACCGGCACCGCACTGCGGAGCCGGGCACACCGCGGACAGCGAACGAGCCGTCCGGGGCCGAGCCGCTCGGCCTGCTGCATCGGGAACGAAGCGGTGCTGAACACGTGCCCATCGGCACAACGGACGACGGTGCGCTCCATCAAGTCCTAGAGTCCCTTCCCCAAAGAGCCGCGTCCGGCTGCTGCTCGCCGGACAACGAACGCCACATTACGGGACGAACGGGACGGCCCTCCAGGCGGCACTCCGACCCCGCCCGACCCCTCTTCCGCACCCCCACCGTACGCCCCAACTCCGGCCGCCCGCACCCGGATCCCACCCCCTGAAACGCGCACGGACCCCTCGGCTTCAGCGCCGGGGGCCCGGGATGTTGTACAGTGACGAGGCAATCGGACACCGGCCCTGACCGGCGTCTTACGCGGGTGTAGTTTAATGGTAGAACATCAGCTTCCCAAGCTGAGAGCGCGAGTTCGATTCTCGTCACCCGCTCCACGAAGAAGGCCCAGCTCGGAGAGCCGGGCCTTTTTGCTGTGCTCTGCGATCACTCGCCGCGTACCTTCCGTAGCCGTTCGTCGGCCGGCCCGGTTCGGGGGAGCAGGCGGACGGCGGCCCCAGGGTCCTTACTGTTTGTGGCCGTTGCCGTGTCCGTTGGGATGCAGGACCACCTTGGTCCAGCCCTCGTCACGGGCGTCGAAGTGCTCGTAGGCGGTGGGGGCCTCGTCCAGACTGAGTTCGTGGGAGACGACGAAGCTCGGCTTCGCCTTCTCGCCGGCGATCAGGTCCCGCAGTGCCCGGTTGTACTTCTTCACCGGCGCCTGTCCGGTCCCCATGTGCTGTCCCTTGAACCACATCATCCCGAAGTCGATCGGGACCTTGCCCTGTGCCTCCAACTCACCCTGGGCTTCCGCGCCGCCGGGATCCTGGGGCAGGAACACGCCCACCACGCCGATGTCGCCCGTGAACCTGACCGAGTCGATCAGGCCGTTGAGCGTGAGGCTGGCATCCTCGTGTCCCTGGGGGTCGTGTGCCTGGTAGCCGACGCACTCACAGCCGTTGTCGGCGCCCAGACCGAGGGTGGCCTCCTTGACGACCTCCGACGGGTTCTGCTCGGCGGTGTTGATCGGGATGGCGCCGATCTCCTCCGCCTTGCGCAGCCGGTCGGGCTGGTGGTCGGCCGCCCAGACGCGGCCGGCGCCCTTGAGGAGGGCGGAGTAGGTCGCCATGAGCCCGACGGGGCCGGCCCCGAAGACGATGGTCTGGTCGCCCGGCTTGACGTGGGCCATCTCGGTGGCGTGATAGCCGGTGGGGAAGATGTCGGCGAGCATCACGTAGTCGGTCTGCCGCTCGGCGGCGTCCTCGCCCAGACGCAGCGCGTTGAAGTCGCCGTAGGGCACGCGCAGCAGCTCCGCCTGGCCGCCCTGGTAGGGGCCCATGTCGGCGAATCCGTAGGCGGCTCCGGCGAGGGCCGGATCCGGCTGCATGGTCAGGCAGTAGTTGGTCAGACCCTGCTCGCACTGCTTGCAGAAGCCGCAGGCGATGTTGAAGGGCAGGACCACATACTCGCCGACCTGGACCTTGCGGACGGCCGAGCCGACCTCCACGACCTGGCCCATGTTCTCGTGTCCCAGGGTGCGGCCGGACTCGAACGAGGTGCGGCCCTCGTACATGTGCAGGTCCGAACCGCAGATATTGGTGGTGGTGATCTTGACGATGATGTCGCAGGGGTGTTCGATCTTCGCGTCCGGTACGTCCTTCACCGTGACCGTTCGCGGTCCTTCATATACCGCTGCTTTCATGATGACTTCCCTTGGTGTCGCGGCATGACCGCGGCACGGCGATGATGAGACGGCGCAAAGATCCTGACTCTCGGAAGTTGCTACGCCGGGTCCGTGGCTCCGGCACGCCTCTACGGGCCGTCCATCCGGATCGGATGGAACGGTGGTTCCGCCACCGGCCCGCCAGGCGGAGCTTCGGCGCCCGGCGGCGTGCCGTGCGAGTCCCCATCGGCCTCCGACGCGAAACAACCATTCCCCGATCGATCAGCGGTTTTCTTCGCATCCAGCCGGCCACCGACCAAAGACGCATCTCCGACTCAGGTCACCGTCTCCTGCAGCCGGGTCACGGTGAACAGCGGGAAGCCGATCGTGATCGGGGTCAAGGAGGAGGTCGAGGCGCGGGCCGCACGGTGAGCCTGCAGTTCAAGGCGGCGGGTTCGTTCTCGTACACGACGGTCAAGAAGGTGACGCGGACCGTCTCCCCTCGCAGAAGCGTCACCACAGTGCGTGGCGCTCTCAGTCACAGAAGCTCTGACCAGGCGTGCCAGAACCGTGCCAGGTCGTGCGGCGAACACTGGGCGTGCGGGGAGGCTGTGTCGATTCTCGCCGCCCATGCCGGATTGACGCCTTGGCTCAGACCTTTTCCGCCCTCACGCGTGGATGCTCGGCAGTGAGCAGCCCGATGTCTTCCCTATCGGAAGTCAGGATCGTCACCTGGCCGGGATGCTTTTTGTCCAGCCCCATTCGAGGGTGGCGCCAAGTCGTCGGCGCGAAGGGCCACTTGCTCGGCATGGGGTCCGGTCACGCACGCGGGGCGGGCCAGGAGTCGAGGGGGAGCGGGCCGCGGTCGATGACGGTGCGGATGCAGAAGGTGCTGCGGGCGTCGCGAACGGGGCCGATGGCCAGGATCTGGTCGGTGAGCACCTTTTCGAAGGTGCGTAGGTCAGGCACGGCCAGCTCGACGAAGAAGTCGGCGTCGCCGGAGACCACATGGCAGGCGACCACGTGGTCGATCGCCTTCAGTGCCTCTTCGACCACCTGGGAGGTGGTGCGGGAGTGCTCGACCTTGAGGGAGAGGAACACCGTCAGCCCGAGGCCGAGGCGCTCGCGGTCCAGCTCGGCCCGGTAGCCGGCCAGGACCCCGTCCTCCTCCAGCGCCTTGGTGCGGCGCAGGCAGGACGAGGGTGACAGGCGGACGGCCTCGGCGAGGTCGACGTTGGGGGTGCGGCCGTGGCGCTGGAGGTGGTCCAGGATCGCCCGGTCGATGCGGTCGTACAGAGGGCGTGGCATGAAATGCAGCGTATCGGCCGTATCGACGAACAATCCTGCGCTGCGACGCCGTACAGGCACTCACTACGCCATCGCGTGCGGGGCTCGGCGGCGCATTCTGGTCACGCGCCGCGGCCGCCGAGCCGGTCCGCTGCCGCCTCCGTACCCCCCTCTCACCGCCATCGGACTGCCTCATGCACCCCTTCCCCCTGGAACCCGACCGCGCGACGATGACCGAAATGGGCCGTCTCGTCCTGGACCGTGTCGTCGACCGCACCGACGAGCTCGCGGCCCGCCCCGCGACCAGCCCCCTGTCCCCGCAGGCCGAGGCCGACCTGGCGGAGTCCTTCCTGGCGCCGCCGCCCGCCCGGGGCGGTGACCTGAAGGCCCTGCTCGCGCGCCTGGACGAGGCCGCCGACTGCGCTCTGGAGACGGCCGGGCCCGGCCACCTGGCGTACATCCCGGGCAGCGGTCTGTACTCGGCCGCGCTCGCCGAGTTCTACAACCGTGCCGTCAACCGCTACGGCGGCCTGGCCTCGGTCGCCCCGGCCCTCGCCGCGCTGGAGGAGAGTGTGATCCGCTGGATGGCCCGCGCTGTGTGCGGCCTGCCGGAGGGCAGTGGTGGCCTGCTGACCAGCGGCGGTTCGATGGCCACCTTCTCCGCGACGGTCGCCGCCCGCCACCACGGGCTCGGCGAGGATCTCGCCGGCGGCACCGTCTACACGACCGCCTTCGCCCACCACTCCGTCGCCAAGGCCGCCCGCCTCGCCGGGATCCGCGCCGCGCACATACGTACCGTGCCGCACACCCCGGACCTGCGGATGGACCCGGAGGCCGCCGCGACGATGATCCGTGCCGACCGGGACGCCGGGCTGCGGCCGTTCCTGTTGGTGGCCACCGCCGGCACCACCGACACCGGCACCGTCGACCCGCTGCCTCAGCTGGCCGACCTGGCCCGCCGCGAGGACGTGTGGTTCCACATCGACGCGGCCTACGGAGGCTTCTTCCGGCTCACCGCACGCGGCGCGCAACGCCTCGCCGGCATGGAGCAGGCCGACTCGATCACCCTGGACCCGCACAAGACCCTGTTCATGCCGTTCGGCACCGGCGCCCTGGTCGTCCGCGACCTCGCCGCCCTGCACGCCGCGCACGAGGGCACCGGCAGCTACCTCCAGGACATGACGGCGGCGGGGAGCGTCCCGGACTCCGGTCACCTCGGACCCGAGCTGACCCACGAGATCCGCGGTCTGCGGGCCTGGCTCCCTCTCCACCTGCACGGAGTGGACGCCTTCCGCGAGGCCCTGGACGAGAAGCTCGACCTGGCCGAACACGTCCACGACACGCTGTCCGACGTCGCGGAGCTGGAGGTCCCGCAGCGCCCGGACCTGTCCACCGTGATCTTCCGCGTCCGCCCCGCCGACGGCAGCCCAGCCGCCGCCGAGCGGGCCGACGAGGCCAGTCGCCGTCTGCTGGAGCGCATCAACGGCCACCGGCGCATCGTGCTCTCCAGCACGGTTGTCGACAGCCGCTACACCCTGCGCGTCTGCGTGGTCTCCCACCGCACCCACCACGACCGCATCGCCGAAGCGCTGAGGATCATCACTGCCGAGGCCAAGCGCCACTCCATCGCGTAGCGCAATGTCAGCAGCCCCAGCGGCTTGGTGTGACGATCAGTGGCCCGAGGCGTCGACCAGGCTCACCGGTCGAATCGGAACGGTCGCAGTGCCTGCGGCCGGTCGCCGGTGCGGATGTACCGGGCGAGTTGGTGGCCGGTGGCCGGGCCGAGGGTGACGCCGAGCATGCCGTGGCCGGTCGCCGCGTAGGCGTTGTCGTGGCCGGGGACGCGGTCGATGACGGGAAGTCCGTCGGGGAGGAAGGGGCGTCCGCCCACCCATGGGTCGCGGATCAGGGCGACCAGGTCGTCGGGGTCGTCGAACCAGTTGCCGAGGTAGTGCCGGCTGGCGAGGGCGACCGCGACGATCCGGCGCCAGTCGAGCCGGTTGTTGTTCCCGCTGAGTTCCATCGTGCCGCCGACGCGGGTGGTCGCGCCGATGGGTGAGGCGACGGCCCGGCGCTCGCCGAAGTAGAGGGTGTGGCGGGGTGCCGGGTCGAGGTCGACGGAGAAGCTGTAGCCCTTGCCCGCCTGGAGCGGCAGCGGTCGGCCGAGTTGGTCGAGCAGGGCTGGGGAGCGGGTACCGGCGGCGATGACGACGGCTCGGCAGGGGATGTCGCCCTGGCCGGTGGTCAGCGCCGTCACCCGTCCCGCGGCGGCCGTGCGGAATCCGGTGACCCGCGTGTGCTCGTGGACCTTCACCCCGGAGGCGGACAGCGCCCGGCCCAGCCCGCGGGCGAACGCTTCCGGGTCGACCACGCCCTCGCCCTCGACGAGATACGCGGCCCGCACCCCGGGCGCGAGGGCGTGGTCCAGCAGGCGCGCTTCGTCGCCGGTGGTCACGTCGTCGGGCAGCCGGTAGCGGCCGTCGGCCATCTCCCGCTGGACGGCGAGGTGATGGCGGGCCTCGGCCGCCGACAGGAAGGCGTGCACCATGCCCGGACGAGTCAGCGTGGTCTCCACGCCTGCCTCGCGCATTCCGTCGAAGAGGTCGAAGGTGTCGCGGTTCAGCTCGGCGATGGCCGCGTACCCGCGCCGGAACGCGGTCGGCGTACTGCTGCGCCAGAACCGCCACAGCCACCGTACGAACGCCGGGTCCGGCAGCGGCCGCAGATACAGCGGCGAGTCGGGGCGGCCCAGCGAGCGCAGCGCGTAGCGCACCACGCCCGGTGCCGGAACAGGGGTGGAGTGGCTGAGGCAGACCCAGCCCGCGTTGCCCCGCGACGCGCCGGAGCCCAGCTCCCCGCGCTCCAGCACTTCGACCGGCAGCCCGGCTGCCGCCAGGTAGTACGCCGTGCACAGCCCGACCACACCGCCGCCGACCACCACGACGGGCCCCGTCATGCCCCGCTCCCGTAGGCGGTGAGGAAGGCGCGGGTCCGGGCGTGGGAGGGGTGGTCGAGGACGTCGGCCGCGGCGCCCTCCTCCACGATCCGGCCTCCGTCGACGAAGACGACATGGTCGGACACCTCGCGGGCGAACGGCAGTTCATGGGTGACCAGCAGCATCGTCATGCCCTCGGCGGCCAGTTCCCGCATCACGCTCAGCACCTCGCGGGTCGCCTCCGGGTCCAGGGAGGAGGTCGGCTCGTCGAACAGCAGGACCTCCGGCTTCAGCGCCAGCGCGCGGGCGATGGCGACCCGCTGCTGCTCACCGCCGGACAGCTGCTCGGGCTGGGCCAGGGCCCGGTGGGCCACGCCGACCCGGCGCAGCAGCGCCACGGCCCGCTCCAGCGCCTCCGGTTCCGGGATGCCGGCCTTGCGCTGGGCGAGGACGACGTTCTCCACGGCCGTCAGATGCGGGAAGAGGTGGAACTTCTGGAAGACCATGCCGACCGTGCGGCGCAGCCGCGGCAGATCGCGGCAGACGGTCCGGCCCTGGCTGTGGACCACCTCGCCGGCCACCTCGACCGTGCCGCCGTCGGGTTTCTCCAGCAGGTTGACGCAGCGCATCAGGGTCGTCTTGCCGCCGCCGCTCTGCCCGATGACGCAGACGATCCGGCCACGGCCGACCTCCAGGTCCACGTCGTCGAGGACGAGCCTGCCGTCGAAGGACTTGCGCAGCCCCTGGATCCGTACGACCGCCTCGGTGGCGGCCCCATCAAGGTCGTGTGGGTGGTGACGGGCTCGGTCATACCGCCGTCTCCTCTCGTACGACCCGTACGGCGGTGGCGTCCAGGTCGGCCGCGAGCAGCACCCGTGCCGCGCGCACGCGGCGCCGCCGCCACGGGGACAGCGGGACGCCGGCGCGCACCTTTCGCTCCAGCAGGAGCTGGGAGAGCGGTTGACGCCCTCTCCTGCCCGAAGGCAGGAGATTCCGGTCCGTACCGCTACGCGGTACCGCCTCGGGTTCCTGTTTCACGGGCCACTGCCGACCGGTGAGGGTCGGTCTTACACGGCCTCCGCAGGCCTGACTTCCCGCCCGTCCGGCGGTAGGTCCGACAACTCCGTCGTCGGACAAGGCGATCTTAGCCATGCCTCCACGCCCCTCCGGGCCGCTACGGGCAGGATGCCCTACACCTCCACCCTGAAGGGTGGAGCACTGGGCACGTGTTCGATCGCAGCGTGGAAGATCTCGGACAGCTAGGCGGCGTAGAACACGATCAGCGACAGACATCCCGCGCTGAACACGTCCAGCCGGATGCCCGCGGAGGCCAGACCGAAGTAGGTCAGGAAGATGATGGCCAGCAGCGGGACGTTCTTGAACACCTCGGTGTAGACCGCGGCCACGGCCCGCAGCGGCCATGCCCTGCTCAGCCGCAGCAGCGCGACGGCCAGGCCGAGGAGCACGGCGCCGACGAAACTGACCGCGGTGTACGAGACCGTACGGCCGAGCGCGTCGACGAGGTCGCCGCGGTAGTCGGACCAGGGAACCTGGAAAGGACCCGACGCGGACACGTGGAGAAGACCGGACATGTCAGCCCCTCACTGTCCGATGGACGGCGGGTTCCAGCCGGCCGGCCGGTCCACTCCGCGTCGTGCGGTGGCGACGTCCGCGGCCGGCTTCAGGAACTGCTCGGGGTCGCCGCCGTACTTCTTCACGAGCTTGGTCATCTCGCCGTTGGTGTACATGGCGTCGATCTCCCGGGAGATCGCCTGCTCCAGCTTGGTGGCCTTCCTGGGCAGGTAGAAGCCGGTCTGGTAGGGCTGGAAGTACGCGTAGGCGGGCTGCCGCTCGACCTCGGCGGCGGTCGGCGGGGTCAGGTACTCGGTGGTGATCTTCAGGTCGGGGCGCTGCTTCTGTGCCGCGATGATGAGCAGCGGGTCGAGGAAGCCGACGTCGACACGGCCCGCGCCGAGGTCGTCGAAGACCCCGTTGGCGTCGGGGTAGGCGTGCAGCTTCGCCTTCGGCACCGCCTGGATCGACTTGACCCACACATAGCCCTCGACCGTGCCCAGGTCCAGGCCGCTGAGGTCGGCGACCGTCTGGTACGTCCTGCCGTCGCGGACGGCCATCGCGGGCGGCGAGTAGTACGGCGGGTCGGTGAACAGTCCCTGCTTCTGCCGGTCGGCGGACCAGGCGACACCGCCGACGGTGATGTCGACGCGGTGCGACTGCACGCCGGCGAGCATGCCGGCGAAGTCGGTGACCTGCGGCCGTATCTCCAGGCCCAGCTTCTTGGCGACATACGTGAGGATGTCGCCGTCCAGGCCGACGATCCTGCCGTCCTGGACCGAGGTGTAGGGCGCGTACGGCTGGATGGCCACCTTGAGGACACCTGGTGTGAGCGTGCCCAGCGCGGCGGTCTTCGCCGACACCTTCGTGGGGGCGTCGTCACCGCCGGAACCACAGGCGGCCGTCAGTGACATCAGGACTGTCGCCGCCAGGGCGACGGCGAGGGGGCGGACACGGAACATGGGCTGAGCCCTTCCGTCGCGGGGCGGGGTGGATTGGGCCCATACGCTAGGGATCACCCCGCGCCGCGTCACTGTTCACTCCGTACGAATGTCTGGCCGAAATGGTGCGCTGCCCTGTACGGTCCGTCCATCCCAGTCACGCCCCTGACGGGAGGACCGACCGTGCTGAGCCCCTCGCTCGCCCAGGAGATCGCCGGGGACACCTCCGCCGTCATCGGCTACAACGTGCTCATCACCGACGCCGAGGCCATGGTCATCGGCAGTGGCGACCGCAGCCGCGTCGGCACCTTCCACGAGGCGTCCGTCGAGGTCATGCGCACCAAGGAAGCCGCCACGCACAACGCCTCGCAGGCCCAGGCGCTGCGCGGGGTGCGGCCCGGCGTCACCCTGCCGCTGGTCGCGGGCGGACAGGCGGTCGGGACCGTGGGCATCACCGGCACCCCCGCCCAGGTGCGACGCTTCGGACTGCTCGTCAGACGCCAGACCGAGATCCTCCTGAGGGAATCGGTCATGCTCCGCTCCCGGCTGCTCGCCGAGCGCGCCGCCGAGAAGCTCCTGGCCGACCTCGCCTCCTACGATCCCCAGGTCATCGAGGCCGACAGTCTCGTCTTCCGGGCCGCCGATCTCGGCTTCGACCTGCGCCTGCGCCGGATCGCGGTGGCCTTCGAGGTGACCGCGCCGCCCCGCGCCCCGCACCGGGACGTCGGTCTGGTCCGCTCCGAGATCCTGCGCACGGTCCGCGAGGTCTTCGCCGACCCGCAGGACATCGTCGCCGCCACCGCCCCCGGCCGGGTCGGCGTCCTGCACCGGCTCACCGCCCGTCGGCCGGTGGACTCCGTCTCCCACGACTGCCGCCGGGTCGTCGACGCCATCGCCGCCCAGGACGGTCTCGCCGCCCGCGCGGGCATCGGTGAGCCCGCCTCCACCGTCGACGCCCTGCACCACTCCTACCGGGACGCCGGCGAGGCACTCCGCCTCGGAGCGCGCCGCCCCGGCGGCGCACTCGTCCACCCCATCGGCGACCTGCGGGTCCATCAACTCCTCACCGCGCTCGGCCAGCCCGCCCGCACCCGGCTCCTCGACTCCACCACCGCCCGACTGCGTGCCCAGCCGGACTGGCCCACCCTGCGCGACACGATCACCGCGTGGTGCGAGAGCGGCTACAACCTGGTCGGCACCGCGGCCGCCCTGCACATCCACCGCAACACGGTCGTCTACCGCATGCACAAGATCGAGCAGCTCACCGGCCGCCCCCTGCGCGACCACCACACCACGATCGCCCTCTACCTCGCCTGCCTCACCGACCACCTGACAGCCCCGGCGGACTGACGAACGCCCCGCTCGCCTCCCCCCTCTTCCCGCGGTCCGGTCAGCCGACGGTGAAGTCCACCGCCTTGGTGTTCAGGGTGGTGGTGCCGTCCTCGGCGGTGGCGAGCACCGCGACATGCCAGGAACCGCGCGGGGACGAAGCGGCGTCGGCGGAGGTCACCGCCACCGTGTACACGCACCGCGCGGCGTCCGCACCGGCAGGCTTGCAGCGGGCCGACTCCGCCGCGGTCATCTCCTCGGCGGTCGGCTGCTTCGTGGCGAGCCCGGACTTCTCCGGCCAGGCCAGCACCTTGACGCTCTTGACGCCGGACGACGCCGTGACCTCGGTGGAGAAACCGAACGAGCCGTCCCGGGCGCCCTCCGGGGCGGTGTAGCGCGCGGTGCTGTCCGCCAGCGCGGGAGCCTGGTCCCCGGCATGGGCGAGCGCGAAGGCTCCGGCGCCCGCGAGGACGACGGCACCGGCGGCGGCGGACAGGACGATACGACGGGACATGGCGAGTTCTCCGTAACTGGCTCGAACGATCTCGGCTGACGACACCCGGCGCTCTCGTTCGCGCCGTTGCACCGATGCTCGCAACACGCGGGCATCCCGGACCTGAGTACGGACACTCAACTCGGCCTGGGTGATCGGGCCGGGACACCCGGCGGATGTGCACCCGCGACCCTGTCGGGGCTACTGCGGTGTGTCGTCGCCGTCGAGGTATTCCGCCAGTGCCGCCGCGGCGGCCGTGAGGTCCGTGTGGATGGTCCGCTCGTGGACCGTCAGGTCCTGTTGCCTGCCGACGACCGACACCGCGGCTCTGATGCGTCCGGCGGTGTCACGCACGGGTATGGCGTACTCGGTGACGCCGTGTTCGAACTCACCGTGTGCCGCGACGACACCCCGCAGCCGGTCGCGATCGTTGGCGGCGGCGACCTCCCCTGCGGAGTGGGCCGCGTTGGGGCCTCCGACGCCGATCAGCTCGTAGTCGTCGAGCAGGGCGGTGATGTCCTCTGCGGTGTGGTCGAGGAGGAGCGCGCGGCCGGCGCCGGTGCACCAGCACGGGGTGACGAGACTCGCTCCCCCCTGCCACTGGGCGAAGCCCGCGGCGGACTCGGCGCGCAGCAGCCGGACCTGGACGCCGTCGCGGACGGAGAGCCGGGCGCCGGCACCGTGCTCGACGGCCAGACGGCGCAGGAGCGGACGGCTGCGGCTCAGCAGACCGGGGTGCAGGGACGCTGCCGTGGCGAAGAAGGCGTGGCCGGCCCGGAGCGTCGAGTCGTCGCGGCGTTCCAGGAAGCCCTTGTCGCACAGGTCCTGGGTGGTGCGTGACGCTTTGCTGCGCTCGACGCCGATCTCGTCCGCGAGCCGGCTGACGTTGAAGCCGCTCCGGCCGGAGGCTTCACGGTCCAGGACCGTGTTGACCATCCGCAGGGCCGTGCGCAGTGAGGCCGCGGTTCCCAGGTCCGGCCGACGGGGTGCGGGGCCGTTCGTCGTCACCTCCTCACTATAGGCGAGCCGCTGATCAGGGGGCCGAGGCGGCGAAGGCAGGACGGGCGGCAGGCGGACAGTGCGGATCGGCAGCCCCCACGGCCGTTTCGGCATGGCCGCACTGCCCTGCCCGCGCCCGACGCTGGGGGTGGCCGGGCCGCCAGGTGGGCGGCGCCGCCGGAGAAGGAGGACCGGATGACCCGATACGATCTCGCGCTCATCGGATTCGGCGGCGTGAACCGTGCGCTCGCCGAGCTGATCGCCGACCGAAAGGACACGCTGGAGGCCGAACTCGGCTTCGCGCTGCGGGTGGTGGCCATCACCGACCTGCGGGCGGGATCGCTGGTCCGCACGGAGGGGGACGGCATCGACCTGGTGCCGCTGCTCGCCGTCGCCCCGGGGGAACTGGACTTCTCCGCGATGGACGGCGGTGACGCGGACCCCCGTAACGAGTGGGTGATCCGTGAGGTCCCCGCCGACATGGTGGCCGAGGCGACCTTCACCAACCCCACCGACGGCGAGCCCGCCCTGTCGCACGTGCGGTGGGCGATCGAGGCCGGCAAGCACGTGTGCACCACCAACAAGGGGCCGGTCGCCCTGCACGGCCGTACCCTGCGGGAGCTGGCGCGGCAGCACGGTGTGTGCTTCGAGTTCGAGGGCACGGTGATGTCGGGCACGCCGGTGCTGCGCACCGCCCGCCGGATGTTCGGCGGACTGGCCGTGACCGGCTTCGAGGGCGTCCTGAACGGCACCTCCAACTATGTCCTCGGCCGCCTGGAGTCGGGCCTGTCCTTCGAGGACGCCGTCGCCGAGGCCCAGTCCCTGGGGTACGCGGAGGCAGATCCGACCGCCGACATCGAGGGCTACGACGTCCAGCTCAAGGTCATGATCCTCGCGAACGAGGTGCTGGGGGCGAGCCTGACCCGCGCGGATGTGCCCTGCACCGGCATCTCCGCGCTCACCGCCGAGGACGTCCGGCGGGCCGCGGCCGAGGGGCTGCGCTGGAAGCTGGTCGGCTCCGCGGTCCGGCGTCCGGGCGGCACCGTCGAGGCCCGGGTCGCGCCGGTCGCGCTGCCCGCCGAGCACCCCCTTGCCGGGGTCACCGGACCCGTCAACGCCGTCGCCTTCCACACCGACCTGCTGGGCACCGTCACGGTCGGCGGCCCCGGCGCCGGGCGCACGGAGACGGCGTACGCCCTGCTGTCGGATGTCCTCGGCATCCACGAACAGAGCGCGGTCGTCAACGCCAAGATTCTTCAGGAGGCCCACCGTGGCTGACACCGTCCTGAGCACCGGCCTGCCCTCGCCCGCACAGGTCGGCGACGGCATGGCGCCCGTGCGCAACCCCTATACCGGCGAGACCATCGGCTCCGTCTGCCTCACCCCGGCCACGGCCGTGGACGACGTGCTGCGGCGGGCCCGTGCCGGGAGGGAGACGGCCCGTCTGCTCTCCCGCGCCGCCCGTGCGGCCGTGCTGGACGGCGCGGCCCGGCTGATCGAGGAGCGTGCCGAGTCGTTCGCCCGGCTGATCGTCGCCGAGGCGGGCAAGACGCTGGTCCAGGCCCGCAAGGAGACCGGCCGCGCGGTCAACACCCTGCGGCTGTCGGCCGCCGAGGCCCGCCGCAACGCGGGCGAGGTGGTGCCGTTCGACGCGTACGCGGGATCGGAGGGCCGGACGGGCTGGTTCACCCGCGAGCCGCTGGGCGTCATCGCGGCCGTCACGCCGTACAACGACCCGCTCAACCTGGTCGCGCACAAGCTCGGCCCGGCGATCGCGGGCGGGAACGCGGTCGTCCTCAAACCGTCCCTGCTCACCCCCCTGTCCGCGTTGCGGCTGGTCGACACCCTGGTGGAGGCCGGGCTGCCGGAGGAGGTGGTGACCGTGGTCAACGGCGGCGCCGAGCTGGGCGCGGCCGTGGTGGTGGCGCCGGACGTGCGGATGGTGTCCTTCACCGGCGGGTTCCGCACCGGTGAGGCCATCGCCCGTACGGCGGGCCTGAAGAAACTCGCGATGGATCTGGGCGGCAACGCCCCCGTCCTGGTGCTCGCGGACGCCGACCTCGACTCGGCCGTTCAGGCGTGCGTCTCCGGGGCCTTCTGGGCGGCCGGGCAGAACTGCATCGGCACCCAGCGGATCCTGGTCGAGCGCGAGGTGTACGGCGCGTTCCGGGACGCCTTCGTCGAGCGGACGCGGCAGTTGCGGGCCGGGGACCCGGCGGACGTGCGCACCGACGTCGGCCCGATGATCAGCGAGGAGGCGGCCGCCGCCGCCGAGGCCACGGTCGCGGCCGCGCTCGCCGAGGGCGCCCGGCTGCTGTGCGGGCACGAGCGGGACGGCGGTCTGTACGCGCCGACCGTGCTGGAGGACGTGCCGGGCACGTCGGCCGTCTGGCGTCAGGAGGCGTTCGCGCCGGTCGTCGTGCTCCAGCCCGTCGACTCCTTCGAGGAGGCCGTCGAGCGGGCCAACGAGATCGACTTCAGCCTGCACGCGGGTGTCTTCACGGGCTCGCTGGACCGGGCGATGGCCGCCGCACGGCTGCTGGAGGCCGGTGGCGTGATGGTCAACGACTCCTCCGACTACCGCTTCGACGCGATGCCGTTCGGCGGCTTCAAGTACGGCAGCATGGGCCGCGAGGGCGTTCGCTTCGCCTACGAGGAGATGACCCAGCCGAAGGTGGTCTGCCTCAACAGGGAGTCGGCGTAAGCGAGTTCGCCGTCGTCGGCGTGACGCTCGCCGTCACGGACTGCTGGACCGCGAAACCGCGCCGCGCCTCATGGCTGCCGTGGCCGGCTGACGACCCGGGACAGTGCCAGCGCCGTCACCGTGTCCCGTACACCGGGCATCTGGGCGATCTGCTCCCAGATGCCCTGTACGCGTTCCAGGGTGGCCGCCTCCACGCTGACCAGCAGGTCGAACTGGCCGCTGAGGACATCGCAGGAGACCACCTCGGGGATGCGTTTGAGGGCGGCGAGGACGTCTCCGCCGCGCATCCGGTCCTCGCGGTAGACCAGGACGTGCGCGGCCACCACGGCGTGGTCCGGCCCGTGGGACGGGCGGACGATCGTGTAGCCGCCGATGTGCCCCTGCCGCTCCAGGCGTTCCACACGCTGGCGCACGGCGTTGCGGGACAGCCGTACCCGCTGGCCCAGTTCGGCGTGCGAGATCCGGGCGTTGCGGGTGAGTTCGGTGATGATCTGCTCGTCGATGGCGTCCATGGCGCTGTGCCTGTCTCCTCACGGGTCTCCGGACGGGCGAAAGCTCCGGCGGCCGGGTCGGACGGCCGCCGGAGCTGGTGGTGCGGCGGAGGTTCAGTCGGCGTGGTGCAGGGCGAAGACACGGGCCGGGAAGCCCGAACCGCCCTGCGGCTTGGGCCAGGTGGCGACGATCAGTGCGCCCGCTTCCGGTACCCGGTCGAGGTCGGCCATCAGCTCGATCTGCCAGCGGTCCCGTTCCAGGACATAGCTCTCCAGGCTGAAGTCGCCCGCCGAGGTGGCCAGTCCGGGGTCGGTGTCGGTCTGCTCGTGCCCGATCGCGGTGACGCCGGCCTCCTCGAAGAGGTACGTCAGGACCTCGGCGGACCAGCCCGGGTAGTGGCTGACTCCCCCCGCGTCCTTGTTGGCCATGGCGGCCGGGTCGGGCCAGCGGCGGCCCCAGCCGGTGCGCAGCGCGACGAACGCCCCTTCCGGGACACGGCCGTGGCGCGCCTCCCAGGCCGCGACGTCGGCCATCGTCGGTACGGCGTCCGGGTCGGCGTCGACGCGCTCGGTGATGTCGAGGACGACGAGCGGCAGGATCATCTCGTCGACGGGTATCTCGTCCAGGGGCCGGGCGCCGTCGACGAAGTGCACGGGCGGATCCACGTGGGTGCCCCACTGTCCGACGATCGTGTACAGGTGGACGTTGAAGCCGTCGCCGCGGGACATGTCGAAGGGCATCTCGCGCTTCTCGTCCGGGAAGGCCGGGAAGTGCGGCTGGCCGGGGTGGAAGGCGTGTGTGAGGTCGGTGCGGACCGTCTTGCCGACCAGTTCCCGGTGCAGGGCCCACAGGGGCGGTTCGGTGGCGGTCGACGGGGTGGCGGTGGACGGGGTGGCGGCCGGGTGCGGTGTCATGCGTGCTCGTCCTCTTTCTCTGCGGTGTTCGACGGAGCGATCAGGTCGGCGGGCGCCCGCCGACTCCTCGGGGCCGCCGTAGCCCCACCGCACATGGACGGCGGGGATCCCTTCGGCGGCGGCGCTCTCGATGTCGTAGGCGCGGTCGCCGACCATCAGCGGGCGGCTGACGTCGGCGCCGGCGGCCCGCAGCCGGGCGACGCACTCCCGGATCACCAGCCGCTTCGTCGTACGGCCGGCCTCGTCGGACACCCCGCAGACGGCGCTCAGGCGGGAGTCGAGGCCGAAGCGGCGGGCCATCAGCTCGGCCTGGTCCTGCACCTTGGAGGTGGCGATGCCCAGCGGCAGCCCGCGCGCGGCCAGGGTGTCGAGCAGTTCGGGTATCCCGTCGTACAGGGCCGCGGCCAGGGCGCCGCTACGGGCGTACTCGGCGCGGTAGGCGGCGAGGGCGGCCCGCGCGGCCGGCTCGGGGAGGCCGACGACCTCGCGGAAGGTGTCGTACATCGGCGGGCCGACGAAGCCGCGCAGGGTGGGCGCGTCGGGGACCGGGGCCCCGACCGCCCGCAGGGCCTCGGCGGCGCTGGCGGTCACGCCGGGGGCGGAGTCCACCAGGGTGCCGTCGAGATCGAGCAGGACGCAGGTGGGCGGCTTCACGCGACCGCCCCGGCGGCAGTACGGCGGCGGCCGTGCCGCAGCCAGTGGTACAGGTAGCAGCCCGCCACGAACGGGACGCCGAAGTACAGAGCCGTCGCCTGTGCCGGGTCCAGGGCGATGCCGACCAGCGAGGCGAGGCACAGGGCGAAGGCGAGGACGGGGACGACCGGGTAGAAGGGCGTGCGGTAGGGCAGGGTGCCCGGGTCGCCGCCCGCGCGGACGAAGGCCCGGCGGTGGAAGAACTGTGCGGCGACGATGGACATCCAGACACCGACGGCGGCGAATCCCGCGATCGACACCAGCACCAGGTAGACCGTCTCGGGCGCCGCGACGCTGCTCAGCAGGGAGGCGAGGCCGCCGAGCATGCTGAGCGCGAGCGCGGTCAGCGGGATGCCGCGGCGGCTGAGCCGGCGCAGTGCCTGCGGGGCCTGCTTCTCCTCCGCGAGCGAGAACAGCATCCGGGCGCAGGAGTACAGGCCGCTGTTGCCGGCCGACAGCAGCGCCGTGATGATCACGAAGTTCATGGCGTCGGCGGCGTAGGGGACACCGAGGGAGGAGAAGACGGTGACGAACGGGCTCTCGTCCAGGCCGACCTCGTCGTACGGGATGGTCGCGGCGATCACCGTGATGGCGCCGACGAAGAAGACCAGCAGGCGTACGACGGTGACGCGCAGCGCCTTGGGCACGGCCTCGGCCGGGTTCTCGGTCTCGCCGGCGGCGACACCGATCAGCTCGGAACCGGAGAAGGCGTAGAACGCGGCGAGCACGGTGACCAGGACGCCGGAGAAGCCGTTCGGGAAGAGGCCGTCGGGGGTGTCGAAGTTCTGCAGGAGGAAGGGGTGCGAGCCGCCGGAGGCCAGGGGGTGGAAGCCGAGCAGGGCGGCGCCGCCGAGGACGATGAGGGTGACCACGGCGATCACCTTGACCAGCGAGAACCAGTACTCGGTCTCGCCGAAGACGCGGGCCGAGAAGGCGTTCGCGCCGAAGACGACGGCGGCGAAGACCACGCACCAGACCCAGACGCTCACCCCGGGGAACCAGCGCTGCATCAGCAGCCCGCACGCGGTGAACTCCGAGCCGAGGGCGACGGCCCAGGTCAGCCAGTACAGCCACGCGGTGGCGAAGCCGGTGGCGGGGCCGATCGCGCGGGAGGCGTAGACGTGGAAGGCGCCCGAGACGGGGTAGGTGACGGCGAGTTCACCGAGGCAGGCCATCACCAGCCAGACGACGAACGCGCCGACCAGGTACGCGAGGACGGCGCCGAGGGGACCGGCCTGGGAGACGGTGAACCCGGAGCTGAGGAAGAGCCCGGAGCCGATGACACCACCCATCGCGATCATGACGAGATGGCGGGAGTGCATGGTGCGGCGCAGGCCGTCGCCGGGCGGCGGTGAAGCGCCGTCCCCGGTGGCGGCCGGAGGGTTCTCCGGGATGGCTGAGACGGACATGGCGGTCTCCTCTGCGGAGCGGGGCGGGGAGGGACGGGCGCGGGGGGTGATCGGCAGGGCATGGCTGCGGGGTGGGCCACTTTCGGCGGGTGAGGGGTGCGCGGGGGGTGGTCGCGCGCGGGAGGAGCGGGCGCCCGGTGCGGGCGACGGGCTCGGGGAAGCGAGGGGAGACGGCCGGCGGGGGCGGGGGTCAGGCCCGGGTGACGAGGTCCATGGGGGCGGAGAGTTCGATCACCGGGACCTCCCAGGGGTGGACGTCGACAAGGCGGGCGAGCAGCAGGCCCAGTTCGTCGTCGCCGGCCGTGGCGTCGATGTAGGTGGTCACCGCGAGCGTCGAGGAGAGGAAGCGTCCGCCGACCGAGCCGAGGGTGGGCCGGGCGCCGGTACGCACGGTGAAGCTCTCCACGCCTAGGGCCACCTCGAAGACATCGCCGTAGACGCCGAAGTCGCCGAGTTCGGGCGAGGTCTC
This sequence comes from Streptomyces sp. NPDC096132, assembly GCF_044763345.1. Classification (NCBI taxonomy): domain Bacteria; kingdom Bacillati; phylum Actinomycetota; class Actinomycetes; order Kitasatosporales; family Streptomycetaceae; genus Streptomyces; species Streptomyces sp. NPDC096132. Next base: position 232,036 of record NZ_JBIWGA010000010.1, read on the forward strand.
CAGGACCCGCAGCAGCGGGGCGAAGGACTCGTCGGCGCGCAGGACGTCCAGGTCGCCCGCCGCGCATGCGGCCAGGGTCTGTGCCGGGACCGGCCAGTGCACCTTGATCGCGCGGACCGTGCGGCGCCGTAGGGGCTTGCGGTCCCGTGCGGTGGCGTCCGGCGTGATCGTCGTCATGGCCATGCGTCTTCCTCATCCCTCGGCGTTCGGCGGTGGCTGATACGAGGATGGTAGGCGTGCATTAAATACACGGCAAGATGCAGATGTTGCACATCCCATGATCTCTTGAGAGGTGGCGTTAGAGTGCACACCGGCAGGTCACGGGGACGACGCCCCGGCGGACGCAGGTGTCGGCACGGCGGAGGAGCGCGTGGACCCGAGCGTGAACTCAAGCGTGACGAAGGGCCTGGACGCCCTGTCGGCGCTCGCCCGCGTCACGGCCGGCGGCCGGCGGCACGGCTCCGCCGTCTCCGTTTCGGAGCTGGCCCGGCAGATGGGCCGCGACCGCAGCCAGCTGTCCCGCACGCTCACCGCCATGACCGCGGAGGAGTTCGTCGCCCGGGACGACGCCTCGAGCGGTGTCACCCCGCACTGGCGGCTCTACGCCGCGGCTCGCGACCTCACCGCGCACCGGCTGCGTACCGACGGGCTCACCGCCCTGGAGGGCATGGCCGCCGAGACCGGCGAAAGCTGTTACCTCGGCGTCCTGCACGGCGACACCACCGTGACCATCGCCGAACGGGTGCCGCCGGGCAGCCGCCAGCTCGGCTCCTGGATCGGCCGCCCCTTCCCGGCCTACTGCAGCGACTGCGGCCAGGCGCTGCTGAGCGACGCCGACGACGACGAGGTGAGCGCGGTGTTCGCTCGAACCGAGTTCGTCCGCCACGGCCCCAATACCCCCACCGGCCTGGACGACTTCCTGCGCCGGCTGGAACTGACCCGGCGGCGCGGATACTCCGTCGTCGACGAAGAGGCCGAGCCCGGCCTGTACTCGGTCGCCGTGCCGGTCCGCGACTTCACCGGCGAGGTCGTCGCCGCCGTACAGGTCGTCGGACCGCGACGGCGCCTGGAACCCAGGACGCGGGACTGCGCGGAGGCCGCCCTGCGCTGGGGCCGCCACTTGGAGACGGCCCTGCGCGGAGGCGGGAGGTGACACCGGCCTCACGGCAGGGAGTCCGTATGGCCTCGCCCCGAGTGACCGGCCAGGAGAAGTCCGGGCGTTCCACGGCGAAGCCCTGAGGGCCACCTCCGGGGGCGAGCCGCGCGAACCGACCGCCGCCCTGGTACGCCACGCCTGCAACGGCACATCGACCGGGGACTTTCCCCGGCGGCAAAGCGCCTCAAGCGATGTCGTGGACGTTGTGCTCGGTCAGGTCGGATGCGTGCCGGGCGACAGCGCGGTAGTCGGCATCGTCGTGGAGGACGGCCAGACCGTGGTGAGCCGCTGTAGCGGCGATGACCCGATGCCCGTCAGATCCTCCAGGGCGCCTTCGACCTCGGCCTCCGGCGCGCGTTCCGCCACCGAACGCGCTCAGGCCTCCGCCCCGCTCGGCACGGCCGACGGCCCGATCGACGGTGTTGCGCCGCTTTCACCGTTCGGACCAGTGCGACGGGCTCCTGGCGGAGGGCTCCCATAGCGTTCAGGAGCCGGGGTGATTCGCCCGGTTCGTCCGGGTGTCTCGCCGGGCACTCCCACCGCCCTAAGGAGTCTTCCTTGCCTTTCGCACCCAGAGCGGGTGGCGCACTCTCCGCGATCACACTGGCCCTCGGGCTGGCCACCCTTCCCACCCCGGCCCACGCCGCGCCGATCGCATGCGACGAAGTGGCCCTCGTGGCCGCCGTCAACGCCGCCAATCAGGCGGGCGGCGGTGTCATCGACCTGGCCCCGAACTGCGTGTACACCCTGGACACGGTCGCCCCTGCCGTCGGCGGCAACGGACCGAACGGGCTGCCGGTGATCACCGAGCGTGTCACCATCAACGGTTCCAACGCCGTCATCGAACGCGCCGCCGACCCCACCACCCCGAATTTCCGCCTCTTCGAGGTCGGCGGAGCGGACGGCAGACTCACCCTCGACAGGATCACCTTGCGCAATGGACATCTCGGTGACGAACTCGGAGGCGCCGTCCTCGTCAACAACGACCGCGGCCTGTTCGTCGACGACAGCACCCTGACCGGCAATCACGCGCACGAGGGCGGCGCCATCGCGGCCGTCGGCGTCGGCCACGCCACGATCTCCGGCAGCACCGTCAGCGACAACACCGTCGACTGGGGTGGCGGCGGCGTCTACGGCGGCGGCCTCACGATCCGCTCCACCACCGTGTCGGGCAACAAGGCCCACCACGCCGGCGGCGTCCACAGTCTCGGCACCCTCCTCATGCAGTCCAGCACGGTGCGGAACAACTCCGCCGAGGTGGCGGGTGGCGTCTACAACGCCGGTACCGGGACGATCACCGGCAGCGGAGTGCAGGACAACACCGCCGGTACTGCCGGCGGGGTCTTCAACCTCACCGGCTCCCTGACCGTCGACCACAGCACCATCCACGGGAACACCGCGACCGTCGAGGGCGGTGGGCTGCACAACTACGACGGCACCCTCGACGTCGACTCCTCCATCCTCTGGGCGAACAAGGTCACCGCTACCGACTCACGGGGTGGAGGGCTCTACAACGGGACGGGCACGGCCACCCTCACCCGTAGCTTCGTGGTGGGCAACAGGGCGGTGCTCGAGGGCGGCGGCATCTTCGAGACCCCCGGCAGCACCGTCGACCTGGTCAACAGCTTCGTCTTCGCGAACACACCCGACAACTGCCGACCCCCACGCGCCGTCCCCGGCTGCACCGGCTAGGGCCGTCGTCTCAGACCAGTACCCGGTTCGTGGTGTGCTCGGCGCCTGGGGCCGTGCGCCACAGTGCGGATGAGAGCCATGTCAGGATGACGCCGACCAGGACGTGCAGCGCGCTGGTGAGCGGGGAGTCGGGCAGCGCGGTCAGGAACGCGAAGAGCGGCAGCACCACGGCGTACCCCCACGACGGGATTCGCGGGAAGAGCCGGGCGCGGATCATGGCCGCCCCGAACAGCGCGCAGCCCGCGGCGAAGACGGCCGCGGAACCGATGAGCGCGGGGGCGGTGGGGCCGGTCAGGACCTCGTCGACGACGTCCTCGTCCACGTAGAAGAGCACCAGGTTCGACGCGAACGCGGCGCCGCCGAACAGGCCGAGGCCGATGAGGTTCAGGGGGGCGGCGATCCTTCCGAGGCTCCCGGCGGCCGGGCCCTGGCGCTGGTGCAGTGCGGTGAGCAGCGGCAGGGCGAACGCGGGGGCGAGGGCGAGCGGGACGCTGGTCGCCGAGGTCTCTCCGGTGAACGCCTCGACCAGGCCGGGCAGGGCGATCAGCAGGCCGGACAGCACCCCGCACAGGGCGCCGGTGCGAAAGGTCGATGAGGTGACGGATGAGGGCATGGGGCCGCTCCGGTTGCTCGGACGGTGGATGGTTGCCCGGACGGTTGGCCGCAGGCGGGCCAGTACCTGCTCGGACTGCGGGTCCGGGTGGCAACCGTAGGAGGCGGCCGGCCGGCGTCGGGAGGTGAAGGACGTCGGCATCGGCGGCCGGAAGTCACCGTCTTCGGGGCGGCGCAGAGCCGTTCGGCACATGCCGTCGGGGCCGATCCGGCCATGATGTGCTCGCCGGTGTCCCGTGGTGGTTGTGGTGGCCCTAGCCTGGCGGCAACGGGTGGAGGGGGTGCGCATGGCCGCGTATGTGCCCGTGCGATGGGTGTCGCCACTGCTGTACGGCGTCGTACTGGTGGGTGGCCTGTACTCCGTGGCGGTCGGCCTGGCTGACGCCCCCGGGCCGACGGCCTGGCGGACGGCCGGCTTCGTCGCCGCGATCGGCGCGCTGTTCGCGCTGGAGGCGCTGGGACTGCGTCGGCCCGCAGCCCGGACGCCGCTGCTGTTGGCCCGCTGCACCCTGATCGCAGCGGTGGTGCTGCTGGACGCCTCGGGACTGTCCCAAGTGCTGTTCGTGCTGGTGCCGTTCACCGCCTACTTCGCCTTCGGCCGCACCACCGCGCTGGCGCTGGGCACGCTGTGTCTGGCCGGGCTGCTCACCACGTACCTGCTGACCGCGCCCGGCTGGTACCGCGACCAGGAGCACGTGGCCGACCTGTTGATGCTCTGCGTCGGACTGGTGCTGGCGATCTCGACGGCGGCGGTGGCCGTCGGAGAACAGCGCGCGCGGCTCGAACTGGAGGCGTATGCCGCGCGGGTCGCCGAACTGTCCGCCGCCACCGAGCGCAACCGGCTGGCGCGGGACATCCATGACAGCCTCGGTCACCATCTCACCGCGATGTCCGTGCAGTTGGAGATGGCCTCGGACTTCCAGAGCCTGGACCCCGACGCGGCCCGGCGGGCACTGAACGAGGCACGGCGGTCGGTGCGGCTCGCGCTGGGCGACGTACGGCAGTCGGTGCGCGCGCTGCGGGACGAGACGACGCGGCCCACGCTGGCGGCGGCGCTCGCCGCGCTGGCGGGGGACGGTGCGGCACGACCGCGGGTCACTGTCGAGGTGACCGGCGACGAGGACGGCTACGGCGCGGTCGAGCTGACCGCGCTGTACCGGGCCGCGCAGGAGGCTCTCACCAACGCGCGCCGCCATGCGCGGGCCTCACGGGTGACCGTCGTGGTCCGGTTGGCCGGGGGCGCCGCGCGGCTGGAAGTGACGGACGACGGCCGCGGCTTCGCACCGGACGCGGCCGCCGCCGGGTTCGGGCTGCTCGGCATGAGGGAGCGGGTACAACTGGTGGCGGGGAGCGTCGACGTCGACAGCAGGCCGGGCGCCGGCACCCGGGTGACGGTGACCGTCCCGCGCGGGACGACGGCGAAGTCCTCGGTGGACGGGGAGGCAGCGACATGAACGACGAGGAGCCGGAGCAGGCGCCGTCCGTGCGGGTGCTGGTAGTGGACGACCAGCGGCTCATCCGGGACGGCATCGCCTCCCTGCTTTCCATCCGGTCGGGCATCGAGGTCGTCGGCACCGCCGTGGACGGCCGGGACGCCGTGGCGAAGACCCTGGAAAGGGGGCCGGACGTCGTGCTCATGGACGTCCGGATGCCGGAGATGGACGGTGTCGAGGCGGTCGCCGTCCTGCGTGACCGGGCGCCGGGGTGCCGGGTGGTGATGCTGACGACGTTCGACGACGAGGAGTACGTCGTGCAGGCACTGCGGGCCGGCGCGTACGGCTATCTCCTCAAGGATCTGCCGGCCGAGGAACTCGCCCACGCGGTCCGCCTGGCGCACGCGGGCGTCACCCAGATCGACTGGTCCGTCGCCCGCCGTCTGACCGCCCTCCTGCCGCATCCCGGCCCCGCCTCCGAGGCCCCCGCCGTCTCCCTCAGCCCGCGCGAGACGGACATCCTGCGGCTCGTGGCACACGGGCACACCAACCGGGAGATCGCCGCACGGCTGTACCTCAGCGAGGGCACGGTCAAGAACCACGTCTCCCGCATCCTCAAGCGCCTCGCCCTGCGGGACCGCACCCAGGCAGCGCTCCGCGCCCGGGACCTCGGCCTGCTGTGAACCTCCGCAGTCGCCTTCGCGCCTGCTCCTAGCGGCCTCCTGCTGACGTTCTTCGTCGAGCGCCGATGGATCAACGCGCCCGCTGACGGCATGTCAGGCGGGCGCGGCGCCCGCTCCGGTCCCCCTGCGCGGCAGTGTGCGCGGCGTCACGCATGCCAAATACCGTCCAAGTTGCCCAGATCACAGCGCAAATGTCCCTTTGGCGTCCATGCTCGAACGGACACAGCAGCCCGAAGTGGAGCGCACTGGCGTCGACTTGAACATGTCGTGCCTAAGTGACCCAGGACACAGCATTCGTGACGTTCCGCCTCGTCCCCCGTAGAAAGGTGCCCATCATGGCCGCTTACCTGTGCCCGCCCGCCGTGATACACGGCGAGCACACCGTGAAGACCAGCGAGATCGTGGCGGAGGTGCGCGGTCGGCACCCGCACGCGGCGTGGGCGCCGCGGATCGACGGCATCGCGGCCAGTACGGGCATCGAGACCCGTGGGTGGATGCTGCCCCTGGAGAGCGCCGTCGCCCCCGGTGACGGGAACGGTCTGCCGGCCGCCGGTGTCGGGGCGACCCGAGGGGCGTTGGCCGGCGAAGGGTTCGGCGAGCAGGACGTGGATCGCGTGATCGCCGCGCTCGAGGCGATACCCGCGCCGCAGACCGTCCAGGAGCGCACCGCCCCGGCGTGGGCCGCCGTGCAGGACGGCGGGGAGCGGGCGGCGCGCGGGGCCCTGCAGATCGCCGGGCTCGACGCCGCGGACGTCGACTGCTTGATCACCAGTCACTCCACCACCCCGGCGCTGCCGGGGCTGGACGTCGCCCTGGCCAACAGGCTCCCGCTCCGGAGCGACGTACTGCTGCTGCCGGCCACCCAGTGGGCCTGCATCGCCGGGACCCGCTCCCTGGCGCTGGCGGCGGATCTCGTGGCCGCGGACCCCGACCGGGTGGTCCTGGTCGTGATCGCGGAGGCACTGAGCACGACCTACCAGCCCGCGGACGACACCCTGGAGTCCTTGATCGTCCGGTTGCTGTTCGCGGACACCGCGGTCGCCGCGGTGGTCACGGGCCGCCCGAGGCCCGAGTCGGTGCTGCGGCTGGACGCCGCCTGGAACCACACCCTGCCCGGCACCCAGGACCTGCACCGCCTGGAGACACGGGAGGACGGCACCCACTTCGTGATGGACCGGCGCGGGCCGCGCGCCGTGCAGGAGACGGTCACCGCGATGTGGGAGTGGCTGCGGCTCCGGTACCAGGACGACCCCGACTCCTGGCATCCCGACGTTCTGCTCGCGCACCCCGGCGGGACGCGCGTGCTGGAGTACATGGAGCAGACGATGCCCGACGGGTGGCCGTCGGGGCTGCTGGACTACAGCCGGGACAGCTACACCAGCGGCAACCGCGGAGGCGCAGCCGTGTTCGACATCATGCGCAGGGCGCACGACGCCGGGCAGGAACGGGGCAGTCGTGCCGTCCTGTACGCGGCGGCCCCGGGCCTCACGGCCACCGCTCTGGAAGGCGAGTGGCTCTAGGGGGCGTCACCTCGCGAACGACGCCCAGACCACCTTGCCGGTGTCCGTCCACCGCACCCCCCACCGGGTGGTGAGTCCATGCACGACCTGCAAGCCTCGACCACCGTCGTCGAGGAGACCGGTGCCGCCCAGCCGCGGTCTGCCGTTGCCGGTGTCGCCCACCTCGCACAGCAGCCCGTGACCGGCCCTGATCAGCCGTACCGTGATGGGTCCTGCGGCGAAGCGGACCGCGTTGGCGACCAGTTCGCTGACCACCAGCAGCACGCTGTCCCGGGTGTCGTCCCTGGTGTGCCATCGCGCCAGCAGCGCGGCAACCAGCGTGCGGGCCCGGGCGGCCGCGTCGCCGCGGGCGGGCAGCCGCCAGGTCGCGGTGTCCCCCTTGCGGTAGCCGATCATGCGGGCGAGCAGCAGGGTCACGTCGTCGCGCCGGTGCGCGGGCGCCAGCGTGGAGACCACGCGCCGTGCGGCCTGCGGCAGGGCGTCCCAGGGGTGCACCGAGGACACGGCGTCCGCCAGCCTGTCGATGCCCTCGTCGATCGACAGGGCGGGATCCTCCACCAGGCCGTCGGTGTAGAGGGCGAGCAGCGAGCCCGGGGGTGCGGAGAACGCGTGCACGTCGAAGGGCTCCCGCAGCGCGAACTCGGCGCCGAGACCGGGGTGTGTGCGGACGGCGACCGGGCCGGCGGGTCCGTCCGGGGGCACCAGGACCGGGGGGAGGTGGCCGGCGCTGGACAGCGACACGCGGTGGCTGACCGGATCGTAGACGGCGATGCAGCAGGTCGACCCGAGGGCGCTGTAACCGGCCGCCAGCCCGGACTCCGTGTCGTCCAGCAGCGCCACGGTCTCGTCCAGGTGCTCCAGCACCTCGTCGGGCGCCAGCCCCGCGGACAGCAGCGCGCGGGCCTCCATGCTCAGTTGTCCCATGGTCGCCGCGGCTCCCAGGCCGTGCCCGACGACGTCACCGACCACCAGGGCGGTACGGCCGTCCGGCAGCGGAAAGCTGTTCACCCAGTCACCGCCGACGCCCGCGCTGTCGGGGGTGGCGGGCTGGTAGACGCTGGCCGTCTCGATGGTGTCGCCGGCGGACCGTGGCAGCAGTCGGCGCTGCAGGGCCAGCACCTGGGTGTGCTCGCGCTGGTGCTGACGGGCCAGGTCGACGTGGTGAGAGGTCCTGGCCACCAGCTCCTGCAGGTCGAGCAGCTCGCCGTCGTCGAAGGGGCGGTCCGCCCGCCGCCAGACCTCCGCCACGCCCAGGACGACGGGCGGCGCGCCGTCCAGGACCAGCGGTATGCACGCCACCCCCGCCGCCATGTCACCGGGCACCAGGGCATGCACCAGCCGCGGACTGCCCAGTACCCGTTCGATCGTCTGCCGGTCGGGTATGACGATGGCCTGCGCGGCGTCGTCACGCCGTATCGCCTGCGACAGCAGGCGACTCGCGTCGCCGGGAAGATCGTCGCCCGGGGTCACATAGCCGTCGGGCCACGCCCGGTCCGGCACCAGGGCCGCCCGCCGCAGATGGATGCGCCCCTGCGGCTGCTCGGTGAGCATCTCGCCCGACCACACGGCGAAGTCGAGGTCGATGGCGGCCACGTCTCCCCAGGCCAGCAGGGACTCCGCCAGCGACTGCGCGGTCTCGCCGATGTCCAGCGAGGTGCCGATCGCGGTCTCGGCGGCGTACAGGTGCAGCCTCCTGGCCATGGCGATCAGGGTGACGGTCAGGCCCTCCTGGGGCGCCGCGGCGGCCAGGATGCTCATCGAGACCACCAGCTCCGACCCGTCGCTGCGCCGCAGGCGCTGGACCCGGGCGACGTGCGGCTCACCGGTCTCGAGGACCTGCCGCAACCGACGGGTGACCGTCGGTACGTCCCAGTGCGGCAGAAGACCGATGAAAGAGCTCCCGGTCACGGCCTCCACCCCCGCGAAGACGGGGGCGTCGAGGTTGGACCGGGTGATTCTCAGATCCCGGTCCAGGTTGACCGCGCCGAGGATCTGCTCCTGACGGCCGGGGGCCGGATCGGCGGGTACGCGTCGGTCGGCGGCGCTGTCCCCCTGCGGGTCGGCAGAACCGGCGGCCGCTGCCGCTCCGCCGCGTGGGATGTACTTCCCCAGAGCGCTGCTGACCATGTCGAACGGCGACGCAGACGAGGGGGAGGGGGTGGAGTCCATGCGGCTCTCTCAGCTCGCTCGCCAACCCCGGCACAGCGCCGGGGCCGTACCAGAACCCGGGCGACAGGGTCCCGAGATTCCTGACCGCACACCTCATTCAATAACACCCGGGGCCGCTTCGCCTACACCAGTGGACCGCCTCGACGATCACGGAAGGCGAGGGAAGGCGACGTTCAGTGACGGCCGGTCGTGGCTACGAGCTGGACCCGAAGTCCTGGGTCCAGTAGTAGCCCGGCTGCGCCAGGCCGATACCGATCTCCTTGAAGCCGCAGTTGAGGATGTTGGCCTTGTGGCCGGCGCTGTTCATCCAGCCGTCCATGACGCTCTCGGGGGTGTCGTACCCGGCGGCGACGTTCTCGCCCGCCGACCTGAACGTGTACCCGACACGGGAGAGACGGTCACTCATGGACGAACCGTCGGAACCGGTGTGGGACATGTTCTGGTGATCGGCCATGTCCTGGCTGTGGTCCTGAGCGGCCTTGGTGAGCTTGGCGTTCTCGGTCAGCGGCGCGCAACCGGCCTTCGCGCGTTCGGCGTTGACGAGGACGAGCACACGGTCCGTGGGACCGGAATCCGCACTGGCGCTGGGAGTACCGTCGGCCTTCGGGGCATCCGGAGAAGGCGCGGACGTGGAGTCGTCGGCCGGGTCGGCGGTGGGCGTGGCGGTCGGGCTGCCGGACACCGAAGGGGACGCGCTCGGGGTGGCGCCGGGGTTCGAGGCGCTCGGGGTGCCGGACGGAGTGGCAGGAGTGCCCGAAGCGGAGGCGGAGGCGGACGCGGAGGCGACGGCCGACTGCGACGGCGTCGGGCCGGTTTCCGGGCGCGACTTGCCCCATCCCCACCAGGAGAACGAGACGATGCTCCAGCCTCCTGAGCCGCTGCCGCTCGCCTGGGCGATCGAGGGAACACCCACGGCGCCCACAGCCACCACGAGGGCCGCGGCACCGGCTATCTTCCGGCGCTTCGATTTCTGGCGATGCTTGGTCATACGTGGCCTCATTCAGTGGTCCATTGATCGGCGGCAAAGCGGTCCCACTCCCTGGTGAGAACCGATGCGCGCACACAGCGACTGCACGGGTCCCGAGCCGCCGCACCGCGCTCCGTAAACCCACTCGCCACTCGCCGAATTCGCCCGATGTTTCGGCACAAATGGCACCGGACCGGCCGTCGGCCCTGGCGAGCCCGGTCATTATGGGGACCGCTCAGCGCGCGAGGCAACGAATGCGCGTACTGCCTCCGGACGCTCGACCCGGGGTTCCGCCGGAGCCCGAGAGGCCGCGGATCCAGCCGTCCTCACCCGTTTCTGGACGCCCGAAACGCGACGGTGACCAGGCCGAGAACGCTCTTTCGCGACTCCGATCACCGACCCGAGAGATCGCTTGAATTTCCTGCCCGTGACGGCAAGCTCCCGATTGGGGTTCAAAAGAGAAGAGTTATTACCTTCGGTAATGAGTCAATCGACGCCATCGCGGACAATTCCGGCGTGACGCACATCACTGCAATTCGAGGTGGGGGAGGTTGTGCCCCTCCTGTGAGTGCCGACCGCCGAATTTTTTCTTCCTCATGACGGCAACCTCCCGACGGTGGGCGGCGACCAGGAGGCATTCCGGCACAGCCCCTTCCAGGAGCCATCCATGAGTTCGCGTCCCCCCGGCAGCCACCGTCTGCGCAGCCGCTTCCTGAGACCTGTTCCCGTCGCCGTCGCCGGCGTCCTGGTCGCGGGGGGTGTGGCGGCGGTGCCGATGCTGGCCAGCGGCGCGTCCTCCGCGTGCGGCGTGTCGTACAAGGTGACCTCGCAGTGGGGCGACGGCTTCCAGGGCACCGTCGCCGTGACCAACAAGCGCAGCACCCCGCTCAGCAGTTGGAAGCTCACGTTCACCTTCGCCGCGGGCCAGAAGGTCTCGCGGGGCTGGAACGGCGAGTGGAAGCAGTCCGGGAAGAAGGTGACCGTCAACAGCGCCGCCGCCGCCGGCACGCTGGCGTCGGGCGGTTCGGTCAGCACCGGCTTCGTGGCCTCCTGGTCGGGGAGCAACCCCGCGCCCAAGACGTTCAAGCTCAACGGGAAGACGTGCGCCATCACCGGCACGGCGACCCCCAGCGCCTCCGCCAGTGTGACCCCGACCTTCCAGGAGTCCACGAGCCCCACCCCGACCGCCACCGCGACGACCACCCCCAAGGCGTCGGCCAGCCCCACCCCGACGCCCACCCCCGCCGCCGGCTCCCCCACGCCCCAGGCGCAGGCCGACGCGTGGAACCCGCCGTCCAACCTGGTCAAGCCGCTCGACGAGGTCTGGAACCACGTCGAGTCGACGTACTCCGACCTGTACGGCTTCAAGAACTACGGCTGGGACCAGCTCATCGCCACCAAGGGCACGCTCAACTACTGCGTGCGCTGGGACTCCGACACCCCGGTCACCGCCACCACCCGCGACAGGATCCACACCGCGCTCCAGACGCAGTTCAACAAGTGGATCCACGCCATGGTGGACGACGGCAAGGGCTACGACGCCTTCCCCTACACCGACGTGAAGGTGAAGGTCGTCGGCTGGGCGGTCAAGGACCGCTCCACCCTCCAGTGGTCCGACGACTCCGTGAAGATCTACGCCGGTGTGCTCGACGACTCGGGAGCACCCCAGTGCGCGCCCGACTGCGGCCGCTTCTTCCACCAGGACGGCGACTACTCCCAGTGCCCCGGCAAGGAGGCCGAGCACTACGACGAGTCGCTGTGGCTCACCAAGGGCTTCGAGGGCGGCGCCGGCGGCGACTGGGGCCAGCGCGTCGGCCAGGAGTACTTCGTGGGCGCCCTCGGCCAGGAGAACATCCACATCTACCTGCACGAGGTCGGCCACACCTTCGGGCTCGACGACTTCTACGACTGGACGCCCACCGGGGTCTCCGGCTTCATCATGAACGCCGGCAGCGCCACCGAGATCACCACCTTCGACCAGTGGATGCTGCGCGACTTCTGGCGCCACCTGAAGAACCGCTACGGCTACTAGGGCCGGGGAGGGCGGCCGGTCGACCGGGATACTTCCGGCCCCGGCGGGGAATGGCACCGACGGAGGTGGGACCGATGGGGCCATGGTGGGCGAGAGACCGGTCGTTTCCCCACCGGGCCCCGGACGATGCCGTGGTGCCGCCCCTGCCCCCGGCCCTGAGGAGAGCGGCGGCCCGTGCGCGCCGCCGCGATCTCGGACCGGACCCGAAGCCGCAGGAGGAGATCCGGCGCCGCATCGTCCTGGCGCCGGCCGCCCCCTCCCAGTGGAGCCACAGCCACCGTCTCGTCGACTCCCTCGAACCCCGGGACCGCCGACGGCTGGGACTGGCGCTGCTGAGCGACCCGCACGGCACCCGGGACATCTGTATGGAGGCCGCGCTGACGCGCCACACGTGCGACTGGTCCCCCGAGGAGACCGAGGAACTGCTGGCTCTCGCCCTGCTGGAGTTCGAGGACACCCCCTACTGGTCCCACCGGGTGTGCCGGTCCCTGGGGTTGCCGCTCGCCGCCGTACGGGAACAGGAACCGTCCGAGCGGGCCCGCTACCGGCCCCAGCTGCGCTCCATCGTGTTACGGGCTCGCCGCCACCACCACCACTCGGCCCGCCCCGAGCAGTGTCGGTGGCATCTCTCCGTCGAGGAGGCCGCCGCCCTGCTGGACCTGCCGCACGATCGCGAGGTCGTCGAGCGCCTGCCGCAGGTCCTCCCCGACCGGGGCACCTGCGGCAACCGGGCATCGACCGCACTGGGCACGCTCGTCTTCGAACCCGGTGTGCTGGACCTGCTCGCGGCGCTCCTCACCATCGACAGCTTCCGTCCGGCCCAGTCCTGGCTCGGCCAGGTCCGTGAGCGGCTGGAGATGCTCCCGGCCGCCCCCGAGGTCGTGAGCGCCCTGCTGCGCATGGACACGAGCTACCCCGACTCCATGACCGAATCGGCACTCGCCAAGCAGGCGCCCGTCTTCAACCAGGCGAAGCTCATGGCCGGAGCCGCCTGGGCGGCCTGTCTCACCGGGGACCCGGCCCTGATCGGGCTGGTGGCCCCCCAGGCCCTGAGCCGCGGCCGCGACCGGCGGCTTCCGGGCGTTCAGGAGCGGGACATCCTCCCGGTGCGGGCGGGTGTCACCGCCCTGAGTGCCGCGGCCGGCATGCCGGGACCGGGACGGCACCGCAGGGCACTGTCGGGACTGCCGCCCGAGGCGGCCACCGCCGCTCGCGCGGGCCTGGACGCGATCGCCGACGAGTTCCTGCCCGAAGGAGCCCGCGAGGTGTCCCTCCACTTCCACACGGCCTACCTGGCCGTACGACCGCACGGCTCCGTCGGCGTGGAGATCCGCACCGACCGGGGACAGCCGGTGAAGCCGTCCCAGGTGCACCACTACAACGGGATGTACGTCCTGGAACTGACCGCTCTGCGTCAACGGATCCCGCATCTCGCCGCACAGGCCGATCACGAACGTGGCGCCCTCGCCGAACTCCTCGCCACCGGAACCGCGCTGACCGGTGAACAGCTCGGCGCCCGGCTCGACCACGACATCGCCGGTCCCCTCTCCCAGGCCCTGGTCTGGGAGGCGGACACCGCCGTCGGCGCCTTCGCCGGGCTCCCCGTGCCCGGTCCGGGCGGCCGGTGGCTGCTGCGGGACATCCAGGGTCGGACGCACGAGGTCACGACCACCGACACGGTACGTCCGTGGAACCCCGTCCACGCCGATCGGGCACAGACGCGCGCCTGGCAGGTCCATCTGGAACTCGGCGGCCTGAGGCAGCCCATCCGCCAGGTGCCTGTGCGACGGGGCGCGGCCCGCGGCCCGGTGACGGACACCAGGCCACCGCGATCGTCCTGACACCATCTGCACCACCTGTCCGCCTGCTTCGCCCGCATGCGCGCGGTCCAGCGCCGCCGCACCACGACCGCCCCGCCGCCCTCCGGACCCGGCGGCCCCGGCGGCCCCGGCGGCCCCGGCGGCCCCGGCGTGGTGCTCGACCTGCCCGCACCGCGGCGGACGCCCGACACGTACGGCCGCGTGGCCCTCGACCGCCGGGCCCACCGCGTGTTCCTCGACGGGGCCGAGATCCCGCTGCCTCCCAGGGAGTACGCCCTCCTGGCCTTCCTCACCGAACAACCGGATGTACTCGTGACGCGCGAGACCATCATGGCCACGGTCTGGGACGCCCACTGGTTCGGCCCGACCAAGACCCTGGACACCCATGTCTCCGCCCTCCGGCACAAGTTCAAGGACGCCCTGACCATCCAGGCCGTGCGCGGCGTCGGCTTCCGGCTGACGGTCCGACCGGACACGGCCGCGGAGCCCTCCGCGTCATGACGCTCCGTCCGACGCCGCGTCACCTCGTGTCCTCGCTCGTCGATCGGCCGGGTGGGGGAAGGCCGGGCGCGGTGGCCACCGGGGGTGGGGGGCCTTGCGCTGTACTGCCGGTGGAGGTGCGCGGATGGCCTGGCGCGTGTGCGGAGTCACGGCTTCCGTGCTGCTGGCCGTCTGCGGTGTCGGCGGGTGCGGCACGGTGGCGGAACGGCGGGACGACGTACGCGACACGGCGGCCGTGTTCGAGCGGGCCCTCGGTGAGGGGGCGTACGAGCAGGTGTGTGCCGTGCTCGCGCCGGCCACCGTGGAGGAACTGGAGCAGTCGGCGGGCCGGCCGTGTGCCCAGGCGGTGGGCGAGGAGTCGCTGCCGGCGGGCGGGGCCGTGCGGCGGACGGACGTGTACGGGAACCAGGCGCGGACGGTGCTCGCCTCGGACACCCTGTTCCTGTCCCGTTTCACCTCCGGCTGGAAGGTCGTGGCCGCGGGATGCGAGGCGCAGCCGCGGGAGCCGTACCAGTGCCGGATCAAGGGCGGGTGAGGCGTGCGGTTCATGTTCACCGTGGTCGTCGTGATCATCGCGGTCGGCCTCGTCCATCTGGCGGCCCTGGGGCTGATGCGGCGATGACCGGGGGCGGAGGTGTGCGGCGCTTCGCGCGGGACAACGGGCTCGGGCTGTTCTTCGTCGTCACGTTCCTGCTGGCCCTGGTCGGGCAGGCGATCGCGGGGCACGCCGATTTCAACAACCAGCTGGCCACGGACCGGCTCCAGCAGGTCTCGTTCGGCGAGTACGTCACCACGTCCGATTTCGCGGTCGACGTGTCCGAGAACTGGCAGTCGGAGTATCTGCAGTTCTTCCTGTACATCGGCGTGACCGTCTGGCTGCTGCAACGCGGCTCTCCCGAGTCCAAGCAGCTGCACAAGGCCGGCACGGAGTCCGACGAGGACCAGCTGGTCGGCGAGCACGCCAAGGAGGACTCGCCCGGGTGGGCCAGGGCCGGGGGCTGGCGGCGCGCGGTCTACTCGCACTCCCTGCTGCTGGTCATGGGCACGATCTTCCTGCTGTCCTGGCTGGTCCAGTCGATCACCGGCGTGGCCGCCCACAACGAACAGCGGCTACGGCAGCTGCAGGCGCCGCTGAGCTGGTCCGGCTACCTCGGTGCGGCGGACTTCTGGAACCGCACCCTGCAGAACTGGCAGTCCGAACTGCTCGCCGTCGCCTCGATGGCCGTGCTCTCGGTCTACCTGCGGCAACGCGGCTCCCCTGAGTCGAAGCCGGTGGGCGCGGCCCACGACGCCACCGGCGTGGAGGGCTGAGACAAGAAGAGCTGAGGCAAGAAGAAAAGAAAAGCCCGATATGTCATATATGCGGGCGTGAGGTGTGCCTGGCCGGATACACGTGCGGAATGGTACGCACACTGAAACCGCACAGACGACACGACGAAGGCCTCGCGGCCGACCGCGAACGCGAGACCGAGACCGAGCGCGAGACCGAGCAGGCCCCCGACAAGCCGACGGACCTGCCCAAGCGCTCCTGGGGAGCGGTGCTGAAAGGCACCCTGAAGGAGTTCAAGAAGGACGAGCTCGCCGACCGTGCCGCGGCCCTGACCTACTACTCGATCCTGGCCCTGTTCCCCGCGCTGCTCGCGCTGGTGTCGCTGCTCGGGATCGTCGGGCAGTCGGCCACGCAGGCGGTCCTGGACAACATCCAGAAACTCGCCCCGGGCCCCGCCCAGGACATCCTGCGGGGCGCGGTGCAGCAGATGCAGGGCAGGGGCGGGCTCGGCTCGCTCATGGCGGTCGTGGGTCTGCTGCTGGCCGTGTGGTCGGCGTCCGGTTATGTCGCCGCGTTCATCCGCAGCGCCAACGCGGTCTACGACCTCCCCGAGGGCCGTCCGGTGTGGAAGGTGCTGCCCGTGCGGGTCGGCGTGACCGTGGTGTTGATGGTGATGGCCGTGATCAGCGCGCTGATCGTGGTGTTCACCGGCGGCCTGGCCCGGCAGCTCGGCTCCGCGCTCGGGGTCGGCGACACGGCGCTGACCGTGTGGTCGATCGCGAAGTGGCCGGTGCTGCTGCTCCTGGTCACGGTCATGATCGCGGTCCTGTACTGGGCGACCCCGAACGCGCGCGTCCGCGGTTTCCGCTGGATCACGCCGGGCAGCTTCCTGGCCCTGCTGATCTGGATGATCGCCTCCGCCGGCTTCGCGCTGTACGTGGCGAACTTCGGCTCGTACAACAAGACCTACGGCGCCCTCGCGGGCGTGATCATCTTCCTGGTGTGGCTGTGGATCACCAACCTGGCCATCCTGCTCGGCCTGGAGTTCGACGCGGAACTGGCCCGCCAGCGTGCCGTCGCCGGTGGCCACGCGGCCGACGACGAGCCGTACGTCGAGCCGCGCGACACCCGGACGTGGGACGAGGAGGACCGCCGCCGCCTCGGGGCCTGACACGGAGGTTCGGCCAAGTGATGGGGGCCTTGCACGACGGGGACCGCCGGCTGGCCCGACGGGCGATCGCGTGGGGGCCGCCCTGGTTGCGACGGGGCGGACTCGCGCTGGAGGAGGCGGCCGAGCACACCAAGCTGTGGTGGGCGGCGGCCGCGACGATGGCCGCGGTCGGCGGCCCGCGCGGCCGGCGGGCGGCTGCCGCCGGGATCGCCGCGATGGCGGCGTCCGAGGTGCTGTCCAACGGGGTCGCCAAGCAGGTGTACGAGCGGCGGCGCCCGCCCCGGGAGTGGGTGCCGCCGGATGCCCTCCGGGAACGCCCGGACAGCTCCTCCTTTCCCTCCGGGCACACCGCCGCGGCCGTCGCCTTCTCCGGGGCCGTCGCGCCGGTATGGCCGGCAGCCGGTGCCGCATGGGGTGCCACCGCGCTGCTGGTGGCCGGGCAGCGGCTGCACAGCGGGGCGCACTACCCGTCCGACCTGGCCGCGGGCGGCGCGATCGGGCTCGCGGCAGCGGCCCTGGCACGGACCGCGCCGCGCCTCCTTCGCCGACGGCTGCTCCGACGGCTTGTCACAGGCTTGTCAGCAGCTGCGGGGCGAGATTCTTGATCATGGTGTTGGTCCAGCGCATCTGGCGCAGTGTCCGCGCGTGGCACTCGGACACCACGGCGAGCAGCCCTTCGTCCCGGGTGGCCTGCGCGACCTGCGCGAGCATCTCCCAGTGCAGGGAGTTCTCCGCGGCGCTCAGGTGCAGTGCGCTCAGATCCCGCAGCAGCTGCGGGCCCGGCCCTGAGCCGTGCGCCGGCGTCGTGGCGGCCTCGGGAACGTCGTCGAGACGGAGGCCGTGGTCGAGCGCGGTCTCGGCCAGGAGCCGGACGTGTTCACGGGACCACTCGGCGAGGTCCAGGGCCACGTAATGGACCTCGTGCTCGGCGTGGTGGCGTCCGGCCACCGTCGTGAGCCGGTCGGCGAGGTCGCTCTCGCCCCGGTGGAGCGCGTACAGGACGAGGCCGATGCCGTTCACCGGGCGTCCTCCCCACCATCTGTGGCGCGGGAGGGGGCCGAGGCGGTGGTGGTCGGTGCGGGAGCGGGGGAACCGTCTCCGCGTTCCACGAGGTGCAGCGCGGCCGCGGCCGTCTTGAGCAGGGGCTGCTTGGAGACGGGGTCCCAGTCGGTGACCGTCGTCTCGTTCGCGGCGCGCCCGGGAGTGTCGCCGTCCGGACCGTATCCACCGTCGGTGTCCCAGTAGCCGTAGTGGAAGGGAACGAACAGCAGTCCCGGCCGGATGTCGGTCACCCGGAGGCGGCCCCGCAGGGCGCCCTGGCGTGTGGTGACCTCGACCAGATCGCCCTCGCCGAGTCCGAGCGTGGCCGCGTCGGCGGCGGCCATCTCCACCCACACGTCCGGCGCGGCGGCGTTCAGCTGGGGTGCCCGGGCGGTCTTCGTGCGGGTGTGGAAGTGGTAGAGGGTGCGGCCCGTGGTCAGCTGGAACGGGTACGTCTCGTCGGGCGCCTCGTGCGGCGGGAGGTAGGCGGCCGCCCTGATCATGGCCTTGCCGTCCGGGTTGAGGGAGCGGTAGTCGGCCTCTTCGTCCGTCGCGCCGGTCACCAGGTCCTTGCCGTAGCTCTCGCAGCGGTCGGGCCGGGCCCAGCTGATCCCGTCGGTGTAGAGGCGTGCCGTGCCCTGCGGGGCCTGTGCGTCGCACGGCCACTGGATGCCGCTTCCACGGCGCAGCCCGGCGTAGGTGAGGCCGGTGTAGTCACAGGGGCGCCCGGCGCTGCACCGCTTCCACGCCTCGAAGGCGGACTCCGGGTCGTGCCAGGTGATCAGCGGATCGCCGTCCTTGTCGCGGAAGTCCATCCGGGCCGCGTAGTCGAGGAAGACGTCCAGGTCCGGCCTGGCCTCGCCGGGCGGTTCGACCGCCTTGTCGGACAGATGCACGGTGCGGTCGGCGTTGGTGAGCGTGCCGGTCTTCTCGCCCCAGGTCGCCGCGGGCAGGACCACATCGGCCAGCTGGGCGGTCTCGGTGCGGAACAGGTCCTGCACGACCACGAAGAGACGTTCCTGCGCCAGGATCGAGCGGATGCGGGACAGTTCGGGCAGCGACACCGCCGGGTTGGTGCCGCTGATCCACAGCATGTGGATCGAGCCCTGCTCGGCGTACCGGAACATCTGCATCGCGTGCGTGGGCGGGGCGTAGTGCGGGAGGGCGGCCGGCTCCACGTTCCACACCCTCGCCAGGTCGGCGACATGGGCGTCGTTCTGCCAGTTGCGGAAGCCGGGCAGGTCGCCGTCGGCCCCGCACTCCCGGGTGTTCTGGGCGGAGGGCTGCCCGTTCATCTGCAGCACGCCGGCGCCCGGCCGGCCGAGCATGCCGCGGATCAGGTGCAGGTTGTTGATCTGTACGGCCGCGGCGGTGGCCTGGTGGGCCTGGTAGACGCCCTGGAGGACCGTGGACAGCAGCCGCTCGGCGGTGCCGAGGAGCTCCGCCGCCTCACCGATCAGCGCGGCCGGCACGTCGCAGATCCGCGCCGCCCACCGCGGGGTGCACTCCCGCACCTGGGACGCCAGTTCCTCGAAGCCGACGGTGTGCGCCGCGACGTAGTCGTGGTCGACGTGGTCCGTACGGATGATCTCGTGGAGCAGCGCGTTGAGCAGGGCCACGTTGGTGCCGGTCCGTGGCGCCAGGTGTACGGCCGCCCTGCGGGCCACCTGCGTGGGGCGCGGGTCGACGCAGAGCAGGCGGGGCGGGTCGCCGCCCGCCAGCCGGTCGAGGACGCGCATCCACTGCACGGGCTGCGTCTCGGCGAGGTTGTGCCCGAACAGCGCGATCACGTCCGCGTGGTCGATGTCGTCGTAGCAGCCCGGCTGTCCGTCGCAGCCGAAGGACTGCTTCAGCGCCTCGGCGGCGGTGGCCGTGCACAGGCGGGTGTTGCCGTCCAGGTGGTTGGTTCCGATGCCGGCGCGGGCCAGCACGGCGAGTGTGTAGTACTCCTCCAGGAACAACTGCCCACTGGTGTAGAAGCCGATCGCTCCGGGGCCGCGTCCGGCCAGCAGCTCCCGCGAGCGGCCGACGATCCGGTCCATCGCCGTGTCCCAGTCGCACTCGACGAGGCGGCCGTCCTCCCGGATCAGGGGCCGGGTGAGCCGGTCCGGCGAGGTGTTCGCCTGCCAGCCGAAGAGGTCCTTGGGGCCCAGCCGACCGTGGTTGACCCGGTCGCCCGCCCGTCCGCGCACCCCCACCGGCCGCCCGTCCACGACCGCGATGTCCATCGCGTCCCCGTCGGAATGGAGGATCGACGCGGTCTGCACCCAGCGCTGCACCCGGCTCGGTTCGACACCCGGCTCGAGATACGTGTCCACGCGCACGGGCCACGGCTCGTGCGCGTCGTACGGCGTCCGAGTGCCCCACGGCCGTTCGATCCGTTCCACCGAAGCGTCCACACCCTGCCTCCCAGCCCGCGCCGACGGCGTCCGACGCCCTGTCCGCGGTACCCGTCGCCCGACTCCCGTAACACCGCCCGGGACGGGTACGCCGTCGTCGGTGCCGCGAGTCGCGCGGCACCCCGAAGACCACATACCCGCATGTATGGCGTGTATCGGGCGTCGCGCAGGGCACTCGGCACCCACGGCCGAGACAGGCCCCGATCAGCGCGAACAGGCGCAACGCGCGCGGGTGCACCGTGCACCCGACGCATCCGACGCACCCGACGCACCCGACGCACCCGACGCACCCGACGCACCCGACGCACCCGACGCACCCGAAGGACACTCCCCACCGGCGCCGCGCAGGCGTCGCCCTCTCGAACAGGAAGATCGCCCATGGCGAAGAAATCACGCGCGTCCGAGCCACCGCACGGTCAGGGCCCGAGCCGCCACCAGGGCACCGGACAGCACGGCTGGTCTCCCGACGTGGACGAGACACAGCAGCAGGACAACCCGAGCGCCCGCCGCTCCTTCCACACCGCCGAGCACGGCGGCGGAAAGGGAGCGGGACGGACCAGGTCCAAGGAGGAGACGAAGTCCGTACCGGGTGACACGGCGCGAAGCGACAGCGCACGCGGCGAGGAGTACGCCGGCGGGGACGAGAAAGGCCGACGGGACACGGGCCGCAGAGGCCGCTCCCAACGCCCCAGCGGCACACGGGACGCCTCGGCGATGACAGGCGTGGACCCACAGGACCCGCCCCCCAGGTAGCCCGCCGCACGACCGGGCCCCGAGGCCCCGAGGCCCGAGCCCCCGGACGGAACCAACCCCAGGTCAGCGACCTGGGGTTCGTCCATGGCAGGGGCGATTGTCTGTCGGCCCCGCTCGGTGATCAGGCGGTCGTGTCGGTGTCCGGGGCCGTGGGGGCGGGGTGGAGCTGTTCGACGCGGTCGCGCCGGGTGTACATGTCCCAGTAGTACTCGGCGAGGTCGTCCGGGTCGACGACGTCGACCTTCAGGCCGCCGGGCAGCTCCACCGTCCCGGCGGTCGCCCCGTCCCGCGGTATGCCGAAGGCGTCGGCGCCCTCGCTGCGGGCGATCATGGCGCCGATGACGAGGGTGCCGGCGTAGACGCCGGTGCCGTCCAGTTCGGCGTGGAGGGTGTGCAGGTAGTTGCGGGCGCCCGCCATCGCCGGGCCGGGGCCGCTCATGTGGGGGTACGGATGCGCCGCCGAGGCGCCGAGCGTCAGCAGGAGGGCGCCGTCGCCGCGCTCGGTCAGCTCGGGCAGCACCGTGCGGAACACCTCCACCGGGGTCAGCAGGAGCAGCCGGGTGAGCTTCTCCAGGGTGGCCGCGTCCAGCTGGGTGGCGGGGGTGAACGACACCGCGGTGCTGATCGGGCCGTACTCGACGACGTCGATCCGGCCGAAGCGGGCGCGGATGGCGCCGACGAGGGCGGGCACCTGGGCGGGGTCGGAGAGGTCGGCGGGGAAGGCGGCGGCCTCGACGCCCTTGTCGGCCAGCTCGGCGACGAGCGCCTCCAGCCGGTCCGTGCGGCGGGCCACCAGGGCGACACGGAAGCCCTCGCGGCCGAAGCGGTGGGCGAGCGACACGCCGAGTCCGGTACCGGCACCCAGCACTGCGATCACTTTGGACATGGGGATGCTCCCGTCGAGAAGCTCGAGAAGTTAACTTGACCCTTGGGTCGACTTACCGCCCGACCGTAACACGTAAGTTGACCCAGGGGTCAAGATGACTGCGGCGAAGGGTGCGACCATGGGGGCCGGACGGACACCATGGGGAGGAACGCCGGATGCGGGCCGATGCGCAACGCAACGCCGAGAAGCTGCGGTCAGCCGCCGCCGAACTGTTCCGCGAACGCGGCCTCCAGGCCCCCCTGAAGGAGATCGCCCGCCGGGCCGGGGTGAGCCACGGCACCCTCTACAACCTCTTCGGCAGCCGCGAGGCGCTCATCGACGAGGTGGTCACCGACATCGCGGCGGCCAACCTCCGCGAGACCGCCGAACAGGCCCTGGCGTACGACGACGCCTGGGACGGATTCGCGTACTACGTCGAGCGCCTCTGTGAGCTGCAGGCCACGGACCCCGCGATCGGTGACGTGGTCTCCGGCCGCTATCCGGGCGCCACCCGCCTGATGACCGTCTGCGAGCACTCCTTCGCCTTCACCGTGCGCGTCATCGAACGCGCCCAGCAGGCCGGTGCCCTGCGCCCCGACTTCACCCCCGAGGACCTGCTGCTCGTCCTCGGCGTCAACGCGCAGATCGCCCGCGCCGCCGCCGGGCCCGCCCCCGACATCTGGCGCCGCGGCGTCGCCTTCACGCTGGACGGCCTGCGCACACAAGCCGCCCACCCCCTGCCCACCGGCCCGCTGACCCCGCAGCAGATGTACGAGGTGATGGGCAACCTCAACGGCACGGCCTGACGCGGGTGGTGGCCGGTCGAGGGAGTTCCCCGCACTGATCTGCGGTGTCGGTGATCTGTCAGGGCTGTCGGCCCGATGTCGGCTGCTTGTCGGCGGGGTCCTGGACCTTCGGAGACGGCCGACCCGGAGCTCACCGGGCGGCACCGATCACGAAGGAGCCACCATGCGCACGCCCGTCACGATCATCGGCGCCGGACTCGGCGGACTCACGCTGGCCCGCGTCCTGCACGTCCACGGCATCCCGGCCACGGTCTACGAGGCCGAGTCCTCCCCGTCGGCGCGCACCCAGGGCGGGATGCTCGACATCCACGACTACAACGGCCAACTCGCCGTACGGGCGGCCGGTCTGATGAACGAGTTCCACGCCATCGTGCTCGAGGGCCGCCAGGCGATGCGGGTCCTCGACCGGGACGGGACCGTCCTGCTCGACAAGGCCGACGACGGCACGGGCGGACGCCCCGAGGTGCAGCGCGCCGAACTGCGGCGGATCCTGCTCGACTCGCTCCCGGCCGACACCGTCCGCTGGGGCCACAAGGTCACCGGCACCCGCGCCCTCGGCGAGGGGCGCCACGAGGTGACCTTCACCGACGGCACCACCGTCGTCACCAGCCTGCTGGTCGGCGCGGACGGCGCCTGGTCACGCGTGCGGCCGCTGCTCACCGACGTCACCCCCTCGTACGCCGGCACCTCGTTCGTCGAGACCTACCTGTACGACGCCGACACCCGGCACCCCGCCGCCGCGAAGGCGGTCGGCGGCGGGTCGATGATGGCGCCCTCGCCGGGCCAGGAGATCTTCGCCCACCGGGAGAGCGGCGACACCCTGCACACCTATGTGATCCTCTCCAGGCCGCAGGACTGGTTCGACGCGATCGACTTCGGCGACCCCGCCGAGGCCACCGCGCGGATAGCGCGGGAGTTCGACGGCTGGGCGCCGGAGCTCACCGCGCTGATCACCGACGGCGACACCGCGCCGGTCATGCGCCCCCACTACGAGCTGCCCGTCGGGCTCCGATGGGAGCGGGTGCCGGGGGTGACCCTGCTCGGCGACGCCGCCCACCTCCAGGCTCCGAACGGCGAGGGCGCCAACCTGGCCATGCTCGACGGCGCGGAACTCGGCAAGGCCCTCGCCGCGCACCCCGACGACATCGAGGCCGCGCTCAGCGAGTACGAGCAGGCCATGTTCCCCCGCAGCGCCGAGGCCGCCACGTTCGAAGGCGGCGAGATGCCCGGGATCGACTCCGACCACAACACCGCCCAGGGCCTGATCGACCTGTTCACCGAGGGCCGGTGAGCCGGATGTGCGGGGACAGGGCGCGGAGGAAGTCCGCCGCGTCGAACATCTCACCGGCGGAGGCGACACCGACCGTGCGGGTCCGGCCGTTGAGGATGCGGTGGACCGCCTCCACCGCGAGCGGCGCGCTGACGGCGTAGATGTCCCGGCCGCTCGCCACGGCGCGCCGTTCGGTGCCGCCGGAGCGTACGACGGCGTCGACGAGGAAGGTCTGGTCGGACCGCCCGTTCTCGTCGGCGGCGGCCGGCGCCGGGGTGTCCGGGGCCGAGAGGTCCCTGGCCGCCTCGGTCGTCATGTGGGTGCGCACCTCGGGGACGGAGAGGTGGCTGGGGATCGTGACCACGTCGGCCATCGTGAACTCCCCGACGACCTCCCTGGTGCCCATCGGGTCGGGGAAGGGCCACTTCAGGAGCGTCGGCTCGTCGCCGTGGTACTCCAGCCGCCCGTTCGTGTAGCGGACGCGGCGGCCGTCCCGCCGCTCCCGGGAGACCGTCCCCGCGACGCGTGTCCCGGGAGTGGGGTGCCAACTGCTCAGTCCGTACGCGATGTCCGCCTCGTCGGCCGTCGTCCAGTCCCCCATCGCCGCGGTGGCCAGCAGGTCGCCGAGGCCGCCGTAGAAGGCCATCGCGGGGACGATCACCGCTCCCGCCGCACCGGCGCGGTCGGCGAAGTGCGCGAACGTGTCGAGGTTGGCCTCGATCTCGGCCGCCACGTCGACGTACGGGATCCCGGCGCGCAAGGCCGCCTCGATCACGGGAGCGGCGGTCAGGGCGAAGGGCCCGGCACAGTTGATCACGGCGTCCGCGCCGTCCAGGGCACGGTCGAGCGACGCGGGGTCGTCGACCGAGGCCGGCCTGATGTCCGCTCCCGGGGTGGCCGCCGCCAGTGCCCGCAGCTTCCCGGCGTCACGGCCCGAGAGAACCGGGACGAACCCGCGCTCGCGCAGCTGGGCCACCACGAAGCGACCGGTGTGCCCGTACGCGCCGTACACCGCGACCGTCTGTCCCGTTCCCATGGGTTCTCCCCCGTGCTCGAATGATCCGCTCGATCCGTTGCGACCATCCTGGCGAGGGCGGGCGGCCCACCGTGAGTGTCCGGAACGACGTACCCCGTACAATTTCGGACATGGCTGTTGTCGCGCTGGCCCTCACCGAGGGCATGCTGCACTTCGAACTGTCCCTGGCGTACGAGGTGTTCGGCTCCGCTCCGGTCGGCGTGACCGTCCCCTGGTACGACGTCGAGGTGTGCGGGCCGGACGCCGTGCGGGTCGGCCGGTTCCGGCTGGAGCCCGACCAGGGGCTCGACCGCCTCCCCCACGCCGACACGGTGATCGTCCCCGGCTGGGCGGACGTCGACGAGGACCCGCCCGCCGAACTCGTCGACGCGGTACGCGCGGCCCACGAGGCGGGTGCGCGCGTGGCCTCCCTGTGCACGGGCGCGTTCGTGCTGGCCGCCGCCGCCCTGCTGGACGGCAGGCGCGCGACCACGCACTGGGCGCACACCGACGTCCTGGCCGCCCGCCACCCGCGGGTGGAGGTCGATCCGGACGTGCTCTACGTCGACAACGGCAGTGTGCTCACCTCCGCCGGCAAGGCCGCCGCTATGGACCTGTGCCTGCACCTCG
Source organism: Streptomyces sp. NPDC096132 (assembly GCF_044763345.1). NCBI lineage: Bacteria > Bacillati > Actinomycetota > Actinomycetes > Kitasatosporales > Streptomycetaceae > Streptomyces > Streptomyces sp. NPDC096132. The sequence goes on from NZ_JBIWGA010000010.1 coordinate 257,841, forward strand.
TCCGGCTCGACCACGGCTCGTCCGTCGCCAACGCGGTCGCACGCCGCCTGGTCGTGCCGCCGCACCGGGCCGGGGGCCAGGCCCAGTTCGTCGCCGCGCCGGTGCCCACGCGGGACGACCACTCGCTCGCCGCGCTCTTCCCCTGGGCGATCGAACGCCTCGACCGGCCGCTCACCGTGGAGGACCTGGCTCGCCGGGCACGGATGAGCTCGCGCAACCTGGGCCGGCACTTCAGGGCGGTGACCGGGACCACTCCGCTGCAATGGCTGCTGACGCAACGGATCCGCCGCGCCCAGGAGTTGCTGGAGACCACCGACGACGGCGTCGACGCCATCGCGACAGCCACCGGCATGGGCACCGCCACGACCCTGCGCCGCCACTTCAACCGCACGGTCGGCGTACCGCCGGACGCCTACCGCCGGGCCTTCCGCTCACGACCCCGCACCGACACGGGCGACGACCGCCCTCACCGGCGCTGACGGCGTCACGCGGGACGCGCAGGATCGGCCGTCCCGTACTCGTCGTGGCGGCGCAGCCAGTGGGTGTCCTCGCCCTCCTCGTGGCGGCCCAGCGGCGCCCGGTCGAGAAGGCCGTAGTAGGGCATGGCGAGCTCGAGGCCGCGCGCGGTGGTGACGTACGTCCGGTGGACGGTGCCGTCCGCGAGCGCGTAGGCGCTCAGCCCCGGCCCCTCGGTGACGTACCCGAGCACGTCCGTGCCGCACGCCTCGGCCATCTGGCTCACGGTGGGCGGGATCCCGCCCTCGAAGAACGGCTTCAGCTCGTCCTCCGTGTACAGGAAGCCCAGGTCACGGTGGAAGTCGCCGCCGACGGTGGAGACCCAGTCGAAGCTCCAGCCCATCCGCTCCCGGTAGGCGAGGAGCTTGTCGAGCGGCGCCCGCGAGGAGCAGATCAGGGTCACGTCGCGGGCCCTGAGGTGGACCGCGTTGGGGTCGAGGGTGTCCGCGATCGAGGAACAGACCGGGCATCCGGCCTCGTACGGCGGGCCGAACATGAAGTGGTAGACGAGCAGTTGGGAACGCCCGTCGAAGAGGTCGGCGAGCGACCTGGTCCCGCTCTCGGTCTCGAAGCCGTAGTCCTTCTCGACCGGCACCCAGGGAAGCTCCCGTCGTTTGCGCGCGAGTTCGTCGCCGCGCCGGGTGAGCGCCTTCTCCTCGGCGAGCAACTCCTGTCGGGCTGCCTCGAATTCCTCCCGCGTGCCGACCTTGTGCTCGGGCATGGCCCTTCCCTCCTGATGTGGGAGCGGAACACCGCCTCGCGGCGGGCGGTCGCCTGCGGCGGCTGCCGGCACGGCCTGCGCCGGCATGCCCGTCCGGCCTCGGTTCCACCGTACGCGCGCGACGGCGGGCCTTCTCACCGAGCGACCGCGCCACCCGGGTGACCGCGCCGGGAGGTGCCCTTGGTTCCCCCCGGCGGCGGAATGCTGTCACGGCGGGACCACATCTGCGTACCCGCCGGAGTTAGGGTTGTCGCACGGGGCAGATGGTGCTGAATCCTTCGGCGCACGGGTGCCGCGCCCGGGTCCCTCGCCGCGCCCCCGAAACGAAGGTGTCATGCCCGCTCAGAAAGTCCCCGCCGCCGGGAACCTCGATGACGACGACTACCCCGCGTACACCATGGGGCGCGCCGCCGACGTCCTCGGCACCACCCCGGCCTTCCTCCGGGCCGTCGGCGAGGCCGAGCTGATCACTCCCCTGCGTTCGGAGGGCGGCCACCGCCGCTACTCCCGCCGTCAGTTGCGCACCGCCGCTCGTGCCCGTGAGCTCGTCGACCAGGGCACCCCCATCGAGGCCGCGTGCCGCATCGTCGCTCTGGAGGACCAGCTGGACCACGCCCTCCGCGCGAACCGGGAATTGCGCCGGAAGCTGGACGACGACGGTACGGATATCTAGTCCCGCCGGTGCAGAAACAAGGGATCCGACAGGATGAAAATCTCCGGTCATCCCGAAAACCCGCGGGGGCTTCCATCCGACCTGTGTTAGCGTGACAGCAGTTGCAGTTTTGGTTGCCAGAGAATTTTTCTTTGGAGAGCTCTCCGACATCTTTCCGGAGAGGCTGATCATCGCGGCGACTCGGATCCGTAAAGTGCGGAGTCCGGCACTGCCCCCAAGGGAGATTCATTATGGCATCTGGCACCGTGAAGTGGTTCAACGCGGAAAAGGGCTTCGGCTTCATCGAGCAGGACGGTGGCGGCGCCGACGTGTTCGCCCACTACTCGAACATCGCCACCAGCGGCTTCCGTGAGCTTCAGGAAGGCCAGAAGGTTACCTTCGACGTCACGCAGGGTCAGAAGGGCCCGCAGGCCGAGAACATCGTTCCCGCCTGACGTCGGCGCGACATCCCGTGACTGGGGCCCGCACTCTTGGGGTGCGGGCCCCAATCCGTTGCCGTCCCGGATTTAACTGATTTCCCGGTCCGCCGATTCGGCACTCCGTACGTTTTTCCTTCGGCCCATTCCTGGAGGCAACCATGCGCTGTGTCATCGCGCGATTCCCGTTCGACCTCATCAAGAGCGAGGTGGAGCAGTCGATGAGCGGCGTCACGCCCGAACCCGTCACCGGATTGGCGGTGACCGTCGGCCGCCACGTCTACCCCGTCATGCAGGTCGGCGAAGTGATCACCAGGCAGAACCGCCGCGACTTCACCGTGGGCGAGATGCGCCGGGCGCTGACCCAGCTCGGATTCACCTGCCACGAAGCGCGCCCGGTCGCGCAGGGCTGGGACGCGCGAGCCGACGAGGATGCGCTGGGCTGGTGACGGCCGGGTTCCCACCACGCCCGGGCGCCGGTCGCCGGACTACGCTTTTCCGGTATGACGCACCCTGACGACCTGCTCGTCGCGATCGCCGCGATGGTGGAGACGCGGCACAGCAGCCAGATGTCCCTGACCGTCGTGATCCCGGGAGCCGTCATCACGGGACGGCTGGCCCCGGAAGCCCTGTGGAAGCAGCGCGTCGCCGAAGTCCTGCGGGACTCGGACGACCTGAGCGAGTTCGCCGCCGTGTTCACCCCGCCCCAGGGCGGCGGCCACCACCAGCCCGAACGGGGTGACGGACCCACGCACCTCCACTTCCACGTCGCCCGGATCCTCCAGGGCAGCTTCGGCATCCCCGACACGGGAGGCATGTACCGGGTCGCGCTGAAGGACGTGAGCGCCTGGACCGTCGGGGACATCGGCTACGCGGACCAGTGAGGCCCCTGCCGGGCTCGACGCTGTCAACTCACCTTGTTTGTCGGCCAGTTGGCCGGGGATGAAAGAGGTGGGGTTCGGGGACGTGCCGGCATGGTCATCCGACAGGGGGCGGGCGCATGAGGTGGCGTCGTTCGGCGAAGTCCGGCTCGTCCGGACCACAAACGGGACCACAAACGGGACCACAAGCAGGACCACAAGCAGGACCACAAGCAGGTCCGGAGCCGGATCGGCACCCCGCCCCCGCCGATCTTCGCCGACGGGTGGGAGACCTGTTCTCCGAGGCGCAGGTGCTGATGCTCAGGGGACTGTCCGCCGAGGCGGCGCCGCTGCAGCAGGAGGCCCGGCGGCTGATGTACGTAGAGCTCGAGCGGAACCCGGGGGACCTGGAGGCCAAGCGGGCGCTCGGCAGCCTGCTGTACGGCCTGGGCTCGACGCTCACCAGTGCGGAGCAACCGGACCAGGCGCTCGAGGCGCTCACGGAGTGCACGGGCGTCTACGAGGAACTGCACGAGCTCGGCGAACCCGACATGCTGCCGCTCATCGCCGACGTCCACGCCCGCACGGCACTGGTGCTGAGCAGTCTGGGGCGCGGGGTGTCCGCCGTCATCGAGTCGGACCAGGCGGTCACGGCCTACCTGGAGCTCGGCGCCGACGACCTCACCCACCCGTTGAACCTGGACCTCGCCCGGGTGCTGGCCCTGAACGCGGACGTGCTGTACGGCTACGGCGACCGGGACCTCGCCGTCTGCTCGGCGGACTGGGCCGTCCGGTACTACCTCTCCAAGGCCGAAGCGATCAACAGCGGCCCTCCCGCGGAGTCCTTCATGCACGGACGGTATCTGCGCGGGGCCGCCGGCATCGCCGCACGGGTGCACACCGAACAAGGGCGGCCCGAGATCGCCCTCGCGGCCGGTGCGACGGAGGTGCACAGCGCGAGGGTCATGGCCCTGCCGAACGCCCCCCAGGACCTGGCCCATCTGGCCGCCGCCCTCACCCGCCACGGACTCGGTCTGCGTGCCGCGGACCGTACGGACGAGGGCGCGGAGCTCATCCGGGAGGGCCGCGAAACCGATCCCGCCGCCGCCACCGAGGCCACCCGGGTGTGGGAGTCCCTGACCGGACAGAGCACCGGGAAGCGGGACGCCGGGCAGGGGGGCAGGCCGCCGTCGATGTCCTTCTCCGCCGCCCTGACCGCCGCCGCGGGCATCCTCGGTGACGACAGAGTGCCGTCGGTGCTGCGGGACCTCGCGTTCGACCCGGCGGACCGGGCCACGACCGTGGTCCCCTCACTGCGCTGCACGACGCAGACCGCACCCGCCGTGGCGACGCTGCTGGCCGAACTCACCGTCGCCCTCCTGCACGATCCGGACCCCGCCGCCGCCCCGACGGCCGGTCTCCTGGGCCGCGAGGCGCACTACCTGTTCGCCGCGGCCTCCCGGGCCCAGGTGATGTCCATGCGCTACGAGTTCCGTGTGTACGGAGCCGACTGGGCGCGGATGCTCCTCGCCCTGATTCCCGCGTTCGAGGGCAGTCCCGGAGGCCAGGTGATCGCCGAGGATCTGACCGGCTGGCTGGCCGGCATCACCCTGGGCCTCCAGCCGTTCGCCCTGATCGACGAGACGACCGGTCGACTGGTCGCGGACTGCCACACCCTCGTCACGCGCCTGGGTCGATGACGGGTCGCGGTTCCGGTGTGAGCGGGCCGGGTCAGATCACGCGGAAGAGGTCGGCCGCGGCGTGGACGTCGGTGAGGTCCTCGACGGAGCGGAGGTTGTCGCACAGGGCCTCCAGGACCGAGCCGGCCTCGGCGGCGCGCGGGGTGCCGACGGCGACGCCGAAGACGCGGAAGCCCAGCCGGTGCTTGGCCTCGTTCCAACCGCGCATCCATTCCTCGGTGACGCCGCAGTCGTCGTCGGTGAGCATCACGATGTCGCCGCGCATGCGGGAGGCGTCGTTGAACTCCTCCTCCAGCAGTTCGGCGGCCGCGGCCAGCGGGCGCTGGTAGTCGGTGCCGCCGCCGAGGAAGGTCTCCGCGAAGTCGAGGGTCCGGGCGATGCCGGCGGGCCGGTCGGCCGGGAAGCGGAAGACGCGGAGCTTGTCGGCGGCGGAGAACAGGATGCCGACGAAGTCACGCCCCGCGTGCCGGGCCTGGTCCAGCAGCGCCAGGGCGCACGCCTTGGCCCACGCCTCCCGGGTGACCCCGCCGGGCCCTGCCTCGTACATGGAGTGCGAGGTGTCGACGCACGCGATGACGGCGCCCCGGCCGGTGGCCTGCTCGCCCTGGCTGTCGTAGAGCATCAGCTCCCCGGCGGCGTAGCGCGCGGCGAACACCGCACGCAGTTCGGGCAGGCCGAGGCCCGCGAGCTCGGAGGGGATGACGCGGGAGAGGTCGTCGCCGAGCGTGACGCCGACCAGCTCGCCCGCGGGGTTCTCCACCTTGCGGGCGCGTTCACCGCCGGCCATCCGCCGGAACCGGCCGATCAGCTCGGCCCACTGGGCGAGACGGCCGGAGCGCAGCCGCTCGGCGAGCCGGGCGCGCTGGTCGAACGGCATCCGTTCCAGCTCGCCGGGGCCGACGCCCCAGGCCCGCATCAGCGCCGCCTCCTCCCGTACGGCCTCGGCGGCCTTCATCGCGGCGCTCCGCGCGGCGACGCGGACACCGGGGGCGGCCGCCGCGAGGGCCTGCGCGGCCTCCTGGGCGGCCTGCCGCGCGGTGGCCTCGGCAGGCTCGGCGGCCTGGTGTACGGCGTCGGCGGCCTTCCGGAGCGCCTCGGCGTCCTGGCCGGCCCGCTCCGCCTGCTCGGACCGGTGCTGGGCCTGACGGGAGTGCTCCAGCATCCGGCGCAGCGCGGTGGCCAGGGCGAGTACGGCCATGGCGGCGGCGTAGGGGTCGCCGGCCGTCTCCCGGTGCAGCTCCGCGAACTCCGGTGACTCCACCAGTGCGGTGACGACCTGGTGGTTGACCAGCCGGGAGGGGCTCATCTCCGCGCGCTCGCGCAGCCGCGGTGCGACCTTGTAGGCGGCCAGGAAGGCGTCGGTCAGGAGGTCGGTGGTGTGATCGCCCTGGTGGTGGGCGCCGTAACGCTCGTTCAGCTCCTCGGCCAGCTCGCGCAGGGCGGCCGACTGCTCGTAGGTGTCGCGCCAGGTGATCCGGTCGAAGCGGTCCGTCACCACGGCCGTGGTGTGCCGGCCGGGCCCGCTCGGACTCCCGCTCATGGTCCGGACTCCCCTGTGCTCAGAGCTGGGCCTGCACCGTGCTCGCGTCCACGCCGAGGGCCTCGGTGAGGACGCGGGCGCGGACCGCGCGCTGGCGGCCGGTGACCCGGTCGATGGCGACGGTGGAGCGGCCGGCTCCCGCCGCCTCCTCGCGGAGCTTCTCCAGCCGTTTGCCCGCCAGGGCGAGTTTGTTGTGGGCCTTCTTGATGACCCACTCGCTCAGCGCCTCGCGGGACTGCCCGGCCATGGCGTCGAGCTGGGCCTCCAGCTCGTCGATGGTGTCGGCCAGGTCGAGCGCCTCCTTGGCGTCGGGGTTGACCAGGTGCAGCACCTCGCGCTCGACGGTCGGGCGGTCGGCGGGGGAGTCCCACAGCACGTGGGTCAGCACCGACAGGTCGGTCTCGGCGACCGCCGGACGGCCGTCGAGGTACGCGGACGCCTGGAGCAGGCCCACCGCCTGCCGCCAGCGGCGGTCGGAGGCGACGAGTTCCTTGCGGCGCAGGGCGGCCCGCAGTGTGCACACGGCGTCCACGATCAGGTCCGGGACGTCCACGGCCGGGACGGCTTCGGTCACGGCGTGCCGCAGCGCGGTCAGTTCGACGGTGGTCCGTGTCGGCGGTTCCGGGCGGCTGACGGCGGAGCGGACCAGCGCGGCGAAGTTCGACGGGTCCTCCAGGTAGCCGACCTCGAGGCGCACCAGCAGCCGGTCGTAGACGGCGGCCGCGTCCTCCTCGCCGGGCAGTTCGTTGCTCGCGGTGATGGCGCCGATCAGGGGGCAGCGGATCGGCTCGCCGCCGTTCTCGGGGTGGTAGATCCGCTCGTTGAGGAACCCGAGCGTCTCGTTCAGCGCCGCCGTGGAGCACTTGAAGATCTCGTCGATGAACGCGACGTGCGCGGTCGTGGCGCGGCCGTCGTAGACCTGGCGGTACTCGCCCCGGGCCAGCGCGGCGACGTCGATGGGACCGAACATCCTCGTCGGCGCGGTGAACTTCGACAGGAGGATCTCCCAGTAGGACGCCCCCTCGATCCTGCCCGTGAGCTCGCGGGCCAGCTCGGACTTCGCCGTGCCGGGCGGGCCGAGCACCAGCGAGTGCTGTCCGGCCAGCAGCGTGATCACCAGCGTCCGCACCACGTCGGCCCGCTCGTAGAAACGCTCCGCCAGCTCGTCACTGATCGCCCGCAGCCTCGCGGCCGTGTCCGGTACGCCCTGCGCGTCCTCTACTTCCTGTTCCTGTGCGCCCACGCTCAACTCCCTGCCGGTGATGCCCTGTTGGGCCGACGAGACGGCCCTTCCGCCCGAATCTACGACGAGCCGCGACCTCAGGTCCCCTCACGACGTGCTTCGGCTCGCCCGCCACAGTGCCGCCGTCTCCTCGGCCACGCCGGGTGCCGACAGCAGCAGCGGCTCGTCGTAGGCGGGGAGTTCGGGCAGGGCCACCGCGCCCGCCTCACGTGCGATCAGCAGCGCCGGGAGGCCGTCGACCGGGTGGAACTCGCCGATCGCGGCCGCCGTCGCCCGGCCCGCGGCCACCTGGACCAGGGACAGGGCCGTGGAGCCCATGACCCGCACCGTGCAGTGCCGGTCGGCGAGTTCCGCGAGCAGGGCGTCCATGCCGGGCCAGTGGGCGTGGGCCGCCCACTCGGTGAGGAAGACATGGCCGGTGAGGGTGGTGTGGCCGGAGGCCCGGACGGGGGTGCCGTTGAGGCGGGCGCCGCCGCCTCGGACCGCGGTGAAGGTCTCGCCGCGCCACGGATCCGCCACCACGCCGAGCAGCGGCGTGCCGTCGGGGGCGGCCAGGCCCAGCGAGAAGGAGCACCAGCCCAGACCGTGGGCGAAGTTGGTGGTGCCGTCGACCGGGTCGATCACCCAGTGCGGGGCGTCCGGGTCGCCCTCCGTCTCGCCGTACTCCTCCCCCACGATCCCGTGCCCGGGAAAGGCCCGCCCGAGCACCTCCCGGACGTGCGACTCCACCGCCATGTCGGTCGCCGTCACGATGTCCGCGGGCCCCGCCTTCTCCCGCACGTCCACGGTCGGACCGCCACCCCGCCGAATCACCTCCGCCGCCCAGGCGGCCAGCTCCGTGACGACGCCCAACGCCCGCCCGAGATCCAGAACCGGCGCCGATTCCGCTCCTGCCCCCGCCCCCGCGTCCCCGCCCGTGCCCGGCATCGCATCGAACCGCCGCACAGCCCTCACCAGCCCCTCCACGTCGTCACCGCCGATCCGCCCGCTTACCGGGACGGTAGCCGCTCGGGGCGGCTCACGCCGTTGGGGGCCCGGTGCCTTGGAAGCCGCCGTACCGACCGCTCTGTAGAGTGCGACGCCACGACGACAGGACACGCTCAGCCCAAGGGGACGCCGTGGTGTGGGAGGACCTCGTTGCCCGGTACGCGTGGGCCGATGGGAACGAGTGGGACGCCTTCACCTTCTCCGTGATCGCCGGCAGGACCGAGGACGAGGTGATCCGGGCGTTCGGGGGAGACCCGGGGGTGTGGCGCCTGATGACGTTCGACGAGGTGAGGGACGAACAGGCGGCCCACCGCCGCGACCTGCTCCGGGTGGTCACCGTCGGGACCCACGTCGTCGCCATCGAATGGGGCTACCACGGAAGCATGCCGGAGACGGCCCGACGCGCGTCGGCCGGTGGCGGGGAGTTCTTCAGCGTGTACCGGGACATCAATGCCTGCTTTCAGGTCATGTACGCCGTCGACGGGCACGTGGACGGCATGTTCGACCCGTTCGAACTGGAGGACGCGGCCTGGATGGAGCCGCCGCCGGAGGTGCCCGCCTGGGCGGCGGACGTCTCCTTTCACATGGAGACCCTCTGCGCCGAATCCTTGGCGCTGATGGAACGCACGACGGGCGTCACGGTCGACCCGGCCTGGAGGGACACCCGGCTCCGGACCGTGCTCCTCCCCCCACCTGGCTGACGTGCTTTCAGGTGGGGGTGGTGTGCGGGTGGCCCGGGCGGGGTCAGCCCGTGGTTTCGTTGAGCTTTGCTGTGTAGCCGCCCAGGTAGCCCGACAGGTTGGGGTGGAAGGTCGAGGACAGGTCGGAGAGGTTGACGCCGTTGATCCACGGGTCCGAGCCGCAGGCCTCGTGGCCCTTGAACGTGTCGCGCATGTCGACGAAGTAGGTCGGCTCCTTGGCCGCCGCGGCCTTGGCGCCCTCGGCCAGCGCGTCGGCCATCGCGTTCATGGCGGTGCGCTTGGCGGAGCTGAGGTCGATGGCGCCGCAGGAGCCGGTCGCGGCGACGGGCTGGGGGTAGCCGAGGACGACGAACGCGGCGCCCGGGGCCTTGGCCCTGATGTCCTTGTAGAGACTGGCGAGTTCGTCGACGAGTTGGTTCTTCGCGTAGTACGACATCCAGTCGGTGGCCGTCTTGCAGTAGCTGTCGCTCTGGGTGAGGCACGCCTCGACCACGCTGGCGAACTGGGCGTCGTTGCCGCCCACCGTGAGCGTGACCAGGGCGGTCTCGGCGCTCAGGGCGGACAGCTGGTTGGCGCGCACGTCCGCGATGGTCGCGCCGCTGCAGGAGACGTCCTTCAGCTTGAAGTCCGCGTGCGTGGCCGCCCACAGGGTGGGGTAGTTGACCTGGCTGCGCTTGCAGTCGCCGCTGGAGCTGTCGTAGTAACCCGCGCCGACCCCGGATGCGTACGAATCCCCCAGAGCCACGTATTCCAGCTCGTCCGCAGCCTGCGCGGGGGTGCTCATCATCCCGGCCATTCCGGCGAATGCCATCACGGCGCTGGCGACGGCCGACGTCAATTTACGCATGAGTTCCTTCTGGATGGGAAAGTCTGCATCGATGTGAGGAGTGAGGATCGTACAGCGGCGCGGAAAGCAGGCGACTCCGGCTTGTTGCACAGTTATTGTCCACACGTTGCTGACAATTGACTCCCCTTCAAGAAGATGGCTGAGATAGGCCTTGACCTGCGCTCTCCGCAGGACTACGACTACGGTCGTAGTCCCGGTCTCTAACTCTGGTTGCAGATGTGCTGCGCGCGGATCAGATTCCGAGCCGATGTGCCGCGGCGCCCGCCCTTCGAGAATTCAACCGTGCTGATCGACAGCCGCGGAATGCAGCAGAGGAAGAAGTTCTCAAGGGGCCATCGTGACGGTTTCCACGCCCGGGCGACACAACAGGGCATTTCTGTTCGGCGTCCTCGCACTGCTGCTTTTCACGGCGATCGCGGTCGCCGGCAGTCCCTGGTGGAACGAGCCGCCGGAAGCCGGCGCCGTCGCGAACAACACACAGACAACAGCCGAGCAACGCAGCGTTGGTTGACTTCTTGACAGAATCCATCGCGTACCCTGCATGCCCCGATGCCGCGTTCGGCGAGGCCCCTTCACACCCAGCGCCGCCCAGGAGGGCCCACCCGATGAACTCACGTCACGGACAGGAGATGCGGTTCGGCGTCCTCGGCCCTGTCGAAGTACTGAAAGGCAACGTTTCCCTCGAACTGGGGCCCCGGCAGCGCCGGCTGCTGCTCGTCCGGCTGCTCATCGAGGACGGCCGCCCCGTCTCGCAGGACACCCTCTGCCGCGACCTGTGGCCGACCGACCGGCCGACGGGAGCCGCCTCCTCCGTACGCGCCCACATCAGCCGGCTGCGCGCGGTCCTCGACCCGGTCCGGCAGGGCCGGTCCACCATGCTGGTCAGCGGCCCGGCCGGCTACGCCCTGAAGGTGCCCGGCTCGGCACGGGACACCACGCTCTTCGAGGAATCCGTCAGCAGGGCCCGTGACGCCCTGCGCAACCGCCAGTTGCCCGCCGCCCGGCAGGAGATCGACGCGGCGCTCGGGCTGTGGCGCGGCGAGGCCCTCGCCGAGGCCGGCGAGCACGCCTTCGCGATACGCGAGCGCACCCGGCTCGACGGCGCCCTCCAGGACGCCAAGGAACTGCAGGCCGCGATCCTCGTCCAGCAGGGCGAGACGGAACCGGCGATCGCCGTCGCCGAGGGCCTCGTCGTCAAGGCCCCGCTCCGCGAGACGTCCTGGGCGCTGCTGATGCGCGCGCTGTACACGGCCGGACGGCCGGTCGAGGCGCTCCGGCAGTACGAGCGGTACCGCGACATGCTGGCCACGGAACTCGGCCTGGACCCCAGCCCCCAGCTGCGGGACCTGCACACCGCGATCCTGCGGCACGACGTCGTCGTGCTCGGCACCTCCCACCCGGCCGACCCCGCCACGGCCGTCCCCGTCACACCGCTCGCCCAGGGCCCCGACTTCACCACCACGTGTGCGCACCCGGACCCCGGCCCCGCCGCCGGCACCCCCTTCGTGGGCCGGCGCGAGGCGACCAAGCAGCTGGGCGCCCTGCTGGCGGCCTCGGCGGCGGGCCGCCCCCACTGGGCCGTGATCAACGGAGAGCAGGGATCCGGCAAGACCCGGCTGCTGGAGGAGCTGTCCGCGCGGGCCGCGGCGGCCGGGTTCACCGTCGCCCGCACCAGGGCCGGCCAGGCGCTCAGCGGGAACCGGGGGATCACCCAGACCTGCCCCACCGTCCAGCTGCTGGACGCGCTGCGGCAGGACGGCAAGGACTCCGCCGAGGACGAGGTGGCGCAGAAGGACCCGCTCGGCACCGTCGTCCATGAGCTCACGCAGGCCCCCACGCTGGTCGTCGTCGACGACCTCGACCAGGCGCCGCAGGGCTTCCACCGCCTGCTGCGGCGGCTCGCCAAGGTGCTGCGGGAAGCCCCGGTCATGTTCGTGTGCACGCTGCGCAACGGCGACAGCCCGGCGTCCAGCATGCTGCTCGCGGAACTGGCCCTGATCGGCGCGACCTGGCTGACCCTGGACCCCCTGACCGCCGACGACGTGGCCGAGCTGCTCGCGGCTCGCGGCGAGGACGCCACCCGCGAGAAGGCGGCGGCGCTGCACCGGCGGTGCGAGGGACACCCGTTCGCCCTGGCCGAGCTGCTCAAGCTGCCGCCCGCCCGGCGCTTCGGGCCGGACGCGCAGGTACCGGCGGCGGTACGGGGCATCCTGCACGCGCGCCTGGTCGAGCTGCCCGATCCGGTGCGGACCATGCTCACCTACGCCGCCGCCGACGGCGAATGGCTGGACCTCGGACTGCTCGCCGACGCACAGGGCCTGGAGCCGGACCACCTGCTGCCGCTGATCGACGCGGCCGTGACCGCCCGGATCCTGGTCTGGGACCCGGAACCCGCCACGGCCGGCACCGGCCGCTACCGGTTGCCCGAGCTGCCCCGTGACGTGGTGCTGAGCACCCAGACGCCGTCCTCCCGACAACTTCGGCACGCCGCGCTCGCCCGCGAGCTGGCGGGCCGTGACGATGCCGACCCGGCGCGCCTGGCCCGGCATCTGCGGGCCGCGGGCCCCGCCGCGGCCGTGGCCCACGCCCGAAGCCACGGTTCCCCCTGAGCCGAGGGCACCGACCTTCTCGTCACTCCACCTCACACCACCTCGCCGCCACACGCGCGAGGACCCATATCCCCAGGAGTCCGTGATGAGCACCAAGACAGGACCTCAGCGTTACCCCGGCGCGAGCCGGGCGAACTGGTACCAGGACGACTTCGGCGGTGACCCGATGCAGGTCGACGTCGTCGTCCTGCACACCACGGAGGGCCCCACCCTGCCCGGGTACGACGGCGGCTCCACCGCGCCGAACCTGACGGCGGTCCCCGACCTCGCCGCCAAGAAGCTGAAGTGGTACCAGCACTTCGACATCGAGACCTCCTCCAGGGCGCTGGTCAACCTGCGCGGCGGCGTCGAGACGAACACCCTGAACGTGTGCCAGGTCGAGCTGGTCGGCACCTGCGACCCGAAGACCCACGCGAAGTGGAAGGCCGCGGGCACGGCGCACGTCTACTGGCCGGACGCCCCCGACTGGGCGCTGCACGGCGTCGCCCGCTTCCTGTCCTGGATGCACGAGGAGCACGGTGTGCCGCTGTCCGGCCCGAAGTCGTGGCCCGCGTACCCGTCGTCGTACGGCAGCGGCGGCGGCCAGCGGATGACGGCCGCGCGGTGGACGGACTTCAAGGGGGTCTGCGGGCACATGCACGTGCCCGAGAACGTGCACGGCGACCCCGGCGCGATCGACTTCGCCAGGATTCTCAAGTACGCGAAGGCCGACCTGGACCTGGGCGACGACGACACCCCGCAGACGACCACCCCCGCCAAGCCGACCGTGCCCGCGTTCCCGGGGCGCAAGTACTTCGTGGCCGGCGCCACCAACGCGCACGTCCTCCAGCTCGGCAAGCAGCTGGTCAAGCGCGGCTTCGGCGACCACTACAAGGTCGGTCCGAGCAAGACGTGGGGCGAGGCGGACCGGCTGAACGTGCGGGACTTCCAGAAGTCCCGCAAGGAACTGCGCGGCGACGCCGACGGCACCCCCGGACCGCTGACCTGGCGCCTGCTGTTCTCCTGACGGCACGGGGCGGGCCCTGCCACGGGAACCCGGCGCGCGGAGTGCGGAAACTGTGCCCAACAACTTCTACACACCGCGTTCCTACGATCCCGTGGCATCGCCCGCCGCAACCCGGCGGACCCATCGATCGCAGGGAGTCCCCCGTGGCCCAAGTCATCGCCGCCGCCACGCCGTTCCACGGCCATGTGCAGCCCGTCCTCACCATCGCCGCCGACCTGGTGCGGCGCGGACACGAGGTCACGGTGCTGACCGGCGCCCGGTTCGCCGACGACGTGCGCGCCACGGGGGCCCGCCATGTGTCGCTGCCGCCGGCCGCGGACTTCGACGACCGGAAGCTGGACGTCTACTTCCCCGAGCGCGCCGCGATACCGCAGGGCCCCGCACAGCTCGAGTACGACATGAAGTACATCTTCGGCGACCCGACCGCGGCCCAGTACCGCGCGCTGCGCACCCTGCTGTCCCGCTTCCCCGCGTCGGTCGTGATCAGCGACCCGCTCTTCCTCGGTTCGACCGCCCTCGCCCTGTCCGCCGCCCCCGGGCACCGCCCGGTCACGGTCGGCCTGGGGATCACCCTGCCGACCCTGCTCAGCGAGGACGCCCCGCCGCTCGGCCTGGCGATGCCGCCCGTCACCGGGGAGGACGCCCAGGCGCAGCACCGGGCGATGAACGCGAAGGTCCGGGAGTTGTTCGCGAGCACCCAGCGGCATCTGGAGGAGAACTTCGGGGAGAGCGGCACCGAACTGCCCGGCTTCGTCCTCGACTGCATGGTCACCGTGCCGGACCACTACCTCCAGCTCACCGTGCCCGGCTTCGAGTACCCGCGCGGCGACGCGCCGGCCGGCTACCGGTTCGCCGGCCCGCTGCCCGCCGCATCGCACCAGGACCGGCCGCTGCCCGACTGGTGGGCGGACCTGGAGCACGAGACCCGGCCGGTCGTCGTGGTCACCCAGGGCTCGTTCGCCAACGACGACCTCACCCAGCTGGTCCGGCCCACCGTCGACGCCCTGGCCGGCGAGGACGTCCTGGTCGTGGCGGTGACGGCGCGCGCGGACGGCCCGGCCGAGCTCGGGGCCGTACCGCCGAACGTGCGGGTCGGCGGCTACGTACCCTTCGACGACCTCCTGGCGCAGGCGTCCGTCCTGGTCACCAACGGCGGGTACGGGGGTGTGCACACGGCCCTGCGGCACGGCGTACCGCTCGTCGTGGGCGGCGCCGGAGAGGACAAGCCGGAGATCGCGGCGCGGGTCGCGTGGAGCGGCACGGGTATCGACCTGCGCACCGGGACGCCGTCGCGGGAAGCGGTGCTCGACGCCGTACGCACCGTCCTCGCGGAGCCCGGACACCGCAAGCGCGCGGCCGAGCTGCGGGACGAGTTCCTCCGGTACGACGCGCTGGGCGTCGTGGCGGACGTGGTCGCCGACGCCGAGTAGAGAGACATGAACGACGACCACCTCGCCGCCTGGTACCTGGACACCCACGGCAACCCCGTCGGCGAACCCCAGCGCTTCTCCTACGACCTGTCGGGCAGTTCGCGGCAGCGGGACGCCCAGATCCGGCACGCGCCGACCCGGCTGCTGCACCACGCCCGACGCAGGCAGCAGCCCCTCACCGTTCGGAGCACGCGGCTGAGCAAGAGTCCTGACAACAGGACTCACTCCCGCTCAGTCTCTGGGAACGGTACGGCGAGACCAATGTGCCGTTGTGTGCGAGAAGTGGGCGCGCTGTACTCGCGGGCATTCAACTCACTTACCAAAGCGCGCAGTTCACCTGATTCTGTCGAGGAGCCCGGGCATTCACGCCTGGGAGGAATCGACTCCCGTCTCTGCCATGCGGAGCATTGCCGCAGCCTTGTTTCACCGAGCGGAGCTCCGGCAGCGCCACCCGGCGAAGCCGGGCAACGCCGCGCGAACGCACGCGCGAGCTGCATCACCCGTTCGGTGGACTGATATCCGAGGGGGTGTATTCGTGTGATGTGGGGGTTTACGGTCCGGGGTTGTGAGGTCGGTGGTGCGGGTGAAGCTGCTGCCGACGCCGGAGCAGGCGTCGGCGCTTGAGGCGACCCTGCGCGCATGCAACAGGGCCGCCACCTACGCCGCGAAGATCGCCTTTAAGGAGAAGACCTACGGCCGGGACGCCTTGCAGAAGCTGGTGTACGGCGATGTGAAGGCCATGTTCGGGTTGTCGGCGCAGCCGGCGGTGCGGGCAGTGAAGAAGGCCGTGGACGCCTACACCACCCTGCGCGCCAACCTGAAGGCCGGGAACCTGGGGAAGGTCGGTTCGAAGCGGTGGCGCAACGCGACCGGGGGGCCGGTCGCGTTCCGGCCGGAGGCCGCCCAGCCGTTCGACGACCGGTGCCTGTCATGGCAGACGGACGCCCGGACGGTGTCGATCTGGACAGTCGACGGCCGCATGAAGAACGTGCGCTACACCGGGCACCCCGACCAGCTCAAGACCCTGGTCGAGTACCGGCGCGGCGAGAGCGACCTGGTCCAGGTCGAGGGCAAGTGGTACCTCCTCGCAACGTGTGAGGTGCCGGATGTGGCGGTGCGGGAGCCGGTGGGCTGCATCGGGGTGGACCGGGGCATCGTCAACCTCGCCACCACCTCCGACGGCACCAACCATCAAGGACGCCGCCTCACCCGGTACCGCCGCTGGCACGCCAAGAAGCGCACCGAACTCCAGGTCAAGGGCACCCGCTCATCGGTCCGGCGCCTCGCCCGCCGCTCGGGGAAGGAAACACGTCATGCCACCCACGTGAACCACAAAATCGCCAAGGAGATCGTGTCCGTCGCCCAACGCACCGGTCGGGGGATCGCCGTCGAGAAACTCGGCGGGATCAGGGACCGGGTACGGCTTCGACGCGACCAGCGGGACAAGATCTCCTCCTGGCCGTTCCATCAGCTGGGGCAGCACCTGCAGTACAAGGCCCGCCGGGCCGGGGTGCCGTTTCTTGAGGTGGATCCGGCCTACACCTCGCAGCGCTGTCCGCGCTGCGGGAACACCGAGCGGGCCAACCGGCCCACCCGGGACACCTTCTGCTGTCGTCGGTGCGGCCTCGCTGGGCCCGCAGACCACGTCGCCGGGGTCAACGTGCGCACCCGCGCACGCTCGGCGTGGGCATTCGTCAACATGCCCGTCCCCACCCCAAGCACATAACGCCCCGGGGTGGCGAGATGCGACCCGTGACCGTCCCGTCGTAGGGGGCAGTCGGGAACGCGACAAGGTGTGAACACCAGCCGAGCCGCACAAGCTCGGTCGTTCACGGCCGAGAGGTTGACTACCATCGGAAGATGACGGAACCGACACAACCCGGCCCGTACACAGGGCAGCCCGCCCCCGCGCCCCAGACGGCGGCAGCCGCGTCCGGCTGGCCGGCTCCGCCCCCGCAGCAGGGGGGCCACTCCCCGTACCCGGCCATACCGCCGACCGGCTACGGCAGACCGCCCGGCCCGCCGACCGACCCCGGTACGGTCTCCGACCGGGTGTCCGGCGCGCTGCTGCTCCTCGGCGCCGCCCTCACGGTCGGTGGGTCGTTCGTCGCGCTGGACGAGTCGAAGGAGTACCTCGACGGCGACAAGAAGGAGGCCTACAAGGCGGTCGCGAAGGCGTGGTCCTTCACCACCACGATTCCGGGCGAGAAGGCGCACTCGGTCACGCAGTTGGACGGGATCCCGCTGCTCGTCGGCAGCCTCGTCGCGGTCGTCGCGGCCGTCCTCCTCCTGTCCGGCGCCGGCCGTCGGCTCCCGGCGGTGCGGGCGCTCGGTGTCGCCGGAGCGGTGCTGCTGTTCGGTACGACGATGACGGTGGCCATGTCCGCGGTCAGCGACACCCAGTGGGACACGGACAGCCGGTCCACGACCTTCGGCCCCGGCTTCTACCTGCTGCTCTGCGCCTGTCTGCTGACCCTCGGCGCGACCGTGCTCACCGCCCTCGGCACCCGCCGCCCGGCCGTCGCCGGCCCCGGCCCGACCCATCCGCCCCAGTCGTGGCCGACCGGCCAGGTCCCCCAGCCGTACCCGTCGGCCGCGCAGCCGTACCCGTCGGCCGCGCAGCCCTATCCGCCGGCCGCGCAGCCGTACCCGCCGGCCCAGCCCCCGTCACCGCCCTCGCACCAACCGCCCCCGTCCGCGGGCTGAGGCCCTCCCTGCACGGCCCGCGCGCCGTGGATATGCTTGACAGGGAACAAAACATGGCAAAACGCATCGCCAGGGGTAGGTGAGCGGCGATGGAACCGACGGCGACCACGACCGCGTCAACGGGCGGGTCGGGCACGAATACCGCATCGGCCGGCGCGGCGGCCGAGCAGGCCATCGCGCACAACACCGTCACGCTGGACGTCTGCGGCACACGCCTCGAGCTCCCCCCGGCCGACCACCTCGCCTTCCTCGCCGGCGTGGCCGTCCTGGCCGCCGTCGACATCCTCGAATGGCCGGTGGCACTCGTCCTGGCCGTCGGACACCAGCTCGCCCGCAACCATCACAGCAAGGTGCTGCGCGAGTTCGGCGAAGCCATGGAAGAAGCCTGAGTCGCGGCGCCGACGCGGCTACGGACGGTCGACGCCCCGGTCCGCCGGGTGACGGCGCGCCTCACTCGTCGACGATGCCCGACCGCCAGGCCCACGCGGCGATCTCGACGCGGTTGCGGGCGGGGAGTTTGGCCTGGACGTTGCCCAGGTGGGTCTTCACCGTGCCCACGGAGATGGACAGTTCGGCCGCGATCTCCGCGTTGGTGAGGCCGGTGGCCACCAGCCGCACCACGTCCGTCTCGCGCGAGGACAGCACGGGCCCCTGCGGCTCCCGGGGGCGAGCGGGAGCGGCCGCGCCCGGCAGGCCCCGCAGCAGGCGGAGCGTGATGGACGGGCTGACCAGGGCCTCCCCGGACGCGGCGGCTCTGATCGCCTCGATCAGCAGCGTGGGGCCGGAGTCCTTGAGGAGGAAGCCGCAGGCGCCGTCGCGCAGGGCGCGGTGGACGTACTCGTCGTCGTCGAAGGTCGTGGCCACGACGACCTTCGGGGGGTCGACCAGGCCGGGACGGGTCAGCAGGCGCAGCGCCTCCAGGCCGTCCAGCCGGGGCATGCGGATGTCCATCAGCACCACGTCGGGCCGGTGCCGTTCGGCGAGTTCGACCGCCTGCAGGCCGTCCGCCGCCTGGGCCACGACCTCGATGTCGTCCTGGGCGGACAGGATCATCTCGAAGCCGGTGCGGACCATGGCCTGGTCGTCGGCGATCAGCACCCGGATCGTCATGCGGCGCTGCCCACGGACGCGGGCGCGGACCCGGGCGCGGACCCGGGCGCGGACCCGGGCGCGGACCCGGGCGCGGACCCGGGCGCGGACCCGGGCGCGGACCCGGGCGCGGACCCGGGCGCGGAC